>CAVTQL010000022.1:0-172586 GCA_963736845.1 uncultured beta proteobacterium
GTGTCTTTATCGGCGGCGCAGTTCGTGATCGGGTTCTTTCTCGACCCTTACCTGATGGGCAATTCTCTTAATCTCAGCCCCTTCGTCATTCTCGTGAGTCTGGCCGTTTGGTCGGCCCTCTGGGGTATCCCGGGCGCCTTCCTGGCGGTCCCTATCACCGCGTGCATGGTGCTGGTCTTCGCCGAATTCCCGGGGACACGTCCAATCGCGATACTTCTTTCGCGGAATGGTGAACTATGAGCAATCCGGGGCAGGTCTCTCTCCCGGTTTTGCCAGGGGCGCGGTCAACCCGCGAAAACGCCCAAAAATGACGCGCCCCCGGCGGGCGGTCAGAACGGCTGGATTCCTGTCGCAGGCCTGCCTCAGCGTGCGGGAAGCGCTGTCCACGAAGGGTCGGGGTCAAAACGGGTCATCGCGCTTGCAATGGCGGCTGTATTGGGGCCCAGGTATTTCTGGTACACGACGCCGTCCTGATTGACGATGAAGGTCATCACGCCGGTCTCGTTGTAGCGGGCGGGCCAGGCAACCAGCGCGTAGCCATCGGTCATGCGGCCGTGTTTGACATAGCTGCGGGCGCCGCCTTTTGCGGCCGCTCCCTGCGCCTTGAGAATCCTGAAGCGGTAGCCGTGGTAGCCGTCCTTCAGGTCTTTCGTTTCCAGCAAGGGACCCGCCGGGCTTTCCGGTTCGTCGGCTGCCGTGGGCCACGAGAGACCGTCCTGCTTGCCCGGCGAACTCAGTATCTTTTGCGCGAACTCGAGGATGCCGTCGCCGTTGCGATCCTGCTCGGCATACTCCTGCTGTGCGTCCACGTAGGCATACATGGTTTCGATTGCCGCCAATTCGTTGCGCCCGATGCGGCGGGTACGCATTTCCTCCTTTCCCGCCCGGGTGTCGAATACCCAGCCGCTGGCGTTACGCACTACCGGAATCGGCAATGTCCAGCCGCTGCTCACTTCGAGGTGCGCCACCGAGTCGCTGTCCCGCAGAATGCGATGCCCTTTTGCCCAGGCCGCGAGAAAAGCCAAGCGATCTTCGGCTGAAAGGTCATCGAGCGACATCAGGCGCTCGGAATTGAGGCCCAGGATCGCCCGCAATTCGGCATCGTCGTTGCGCGCGAGGCTGTCGACCAGTGCTTCCACCGCAATTTCCGGCGTCGCAAAAGTTTTTTGCGGGCCGGCGGCGGCACAAAGTGGCACTGACAGCGCCAGCGTAAACAGCAGCGCCGCGGCGCTCTTGAACCAGCGATTGCTCATCATTCGATCTTTCATCGTCGGCCCCATGATTAACGATTGCGTTGCCGCTGGGCGGCGGCGCGCCACCACCACCACCCGCCGGGCGCGAAACATTGCCCTGTCGCTGGTTCGGGGTGCGTTGCTGGGCGGCCCGGCTGGCGTTGCCGCGATCGATCTGCTGCCGGGTCTGCCGGCCGTCGTTCGCGCCGCGCAGCGCATTGTCGCGATTGGTTCGCGCGGCGCTTTCGTTGCGGCTCGGCGCTGGCCGGCGGTTGACGTTGGCGGCACGGTTCTGGGCCTGACTGCGGTCAATGTTGGCGGCACGGTTCTGCGCCTGGCTGCGGTCAATGTTGCTCGCACGGTCACGGGCCTGACTGCGATCAACATTCGCTGCCCGATCCTGCACCTGGCTACGGTCTATGTTGCTCGCGCGATCCTGGGCCCGGCTACGGTCGATGTTGGCTGCGCGGTCCTGCACTTGACTGCGATCGACGTTGGCGACGCGGTCCCGAGCCTGACTACGATCAACATTGCCCGCACGGTCCTGAACCTGGCTGCGATCCGCGTTGGCGACGCGGTCCCGAGCCTGGCTACGGTCGATGTTGGCGGCACGGTCTTGCACCTGACTGCGATCGATTGCCGCTGCACGGTCGCGCGCCGAGGTGCCTGCGCCTCCCGGAGTTCGCTGCGGAATCTGGTTGCGGTCAATGTTGCGCAGCGCATCGCGGTCCAGATTCTCGGCGCCGACGCGATCCGACAATGCAGCCCGTGCCTGCGCCCGTTGATCCTCGCGACCGCGAAATTCCTCGCGGCCGCCACGTTCGCCGAAGTTGCTGTTCTGCATGCGATTGCGGGTATTGAGGTCGCGATAGGGGATACCGCGCCGGTTGCCGGGGTTGTGGTTCCAGTTCACGTTCCGGTTGTTGGACTTGATGCGGTGGTTGACGTTGATGTTGTTCCAGCGGTTGACGTTGATATTGACATCGCGACGGCGCCAGTTGACGCCGCCCCACAGGGCGTTCGTCACGCCGATGCCGACACCCCACCAGATCGCGGTGCTGACGGGGTTCCAGCCGAATCCCCAGCGTACTGGCGGCGGGAAGAAGAAGGGAGGAAACAGCGGGTGCCACCACGGTCCGAAGACATGGACCGGGTTGTAGATGGGCACGAAGACAACCTGCGGATTGGCCGGCGCGATGGTGATGATTTGCGCCGGCGGGGGCGGCGCCGTGACGACGATAGTTTGCGGTGCCGGGGGTGCGGCTTCGACAGTGACGATCTGCTGCTCATTGGAACTCAGGTTGCCGGTGTCCTTCGCTTTTGAGCGCAGAAACTGCACGGAATCCATGACGTCCTTCGGTTGCGCCAGGAAAGCATCGCCGAGGTCATGAACCCATTCGGGCTTTTCGCCGAGCATGGCCACCACCTGCGGAAAGGCCACCAACGACTGCACGCTGGGATCCCACGGCTTGTCCTGAACCGCCTTGACGGCATCGTCACCCTTCAGGTCGCGGTTGGCAAATGCCCACTCGGCAGCCTCGGCGACATCCTTCGGATAGGTGGTTGCCATCAGCACCTGCGACAGAAGGGCATCGGGAAACAGTGCGATCGGCGCCAGCATCTGGTCGAGCTGCTCGACGTTGAACTTGGGAGGGTCCGCGGCACGCAGCGGCGTCGCGAACAGCACGAGCATGGCAGTGAATATCGCGGCGAGGCTACGCAAAATCGAATGCATTACAAGATTCCTTTCTGGTAATACATGGCAACACCTTTCCAGATGATTCGCCCACCAGAAGCTCGGGCGTGTCCACGACCGGCGGGATTTCCTGACGGAGTTCGATCCGAATGCGGGGTAACAGGTGAACGATTCGTCACTGCCACCGCGCCGTACCGTAACGGATGCGCAATTACTGCCGGCCACCCTTGATGTTGCCCGCCACGCCGCCGGCGACGCCGCCGATGGCCGCGCCGGTCCATGCATTGCCGCCGGAAATGGCCGCGATGCCGGCGCCACCCGCAGCGCCGATGGCTGCGCCACTCATCGTTCCCTGTTGCCGCGGGGTCATGTCCGTACACCCCGCAACGCCCGCCATTGCCACGATGGCCACGATCATTCCAAGTCGTTTCATGATGGTTCTCCGTTACTTGTTCTTCTGGAGGCCGGGAACGGCCATTTCAAACCAGATGGTCTCGATGACCGGGCGCTGCAGCTTGCCGGGATTTGCGGCATACCAGCGGTTGAGCCCTTCGCGCACGCTGTCGAGCGTCTGGCCCTGCAATCCCTTGACCAGGCGCGGCACGAAACTCTGCTTGTCGCTCGGCGGATTCCCCTCGAAGTAGGCGTTCTCGACCTGCGTCAGATTGGCGATACCGACGAGGTAGGCTTTCTGCACATCTTCCGATGACCTGCTCCACTGTTCGCCCGTGACCAACGGAATCTCGGCCGCCTGGGCAATCGGCGCGGCCATGCTGGCAACGGCGATGGTCAACGCCAGAATCAACTTTCCCGAATATTTCACAAGGTTCTCCTTCTTCATGTTGAACGGAACACGACACCCGGCATAGTCCCACGGAATTCATCTCTCAGGACTCAAGGCGCGCATTGCAGACTTATTGGAACATAGGGTGTCCGTTCCGGCAACGGTGAATTCTGCAAATTTGATCATCGTCTGTTTATCCCGATTGTCCAGCGACGCCTTGGTCATCTGCCGATGCTCGTCGGCCACGCGCATTTCGGGCGGGCTGCGACGGCGCTGAATATCGCGCAACCGGCGCTCACGGAGGGCGTTCAGGCACTGGAGGCGGAGTTCGGCGAGACGCTGCTCGAACGCAAGCCGGGGGCGGTGACACTGACCGCGTTCGGCCAACTGGTGGTCCAGTGCCCGAAAATCGGCATTGCAGCACATGTCGCCGGTTGGTGCGAGGTGGTGCGCTGATCGTGTGTCCCAATTCTTCCGCTGGTTGCGGTCAACCCCGGAAAATGCCGGAAATTGAAGCGCCCGCGGCTTGCGCTCAGAAGAGGCGGGTCACGGCGAAGATCGCCAGCAGCAGGAAGAAGACGCCGCTGATGCGGTGGATCCAGACCAGCGGCAGGCGGTTGAGCAGCTTGCGGCCGGCGACGACGCCGAGCACGGAAGTCGTCGCCAGCGCGAGCGTCGCCCCGGTCCACACCGCCGACGGTTCGCCGGTACTGCCCAGACCGGCCACCGCCAGTTGTGTCTTGTCGCCGAACTCGGCGACGAAAATGAGCAGGAAAGTGGTCGCGACGATGCCGTGTCCGGGCTTTTCCTCGACTTCCTCGTCCTCCTCTTCTTCCTTGTAGCGCAGGGCACTGATGCCGAACACGGCGAAGAGCACGGCGACCGCCGTGATTACCAGCCATTCCGGCAACCAGGCGGCGACTGCTGCGCCGAACAGGACGGCGAGCAGGTTGAGGATGGCGAAGGCGGCGATGGCGCCGATGACGACCGGCAGGCCACGATGGCGGGCGGCCAGCGTCATGCAGACGAGCTGGCTCTTGTCGCCGAATTCGGCCAGTGCGACGAGTAGGTAGGTTGTCGTCACCGAAGCGAACCAGGGGTGGGCCAGGCCCGGAAAAATATCCGACATGGTGGTGCGTCCTTTCAGGATTTGTTTGTGTTCTTGTCGCGGCCTGGGCAGTCGCTGCGTGAGCAGCGCGCGTAGAGGTAGAGCGCATGATCCTCGATGGCGAAGCCGCGCTCGGTGGCGACGGCGTTCTGCCGGCGTTCGATCTCGGCGTCGTAGAACTCCTCGACCCGGCCGCAGTCGATGCAGACGAGGTGGTCATGATGGTTGCCGCGGTTGATCTCGAACACGGCCTTGCCGGATTCGAAGAAATGCCGTTCGAGCAGACCGGCTTGCTCGAACTGCGTCAGCACCCGGTAGACCGTCGCCAGGCCGATGTCCAGGTGTTCGGCGAGCAACAGCCGGTAGACGTCCTCGGCCGTCAGGTGGCGGACACTGCTGCGTTCGAACAGCTCGAGTATGCGCAGACGCGGGACGGTGGCCTTTAGCCCCATGTTCTTGAGGCTTTGCGGGTCGCTCATTGTTTGTGTCCAGGAGGAGGCGGGCGGAGCCAAAGGCGTTTTCGGGTATGATATACCGCTTCATAGACGTTTGAGAAACTTCGGATTCCCGCATGTCAAGTTCCCGCCTGATCCTTCTCTGCGCCCTCTGTTCGCTGCTCGTGGCATGCGGCGGCACGCTCGGCAACTATCTCAATCCGTACACCTACAAGATCGATGTCCAGCAGGGCAACGTCCTGACCCAGGACATGGTCGCCCAGTTGAAGCCCGGGCAGACGCGCGAGCAGGTGCGCTTCATCCTCGGCACGCCACTCCTTGCCGACATCTTCCACCAGCAGCGCTGGGACTATGTCTACAGCTACCGCAACGGCAGGACCGGCGAAGTCGAGGCGCGGCGGTTCTCGGTGTATTTCGACAAGAACAACCGTCTGGAAAAGGCATCGGGCGACGTCGACGTGGCCGATTTCGACGACCTGACGGTGCCGACGGCGCGCACGCGGGTGGTCGATTTCGGTTCGCTGCCGACCGACGGCTCGGGGACCCCGCTGCCGCCGCCCGAGGGGCCCGGCTTCTTCCGCGGCTTGATGAATACGATGGGGTTCTGAGATGGCTGGAACGCGCATTGGCATCGTCGGAGCGGGCGGTCGCATGGGCCGCATGCTGCTCGAGGCGGCACTGAAGGCGGACGGCATCACGCTGGCGGGGGCGTTCGATGTTCCCGGCAGTCCCGCCATCGGCCAGACGGCAGGGCAATTGACCGGGCTGCCGAGCACGCTCCCGGTCACCGACGACCTTGCCGGCGGGCTCGCGGAGATCGACTGTCTGATCGATTTCACGCGGCCGCAGGGGACGCTGCAGCACGTCGAGCTTTGCCGCCGGGCGGGCGTTGGCATGGCTATCGGCACCACCGGCTTCGACGCGGAGGGCAAGCAGAAGATCGCCGAGGCGGCGCGCGAGATCCCGATCGTCTTCGCGCCCAACATGGCGGTCGGCGTCAATCTGGTCTTCAAGCTGCTCGATACTGCGGCGCGGATTCTCAATCAAGGTTACGACATCGAGATCGTCGAGGCGCACCATCGGCTGAAGGTGGATGCTCCGTCGGGTACCGCGCTGCGCATGGGCGAGGTGGTCGCCGGCGCGCTCGGGCGCGATCTCGGGGAATGCGCGGTGTATGGCCGCGAAGGCGTCACCGGCGAACGCGATCCTTCGACCATCGGCTTCGCGACGGTGCGCGGCGGCGACATCGTCGGTGATCATGTCGTGATGTTTTGCGGCATCGGCGAGCGTGTCGAGATTGCCCACAAGGCGGGCAGCCGGATGCCCTACGCGCTCGGCAGCATGCGCGCGGCGCGCTTTCTCGCCGGCCACCGCAGCGGCCTGTTCGACATGCAGGACGTCCTCGGCCTGCGCTGAGCGCGCGTGCCCTCTGCCGGGTGAGTTGCGGCCGGCGGACAGTGCCGCACGGGTTCCGTGTTTGCCTGAGCGGGCCGCTTTCGGCTAGAATGCACTGCTCAAAAAGCACGAGCGGGGAGGCGCAAGCCTTCCCGCTCGGCACATGAACAAGCGGAATCCCCAGGAGAACCGGTCGTGTCGTTGCTGCCCTCATTCACCCCCGCCATTCTCGCCCTTGCCGACGGGACGGTATTCAAGGGCCAGTCGATCGGCGCGGACGGCGCCACCAGCGGCGAGGTGGTGTTCAACACCGCCATGTCGGGCTACCAGGAAATCCTGACCGATCCGTCCTACTGCCGCCAGATCGTCACGCTGACCTATCCGCACATCGGCAATACCGGCTGCAATGCGGAAGACTTCGAATCCGCTGCCAACCATGCCGCCGGCCTCGTCATCCGCGACCTGCCGCGGCGGGCATCGAACTGGCGCTGCCAGGACGACCTGGGCTCCTACCTGAAGAAGCACGGCATCGTCGCCATCGCCGACATCGATACCCGCAAGCTGACGCGCATTCTGCGCGAGAAGGGCGCCCAGGCGGGCTGCGTCATTGCCGGCGAGGTCGACGCCGCCAAGGCGGTGGCCATGGCGCGCGCTTTCCCGGGACTGGCCGGCATGGACCTGGCCAAGGTCGTTTCCGCACGGGAAGGCTATCAATGGACGCAAGGCGAATGGACGCTGAAGGGCTATGAACAGGGTCCGGCACCGCGCTTCCATGTCGTCGCCTACGATTTTGGCGTCAAGCGCAACATCTTGCGCATGCTCGCGCAGCGCGGGGTCAGGCTGACCGTCGTGCCGGCCCAGACGCCGGCGGCCGACGTGCTGGCGATGAATCCGGACGGCGTCTTCCTGTCCAACGGCCCGGGTGACCCGGAACCTTGCGATTACGCGATTGCCGCCATCCGTGAATTCCTCGACCGTGGCATCCCGACCTTCGGCATCTGCCTCGGCCACCAGTTGCTCGGGCTGGCTTCGGGCGCCCGGACGGTCAAGATGAAGTTCGGCCACCATGGCGCCAACCATCCGGTCAAGGATCTCGATACCGGCCAGGTGCTGATCACCAGCCAGAACCACGGCTTCGCGGTCGACGCCGATTCGCTGCCCAAAAACCTGCGCGCCACGCACGTCTCGCTGTTCGACGGCTCGCTGCAGGGCATCGCCCGCACCGACGTGCCGGCCTTCTCGTTCCAGGGGCACCCCGAGGCGAGTCCCGGCCCGCATGACGTGGCCTACCTGTTCGACCGCTTCCTCGACACCATGACGCGCGGCGTCGCGGCGCTGCTGCCGGCGCATTAGGGCGAGAGTCAATATGCCGAAACGTACAGACATCCACAGCATCCTGATCATCGGCGCCGGCCCGATCATCATCGGCCAGGCCTGCGAATTCGACTACTCCGGCGCCCAGGCCTGCAAGGCGCTGCGCGAGGAGGGTTACAAGGTCGTCCTGGTCAATTCCAACCCGGCGACGATCATGACCGACCCGGAGATGGCCGACGTCACCTACATCGAGCCGATCACCTGGCAGGTCGTCGCCAAGATCATCGAGAAGGAGCGTCCGGACGCGCTGCTGCCGACCATGGGCGGCCAGACGGCGCTGAACTGCGCGCTCGACCTCGCCCGCGAAGGCGTGCTCGGCCAGTTCGGCGTCGAACTGATCGGCGCCTCCCGCGAAGCCATCGACAAGGCGGAAGACCGCGAGAAATTCAAGGCGGCAATGGACCGGATCGGCCTCGGTTCCGCCCGCTCCGCTGTCGCCCACAGCATGGAAGAGGCCTACCAGGTGCAGTCCATGGTCGGCTTTCCGACCATCATCCGTCCGTCCTTTACGCTCGGGGGTTCCGGCGGCGGCATCGCCTACAACAGCGAAGAGTTCGAGACCATCTGCCGGCGCGGTCTCGAAGCGTCGCCGACGCGCGAGCTGCTGATCGAAGAGTCGCTGCTCGGCTGGAAGGAATACGAAATGGAAGTGGTCCGCGACAAGGCGGACAACTGCATCATCGTCTGCTCGATCGAAAACCTCGATCCGATGGGCGTGCACACCGGCGACTCGATCACCGTCGCGCCGGCGCAGACGCTGACCGACAAGGAATACCAGATCATGCGCAACGCGTCGATCGCCGTGCTGCGCGAGATCGGCGTCGATACCGGCGGTTCCAACGTTCAGTTCTCGATCAACCCGAAGGACGGTCGCATGATCGTCATCGAGATGAATCCGCGCGTCTCGCGTTCGTCGGCGCTGGCCTCGAAGGCGACCGGCTTCCCGATCGCCAAGATCGCCGCCAAGCTGTCGGTCGGCTACACGCTCGATGAACTCTCCAACGACATCACCGGCGGCAAGACCCCGGCGTCGTTCGAACCGTCGATCGACTACGTCGTCACCAAGGTGCCGCGTTTCGCTTTCGAGAAATTCCCGCAGGCTGATTCGACCCTGACTACGCAGATGAAATCGGTCGGCGAAGTGATGGCCATCGGCCGTACCTTCCAGGAGTCGCTGCAAAAAGCCTTGCGCGGTCTGGAGGTGGGTGTGGACGGCTTCAACCTGAAAACGGTCGATCCGGAAACCATCGACGAGCAGCTCGCCAGGCCGACGCCGGATCGCCTGTGGTACGTTGCCGATGCCTTCGGCGTTGGCATGTCGGTGGACAAGATTTTCGACTTGACCCGCATCGACCCGTGGTTCCTCGTCCAGATCAAGGAGATCGTCGATCTCGAACTGGCCGTGGAAAAGCGCGATCTGGCGTCGTTGACCGCGGAAGAGATGCGCTTCCTGAAACGCAAGGGCTTCGCCGACCGCCGTCTGGCGCATCTGACCAGGACGAGCGAAACCGCAGTCCGCGAGCGCCGTCATGCGCTCGGCGTACGCCCGGTGTACAAGCGGGTCGACACCTGCGCCGGCGAATTTGCCACCGGCACCGCCTACATGTACTCGACCTACGAGGACGAGTGCGAGGCCAATCCGACCGACAACAAGAAGATCATGGTGCTCGGCGGCGGTCCGAACCGCATCGGCCAGGGCATCGAGTTCGACTACTGCTGCGTCCATGCGGCGATGGCGATGCGCGAGGACGGTTACGAGACCATCATGGTCAACTGCAACCCGGAAACCGTGTCTACCGACTATGACACGTCCGATCGCCTCTACTTCGAGCCGCTGACGCTGGAAGACGTGCTGGAAATCGTCGCCATCGAGAAGCCGCTCGGCGTCATCGTCCAGTACGGCGGCCAGACACCGCTGAAACTCGCGCTGGCGCTGGAAGCCAACGGCGTGCCGATCATCGGGACGACGCCGGAATCGATCGACATCGCCGAAGACCGCGAGCGCTTCCAGAAGCTGCTGCACGAACTCGGCCTCAAGCAGCCGCCGAACCGCACGGCGCGCACCGAAGCCGATGCCCTGCGTCTGGCGCAGGAAATCGGCTATCCGCTGGTCGTCCGCCCGTCCTACGTGCTCGGCGGCCGGGCGATGGAAATCGTCCATGAGCAGAAGGATCTCGAGCGCTACATGCGTGAGGCGGTCAAGGTTTCCCATGATTCGCCGGTACTCCTCGATCGCTTCCTGAACGATGCCTGCGAGGTCGATGTCGACGCGCTGTCCGACGGCGATGAGGTCATCATCGGCGGCGTCATGGAACATATCGAGCAGGCCGGCGTGCACTCCGGCGACTCGGCCTGTTCGCTGCCGCCGTATTCGCTGGGCAAGGCGGTGCAGGACGAACTGCGTCGCCAGACCAAGCTGATGGCCAAGGCGCTCAACGTCTGCGGCCTGATGAACGTGCAGTTCGCGATCAAGGACGACGAGGTTTATGTGCTGGAAGTGAATCCGCGCGCGTCGCGCACCGTGCCTTTCGTTTCCAAGGCGACCGGGCTGCAACTGGCCAAGATCGCCGCGCGCTGCATGGCCGGCAAGAGCCTCAAGGCCCAGGGCGTCACTGGCGAGGTCGTTCCGCCGTATTTCTCGGTCAAGGAAGCGGTCTTCCCCTTCGTCAAGTTTCCCGGCGTCGATACCATTCTCGGCCCGGAAATGAAGTTGACCGGGGAAGTCATGGGCGTCGGCACGACCTTCGCCGAAGCCTTCGTCAAGTCGCAGCTGGCGGCCGGTGTCAAGCTGCCGCGTGCCGGCAAGGTCTTCCTGTCGGTCAAGGACAGCGACAAGGCGAAGGCGGTGGAGATCGGCAGGTCGCTGAGCGAGGCCGGATTCCACCTGATCGCCACGCGCGGCACGGCGCACGCGATGGCAGCGGCGGGCCTGCCGGTAAAGGCGGTCAACAAGGTCACCGAGGGCCGGCCGCACATCGTGGATATGATCAAGAACGACGAGATCGCGCTGATCATCAATACCGTGGAAGAGAAGCGTCTCGCGATCAACGATTCGCGTTCGATCCGTACCTCCGGCCTGCAGGCGCGGGTGACCATGTATACGACGATCTGGGGCGCCGAGGCGGCGGCCGAGGGCATCCGCAATGGCGGCGAACTGGTGGTGTACCCGATCCAGACGCTGCACGCCGAGCTTGACTGAACCCGTACCGGACTGCCGGGCAGCCCAGTACGGGCGCTGGCGGTCCTGCTATTGCCGGAAAGAACGATGAGCAGAGTTCCCCTGACTGTGAACGGTGCAGAAAAGCTGCGTAGCGAACTGCATCGCCTGAAGACGGTCGATCGTCCGCACGTGATCGCCGCTATCGCGGAGGCCCGTTCGCACGGAGACCTCTCGGAAAATGCCGAGTACGAGGCAGCCAAGGAGCGCCAGGGATTCGTCGAAGGCCGCATCCAGGAAGTCGAGGGCAAGCTGTCGCACGCCCAGATCATCGACCCCAGGCTGCTCGACGCCGACGGCCGCTGTGTGTTTGGTGCGACGCTGGACCTCGAGGATCAGGATTCCGGTGACAGTGTGACCTACCAGATCGTCGGTGAGGACGAGGCGGACATCAAGGCTGGCAAGATTTCGGTCAATTCCCCGATCGCCCGTGCCCTGATCGGCAAGTACGCCGGCGACGTCGCGCAGGTGCAGGCACCGGGCGGCCTGCGGGCATACGAAATCATCGACGTTCGCTACGAATGAGGCTGCTTGCCGGCCTGACCTTGTTGCCTGCGCCGTGCCTTGCTGCAGCACTGTCTGCGGCCTGCCGAGCCGACAGGCGAAATTGACTGGCATGCGCAGACTGTCCGAAGCACTCTACCTGATTGCCATCACGCTGTGGGTGGGCGGGCTGTGGGCCATCGGGTACCTGGTGGCGCCGGTGCTGTTCGCCGGTCTCGGCGACCGGCAACTGGCCGGGATGGTCGCCGGCCGGCTGTTCGCGCTGATCGGCTGGATCGGGCTGGGTTCTGCTGCCTATCTGGTGGTTTTCCTGGTCGTGCGCTGGCGAGCACAGGTGCTCCGCCGCGGCGTCTTCTGGCTGGTGCTGGTGATGGCGCTGCTGGTCGCGGCCAGCCAGTTCGGCATTCAGCCCCTGATGGCGCAACTGAAGGCCGCCGCGCTGCCGCGCGAGGTCATGGAGAGCGTGTTGCGCGACCGCTTCACGACGTGGCACGGTATTTCCAGCATCCTCTACCTGGGGCAGAGCCTGCTGGGTCTTTGGCTGGTCGTCTGGAGCGGGCGCGGGCTGCGCTGATCAGCGCTGGAAGCTGCGCTTGGGGCGGGGCGGGGCGGACCGGCCGGTTTTTGGTGGATTTTTGGTGTCGACCGCAGCTGCCGGGGTGTCGGCCTTCGGGCGATAGACGACGAGCAGTTTGCCGATGTGCTGGACCGCAGCGGCGCCAAGTTCGGCGCAGATTCGTTCGAGGTAGGCCAGGCGATCGTCGCGGCTGTCGCCATAGACGCGGACCTTGATCAGTTCGTGGGCCCGGAGGCTGGTGTCGATCTCCTTGAGGACCGCGGCGCTCAGGCCGTTCTCCGCAATGGCGACGACCGGATCGATCGTGTGGGCACGAGCGCGCAGTGTGCGGCGCTCGGCAGGGGATAATTGCAGCATCGGACGCAACCTTTCGAAAATGGCATTTTAACGAATGAAGAGAACCAGAACCAGCAAGGCGTGGATGCGGGAGCATGTCAATGACCCGTATGTCCAGCTTGCCCGGAAGGAAGGCTGGCGTTCCCGGGCGGCATTCAAGCTGATGGAGATCGATGACCGGGACAAGTTGCTCAGGCGTGGCGAGGTCGTCGTCGATCTCGGTGCGGCGCCGGGCGGCTGGTCGCAGGTGGCGTTCAAGCGGGTCGGCGACGGGGGGCTCGTGCTGGCGCTCGACCTGCTCGAGATGGAGCCGATCCATGGCGTGCATTTCATCCAGGGCGACTTCCGTGACGATGCGGTGCTGCACCGGCTGGAAGAAATGCTGGGCAAGCGTGAAGTCGGGCTTGTAATGTCGGACATGGCCCCCAATATGTCCGGTGTTCCCCTTGTCGACCAAGCGCGGATCATGCATCTTGCCGAACTCGGTCTGGAATTCTGCAAGGCGCATCTGAAACCTGATGGCGCGTTTCTGGTCAAAGCGTTTCAGGGAAGCGATTACGAGGGGTTTGTGCGCACCATGCGCGAGTCTTTCCTGACAGTTGCGGTGAGGAAGCCGGATGCTTCACGCGACAGGAGTCCGGAGTTATACCTTCTCGGGCGCACCCTGCGCTGAGAAACTGTTTAGAATGGCACTTTTTCGCTCTACGCTGCAGAAGGAGAGCAAGCTTGAACAACATGTTCAAAAATCTGGCGATCTGGCTGGTCATCGGTCTCGTGCTGATGACGGTGTTCAACCAGTTCAACACCCGGCAGGTCGCTCAGGGATCGGTCGAATATTCGCAGTTCCTTGACGAGGTCAAGCAGGGCCACATCAGCAAGGTGGTTATCGAGGGCCGTACGCTCAAGGCGACGACCACTGAAGGCAAGCGCATCACTTCCTACGCGCCGCCTGATCTCTGGATGGTCTCCGACCTGCTCAAGAACGGCGTCAAGATCGAAGCCAAACCGGAAGAAGAGCCCTCCTTCCTGATGAACATATTCGTCAGTTGGTTCCCGATGCTGCTGCTGATCGGCGTCTGGGTCTTCTTCATGCGCCAGATGCAGGGCGGCGGCAAGGGCGGGGCGTTCTCGTTCGGCAAGTCGCGGGCCCGCATGACCGACGAGGCTCAGAACGTCGTCACTTTCGCCGACGTCGCCGGTTGTGACGAGGCCAAGGAAGAGGTGCAGGAAATTGTCGATTTCCTGCGCGATCCCTCCAAGTTCCAGAAGCTCGGCGGTCGCGTCCCGAAAGGGGTGCTGATGGTCGGCAATCCCGGTACGGGCAAGACCCTGCTCGCCCGGGCGATCGCCGGCGAGGCGAAGGTGCCTTTCTTCAGCATTTCCGGTTCCGATTTCGTTGAAATGTTTGTCGGCGTCGGCGCCGCCCGTGTCCGCGACATGTTCGAAAATGCCAAGAAGCACGCGCCATGCATCATCTTCATCGATGAAATCGACGCAGTCGGCCGCCATCGCGGCGCCGGCCTCGGCGGCGGCAACGACGAGCGCGAGCAGACGCTGAACCAGATGCTGGTCGAAATGGATGGCTTCGAAGGCCACGCCAGCATCATCGTCATCGCCGCGACCAACCGTCCGGACATCCTCGACCCGGCCTTGCTGCGCCCGGGCCGCTTCGACCGCCAGGTCGTCGTGCCGCTGCCCGACATCCGCGGCCGCGAGGAAATCCTCAAGGTGCACATGCGCAAGGTGCCGATCTCCGGCGACGTCAAGGCGGACATCATCGCCCGCGGCACGCCGGGGTTCTCCGGTGCCGATCTGGCCAACCTGGTCAACGAAGCGGCTCTGTTCGCTGCCAGGCGCAACAAGCGCCTGGTGGACATGGACGATTTCGAGATGGCCAAGGACAAGATCATGATGGGCGCCGAGCGCCGCAGCATGGTGATGAGCGAGGAAGAGAAGCGCAACACCGCCTACCACGAGTCCGGCCACGCGGTGGTGGCCAAGTTGGTGCCGAAGTCGGATCCGGTACACAAGGTCACCATCATTCCGCGCGGCCGCGCACTGGGCCTGACCATGCAGTTGCCGGTGGAAGATCGCTACGCCTACGATCGTGAATACCTGACGAGCCGTATCGCGGTGCTTTTCGGTGGCCGCATCGCCGAAGAATTGTTCATGAACCAGATGACGACCGGCGCCTCGAACGATTTCGAGCGCGCGACGGCGATGGCGCGCGACATGGTCACCCGCTATGGCATGTCCGATATGGGCGTCATGGTCTATGGCGAGAACGAGGGCGAGGTTTTCCTTGGCCGTTCGGTGACCCAGCACAAGAATGTTTCCGAAGCGACGATGCAGAAGGTTGACCTGGAAATTCGCCGGATCATCGATCAGCAATATGCGCTTGCCCGCAAGTTGCTCGAGGAGAATCGCGACAAGGTGGAGGCCATGACACAGGCTCTGCTCGAATGGGAAACGCTGGATGCCGAGCAGATCGACGACATCATGGCCGGCAATCCGCCGCGTTCGCCCAAGCCGACACAAAGCGCGCCGCGCGCGTCCACACCCAGCGATACGCCGGGAGCTGAGCCGAGCGCTCCGGCTACTGCCTGAGTCCAATTTCGAACCGACCGGCCGGGGGCGCGCTCCCGGCCTTTTTGTTTCTGCCATGTCCATCCTTCATTGCGGCCGCTTCAGACTGTCTCTTGATCGCCCGCTGGTCATGGGCATCGTCAACCTCACCCCGGATTCGTTCGCCGGGGACGGTACGGGCGCCGACGTCGAACTGGCCATCCGCCATGCGCGTCGCCACCTCGATGCGGGTGCCGACATTCTCGACATCGGTGCGGAATCATCGCGCCCCGGTGCCGTCCCGACCCCGGCGGACGAGGAGTTGCGCCGTCTGCTGCCGGTGTTGCGCGAGGTCACCGGCTGGGGCATCCCGGTTTCCGTCGACACGTGCAAGCCGAAGGTGATGCAGGCCGTACTGGCGGCCGGCGCGGCGATGATCAACGACATCACCGCGCTCGCGCATCCAGATTCGCTTGCCGTCGTTGCCGCCAGTGACTGCGCGGTATGCCTGATGCACATGCAGGGTGAGCCGGGAACGATGCAGGCGGCCCCCCGGTACGACGATGTGGTGGCGGAAGTCCATGACTTTCTCGCGGCGCGTGTCGCCCGTTGCCGGGCGGCGGGAATCGCCGACGAGCGCATCGTGCTCGATCCCGGATTTGGCTTTGGCAAGACACTGGAGCACAATCTGCATATGTTCCGGGCGTTGACCGCGACAGGCTGTGATGGTCTGCCTCTGCTCGCGGGTCTTTCGCGCAAGTCGATGCTGGGCGCCATCACCGGCCGGCCGGTCGAACGGCGCCAGGCAGCGAGCCTGGCGGCGGCGTTGCTGGCGGTCGAAAGGGGTGCGCGCATCGTCCGGGTACATGATGTCGCAGAAACGGTAGACGCGTTGGCCGTGCTGGCTGCGCTACAACAGGGGGATTGAAATGAGCAGGAAGTATTTCGGGACCGACGGTGTCCGCGGACGCGTCGGACAGGTTCCGATCACGCCGGAATTCATCATGCGCCTTGGCTACGCGACCGGCAAGGCGTTGCTCGAGCAGATCGAGATGCCGGCCGGCGAGCGCCCTTCCGTCCTGATCGGCAAGGATACGCGGCTGTCGGGCTACATGCTGGAATCGGCTCTGGAAGCGGGATTTTCGGCGGCCGGCGTTGACGTCTGCCTGGTCGGCCCGATGCCGACACCGGCGGTGGCCTACCTGACGAGAGCGTTGCGCCTGCAGGCGGGTCTCGTCATCTCGGCGTCGCACAATCCTTTCTACGACAACGGCATCAAGTTCTTTTCGGCGCAGGGCACCAAGCTGCCCGATGCGGTGGAGCGCGCGATCGAGGAGGGCATCGATCAGCCGATGGCCTGCGTGTCGTCCGCCGAGCTCGGGCGAGCAAAGCGGATCGACGACGCGCGCGGGCGCTACATCGAGTTCTGCAAGAGCTCCTTTCCCCATGATCGCGATCTGCGCGGCCTCAAGATCGTCGTCGACTGCGCTCATGGCGCTGCCTATCACACGGCGCCGGACGTCTTCCACGAGCTTGGCGCCGAGGTCGTGGCGATCGGGGCGCAACCCAACGGTCTCAACATCAACGAGGGCTTCGGCGCGACGGCGCCGGAGGCCTTGCGCGAAGCCGTCCTCGCCCACGGTGCCGATCTCGGGATCGCCCTCGACGGCGATGCCGATCGCGTCAAGATGATTGGTGCGGACGGGCAACTGTACGACGGCGACCAGCTCCTCTACGCCATCGTCCGCAGCCGGGCGCGCCATGGCCGCGTCGCCGGCGTGGCCGGCACGCTGATGACCAACCTGGCCCTCGAACATGCCCTGGAGCGGATGGGGATACCATTCGGCCGGGCGGCGGTCGGCGACCGCTACGTCGTCGAGATGCTGCGCAAGAAGGGCTGGCAGCTGGGTGGCGAGAACTCCGGCCACATCCTGGTGCTGGACCGCCATACGACCGGCGACGGGATCATCGCCGCGCTGCAGGTGCTGGCCGCACTCAGGGAGGCGGATGCCGACCTCTGCACCGTGCTCGGCGACCTGCACCTTTACCCGCAGACGCTGATCAACGTACCGCTCGTGAAGGGGTTCCGCTGGCAGAACAATACGGCTATCCAGGAGGGGCTGGCGGCTGTCGAGTCGCGCATGGCCGGCCGGGGGAGGGTGCTGCTGCGCGCTTCCGGCACCGAACCGCTGTTGCGCGTGATGGTCGAGGGCGAGGATGCGCAGGAGGTCGACGAAGCGGCCGCTCAACTGGCGCAGGTGATCCGCGAGGTGGCGCACTGAAGGCGGTCATGTCCATGATTCTTGACCATTAGCACCCCTGCTCTCTATAATCGTTCAGGTTTTTGCTACCGGGATTTCTCTTCGCATGCGCAGGAAACTTGTTGCTGGAAACTGGAAAATGCATGGCAGCCTCGCGCACAACGCGGTCCTGCTGGAACGCTTGAAGGGGGGAGTGTCCGGGCTGGGCTGCGAGGTGGCGGTCTGCGTGCCCTTTCCCTACCTTGCCCAAGCCCAGTCGTCACTGGCCGGGTCGCCCGTGCACTGGGGCGCCCAGACGGTCAGTGAGCATCCCGCGGGCGCCTTTACCGGCGAGGTTTCCGTCGCCATGCTCGGCGAATTTGGCTGTCGCTATGCTCTGGTGGGCCATTCCGAGCGGCGCAGCCTGTTCGGCGAAAGCGATGATGTCGTGGCGGCAAAGTTTGTCGCCGCGCAGGGTGGCGGGCTGACGCCGGTATTGTGTCTCGGCGAGACGCTGGCCGAGCGCGAATCCGGCCAGACCATGGCCGTGGTTTCCCGGCAACTCTCTGCGGTCATCGAGCGGGCCGGGGTAGCGGCATTGCGCTCGGCGGTCATTGCCTACGAGCCGGTCTGGGCGATCGGTACTGGCAGGACGGCATCGCCGGCGCAGGCGCAGGAGGTGCATGCGGCAATCCGCGCGCAGGTGGCAGGTCTCGATGCGGACATCGCCGGTGACTTGCGGATTCTCTACGGCGGTAGCGTCAAGCCGCAGAACGCGGTGGAACTGTTCGCGCAGGCGGACATCGATGGCGGTCTGATCGGTGGCGCAGCCCTGGTCGCGGACGATTTTCTGGCGATCTGCCAGGCGGCAGGCTGATAGGCGGCGATAGACATATGAACTGGCTCTTTTCCATTCTTCTGACGATCCACATTCTGGTTGCTCTGGTGATCATCGGTCTCGTCCTCATGCAGCACGGCAAGGGTGCCGACATGGGCGCGGCGTTCGGGAGCGGTGCTTCCGGCAGCCTGTTCGGCGCCACCGGGTCGGCCAATTTCATGAGCCGGACGACAGGCGTTTTGGCGGCGGTGTTCTTCGCGACCAGCCTGAGCCTGGCCTACGTCGCTTCGAGCAAGCCAAAAACGACTGGCAGTGTCATGCAGGAGACGGTACAATCGCAGCCGGCTTCAACGCCTGCTCCGGCAGGCGCTGAGTCGCCCGCAGTGCCCGCCGATGCTGGCTCCAAGGCGAAAGAAATACCGAAGTAGCGCAAGGCGGTTCATCCGGCATGGTCCCTCGCCGGAGGTCCCGGAAAGGCAGTGCCGACGTGGTGGAATTGGTAGACACGCTATCTTGAGGGGGTAGTGGCGCGAGCTGTGCGAGTTCGAGTCTCGCCGTCGGCACCAGAAAAAAGGGGGCAGTGGCCGGAAGGCATGCTGTTTCGTACAAGAAACTGAATATTGGCGGCGGGTCATGGAAAACTACTTTCCAATCCTGATGTTCGTCCTGGTGGGGATCGCGGTCGGCGTACTCCCCGTTGCAATGGGTTTCATGCTGGCCCCCAGCAAACCGGACCCGGAAAAGCTCTCTCCCTACGAGTGTGGCTTCGAAGCTTTCGAAGATGCGCGCATGAAATTCGATGTGCGCTATTACCTGATCGCCATCCTCTTCATCCTGTTCGACCTTGAAATCGCCTTCCTTTTCCCGTGGGCGACGATTTTCAAGGACATCGTCGCGAGCGAATCCATCAAGCTGTTCGGTTTCATCGAAATGCTGGTCTTTGTCGCCATCCTGGTCGTCGGCTATGTCTATGCCTGGGCCAAGGGTGCGCTGGAATGGGAATGAGGCTCCACCATGGGTATTGAAGGCGTCCTCCAGGAAGGCTTCGTCACGACGACGGCCGACAAGCTGATCAACTACATGCGGACCGGCTCGATGTGGCCGATGACTTTCGGCCTCGCCTGCTGCGCGATCGAAATGATCCACGCCGGCGTCGCACGCTATGACCTCGACCGCTTCGGGATCGTCTTCCGGCCCAGCCCGCGCCAGTCCGACGTGATGGTCGTTGCCGGAACCCTGACCAACAAGATGGCGCCTGCCATGCGCAAGGTATACGACCAGATGGCCGAGCCGCGCTGGGTGATCTCCATGGGTTCCTGCGCCAATGGCGGCGGTTACTACCATTACGCCTATTCGGTGGTGCGCGGCTGCGATCGCATCGTTCCGGTCGATATCTACGTACCGGGCTGCCCGCCGACGGCGGAAGCGCTGATCTACGGGATCATCCAGTTGCAGAACAAGATTCGTCGTACCAATACCATTGCCCGTTAATTGCCGAGGCTGATTCGCTATGTCCGCCAAGCTGGAAACGCTTAGTCAAAACCTGCAGACGCACTTCGGAGACAAGCTCAGGTCGACGAAACTCGCTGTCGGCGAGTTGACCGTCGAAGTCGGGCCTGCCGACTACCTCGCCATCATGACTGCCCTGCGTGACGAACCCGATCTGGGTTTCGAGGAGATCATCGACCTGTGCGGGGTCGATTACTCGACCTACGGTGACGGCGCCTGGTCGGGCCGCCGGTTTGCGGTGGTTTCCCATCTCCTGTCGATCGCCCACAACTGGCGCCTGCGGGTGCGCGTCTTCGCCGACGACGACGAGTTTCCCGCGGTGGATTCCGTCACCCGTGTCTGGACGAGCGCCAACTGGTTCGAGCGCGAGGCCTTCGATCTGTACGGGATCGCCTTCGTCGGCCATGAGGATCTGCGCCGCATCCTGACCGACTACGGATTCATCGGCCACCCGTTCCGCAAGGATTTCCCGATCTCCGGTTATGTCGAGATGCGCTATGACCCGGACCAGGCTCGCGTCATCTATCAGCCGGTGACCATCGAGCCCCGCGAGAACACGCCGCGCATCCTGCGCGAAGACACCTACGGGGATCCCGCTCATGGCTGATATCCGCAATTTCACCCTCAATTTCGGTCCGCAGCACCCGGCCGCGCATGGCGTGCTGCGCCTGGTGCTGGAACTGGACGGCGAGGTCGTCCAGCGCGCGGACCCACACATCGGACTCCTCCATCGCGCGACGGAGAAGCTGGCGGAGACGCGGACCTGGGTGCAGTCGGTACCCTATATGGACCGCCTCGACTACATGTCCATGATGTGCAACGAGCACGCCTACTGCATGGCGATCGAGCGTCTGCTCGACGTCGAGGTGCCGATCCGCGGCAAGTACGTCCGCACGATGTTCGACGAAGTGACGCGCATGCTGAACCACCTGTTGTGGATCGGCTGTCATGCGCTGGACGTTGGCGCGATGACCATGGCGCTCTACACGTTCCGCGAGCGTGAAGATCTGATGGATGTCTATGAGGCGGTTTCCGGGGCACGCATGCACGCCGCTTATTACCGCCCGGGCGGTGTCTACCGCGATCTTCCGGATCGCATGCCGCAGTACCAGGAATCGACCTGGACCAATGCCAAGAAGGCCAAGGCAAAGAACGAGAACCGCAGCGGAACGCTGCTCGACTTCCTGGAAGACTTTACCAACCGCTTCCCGACCTATCACTCGGAATACCATACCCTGCTGACCGACAACCGGATCTGGAAGCAGCGTCTGGTCAACGTCGGCGTCGTGACGCCGGAGCGGGCCATGCAGATGGGCTTTACCGGCGCCATGCTGCGCGGTTCCGGAATCGCCTGGGATCTGCGCAAGAAGCAGCCGTACGCTGCCTACGACGAGGTGGACTTCGACATTCCGGTCGGCGTCAATGGCGACAGCTACGACCGCTATCTGGTGCGCATGGAGGAAATGCTCCAGTCCAACCGGATCATCAAGCAGTGCATCGAATGGCTGCGCAAGAATCCCGGGCCGGTCATTACCGACAACCACAAGGTTGCGCCACCTTCACGCGAGGACATGAAGTCCAACATGGAGGAACTGATCCACCACTTCAAGTTGTTCACCGAAGGGATCCATGTTCCGGCCGGCGAAGTGTATGCCGCGGTTGAGCATCCCAAGGGCGAGTTCGGCATCTATGTCATTTCCGACGGCGCCAACAAGCCGTACCGCCTGAAGATCCGGCCGCCGGGCTATGTCCACCTCGCGAGCATGGACGAAATGTCGCGCGGCCACATGATTGCCGACGTCGTCACGATTATCGGTTCCCAAGATGTTGTTTTTGGCGAGATTGACCGCTGATGTTTTCCGCTGAAACCCTCCAGAAATTTGCCCGCGAGGTCAGCAAGTATCCTGCCGACCAGAAGCAGTCGGCTGTGATGGCCTGCCTTGCGCTTGCCCAGGAAGAGCAGGGCTGGTTGCCCCCCGAAGCCATCGAAGGCGTTGCCGCCTATCTCGGCATGGCGCCGATCGCCGCCTACGAGGTTGCTTCCTTCTACAACATGTACGACCTCAAGCCGGTCGGCAAGTACAAGATCACCGTCTGTACCAACCTGCCGTGCGCGCTCTCCGGCGGCTATCACGCTGGCGAATATGTCCAGAAGAAGCTCGGTATCGGCTATGGCGAAACGACGGCGGACGGCATGTTCTCGCTGAAGGAAGGCGAGTGCATGGGCGCCTGTGGCGATGCGCCGGTGATGATCGTCAATAACCGCACCATGTGCAGCCACATGCTGCCGGAACAGATCGACAAGCTGCTGGAGGAGTGCAAATAATGGCCATGCTTGGTTCGATCAACGGCGTCCTGATGGAAGGCCTTGATGGCGACAACACGTGGTGCCTGAAGGATTACGTCGCCCGTGGCGGCTATGCGCAACTGCGCCGCATTCTTGAAAACAGGATGTCGCAGGAAGAGGTGATCAGCGAGGTCAAGAAGTCCGTTCTGCGCGGCCGCGGCGGCGCCGGCTTCCCGACCGGCCTGAAGTGGTCGTTCATGCCGCGCTCGTTCCCGGGCGACAAGTACGTCGTCTGCAACACCGACGAGGGCGAGCCGGGCACCTTCAAGGACCGCGACATCATGCGCTACAACCCGCATGCGGTCATCGAGGGCATGGCGATCGCCGGCTACGCGATGGGCGCCAATCGCGGCTACAACTACGTGCATGGCGAGATCTGGGAGCTCTACAAGCGTTTCGAGGAAGCGCTCGACGAGGCCCGCGCCGCCGGTTTCATCGGCCAGAACATTCTCGGCTCCGGCTTCAACTTCGAGTTGTTTGCCCACCATGGCTACGGCGCCTACATCTGCGGCGAGGAAACCGCGCTGCTCGAGTCGATCGAGGGCAAGAAGGGGCAGCCGCGCTTCAAGCCGCCGTTCCCGGCGTCGTTCGGCCTCTACGGCAAGCCGACGACGATCAACAACACGGAAACCTTCGCGGCGATCCCGTTCATCCTCAAGATGGGCGGCGAGGAATTCCTGAATCTCGGCAAGCCGAACAACGGCGGCACCAAGCTGTTTTCGGTTTCCGGCCACGTCAACCGCCCCGGCAACTACGAGATCCCGCTCGGCACGCCGTTCGCGACGCTGCTCGAAATGTGCGGCGGCATGCGCGGCGGGCGCCAGCTGAAGGCGGTCATTCCCGGCGGTTCCTCGGCGCCGGTCATTCCTGGTGCCGTGATGATGGACACCACGATGGATTACGACGGCATCAGCAAGGCAGGCTCCATGCTCGGCTCCGGCGCGGTCATCGTCATGGACGAAACGGTCTGCATGGTCAAGGCGCTCGAGCGCCTGTCCTTCTTCTACTACGAGGAATCCTGCGGCCAATGCACGCCCTGCCGCGAAGGCACGGCGTGGATGTACAAGGTCGTGCATCGCATCGAGAATGGCCTGGGCAAGGCGGAAGATCTGGATCTGCTCAGCAGCGTCCTCGGCAACATCATGGGGCGCACCATCTGCGCGCTCGGCGATGCCGCCGCGTTGCCGGTGCAGAGCTTCCTCAAGCACTTCGGCAGCGAATTCGAATACCACATCGAACACAAGACCTGCCTGGTTCCCAAGGATGTGCAGTGGGCAGGCAGCGGTTTCCACAAGGTCCAGGCCTGACGGAAGCCTTTCAGGCGACAGATACGAAAGAACTGGCTACAAGGTAGCGACATGCTAGAAATCGAGATCGACGGCAAGAAGGCGCAAGTACCCGATGGCAGCACGGTGATGGATGCCGCGCACCAGTTGGGCGTATACATTCCGCATTTTTGCTACCACAAGAAGCTTTCGATTGCCGCGAACTGCCGCATGTGTCTGGTGCAGGTCGAGAAGGCGCCGAAGCCCCTGCCGGCCTGCGCGACGCCGGTCACCAACGGCATGAAGGTGTTCACCCACTCCGATCTGGCGATCAAGGCGCAGAAGGGGGTGATGGAATTCCTCCTCATCAACCACCCGCTCGATTGCCCGATCTGCGACCAGGGCGGCGAGTGCCAGTTGCAGGACATGTCGGTCGGCTATGGCCCGATGAAGAGCCGCTATAGCGAGGAAAAGCACGTCGTCTTCCACAAGAACGTCGGCCCGCTGGTCTCGATGCAGGAGATGAGCCGCTGCATCCACTGCACCCGCTGCGTGCGATTCGGCCAGGAAATCGCCGGCATCATGGAACTCGGCATGGCCAACCGCAACATGCATTCCGAGATCATGACCTTCGTCGGGCGGACGGTCGATTCCGAACTGTCGGGCAACATGATCGACCTGTGCCCGGTCGGCGCGCTGACTTCCAAGCCCTTCCGCTACACCGCCCGTTCCTGGGAACTGCAACGGCGCAAGTCGGTCAGCCCGCACGATTCCGTCGGTGCAAATCTGGTGGTCCAGGTCAAGCACGACACGGTGATGCGTGTTCTCCCGCGCGAGAACGAGGCGGTCAACGAATGCTGGATCTCGGACAAGGAGCGTTTCTCCTACGAGGCCCTCGAATCAGATGACCGACTCGTCAAGCCGATGGTCAAGCAGGGTGGCGCATGGCGCGAGGTCGACTGGAACGTCGCGCTCGACTACGTGGCGCATGGCCTCAAGGACGTCGCGCGCGAGCACGGCGGCGACGCCGTGGCGGCGCTTGCCGCGCAGTCGTCGACGCTGGAAGAACTGTACCTGCTGGCCAAGGTCATGAAGGGCCTGGGCAGCGGCAACATGGATTTCCGTCCGCGCCAGATCGATTTCGGCACCGACGGCCGGCGTGCCGGTGCACCGTGGCTCGGCCTGCGCCTCGCCGAGATCAAGGATCTCGACGCCGCGCTGGTGGTCGGCTCGTTCCTGCGCAAGGACCATCCGCTGATCGCCCAGCGCCTGCGGCAGGCTGCCAAGCAGGGCACCAGGGTCAGCCTGATCGGGCTGGGCGGTGACGACCAACTGATCAAGCTGCATGCGAACCTGGCCGTGGCGCCGGCCGACCTGGCGAAGACGCTCGCGGCGGTGGTCAAGGCCGTTGCCGAGATCAAGGGCGTGGCCATCCCGGCAGGCCTCGAGGGTGCGGCAGGCAGTGAAGCCACGCGGCGCATCGCGCAAAGCCTGGTTGACGGCGAGAAGCGCGCCATTTTCCTCGGCAACGCGGCAACCCAGTCCGCGCAGGCGACCCAGTTGCATGCGCTGGCGGTCGAACTGGGAACGCTGATCAATGCCCGCGTCGGTTTCCTCGGCGAGGGCGCCAATACGGTCGGCGGCCATGTCGCCCGGGCCTTGCCCACCGGTGCCAATGCCCGGACGATGTTCGAGCAGCCGCGCAAGGCGTATGTCCTGATGGGTGTCGAGCCGGAATTCGATTGCGCCAATCCGCAACTGGCGGTCGGTGCGCTCCGGCAGGCCGGTCTGGTCGTCTTCATGTCGGCCTTCAAGCACGCGCCGGCCCTCGAATACGCCGACGTGATGCTGCCGATCGCTCCTTTCACCGAGACATCCGGCACCTTCGTCAACACCGAGGGGCGGGCGCAGAGCTTCACCGGCGTCGTCAAGGCGCACGGCGATTGCCGTCCGGCCTGGAAGGTGCTGCGTGTGCTCGGCAACGTGCTGAACCTCGACGGCTTCGCCTACGAGTCGAGCGAAGCGGTACGCGACGAGGCGATCGGCAAGGGCACCGAATTCGTCGCCGGCCTCGACAACGGGCTACAGCGGCGTTGCAATCAACCTCGAATCGGCACCGGCGGGCGGGATCCAGCGCATTGCCGACGTGCCGGTCAATTTCGCCGATCCGATTGCGCGGCGCGCACCGGCGCTCCGGCAGACAGCCGATTCGGCGGTGCCCACGGCGCGCATGAACGAAGCCCTGCTGGCCAAGCTGGGCCTCGCCGCCGGCGACCGCGTGCGCGTCCGCCAAGGGGCGGGCGAGGCGCTATTGACGGTCAGCGTCGATCGCGGCGTGCCGGCTGAGTGCGTCCGTGTGGCGGCAGCCCACGAGACCACCGCCGGCCTGGGCGACATGTTCGGCCTCATTTCCGTGGAGCGTGCATAAATGGACGCACTGATGAATCTCGGGCAAGGCGTTTTCGGCTGGGCCTGGCCGGCCGTCTGGACGCTGGTCAAGATCGTCCTGATCGTTGCGCCGCTGATGCTGAGCGTGGCCTATCTGACCTACTTCGAACGCAAGGTCATCGGCTACATGCAGGTGCGCATCGGCCCCAACCGGGTCGGTCCGTGGGGCCTGATCCAGCCGATTGCCGACGGCCTCAAGCTGCTGCTCAAGGAGATCGTCGTTCCGAGCGGCGCCAACAAGGGGATCTTCATCCTCGCCCCGATGCTGGCGATCGCGCCGGCGCTTGCCGCGTGGGCGGTCGTACCGTTCAACGACACCCTCGTTCTCGCCAATATCGATGCCAGCCTGCTCTACATCATGGCCATCACGTCGATGGGCATCTACGGCATCATCCTCTCCGGCTGGGCGTCGAACTCGAAGTACGCGTTCATCGGTGCGATGCGCGCCTCGGCGCAGATGGTCTCCTACGAAATCTCGATGGGCTTCTCGCTGATCTGCGTGCTGATGGTTTCGAACAGCCTCAATCTGGTCGAAATCGTGAACGTGCAGGGGCAGGGGCGCTTTGCCGACTGGGGGCTGGGCGTCCTGTCGTGGAACTGGCTGCCGTTGCTGCCGATGTTCGTCATCTATGTGATTTCCGGCGTGGCCGAGACCAACCGGGCGCCGTTCGACGTGGCCGAGGGCGAGTCGGAAATCGTCGCCGGCTTTCACGTCGAGTATTCCGGCATGGCCTTCGCCATCTTCTTCCTGGCCGAGTACGCGAACATGATTCTCGTCTCGGCGCTGTGTTCGATCCTGTTCCTCGGCGGCTGGCTGTCGCCCGTCGGCTTCCTGCCGGACGGCATGCTCTGGCTGTTCGCCAAGATGGCGGCGATCCTGTTCCTGTTCCTGTGGTTCCGCGCGACCTTCCCGCGTTACCGTTTTGACCAGTTGATGCGTCTTGGCTGGAAGGTTTTCCTGCCGATTTGCCTGGTCTGGCTCGTCGTAGTGGGCGTCTGGATGATGTCCCCGCTCACTATCTGGAAATGAGGAGACAACCATGGGTTCGATGAAGGAAGTCTTCAACAGCCTGCTCCTCAAGGAGTTGCTGAAAGGCATGGCGGTCACCGGCAAGTATTTCTTCGCGCGCAAGATCACTGTGCAGTACCCGGAAGAAAAGACCCCGCAGAGCGCGCGCTTTCGTGGCCTGCATGCGCTGCGCCGTTATCCCAACGGCGAGGAGCGCTGCATCGCCTGCAAGCTGTGCGAAGCCATCTGTCCCGCGCTGGCGATCACCATCGAGGCCGAGCCGCGTGATGACGGGTCGCGGCGCACGACGCGCTACGACATCGACCTCACCAAGTGCATCTTCTGCGGTTTCTGCGAGGAAGCCTGCCCGGTGGATGCCGTCGTCGAGACGCGGATCTTCGAGTACCACGGCGAACGCCGCGGCGACCTCTATTACACGAAGCAGATGCTGCTGGCGAACGGCGACCGTTACGAGGCGCAGATCGCCAAGGATCGCGAACAAGATGCACCTTACCGATAACGGGTACAAGCGATGGATTTTCAGACCGTAGTCTTCTTCTTCCTGTCGGCGATCCTGATCTACGCCGCCCTGCGCGTGATCACCGCGCGCAATCCGGTGCATGCGGCATTGCATCTCATGCTTGCCTTCTTCACCACGGGCGGCATCTGGGCCTTGCTGCAGGCCGAGTTTCTGGCGATCGCGATCATTCTTGTCTATGTCGGCGCAGTCATGGTGCTGTTCCTGTTCGTCATCATGATGCTCGACATCAACATCGACCGGGTCCGCGAGGGTTTCTGGAGCTATCTGCCGCTGGGCGCGGTGCTCGGCCTCCTGATGGTCATGGAAATGGGCCTGGTCCTCGGGAGCAAGTATTTCCAGGTGCCCGCCGTGCAGGCCATGGTTCCCGCCGGGATTTCGAACACCAAGGCGATCGGTGCCCTGATGTTCACCGACTTCGTCTATCCCTTCGAACTGGCGTCCATCATCCTGACGGTCGGCATGATCGCGGCGATCGTCCTGACCTACCGCGGGCCGAAGCAGTCGAAATACACCAATCCGGACCAGCAGGTCTTCGTCAAGGCGAAGGATCGTATCCGCGTACTGCAGATGCCGGCAGAAAAAGACTGACCCCGGGGCGCCAATGCTTACTCTTTCACTCTCGCACTTCCTGATCCTCGGCGCGATCCTGTTCGCGATCAGCGTGGTCGGCATCTTCCTCAACCGGAAGAACCTGATCGTGCTGCTGATGGCCATCGAACTGATGCTGCTTGCGGTCAACATGAATTTCGTGGCCTTTTCGCACTACCTGCAGGATCTTTCCGGACAGATCTTCGTGTTCTTCATCCTGACCGTGGCGGCGGGCGAAGCGGCGATCGGCCTCGCCATCCTGATCGTGCTGTTCCGCAACCTGAAGAGCATCCACGTGGATGACCTGGGAAGCCTGAAGGGTTAATCATGGAAATGCAAAAGCTCTATCTTCTGGTTCCCCTGGCCCCGCTCTTCGGCGCCATCGTCGCCGGCCTGTTCTGCCGCGTCATTCCGCGCTGGGTGGCACACACGGTGACGATTGCCGGCGTCGCGGTCGCCTTTGCCGCCTCGGTGGTCATTTTCCGGGATGTGCAGGCCGGCCACACGTTCAACGGCCCGGTCTATACCTGGCTGACCAGCGGCGACTACAGCTTCGAGGTGGGCTTCCTGATCGACTCGCTGACCACGACGATGATGCTGGTCGTGACCTTCGTCTCGCTGATGGTGCATATCTACACGATCGGCTACATGCAGGAAGACCCGGGCTACAACCGCTTCTTCAGCTACATCTCGCTGTTCACCTTCTCGATGCTGATGCTCGTCATGAGCAACAACTTCATGCAGCTCTTCTTCGGCTGGGAGGCGGTCGGTCTGGTCTCTTACCTGCTGATCGGCTTCTGGTACACCCGCCCGACCGCGATCTTCGCCAACATGAAGGCCTTCCTGGTCAACCGCGTCGGCGACTTCGGCTTCATCCTCGGCATCGGCCTGGTGCTGGCGCATTTCGGCACGCTTGACTACGCGACCGTGTTCAAGAACGCGCCGCAGTTCGCCGATACCACCATTTCGCTGTTCGCCGGCCGCGAATGGGGGACCGTCTCGCTGATGACCGCCACCTGCATCTGCCTGTTCATCGGCGCGATGGGCAAGTCGGCGCAGGTCCCGCTGCATGTCTGGCTGCCCGACTCGATGGAAGGCCCGACCCCGATCTCGGCGCTGATCCACGCCGCGACCATGGTCACCGCCGGCATCTTCATGGTGGCGCGCATGTCGCCGCTGTTCGAACTGTCGACCACGGCGCTCTCCTTCGTCATCGTCATCGGTGCCATCACCGCGCTGTTCATGGGCTTCCTCGGCATCATCCAGAACGACATCAAGCGCGTCGTGGCGTATTCGACCCTGTCGCAGCTCGGCTACATGACTGTCGCGCTCGGCGCCTCGGCCTACTCGGTGGCGATCTTCCACCTGATGACGCATGCCTTCTTCAAGGCGCTGCTCTTCCTCGCCGCCGGCTCGGTCATCATCGGCATGCACCACGACCAGGACATCCGCAACATGGGCGGCCTGCGCAAGTACATGCCGATCACCTGGATCACCTCGCTGATCGGCTCGCTGGCGCTGATCGGCACGCCGTTCTTCGCGGGCTTCTATTCCAAGGACTCGATCATCGAGGCGGCGAAGTTCTCGACCATTCCGGGGTCCGGCTTCGCCTACTTCGCCGTGATGGCCGGCGTGTTCGTCACCGCCTTCTACTCCTTCCGCATGTACTTCCTCGTCTTCCATGGCGAGGAGCGCTTCGGCAAGGCGGACGATGCGCATCACCACGAGCACCACGGCGATCACGACGAGGAAGAGGTCGCGCACGACCACCATCACGGCCTGGCGCCGGGACAGAAGCCGCACGAGACGCCGTGGGTCGTCACGCTGCCGCTCGTCCTGCTGGCGATTCCTTCGGTGGTCATCGGCTATATCGGCATCGGCCCGATGATCGCCGGCGACTTCTTCAACGGCGTCATCCATGTCAACGCGCAGGCCCACCCGGCCCTCGCCACCTTCATCGGCCACTTCCACGGCGCCGCCGCGATGGGCGTGCATGCGTTCTCGACCCTGCCGTTCTGGCTGGCGCTGGCCGGTGTCGCGCTGTCCTGGTTCTTCTACATGAAGCGCCCGGATATCCCGGCGGCCATCCAGCAGCGCTTCTCGGCGATCTACACGCTGCTCGACAACAAGTATTACTTCGACAAGATCAACGAAGTCGTCTTCGCCGGCGGCGCACGCCTGCTCGGCAAGGCGTTGTGGCGCGGTGGCGATGTCGGCGTGATCGACGGCGTGATCATCAATGGATCGGCCAGGCTGGTCGGATGGATCGCTTCGGTGACGCGCCTGTTCCAGACCGGTTACGTCTATCACTACGCTTTCACCATGATCATCGGCGTCTTCGTGCTGATGACCCTGTGGATCAATCGCGGCGCCTAGCCTGAACAGTTCGCAGAAGAGCAAGGAATAACATGTCGACTTACCCGCTGCTTTCTCTCGCCATCTGGATTCCGATCCTCGCCGGTGCGGTGGTGCTCGCCACCGGCGGCGACCGGAATGCCCCGCTGGCGCGGATACTTGCCCTGTTTGGCGCGCTTGCCGGGTTCCTGGTGACCATTCCGCTGTGGACCGGGTTCGACGTGACCAACGGCGGCATGCAGTTCGTCGAACTCAAGGGCTGGATCATCCGCTTCAACGTCAATTACCACCTCGGCGTCGATGGCATCTCGATGCTCTTCGTCGTCCTCAACGCCTTCATCACCATCATCGTCGTGGCTGCCGGCTGGGAAGTCATCCGGGAAAAGGTCGCCCAGTACAACGCCGCCTTCCTGATCATGTCCGGGCTGATGAACGGCATCTTCACCTCGCTCGACGGCGTCCTCTTCTATGTCTTCTTCGAAGCCTCGCTGATTCCGCTCTACCTGATCATCGGCGTCTGGGGCGGTCCCAACCGGGTCTATGCGGCGTTCAAGTTCTTCCTCTACACGCTGTTCGGCTCGCTGCTCTTCCTGCTGGCGCTGATCTACCTGTTCGTCCAGTCCGGCTGGCAGCTTCTCGATCCTCGACTGGCACAAGATGCCGATCCCGCTCGGCGCCGCAGATCTGGCTGTTCCTCGCCTTCCTGGTCGCCTTCGCGGTCAAGGTGCCGATGTGGCCGGTGCATACCTGGCTGCCGGACGCCCACGTCGAGGCGCCGACCGGCGGCTCGATCGTGCTGGCGGCGATCGCGCTGAAGCTCGGTGCCTACGGTTTCCTCCGCTTCTCGTTGCCGATCGCTCCCGATGCCTCGCATGAACTGTCCAGCCTGGTCATCGCGCTGTCGCTGATCGCCGTCGTCTACATCGGCTTCGTCGCGCTGGTTCAGGAAGACATGAAGAAGCTGGTCGCCTATTCGTCGATTGCGCACATGGGCTTCGTCACCCTCGGCTTCTTCATGTTCAGCGCCATGGGCATCGAGGGGGCGCTGGTCCAGATGGTTTCCCACGGCTTCGTCTCGGGCGCCATGTTCTTCTGCATCGGCGTCATGTACGACCGCATGCACAGCCGGCAGATCGCCGATTACGGTGGCGTGGTCAACACGATGCCGAAGTTTGCCGCGTTGTTCATGCTGTTCTCCATGGCCAATGCCGGTCTGCCGGCCACCTCCGGTTTCGTCGGCGAGTTCATGGTCATCCTCGGCGCCGTCAAGTTCAACTTCTGGGTTGCCTTCGCTGCCGCCAGCTCGATGATCATCGGCGCCGCCTACACGCTGTGGATGTACAAGCGCGTGATTTTCGGCGACGTCGCCAATCACCATGTCGCAGAGCTGACCGACATCAACAAGCGCGAGTTCGCCATCCTCGGCGTGCTGGCCATCGCCACCCTGTGGATGGGTCTCTACCCGTAGCCCTTCACGGAAGTCATGCACGCCTCGGTCAATGACCTGCTGCGTCACGTCGCCATCAGCAAGATTCAATAAACGGTAGCCGACATGTTCGACACTTTCGTTGTCCCCGATCTTCTGCCCGCCGCGCCCGAGCTCTTCCTGGCGTTCATGGCGCTGGTCATCCTGCTTGTCGATCTCGGCGTCAAGGACAGCCGGCGTACGCTGACCTTCGTGGCGACCGTGCTCACCCTCGTCGCCTGCGCGCTGATCCAGTTACCGACGATGGATGGCCAGGTGGTCTCACCTTCAGCAACATGTTCGTCGACGACCTGATGGCGGACTTGCTGAAGCTGTTTCTCTACATGACGGTGATCGTCGTCCTGTTCTATTCGCGCGGCTATGTCATGGACCGCAACGCGATGAACAAGGGCGAGTACTACGTGCTGACGCTGTTCGCGACGCTCGGCATGATGGTGATGATCTCCGCCAATCATTTCGTGACCATCTACCTCGGCCTCGAACTGCTGTCGCTCTCGCTGTACGCGATGGTGGCGATGAATCGCGACTCGGTCGCTTCGTCCGAAGCGGCGATGAAGTATTTCGTCCTCGGCGCGCTGGCCTCCGGCCTGCTGCTCTACGGCATGTCGATGATCTACGGCGCGACCGGGACGCTCGAAATCACCGGTATCGCCCAGCGCCTGATGTCCGGCGGCGCCAACAAGACGGTGCTGGTCTTCGGCCTCGTCTTCCTCGTCTCCGGCCTCGCCTTCAAGCTGGGTGTCGTTCCCTTCCACATGTGGATCCCCGACGTCTATCACGGCGCGCCGACCTCGGTGACCCTGTTCATCGGTTCCGCGCCCAAGCTGGCCGCCTTCGCGATCGTCATGCGCCTGCTGGTCAATGGCCTGATCACGCTGGCGCAGGACTGGCAGGCGATGCTGATGATCCTGGCGGTGCTGTCGATGGCGATCGGCAACCTGGCCGCCATCGCCCAGACCAACCTCAAGCGCATGCTGGCCTATTCGGCCATCTCGCACATGGGCTTCATGCTGCTCGGCATGATGACCGGCCTGTTCGCCGGCGGTGACGTCGGCTACGCGCTCAACGCCTACAGTTCGGCGATGTTCTACGTCGTCGCCTACGTGATGATGACGTCCGGCGCCTTCGGCATGATCCTGCTGATGTCGCGCGCCGGCTTCGAGGCCGAGCAGCTCGACGACTTCAAGGGCCTGAACCAGCGCAGCCCGTGGTTCGCCGGCATCATGCTGATGGTGATGTTCTCGATGGCCGGCATCCCGTTCTTCATCGGCTTCTTCGCCAAGTTCTCGGTGCTGCAGGCGGTCGTCGCCGCCGGCTACATGTGGCTGGCCCTCGTCGCCGTGCTCTTCTCGCTGATCGGCGCCTTCTACTACCTGCGCGTCGTCAAGCTGATGTACTTCGACCCGCCGGCCGACCCGGCGCCGCTCAGCGCGGCCCTCGACTCGCGCATCCTGATCTCGGCGAACGGCCTGGCCATCGCGATCTTCGGCATCTTCCCGCAGCCGATCATGGATGTCTGTGCCATCGCCATGATGGGTTCGCTCTGACCACGGGCATGCGCTGAACGGAACGACGCCCCGCAACCCGGGGCGTCGTCATTTGCGGAACCAGAAATGATCCACGACAGCCATCTCGTCGAATCGGAAATCTCCTCGGAGACGGTCTTCAAGGGCGCCCTGCTCGAAGTCCGCAAGGACAGGGTGCTGCTGCCCGACGGCCGCGAGTCGGTGCGCGAGTACATCGTCCACCCCGGTGCCGTCGTCGTGCTCGCCTTCCTCGACAACGGCCGCCTGCTCTTCGAGCGCCAGTTCCGCTATCCGCTGCGCCGCGTCTTCCTCGAACTGCCGGCCGGCAAGATCGACCATGGCGAGCCCATCCTCGACACCGCCCGCCGCGAACTGCTCGAGGAAACCGGCTACACCGCGCGCGACTGGGAATATCTCGGCGTGATGCACCCGTGCATCGGCTATTCGGACGAACGCATCGAGATCTTCACCGCGCGCGGCCTGCACCTGGCCGGCGAGAAGCGGCTCGACCACAACGAGTTTCTCGAAGTCCTCGAACTCGCCCCGGACGAGGCCAGGGCGGCCGTACTCGACGGCCGCATCACCGACGCCAAGACCATCGCCGCGCTGTTCTGGCTCGACCGGCGGTAGGCCGGAAATCGGCCTTCCGGCGCCGGTCGACCGCGACAGCGCATTTGCCCCGCCAGGGAAGCGCCGATCTATTGCCGATTTGCCATTCCAGCGGGCAGAGCGGGTTACAGGTCCTGCTCGAACTTCGGGCTGATCAGGTTCTCGAACGCGAAGATCTCGTCCCACTTTTCCTGCGTCAGCAGCTTGCGCTCCCCGACCACGATCTGGTGCAGCGACTTGCCCGTCTCGTAGCCCTCGCGGGCGATCTCGGCGCACTGCTTGTAGCCGAGCGACGGCTTCAGCACGGTGACGATGCCGAGCGAGTTGAGCACCATCTCGCGGGTGTGATCGACGTTGGCGGTGATGCCCTGGACGCAATGGACGCGCAGGCTGTTGACCGCGTTTTCCATCGTGAAGATCGACGTGAACAGCGCGAAGGTGATCACCGGCTCCATCACGTTGAGCTGCAACTGCCCGGCCGAGGCGGCGAGCGTCACGGTCAGGTCGAGCCCGATGACCAGGAAGCTGGTCTGGTTCACCACCTCGGGAATCACCGGATTGACCTTGCCCGGCATGATCGACGAGCCCGGCTGCATCTGCGGCAGGTTGATCTCGTTGAAACCGCAGCGCGGGCCGGAAGCGAGCAGGCGGATGTCGTTGCAGATCTTGGTCAGCTTGGCGGCGGTGCGCTTCAGGATGCCGGAAAGCTGCACGTAGGCGCCGGTGTCCGAGGTCGCCTCGACGAGGTCGCCGGCGAGGATCATCTTGGTGTCGGTCAGCTCCGACAGGTAGCGGGTGACCAGTTCGGGATAGCCTGGCGCCGCCGTCACCGAGGTGCCGATGGCCGTCGCGCCGAGGTTCATCTCGTGCAGCAACTGGCGCACCTCGGCGATGCGGTGCACTTCCTCGCCGATCGTCGTCCCCCAGCCGTGGAACTCCTGCCCGAGCGACATCGGCACGGCATCCTGCAGGTGCGTGCGGCCCATCTTCAGCACCCGCTCGAACTCCTGGCCCTTGGCGAAGAAGGCATCCTGCAGCCGGCGCAGCGCCTCCATGTAGCTCGCCAGCCGCATGATCAGCGCCAGGCGGAAGGCGGTCGGGTAGATGTCGTTGGTCGACTGGCCGAAATTGACGTGGTCGTTCGGGTTGACGAACTGGTACTCGCCCTTCTTGTGGCCCAGGCTTTCCAGCGCCAGGTTGGCGATCACCTCGTTGGCGTTCATGTTGGTCGAGGTGCCGGCGCCGCCCTGGATGAAGTCGGTGACGAACTGGTCGTCCATCTCGCCGGCGATCAGCCGGTCGCAGGCGCCGACGATGGCATCGGCGATGCGCGCGTCGAGCACCCCGAGGTCGCGGTTGGCCAGCGCCGCCGCCTTCTTGACGTAGCCGAAGGCCATGACGAAATACGGCTCGGCCGACATCGGGATGCCGGTGATGTGGAAATTCTCCTTGCCGCGCAGCGTCTGCACGCCGTAGTAGGCGGTGTCGGGCAGTTCCTTCTCGCCCAGGAAATCCTTCTCGATTCGCGGCATGACGAACTCCTTTTGCTCGGGTCAGGGGGCAGGCGCAGTGCGCTTCCGGCGCGCTGAAACCATTCTACTCCCGGCAGCGGGCGGCGGTATCGCGGGTGAAAAACGGCCGTTTCCGGCGGTCGACCGCAACGGTTGGCCGAAATCAGTTATCCGAACCTGCCATTCGGTTTCATCCTGCTCGCCGGCAACTGCGCCAGCATTTTTGCCTGTTTTTGGGGGTTGACCGCAATAGGGCAGAGGGAAACCGTGGTTGCCCCGTTGTCCCCTGTTGTCGAGCAATTCAGAGCCTGAGCCAAACACGCCTGATCCCTTTGATCGAAGAAATATCTGAGTTGCTGCGGTCGACCGGGGAAGCTGGTCAAGAGCGGGAAATTACTCTGGCCCCCTTTTCACCATTAACTGCCCCGAATCAGTAGTTCCAAGAACTCCATTTGTGAGCAGCCGCGCTGACCTATTTTGGTATAGGAGCCGTCGTACTCCACATAATCTACGCTGCCTTGATACATCTCGTTATTGGCCACATCCCATCCCATGGGGGAAGCGTACCGAACCTGCACGACCCGACTCCCATCTTTGGAATGAATCAAATCCCCCTCCTTGAACCGCAGGCAGGGTCCTTGGGTCCAGACCATGTAAGGCGTCTTGTCCCTTCTGCGCTCTTCGTATTTGATGTCCAGCGCATCACGGAAAGCGTAGGGCACCTTAAATGCCCATGAATCGTTGTTGAGCGACCCTTCCGGGTCGCCGTGCGTGACAGACGGCACAATCAACTTAGTTGATCGTTTGGTCTTCTCGGCCCACATGGACCGAAGATGTTCTAAAGCATCCATTTGATTTCTCGTCAGTCCCTCATGGCTCGGGCGAGTTCATGTTTGGCGGCAGACAGCGCTTTCTTGACCTTTTCAGCTTCTTTCTCAAGTTCGCGCACTCTGTGTAGCGCCGTCTCAACATCTGTTCCGGGCAACCAAGCTGAACAGTCTTGATGTCACTTAAATTGTCGCTGACGACTCCATCTTCTGCGCCGGCCAGAATTGCGAATCGATGCTTGCAGTATTGCCCGTTGATCCCTGCGGGGCAGGTGCAATAAGCAGAAAGATTGATCTCCGACCGCCTTACGAAAGTGACCCGGTACAGTTCAGGTGCAGAACCTTGTATATCAAAACCGATTTCGTCCATTGGGTCCCTTCAAAGATCATTTCACTGCGGTAGCAATAGAATTAAACCATGCCGACGGCGTTAAAGTGTGCAATGCAGACAGTATTTGGTAGGGCGGATTCAGAGATCAGAAGCATAACCGGGGTCAGACCCCGGTTTGTCCCGGTTTGCCATCCTGCGGTCGACCGGGAGAACTCGCCAAAGAACTGGAAATTGCCTTGACCAAAGCACGGCAGTCGATTCGAATCATGGACGAAAAACGCCCCGGAAACCTTCCGGGGCGTTCGTCCGGCTCATGGCGCGCGACGCTCAGCCGCAGGTCCCCACCGCGCCGCAGGCGGTGCAGAAGTCGCAGCCGTCCTTGCGGATCATCGTGTGGTTGCCGCATTCGCTGCACAGCTTGCCCTGCGTCGGGTGCACGCTGTTGCTGGCGTCTTCCGGCGCCTTGAGGATGCCCATCTGCTGCAGCGGGAAGCCGTTCTCGTCGAGGATGCCGAGCATCGCGTAGCGGTGGATGATCAGGTTGGCGATGTAGGCGACGGTCGACGGGTAGGTCTGCTGCTTGCGCGAGCCGGGCACGAAGGCCATGAAGTCGCCGAGCGGCTCGGGGTAGTCGAGCAGCTTCCTGAGCTTCATGCCGATCCAGGCCGGGTCGAGGACGCGCATGTCGAGCGACAGCAGCTTGCACAGGCCGTCGAGGGCGCGCGGGTAGTTGCCGGAGAGCCACATCGAGTAGGGGCGGGTGACGCCGTCGGGCAGCGTGATTTCCTTGAGGCCGAGGACGAAATCCTCGCCGGTGGAGGGGTTGCCGACGTCGACCGTCCACGACAGCGTGCCGTCGGTGCCGGTCTTCGGCTCCTTGGCGCTGAACAGCGCGTCCTTGACCGGCGTCACGCCTTCGTGGCGGAGCGCGCCGAGCTGCTCGACGCGCCAGCGGATGATCTGCGCCATGGCGGAAACGACGGACGGCACGCGCTTGCGCTCGCCGTGCGGCGGCATCGGCATCTCGAAGGATTCGCCGGGGGTCTTGGCCAGCGCGTCGAGCTTCATTTCCAGCCAGCCGTGGTCGTTGGCGCGCATGTCCATCGACAGCGTCTTGGCGACGGCGCCGAGGCCGCGCGGCTCGGCCGGGCCGTTGGCCCAGACCTCGAACGGCCAGGCGCGGCCTTCCGGCTCGACGTGGCCGACGAACAGCGCGAACTTGCCGATCGGCGAGTCGAGCATGTAGGTCCAGCACAGGTTGCCTTCCGGCAGGTTGGGGCGGTTGGGCCAGCGCAGGCTGGCGAGGACGGGCGCCGGCAGGTCCTTGATCGACAGGCGGCGGTTGGCGTCGGAGAGGAAATCCTGCGGTGATTTGGCGTTGACCGCGGCAGCCGCCGCGGCCGCATCGGCCTTGGGCGCCTCGACCGACAGCACCGAACCGAGCACGCTGTTCGGGCGATAGGTGGCGAGGCCCTTGAGGCCGGCTTTCCACGCCATCATGTAGAGGCCCTGGAAATCCGCGTAGGGATATTCGGCGGGGACGTTGACCGTCTTGGAAATCGACGTGTCGATGCACGGGGCGACGGCGGCGACCATGTCGGCGTGCGCCTTGGCGGAGATCTCCAGGGCGGTGACGAAGTAGTCGGGCAGCTTGTGGACGTCGCCGCCGAGGTGCTTGTACAGGCGCCAGGCGTAGTCCTCGACCGAGTATTCCTTGAGCGTGCCGTCGGGCATGCGCTTCTTGCGGCTGTAGGTCCACGAGAACGGCGGCTCGATGCCGTTCGAGGCGTTGTCGGCGAAGGCCAGCGAGATCGTGCCGGTCGGCGCGATCGACAGCAGGTGCGAGTTGCGCAGGCCGTGCTTGCGGATCTCGGCCTTGACGTTGGCCGGCAGGCGCGAGGCGAAGTTGCCGCCGGAAAGGTACAGCTCGGCGTTGAACAGCGGGAAGGCGCCGCGCTCCTTCGCCAGTTCGACCGAATAGAGGTAGGCGGCGTCGCGCATGCTCTCGGTGATGCGGGTCGCCATCGCGCGCGCTTCCGGCTTGTCGTAGCGCAGGCGCAGCATGGTCAGCGCGTCGCCGAGGCCGGTGTAGCCGAGGCCGACGCGGCGCTTGTTGGCGGCTTCCTGCTGCTGGCGCTCGAGCGGCCAGTGGGTCGCGTCGAGGACGTTGTCGAGCATGCGGGTGGAGATGCGGACGACTTCCTCGAACGCCGGCGAAATCGAATGCGGCCTGCTCGGAGAACGGGTGCGCTGACGATACAGCGTCAGGTTGATCGAACCCAGGCAGCAGCAGCCGTAGGGCGGCAGCGGCTGTTCGGCGCACGGGTTGGTGGCCTCGATCACTTCGCAGTAGTTGAGGTTGTTGTCCTTGTTCATGCGGTCGAGGAACAGGATGCCCGGCTCGGCGTGGTCGTAGGTCGACTTCATGACCTGGTCCCACAGTTCGCGGGCGGGCAGCTTGCGATAGACCCACATGCCGTCCTCGCGCACGTAGGCGCCGGACGACTTCATGTCGGTGTTCGGCTCGGCGCGGTGCACCAGTTCGACATCGGCGTCGTTGTCGACCGCTTCCATGAAGGCGTCGGTGACGCCGATCGAGATGTTGAAGTTGGTCAGGTCGCCGTGATCCTTGGCGTGGATGAAGTCCTCGATGTCGGGATGGTCGCAGCGCAGCACGCCCATCTGCGCGCCGCGCCGGGCGCCGGCGGATTCGACGGTCTCGCACGAGCGGTCGAAGACACGCATGTAGGAAACCGGGCCGGAAGCGCGCGATTGCGTGCCCTTGACGTGGGCGCCCTGCGGCCGGATGCTGGAAAAGTCGTAGCCGACGCCGCCGCCGCGCCGCATGGTTTCGGCCGCCTGCGCCAGCGCGGCGTAGATGCCGGGCTTGCCGTCGATGGTCTCGACGATCGAGTCGCCGACCGGCTGCACGAAGCAGTTGATCAGGGTGGCCTGGAGGTCGGTGCCGGCGGCGGAATTGATGCGGCCGGCCGGGATGAAGCCGTTTTCCTGCGCCCAGAGGAAGCTGCGCTTCCCAGTGGGCGCGATCCTTCTCCTGCTCGACCTGGGCCAGCGCATAGGCGACGCGCTTGCGCACGTCGTGCACGTTGGTTTCCTTGCCCTTGGCGTACTTTTCGATCAGCACCTCGCCGGAGATTTCCTGCTCCGGGAGGGGGGCGAATTCCGGTGGCGCCGGGATGTCGGTCAGCGAAAGTTGTTCTGAAACTGGGCTCATGGTCGGTTCCTCGGCGTGTCTGCGGTGAGAGCGTGTTGTTGGTGTTCGAATGTTGCAAAGCTACTATATCTAGTAGGTCAACGCAATATGTTGACTATATATAGGGTTTTGCTTGTGCTGCGCGGTTGCGGTCAACCTGCCCGAAAGCACGAAAAATCAAGGGTCGGCGCCGTTGGGACGGGCGCGCAGGAGGTGCTGTGCGGGATGCTTAACGGATTCCCGGCACGGTGTCACAATGCAGGTCTTCACTCATCCAGCCGAGGTCTTCCATGAACTCCAGGTCAACCAGCATCATCGTCGCGGGGCTGGTCGCCTTGCTCAACTGCGCGGCGGCCTCGGGGCAGACCATCACCGGCGCCGGGTCGTCCGCCGCGGCGCCTATCTACCAGACCTGGGCGCGCGAGTTCCAGAAGGTGAACGGCTACGGCCTGACCTACGACGCGGCCGGTTCGTCGGCCGGCGTGAAGAAGGCCAAGGGGCGCGAAGTCGATTTCGGCGCCAGCGATGTCGCGCCGCCCGAGGCGGAACTGGCGGCCGACGGCCTGGTGGCGTTTCCGGTGGCGATCACCGGCATCGTGCCCGTCGTCAACCTGCCCAAGTCGGGTGACGCCCAGCTGCGGCTGGACGGCCCGGTGCTGGCGCGCATCTTCCTCGGCGAGATCACGCAGTGGAATGCGCCGGAGATCGCCAGGCTCAACCCGGGCACCGCCATGCCCGATTTGCCGATCAAGGTGGTGGTGCGCAGCGACGGGTCGGGGACGACCTACAACTTCGCCGACTACCTGGCCAAGGTCAGCCCGGCCTGGCGGGAGAAGAAGGGCGTCAAGGCCACCATCGCCTGGCCGGAGAACTTCATCGCGGCCAAGGGCAGCGACGGCGTCGTCAAGGCGTTGAAGGAAACCAGCGGCGCCATCGCCTACGTCGATTTCGGCTATGTGAAGGAGCGCAAGCTGGCCGGGGTGCAGTTGAAGAACGCCGATGGCGAATTCGTCCGGCCGTCCAGCCTGTCGTTCCGGACGGCGCTGAGCAATTCGGAGTGGAGCAGCAAGGGCACCTTCACCACGACGCTGACCAACAACCCCGGCAAGGGGTCGTGGCCGATCACCATGGGCACTTTCGTCCTCGTGCCGCAGGTGACCGACAAGCCGGAACAGACGACACGCGCGCTGAAGTTCTTCATCTGGGCATTCACCAACGGCGATGCGCTGGTCGGCGAGGGCAACTTCGTGCGCCTGCCGGACCGCGTGCAGGGCGCCGCGTTCAAGGTCATCTCGTCGGTTCGCGACAAGGCCGGCAACCGGGTCGCCATGGGCATGCTGGCCGGCGGCACTCCCGCAAAATAGTCCGTTGCTTCCAGGGGAAACTCGATGACGAAACACCCGTTCGACGCACTGCCGCTGCCGGAAGGCGGGGCCTTGTTGTTCACTCCCTGCCCGGGTACGAAGGATGCCGACCTGGCGTCGTCGCTGGCGCAACTGAAGGAAGCCGGCGCAACGGCCATCGTTACCGTGATGCCGGATGCGGAAATGGCCGAAGCGGGGGCGCAGGAACTGCCGGAGGTGTGCCGGCAGAACGGGATGCGCTGGTTCCATTTCCCGATCGCCGACGACGCGGCGCCGGCGGCAGGACTTCGCGGCGGCCTGGGATGCAGGGCGTGACGAGTTGTTGCGGTTGCTGGCCGGCGGCGCCACGGTGGCGGTCCATTGCAAGGGCGGCTCTGGCCGCACCGGGCTGATGGTGGCGATCGTCCTGCTCGCGCGCGGCGTGCCGTTCGCGGATGCCATCGCCGAGGTCAAGCGGATGCGGCCGAAGGCGCTGCAGATCCCGGCGCACATGGAATATCTCGCCGGCCGCCATTCCGGCTGACCGCCCCGGGCGGACACGACGGCGGGGCAGGCCCCGGCCGCCGGCGTCAGAGCGCGAGCAGCGTCTGCGTGTGGTGGGCGATCATCCATTCCTCGTCGGTCGGGATGACGAGGAGGTCGACCTTGCTGCCGGCGGTGGAGATGCGCAGGCGGCCGGCGTCGTTGGCGGCATCGTCCAGTTCGCCGCCAAGCCAGCCGAGGCGGCTGCAGACGCGGCGGCGGACTTCGCCGGCGTGCTCGCCGATGCCGCCGGTGAACACCAGCGCGTCGAGCCCGCCGACCGCCGCCGCGAGCGAGCCGATTTCGCGCACGATGCGGTAGCAGAAAAGGTCGATCGCCTCGGCCGCTTCCGGCGCGTCGGAAGCGAGCAGGGTGCGCATGTCCTGACTGATGCCGGAGACGCCGAGCAGCCCCGATTCCTTGTAGAGCAGGCGGGTCAGGGCGGCTGAATCCATGCCCTTGTTGTCGATCAGGTAGAGCAGCACGCCGGGGTCGATGGCGCCGGTGCGGGTGCCCATCATCAGGCCGTCGATGGCGGTGAAGCCCATCGTCGAGGCGATGCTCTTGCGTCCGACCATGGCGCACGCCGAGGCGCCGTTGCCGAGGTGGGCGACGACCACGCGCCCTTCGGCCTTGCCGGTGTGCTCCGGCAGGACGCGCGCGATGTATTCGTAGGAGAGGCCGTGGAAGCCGTAGCGCTTGATGCCTTCCGCCGACAGCGCGCGCGGAATGGCAAAGGCCTGGGCGACGGGCGGGTTGCTGCGGTGGAAGGCGGTGTCGAAACAGGCGACCTGGCGGACATCGGGCAGCAGCCGGGCGATGACGCGGATGCCGTTGAGGTTGTGCGGCTGGTGCAGCGGCGCCAACTGGATGAATTGCTCCAGTTGCTGCAGGCTGTCGCGGTCGACGACCATGGGGGCGGAAAAAAGCTCGCCGCCGTGCACGACGCGATGGCCGACGGCGGCCAGCGTGGTTCCCGACCGGGCGTCACGCAGCCAGCCGAACAGGAAGTTCAGGCTGGCCTGGTGCTGCGCTTCCTGTTCGCCGTCCAGGTCGAGCGGGATTTCGTGCTTGCCGCGCTGGTCCCTGGCGACGAGGCGGGCCTCGGCGCCGATGCCGTCGATCTGGCCGGAAATCGCCGGCTTCGGGCTCAGCCCGCCGTTCAGTTCGTAGAAGGAGAACTTGATCGACGACGAGCCGGCATTGATGGTGAGAATTCCGCTGGACATTTCAGGCACTCCCTTTGGCGCGGTTGGCGTGGGCGACGAGCGCGGCGATCGCGCACGACGCGGTGCGCGTTTCGGCCGAGTCGGCGCGGCTGGTGAGGACGATCGGTACGCGCGTGCCGAGGACGATGCCGGCGGTCAGCGCGTTGGCCAGGTATTCGAGCTGCTTGGCGACCATGTTGCCGGATTCGAGATCGGGCACGACGAGGATTTCGGCATGGCCGGCGACCGCCGACTTGATGCCCTTGGTCTTGGCCGCGACGATGGAGACGGCGTTGTCGAAGGCGAGCGGACCGTCGAGGATGCCGCCGGTGATCTGGCCGCGGTCGGCCATCTTGCACAGCGCGGCGGCGTCGAGGGTGGACTGGATCTTCGAGTTGACCGTCTCGACGGCCGACAGGATCGCCACCTTCGGCTCGGGAATGCCCAGGATGTGGGCGAGTTCGATGGCGTTCTGGATGATGTCGACCTTGTCCTCGAGCGTCGGCGCGATGTTGATCGCGGCGTCGGTGATCAGCAGCGGGCGGTGGTAGGTCGGCACGTTCATGACGAAGACGTGGCTGATGCGGCGATTGGTGCGCAGGCCGTTGGCGCGCGAAACCACCTCGGCTCATCAGTTCGTCGGTGTGCAGGCTGCCCTTCATCAGCGCTTCGGCGTCGCCGGTGCGCACCAGCGAGACGGCGATCGCCGCCGCGTCGTGGCTGTGGCGGGCATTGACGATGCGGATGCCGTGCAGGTCGATGCCGAACTCGTCGGCGACGGCGCGGATCTTCGTCTCCGGCCCGACCAGGATGGGCTCGATGATGCCTTCCTGGAACGCCATCACCGGCCCCATGAGCGACTGCTCGTCGCACGGGTGGGCGACCGCGGTGGGCACCGGTTCGAGTCCCTTGACCTTGGCCAGCAGGCTGCGGTAGCGCTCCTGCTTGTTGTCGATGCTGACCGCCGGCGCATTCATCTGCTGCAGGCGCGAGATCTTTTCGCTCGGTGCCCGGACTTCCGCCGTGCCGCGCACGACCTGCAGGTTCTCCTGGTTGATGCCGATGCAGTCGAGGATCACGTGCTTGTTGTGGTCGAATTTCTGCTTGGCGGTCAGCGTCACGGTGATCGTGTCGCCGATCGTCACCGGTCGCGAGAAATGCAGGTATTCGTCGATCAGGATGGTGCCCGGGCCGGGAAACTGGGTGCCGAGCAGCGTCGAGATCAGCGAACCGCTCCACATGCCGTGCGCCATCACCTCGCGGAACATGCCGCTTTCGGAATACTGCGCGTCGACGGCGGTGGGGTTGAGGTCGCCGGTCAATACGGCGAACAGCTTGACGTCCTCGGGCATCAGCGTGCGCGACAGGCTGGCGTAGTCGCCCACCCGGATTTCGTCGTAGGTCTTGTTGACGACAAAGCGTTGCTGGTTGTCGGGATTCATGGCGGTGCTCCTTTGCGGGACATCGGGTGTTTCCGGTAGTATAGTATGCTGCAATGCAGCAAACAATGTGCGCCGCTGCGGCGCTTGATTGCGCGCGATTGGCCGACGGGCATTGCTGCTGTTCTTGTCGTCGCCCAAGACTTGCCGGAGGAAACCTTGGCCCCTGGGGAAATGCCCGCCGCGGCGGTTGCCGCGATCGTCGACCGCGTCGTTGCCGCGTACCGCAACGACCCGACCTGCATGGTGCAGATCCTGCGCGAGGTGCAGGAGGGTTGCGGCTGGCTGCCGCCCGAGGCGATCGACCGCATGCAGGCGGTGCTCGGCGTGCCGCGCACCAAGATCGAAGGCGTCGCCGGCTTCTACTCGTTTTTCTACACGCGGCCGCGCGGCCGTTACCGGGTACTGTTCTCGGACAACATCACCGACCGCATGCTGGGCAGCAAGGGGATGATGGACCGCCTGTGCAATAACCTGTGGATCGAGCGCGGCAAGGTCTCCGAAGACGGCCTGGTCAGCGTTGCCCAGACGGCGTGCACAGGCATGTGCGACCAGGGCCCGGCGATGCTGGTCAACAACTATGCCATCGCGTCGCTGACCGAAGCCCGCATCGACGAGGTCGCCGAGCTGATCCGCAACGAGGTTCCGCTCGGCGAATGGCCGCCCGCCTACTTCCGCATCGCCGACAACGTTCGCCGTGCCGACATCCTGCTCGCCAGCGACCTGCAGCCCGGCGCCGCGCTGCTCGCGGCGCGCGCGCGCGCCTCCGGCGACGGGCTGCTGGCCTCGAACATGCGCTCGTGGCGCGAGGGCCTGCCGAGCGGCCTGAGCGGCCCCGTCGCGCTGCTCGACGAAATCAAGCGCGCCAACCTGCGCGGGCGCGGCGGCGCCGGCTTCATGACCGGGCTGAAGTGGGAGGCCTGCCGCAACGCGCCGCTCAAGGCGGGGCAGCAGCGCATCGTCGTCTGCAATGCGGACGAGGGCGAGCCGGGCACCTTCAAGGATCGCGTCCTCCTCGCGCGCTATCCCGATCTCGTCTTCGAGGGCATGACGGTGGCCGCCCAGGCCGTCGGGGCGGCGCGCGGCTTCGTCTACCTGCGCGGCGAGTACCGCTACCTGCTCGATCACCTCAACGCCGTGCTCGCCCACCGGCGGCGCGAGAACCTGCTCGGCCGCGACATCCTCGGCGTGCCGGGTTCCGACTTCGACATCGAGATCCACGTCGGCGCCGGTGCCTACGTCTGCGGCGAGGAATCGGCGCTGATCGAGTCGCTCGAAGGCAAGCGCGGTACACCGCGCAACCGGCCGCCTTTTCCGGTCACCAACGGCTATCTGGACCAGCCGACCATCGTCAACAACGTCGAGACCTTCGCCGCGGCGGCGCTGATCGCGCTCAACGGCGGCGAATGGTACGCCGGCATCGGCACGAAGCATTCGGCGGGGACCAAGATCCTTTCGGTTTCCGGCGATTGCGAGCGGCCGGGCCTCTACGAATACCCGTTCGGCGTCAGCATCGCCGAGGTGCTGGCCGACTGCGGCGCCGGCGACACGCAGGCGGTGCAGGTCAGCGGGCCGTCGGGCATCTGCGTCGCCGCGGACGAGTTCGGCCGCCGCATCGCCTTCGAGGACATTCCGACGGCCGGCGCCTTCATGGTCTTCGACCAGCGCCGCGACATGTTCGAGGTGGCGCGCAATTTCGTGCATTTCTTCCAGCACGAGAGCTGCGGCTTCTGCACGCCGTGCCGGGTCGGCACCTCGCTGCTCAGGAACATGATGGACAAGCTGCACAACGGCCACGGGTCGCCCTACGACTTCGAGGAGATCAGGAAGCTCAACCGGTTGCTGCAGTCGCTCAGCCATTGCGGTCTCGGCCACACCGCCTGCAACCCGGTTCTCGACACGATCGCGAAGTTCCGCCCCGCCTACGACCGGCGCATGGAGCACGACAGCTTCGCCCCGGCCTTCGACCTTGACCGGGCGCTGGCGGCGGCCCGCCAGATGACCGGGCGCGACGATCCCGGCGCGCACATCGCCGAATTCAGGGAGGGGGAATGAACCGGACCTTCACGCTCGACGGCAGGACCATTCCGTTCATCGAGGGGCAGACGATCATCCAGGCCGCGGCGGCGGCCGGGGTCTTCATCCCGCACCTGTGCTATCACCCGGATTTCAAGCCGCACGGCTCGTGCAAGCTGTGCACGGTGATGGTGGACGGTCGCCAGACCGCCTCGTGCACGCTGCGCGCCGCGGCGGGCATGGTGGTCGCGAGCGATACCGAGGAAATCAACGCCGAGCGCCGGGCGCTGACGCAGATGCTGTTCGTCGAGGGCAACCATTTCTGCCCGTCGTGCGAGAAGAGCGGCAACTGCCAGTTGCAGGCGACCGCCTACCACCTCGGCATGATGTCGCCGCACTACGACCACTTCTTCCCGAACCGCCCGGTCGACGCCTCGCACCCCGACGTCGTGCTCGATTTCAACCGCTGCATCCTGTGCTCGCTGTGCGTGCGCGCCAGCCGCGATGTCGACGGCAAGAACGTCTTCGCGCTGTCCGGGCGCGGCATCCGGACGCACCTGATCGTCAATGCCAAGTCCGGCCGGCTGGCCGACACCGACTTCACGCTCGCCGACAAGGCGGCGCATGTCTGTCCGGTCGGGGTGTTCCTGAAGAAGCGCGAGGGCTTCGCCGTGCCGATCGGCGAGCGCCGTTACGACAAGGCGCCGATCGGCGACATCGAGCCAGCGCCGGAGGAGGGCTGATGACCGCCACCGCCAGGAAGCTGAAGGTTGCGACGACCTCGCTGGCCGGCTGCTTCGGCTGCCACATGTCCTTGCTCGACATCGACGAGCGCCTGTTCGAACTGCTCGAACACATCGAGCTCGACCGCTCGCCGCTGACCGACATCAAGGAGGTCAGCCCGGACTGCGACATCGGCATCATCGAGGGCGGCCTGTGCAATGCCGAGAATGTCCATGTCCTGCGCGAGTTCCGCAAGAACTGCAAGATCCTGGTCGCGATCGGGGCCTGCGCGGTCAACGGCGGCCTGCCGGCGCAGCGGAACCACCTGCCGCTGGCGACCATTCTCGAGGAGATCTACCACACCGGCCCGGGCCTGGCGAACGGCCTGATTCCCAACGACCCGGAACTGCCGCTGCCGCTCAACCAGGTGCATCCGATCCACGAGGTGGTCAAGGTCGATTACTTCATCCCCGGCTGCCCGCCGTCCGGCGACGCGATCTGGAAGGTGCTGACCGACCTGCTCGCCGGCCGCGAACCCGAACTAGGCCACGGCCTGATGCACTACGACTGAATTCATGGCGCTTTCGACCCATGGCTTTGTCAACTTCACCTCGCCGTGCTACTCGCACTGCCTTCGGTTCGTTTTCGCGCCCTGGGCCGAAATCACCATGAATTGTGGGAGATTTGAATGACGTACCAACTGGAAACCGCAGCCCATCCCGAACACCTGCGCCGCGTCGCGATCGATCCCGTGTCGCGCGTCGAGGGGCACGGCAAGGTGACGATCCTGCTCGACGAGCAGAACAAGGTGCACCAGGTTCGCCTGCACATCGTCGAGTTCCGCGGCTTCGAGAAATTCATCCAGGGCCGGCCGTACTGGGAGGTGCCGGTCATGGTCCAGCGCCTGTGCGGCATCTGCCCGGTGTCGCACCATCTCGCCGCCTCCAAGGCGCTCGACATCATCGTCGGCGCCCGGCGGCTGACGCCGACGGCGGAAAAGCTGCGCCGGCTGATGCACTACGGCCAGATGCTGCAATCGCACGCGCTGCATTTCTTCCATCTCTGCTCGCCCGACCTGCTGTTCGGCTTCGACAGCGAGGTCACCCGGCGCAACATCGTCGGCGTCGCCGCCGCGCACCCGGAAATTGCCAAGCGCGGGGTGCTGCTCAGGAAGTTCGGCCAGGAAGTCATCCGCGTCACCGCCGGCAAGCGGGTGCATGGCACCGGCGCCGTGCCGGGCGGCATGAACAAGTCGCTGACCGTCGCCGAGCGCGACGAACTGCTCAAGGACATCTACCGCATCGTCGCCTGGTCGCGCGATGCGGTGCACCTGATCCAGAAGGTGCATACGCAGGATCCGGGGCTGTACAACAGCTTCGGCATCTTCCGTTCCAACTTCATGTCCGTCGTCGGCCACAACGGCGACCTCGACTTCTACCACGGCACGCTGCGCGCGCGCGACGACAACGGCAAGATCATCTTCGACGACGTCGACTACCAGCACTACGGCAAGTACATCGAGGAGGAGGTGCGCCCGTGGAGCTACATGAAGTTCCCGTATTTCCGCTCGCTGGGCAAGGAGCACGGCTGGTACAAGGTCGGGCCGCTGGCGCGCGTGCAGAACTGCGACCGCATCCCGACCCCGTTCGCCGAGCACGAGCGCCGGGAGTTCGTCGACTACGCCGGCGGCGCGCCGATGCACGCGCCGCTTGCCTATCACTGGACGCGGATGATCGAGATGCTGCACGCCGCCGAGCAGATCAAGGACCTGCTGCACGACGACGACCTGCTCGGCGACGACCTGATGACCCAGGGCGAACGGCGGATGGAGGGAGTGGGCGTCATCGAGGCGCCGCGCGGCACGCTGTTCCACCATTACCGGGTCGATGACGACGACCTGATCACGATGGCCAACCTGATCGTGTCGACCACCAACAACAACCAGGCGATGAACGAGGCCATCCGCCACGTCGCGCGGCGCTACCTGCACGGGCGCGAGGTGACCGAGGGGCTGCTCAACCACATCGAGGTGGCGATCCGCGCCTTCGATCCCTGTTTGTCATGCGCTACGCACGCGCTCGGCAAGATGCCGCTGGCGGTCGAACTGGTCGATCCGGAAGGGCAGGTGGTTCATTCGCTGAGCCGTTCATGAGCGCAGCGGTGGTCGTCTTTGCCGTCGGCAACCCGAGCCGCGGCGACGACGCGATCGGCCCGCTGCTCTGCGGTCAACTGGCAAAATGGCTCGAAAACGAGGGGCTCGCCGGCGGCTTCGAACTGATCGAGGATTTCCAGTTGCAGATCGAGCACGCGCTCGACCTGCAAGGGCGCGAACTCGCGCTGTTCATCGATGCCGGCACCGACACGCCAAGGCCGCTGCACCTTCCAGCGCATCGCCCCGGCCACCGGCATCGCGCACAGCACGCACGCGTTGCCGCCGGAAGCGGTGCTGCATGTCTTCCGGCAGACCGGAGGCGGCGAACCGCCGCCGGCCTTCGTGCTGTGCGTGCGCGGCGAGGAATTCGGACTCGGCGAGCCGTTGACCGCAGCCGCGGCCGCCCATGCCGAGGCAGCCTGGGCGCTGCTGCAAAGCCTCTGCCGGGAAGCGACGGCGGCCGCCTGGATGCGCCTCGCCGGCCGCTGACCCGCCGCCGTTAGTCCCGGCGAGTCCCGGTCTGCCGGCCGGCACGGCCGACCGCGACGGCGCCGCCTGGTCGCCCCGGTGGTCAGCGATAGACCAGCACCGGAATCTTCGAGTGGGTCAGCACCTTGTTGGTTTCGCTGCCGAGCAGCAGCCCGCTGATGCCGCGGCGGCCGTGCGAGGCCATGAAGATCAGGTCGCAGCCCGCCTTGTCGGCAGCCGCGATGATCGCCTCGTAGGGCACGTCGCTGGTGGCCGAGACGCTGGCGCATTCGACACCGGCTTCGTCGCACAGCTTGCGGACTTCACCGAGATACTCGGTGGCCTGCTGTTCGGCGAGCTCGGCGAATTTTTCCGGGGTGGTCGGATCGATCAGCGCGCCCTCGCCGAAATAGGCGATCGGATACTCCGGCTTGGCGAAGAACAGCGTGATCCGCGCGCCGGCTTCGCGGGCGAACGCAATCGCCCGCTTTGCGGTTGCCTGCGAAAGTTCCGAGCCGTCGGTGGGAACGAGAATGTGCTTGAACATGAATTGCCTCCTTTGCTGGCCTGCCGGCATCCCGGCCTTCCTGTGAACGATGCTACGCCAAGTCGAGACGATGTGAAACAGCGGCGAGCGGCAAATTCCCGGGGGACGTAGACTGGGCGTCGACGCCCAAAAAGTCCGGTTGCGCTGTGGTATAAAGGAAAAGTCAGCAGGAGAGGCAAGGAACATGTCCGAACATTCTTCAGCACGGAACCGCGGGCTCGACATCACCGACCTGAGCCCTATCGAGACTGCCAATCTGGCGGTCAGCAAGGCCGCCGATCCGTTCGGGGTGACCGCTTCGCTGCTCAACGCCCAGGCGGCCTGGATGATGCATCCGCAGGAGTTGATGCGGGCGGCGAGCGCGCTGTCCGGCGACCTGATCGCGTTGCAGGCGCACCTGATGCGCCGCGCCTTGGGCATGCCGTCCGAGGACGTGATCGAGCCGAATGCCGACGATGTCCGCTTCGCCGACCCGGTGTGGACCCAGGTGGCGACGTGGGACATCATCAAGGAGTGGTATCTGGCGTTCACCCACCGCCTGCAGGACATGTATTTCGAAACGCCGGGGCTGTCGGACAAGGAACGCCGTCGCGCCGCGTTCTGGTCGCGCAAGTGGCTGAACATGGTGGCGCCGACCAACTTCTTCTGGCTCAACCCGGTGGCCATGGAACGCTTCATCCGGACGCGCGGCGAAAGCGCCGCCCAGCGGCTTCCAGAACTTCATGCGCGACGTCAAGGCGAAGAACATCCAGATGGTCGAACCCGATGCCTTCGTCGTCGGCAAGGATCTGGCGACGACGCCGGGCAAGGTGGTGTTCCGCAACCGCCTGGTCGAACTGATCCATTACGCGCCGACCACCGAACAGGTGCACGCGACGCCGATCGTCATCGTCACGCCGTGGATCAACAAGTTCTACATCCTCGACCTGAACGCGAAGAAGAGCATGGTCAGGTACCTGACCGACAAGGGCTTCTCGGTCTTCATCACGAGCTGGAAGAACCCGGACGCCGACATGGCCGAGGTCCGCCTCGACGACTACCTGCTCGAAGGCGTCAACGAGGTCGTGCGCGTCGCGTGCGACTTCTGCGGCGTGACGAAGGTCCATCTGGTCGGCTACTGCATCGGCGGCACCCTGGCGGCGACCTACATGGCCTGGGCCAACCGGCGTTTCGGCGCCGACCAGGTGCCGGTGGCGCACTGGACGCTGTTCACGACGCTGACCGACTTCGCGCATCCCGGCGACATCGACGTCTTCATCGACGAGGATTGCGTCGGTGCGCTTGACGAAACGATGGCCAAGAAGGGCTATCTCGACGGCAGCGAAATGGCCGCCTCGTTCCGCATGCTGCGTTCGAACAGCCTGGTCTGGCATTACTGGGTGAGCAGCTACCTGATGGGCGAATCGCTGCCACCGTTCGACGTGCTGTTCTGGAACATCGACACGACGCGCATGCCGCGCGCCATGCATTCCTACTACCTGCACGAGATGTACCTGCACAACAACCTGATCAAGCGCGACAAGCTGACCCTCGCTGGCGAGCCGATCGACCTCGACCGCATCGTCCAGCCGCTCTACGTGGTGACCGCCGAGGATGACCACATCGCGCCGTGGACGCAGTGCTACCGTATCCGCAAGTACGTCAACGTGAACGCCCCGGTGCGCTTCGTGCGCTCCAGTTCGGGCCACATCCTCGGCATCGTCAACCCGCCGGTCAACCCGCCCAGGCGCTCGTACTGGATCGGCGAACCCGAGCGCAACGAGCACTGGGAACACTGGTACGACCGCGCCGAGCACAAGCAGGGCAGTTGGTGGGAAGACTGGACGGCGTGGCTGGGCGGGCGCTGCGGCGAGCTGGTCGCCGCCTATCCGGCGGCACGCCGCGCCTATCCGGCGCTGGCTGACGCGCCGGGCACCTACGTGCTGGAGAAGTGACGGCGTTCGTCCGGTCGCCGGGGTGGCGCGCGCCGGTTTCTTGACGACGATTAAGGCGATGCGCGCGGGGCGGCCCGAAAATTGCGCCATCCCGACCGCGCGAGGCCGCCATGACTTCCATCCGCACCTTCATGACCGACGATCATCGTCGCTGTGACGATCTCTTCGCCGAAGCCGAGCAGGCCATCGCCAGGAAAAACCCGGCGGCCGCGAAGGCGGCCTTCGGCCATTTCCGCAATGCCATGCTGGCGCATTTCGACAGCGAGGAGAAGACGCTGTTTCCGACCTTCGAGGCCAAGACCGGCATGCGCATGGGGCCGACCCAGGTCATGCGCATGGAGCACGCACAGATGCGCGCGCTCGTCGCCGATGCGGGCGACGCGCTCGAGCGGGAGAATCGGGACGATTTTCTGGGCATCACCGAAACGCTGCTGATCATGATGCAGCAGCACAACATGAAGGAAGAGAACATCCTCTACCCGATGTGCGACCAGCATCTCGCCGGCGAGACGCCGGAACTTCTGGCGCGCCTGGAAATCGAGCTCGCCGAAGCATGAGCCATCCGAAGAGCAAGCATGTCGTCGATGCCCGCTACCTCGAGCCGCCCGAACCGTTCGTCCGCACCATGGAACTGCTCGACACGCTGGCACCCGGCGAGCGCATGCTGCTGCTGCTGTTCCGCGAGCCGCATCCGCTCTACCGCGTGCTGCAGAAGAACGGCTATTCGCACGAAACCGAGCTGGTCGCCGACGGCACCTTCGAAATCCTGATCTGGCGCTGAGCCGGCAGCCGCATGCAAGCGCTGCTCTCCTTCGACAAGGCACCGCCCTTCGCGGCGCCGCTACGTTTCTTCCTGACCGCCCCGCTGTTCGCGCTCGCCGCCGGCCTGCTGCTGGCCGTTGCCGGCCCGTCGCTGCTTGCCTCGCGCTGGGTACCTGGACTGCTGGCGGCGACGCACCTGATCACCGTCGGCTTCATGATGCAGGTCATGCTCGGCGCGCTGATCCAGATCCTGCCGGTGGTCGCCGGCGCCAACCTGGCAAGCCCGCTGGCGACCGCGCGCTGGCTGCACGCCGGGCTGTCGGCCGGGGCGGTGCTGCTCGCGTGCGCCTTCCTGTTCGTCGTGCCGTCGCTGTTCACGGCGGCGGCGGCGACGCTGGGTGTCACGGTGGCCGGCTTCCTCGTCGCCACCGGCCGGGCGCTGCGCGGCGTGCCGTTGACCAGTCCGACGATCCGCGGCCTCAAGCTGGCGCTGGTCGGACTGGCCGGCGCGGTCGGACTGGGCGTGCTGGCTGACCGTCGGCGCTCGCTGGCGGCTGGGCGTTGCCGCTGCCGTCGCTGATCGACCTGCATGCCGGCTGGGCTCTTGGCGCGTGGGCCGGCGTGCTGCTGGTGGCGATGGCGTATGTCGTGGTGCCGATGTTCCAGCTGACGCCGGGTTACCCGGCGCGGACCTAGCTGGCGGTTTCCAGGTGTCATCCTCGGCCTCGTGCTGGCCTGGAGCGTGGCGGTGGCTTCGGCCTGGATCGGCGGCTGGATCCGTCTTGCCCAGGGCCTGATCGGCGCTCGCCGGCATCGCCTTCGCGGCGCTGACCTTGCGCCTGCAGGCGCAGCGTCGGCGGGCGCGCACCGATGCCACCCAGCGTTTCTGGCAGATCGGCCTGGCCAGCGTGATTCTTGCCTTGGCGATGGTGTTGACCGCAGCCACCTGGCCGGCCGTCGCCGAAGAACCAGCGTGGCCCCTCGTCGCCGGCGCGCTGCTGCTGGTCGGCGGCTTCATGTCGTTCATCGTCGGCATGCTGTACAAGATCGTCCCCTTCCTCGCCTGGCTGCATCTGCGGAACTGCGGTGATGGTCGCATCGCCGGTGCCGAACATGAACCGGATCCTGGGCGACGCCGCCATGCAGCGCCAGTGCCTGGCGCACCTGCTGGCCGTCATCCTGCTGCCGGCGGCGGCGATCCGGCCCGACTGGCTGGCGCGGCCGGCCGGGGTGGCGCTGGCGCTGGCCAGCGGCTGGCTGTTCGGCAACCTGCTGCTCGCGATGCTGCGCTACCGGCGGTACCATGGCGAGATCATGACGGGGACAGGCGGCGACATGAGTTACCTGGTGCTCAAGCATGTACATGTCGCCTGCGTCGTCCTCAGCGGCCTCGGCTTCGCGCTGCGCGGCGTCTGGATGCTCTCCGGCTCGCCGTTGCTGCGGGCGCGGGCGACCCGCATCGCGCCGCACGTCATCGACACGCTGCTGCTCGGCAGCGCGCTGCTGATGGCCTGGCAGAGCGGCCAGTACCCGTTCGCCCAGGACTGGCTGACGGCCAAGTTCTCCGGGTTGCTGGCCTACATCGTGTGCGGGACGGTGGCGCTCAAGCGCGGCCGGACGCCGGGCATCCGTACCGCGTTTCTCGTCCTGGCCCTGCTCGCCTACGCCTATATCGTCGCCGTTGCGCTGACGCGCAACCCGCTGCCCTACGCGTGGTGATTCATCAGCGACTTGAGGCCGGCGACGTCGAGTATCCGGATGTGCTTCTGCTGGACGGCGATGTAGCCCGATTCCTGGAAGCGTGAGAAAGCGCGCGAGACGGTTTCCAGCTTGAGGCCGAGGTAGCTGCCGATTTCCTCGCGTGTCATGCGCAGGTGGAAGTCGGCCGGGGAAAAGCCCCGCGCCGTGAAACGCTGCGACAGGTTGAGCAGGAAAGCGGCAAGCCGCTCTTCGGCACGCATCGTGCCGAGCAGCATCATGACGCCGTGGTCGCGGACGATCTCGCGGCTCATCACCTTGTGGAAGTGGCGCTGCAGCGTGTGGATCTCGCGCGACAGGCTTTCGAGGTGCGAGAAGGGAATGGCGCAGACTTCGCTGTCCTCGAGCGCGACGGCGTTGCAGGTATGGTGCTCGGTGCTGATGCCGTCGAGGCCGAGCAGTTCGCCGCCCATCTGGAAGCCGGTGACCTGCTCTCTACCGTCCTCGAGCAGCACGTCGGTCTTGAAGAAACCGCTGCGAATCGCGTAGATCGCGTCGAACCCGTTTCCCGAGCGGTAGAGATGGTCGCCCCGCTTGACGCGGCGGCGGGTTAACACGAGGTAGTCGAGACGTTCGAGTTCGTCCTGGCCGAGGCCGACGGGGAGACACAACTCGCGCAGGTTGCAGTTGGAACAGGCGGTCTTGAAGACTGCAAGGGGGACGATATTGACGGAGGATTTGGGCGCCATCATCAACCTGCGTAAGCTTGATCCACGTCAACCGGGTTGCCGCGGCATCCGAACATAATCCGCCGTATTCCCGTTGGAATGATTAATGAATTTTGCAACCGATAACCTCGTTTTCGATCCCCAGATCATTCGCCGGTTCGACGTCAACGGTCCCCGTTATACGTCGTACCCGACGGCCGATCGCTTCGTCGAGGCTTTCGACTCCGAAGCGGCCAGGCTGTGGCTCGGCAAACGCAATATCGGCGGAATCAGCCGCCCGCTCTCATTATACTTCCACATCCCGTTCTGCAACACCATCTGCTACTACTGCGCCTGCAACAAGATCATCACCAAGGATCACGGGCGCAGCGCCAAGTACCTGAAATACCTGGGCAAGGAGCTTGCCCTGCAGAGCCGGTACCTGGAGGGGCGTGACGGCGAGCATGAGGTGATCCAGCTGCACTGGGGCGGCGGCACGCCGACTTTCCTGTCGCATGACGAGATGCGCCAGCTGATGGCCGCGACGCGCAGGCATTTCAAGCTGCTCGAGGGCGGCGAATACTCGATCGAGGTCGATCCGCGCAAGGTGGATGAAACGACCGTCGCGTTGCTCGGCGAACTCGGCTTCAACCGCATGAGCGTCGGTGTCCAGGATTTCGACGAACGCGTGCAGGTCGCGGTCAACCGTGTCCAGAGCGAGGAAGAGACTGCCAGGGTAATCGACGCGGCGCGTGCCAACGGCTTCAAGTCGGTTTCCATCGACCTCATCTACGGCCTGCCGCACCAGACGGTGATGGGCTTCAACCGCACCCTGGAGCGCGTGCTGGCGATGGATCCGGAACGCCTGTCGATCTACAACTACGCACACCTGCCCAGCCTCTTCAAGCCGCAGCGGCGGATCGCCGAGCCCGACCTGCCGTCGGCCGACACCAAACTGCAGATCCTCGCGCTTGCCATCCGCAAGCTGACCGAGGCCGGCTATGTCTTCATCGGCATGGATCACTTCGCCAAGCCGGACGACGAACTCGCCGTCGCCCAGCGCCAGGGGCGGCTGCACCGGAATTTCCAGGGCTACTCGACCTACGCCGATTCCGACATGCTGTCCTTCGGCATTTCGTCGATCGGCAAGGTCGGCCCGACCTACAGCCAGAACGTCAAGACCCTGGACGACTACTACGATCGCCTCGACGAGCAGATGCTGCCGGTGTTTCGCGGCATCGAACTGAACGCCGACGATATTCTCCGGCGCTCGATCATCCAGGCGCTGATGTGCCATTTCGAGCTCTCGATCGAGTCGATAGAGAGCGCCCACCTGATCGATTTCCACAAGTATTTCGCCGCCGAACTCGAAGAACTCAAGGAAATGGAGCGCGCCGGCCTGCTCAAGATCGAGCCCGAGTGGATCACCGTTCTGCCGCCCGGACGCATGCTGGTGCGCGTCATCGCCATGGCCTTCGATCGCTACCTGCGCGCCGACCGCCAGCGCACCCGCTATTCCAAGGTGATCTGACAGGAAGGGCAGGAGGGCCGGCGAGAAGGCGGTACACTCCCGGCTCACGCCTCCATGCTGCGACCTGTCCGTGCCCGATTCCGCCTTCCTCGCGCTCTTCCTCGTCGGCCTGCTCGGCGGCACGCACTGCGTCGCCATGTGCGGCGGCATCGTCGGCGCCCTGTCGTTCGGCGGACCGGCGCGCTGGTCGCTGCACCTCGCCTACAACGCCGGCCGCATCGCGTCCTATGCCGCCGCCGGCGCGCTGGCCGGCGGCATAGGCGCGGCCGGCATGGCGCTCGACGGGCAGGCGCCGGTGCGCCTGGTGCTCTACCTGCTCGCCAACCTGATGCTGGTCGCCCTCGGTCTCTATCTGCTCGGGGTCACGCGGGCGCTGGCCTTCAGCGAGCGCGCCGGCCAGCACCTGTGGCGCCACATCCAGCCGCTGAGCCGGCGCTTCCTGCCGGCGCGTTCGGTTGCGCAGGCGTTTCCGCTCGGGTTGCTGTGGGGCTGGCTGCCCTGCGGGCTGGTCTACAGCGCCCTGGCCAGCGCGCTGACGGCCGGTTCGCCGGCGCGCGGCGCGTTGCTGATGCTCGCCTTCGGGCTGGGGACGTTGCCAAATCTGCTGCTGGCGGGCATGCTGCTGGCACGGCTGAACGAATTTGTCCGCCGGCCGGCGGTGCGCGTCGCTTCCGGCCTGCTGGTTCTCGGCTTCGGCATTTACGGCTTGATCGGTCTGCTGCGCCTCGTGCGCGCGGGCTAGGAGGAAAAGATGACCATGAAGATACTGTTGCCCGTTCGACGGGTCGGCCAATTCGCTGCGCGCGGTCGACCACCTGATCGCCCACGCCGGGTGGTTCCGGGAGGTGCCCGAGATCCACCTGCTGCACGTGCAGCCGCCGGTGCCGATCGCCGGCGCGCTGGCCCACGTCGGCAAGGAGACCCTGCGCAGCCACTACGTCGAGGAAAGCCAGGCGCACCTTGCCGGCGCGCAGGGGAAACTCGCCGCCGCCGGGCGGCCGCATGCCACGCACATCCACGTCGGGCAGGCCGCCGAGGTGATCGCCAAGGTGGCCGGCGAGCTTGGCTGCGACCTGATCGTCATGGGCACGCACGGTCGCAGCGGCGTCGCCGGCCTGCTGATGGGGTCGGTCGCCAGCCACGTGCTGTCGCTCGCCGGGTGTCCGATCCTGCTGGTCAAGTGAGCGACCCGGCCGGCGGCCGGGTCGTCGAGTTCGCCGTCGCCGGCATGACCTGCGCGGCCTGTTCGGCGCGCCTGGAGAAGGTGCTCAACCGGCAGCAGGGCATGCAGGCGAACGTCAACCTGGCCGCCGAGCGCGCCCGCGTGCGGCTGGCCGGTGCGGCCGACGAAGCGGCGGTGATCGCCGCCGTGGCGCGCGCCGGCTTTTCCGCGACCGTCGTCGACCGCCAGACGCGCGAGCACGAGCAGGCGCGGCGGGCCGCCGATTACCGGCGGGAAGTCGGCCGCTTTCGCATCGCCGTCGCGCTGACGCTGCCGCTGGTGGCGCAGATGCTGTTCATGTTCGGCGCCGACGGCCATCACGCCGAACTGCCGCGCTGGCTGCAACTGGCACTGGCGACACCGGTCCAGTTCTGGATCGGCTGGCGCTTCTACGATGGCGCTTTCAAGGCGCTGCGCGGCGGTGGCGCCAACATGGACGTGCTGGTGGCGCTCGGCACCAGCATGGCGTGGGGCTTCTCGACCGTGGTGACGGTGTTCGGCCTCGACCAGCACGTCTATTTCGAGGGCGGCGCCGCGGTCATCACGCTGGTGCTGCTCGGCAAGTTGCTCGAAGCGCGTGCCAAGGCGCGCACTTCGGAAGCGATCGAGGCGCTGATCCGCTTGCAGCCGAAGACGGCGCGCGTCGAGCGTGACGGGCAGTGGCTCGAGGTCGCCGTCGACACGCTGATGCCGGGCGATGTCTTCCTGGTCCGGCCGGGCGAGAGCGTGCCGGTCGACGGCGAGGTCATCGACGGCGGTTCCAGCATCAACGAGGCGATGCTGACCGGCGAGAGCATGCCGGTCGGCAAGGCGGCCGGCGACCGCGTCTACGCGGCGACCGCCAACGGCCAGGGCATGCTGCGCTGCCGGGCGACCGGCGTCGGCGAACAGACGCTGCTGGCCGGCATCATCCGCCTGGTCGGCGAGGCGCAGGGCTCGAAGGCGCCGGTGCAGCGGCTGGCCGACCGCATCTCGGCGGTCTTCGTGCCGGTCGTGTGCGTCATCGCGCTGGCGACCTTCGCCGGCTGGTGGTGGCTGGGCGGCGAGTTCGCCGTGGCGCTGGTCAACGCCGTCGCCGTGCTGGTCATCGCCTGCCCGTGCGCGCTCGGGCTGGCCACGCCGACGGCGATCATGGTCGGGACCGGGCAGGGGGCACGGGCCGGCATCCTGGTCAGGAACGTCGAGGCGCTCGAGCGCGCCGAGCGGATTGCGGTTCTCGCGCTCGACAAGACCGGCACGCTGACCGCCGGCGAGCCGGAGGTGACCGACATCGTGCCGCTCGCCGCCGGCGCCGCCGAGGCCTTGCGCCTGGCGGCGGCGCTCGAGCACGGTTCCGAGCATCCGCTGGCGCGCGCCGTCCTGGTTCGGGCTGCTGCGGTCGACCTGCCGGAAGTGGCAAATTTCAGCGCGACCCCCGGGCACGGGGTCGCCGGCGAGATCGACGGGCGCGCGCTGCGCCTCGGTTCGCCGGACTGGCTGGGCATGGCCGACGATCCGCAGGTGCTGCGCCTGCAGCAGGCCGGCAAGACCGTCGTCGTCCTCGCCGAGGGCGGCACGGCGCTGGCGCTGCTGGCGATCGCCGACGCGCTGCGGCCGACCTCGCGGGCGGCGGTGGCGCGCCTGCGCCGGCGCGGCATCCGCATCGTCATGCTGACCGGCGACAATGCGGCGACGGCAGCGGCGATCGCCCGTGAAGCCGGCATCGACGAATTCCGCGCCGGCATCCTGCCCGGCGCCAAGGCGGCGGTAATTGCCGAGCTGAAGGGTGGCGGGCTGGTGGCGATGGTCGGCGACGGCATCAACGACGCGCCGGCCCTGGCCGCCGCCGATGTCAGCTTCGCGATCGGCGCCGGCTCGGACGTGGCGGTCGAGGCGGCCGACCTGACCCTGATCCGCAGCGACCTGTGTGGCGTGGACGATGCCATCGACCTGTCGCGGGCGACGCTGGGCAAGATTCGTCAGAACCTGTTCTTCGCCTTTATCTATAATGTGGTGGGAATTCCGCTGGCGGCGGCCGGCCTGCTCAGTCCGGTCTTCGCCGGGGCCGCGATGGCCATGAGTTCGGTCTCGGTGGTGTCGAATTCGCTGTTGCTCAAGCGCTGGCGGCCGCCGTCGGGCTAGTTGATGCAGGGGGCTGCTCTGGAAGAGATCGAAAAACTGTCGTTGTACGAGGAACTGCTCGAGAGCATGGAGCGGGTCGTCTATCACCTGAACCTGGTCAGCGGCAGCTTCGAATACATCTCCGGCGCGGCATCCAGCCTGTTCGGTCTCGATCCCGAGCGGGTGCGCGACTCCGGCATGGAACTGGTCGGCAAGCACATGGTGCCGGGCGACTACGAAGCGGCGATGGAGCGCATCGCCGAAGCGGCCGCCGCCAATCCCGGACAGCGGGTCACGCTGGCGGTGCACTACCGGCTGATCGGCGCCGACGGGAAACTGCGCCATTGCCACGACTCGATGACGGTCAGGGTCGCGCCGGACGGCACGCCGCTGGCGGTTTACGGCGTCGCCGTCGATGTCAGCGACTATCTGCACGTCGAACTGGCGATGCACGAGAAGGAGGCGCAGTTCCGGGCGACCATGGAAGTGGCGCAGGTCGGCATTTTCCTGCTGCAGGACGCGCTGTTCCGCTACGTCAATCCCTTCCTGCTCCAGTTGTTCGGCTACAGCGAGGAGGAAGTCGTCGGCATCCTCGGCCCGCTCGACCTGATCGTTGCCGAGGATCAGGGCATGGTCTGGGAGCAGATGCGGCTGCGGGAAGCCGGCGAGCAGGGCCAGCCCTACGAGGTGACCGGGCTGCGCAAGGACGGCTCGACCTTTCCGGCGGTCATCCTCGGTTCGCCATCGGTCTACGACGGCCGGCCGGCGTCGGTCGGCACGGTGCAGGACGTCTCGGCGCAGAAGCAGGCCGAGCAGCGGGTGCGCGAACTGGCCGATTTCGATCCGCTCACCGGCCTGCCCAACCGGCGGCTGCTGCGCGACCGCTGCACGCAGCTGCTGGCAGCGGCCGAGCGCGACGGGACGGAAATGGCGCTGGTCTTCATCGACCTCGACCATTTCAAGCGGGTCAACGACTCGCTCGGGCACAGCGTCGGCGACGACCTGCTGTGCGCGGTGGCGCAGCGCCTGTCGGGCACCGTGCGCAAGGTCGACACGCTCGCCAGGCTGGGTGGCGACGAATTCATCATCGCGCTGCCCGGCGGTCACGCCTCGGCGGCCGCCGATGTCGCCTCGCGCATGCTCGACGTCTGCGCCGCGCCCTTCCTGGTGGCAGGGCACGAGCTGACGGTGACGCCGTCGCTCGGCATCAGCCTGTATCCGGTCGATGGCACCGATTTCGAGGCGCTGCTGCGCAACGCCGATGCCGCCATGTACAAGGCCAAGGAGGCGGGCAGGAATGCCTTCCGCTTCTATTCGAGCGAGATGAACGTCGCGACGCTCAAGCACCTGCTGATGGAAAGCGGCCTGCGGCGCGGCCTGGGAGCACACGAATTCGTCCTCCACTACCAGCCGCTGGTGCAGATCGAGAGCGGCGCCATCGTCGGCGTCGAGGCGCTGATCCGCTGGCAGAATCCCGAACTCGGGCTGATCGGGCCCGACCAGTTCATTCACGTGGCCGAGGATATCGGGCTGATCATTCCGATCGGCGAATGGGTTCTGCGCGAAGCCTGCCGCCAGGTGCGCGCCTGGCAGGATTCGGGGCTGCCGCCGCTGATGGTCGCGGTCAACGTCTCGCCGGTCCAGTTCCGCCAGGCGGGCTTCGTCGAGACGGTGGCCGGCGTGCTGGCTGCAACCGAGCTGGAGGCGCGTTTCCTCGAACTGGAACTGACCGAGCGGACCGTCATGCACGATGCCGAGCAGACGCTGGGCACGCTGCGGACGCTCAACCGGATGGGCGTCGAACTGGCGCTCGACGATTTCGGCACCGGTTACTCGTCGCTTGCCTATCTCAAGCGGTTTCCGGTCGGCAAGCTCAAGATCGACCGCTCGTTCGTCCGCGATCTCGAAGTCGATTCCGACGACCGTGCGATCGCCTCGACCATCCTCAGCATGGGCCACAGCCTGCGCCTCAAGGTTCTCGCCGAGGGCGTCGAGACGGCGGAGCAGTATGCGATCCTGCGCGACATGGGCTGCGAACTGGTGCAGGGCTACCATTTCAGCAGGCCCCTGCCGGCCGATCAGTTCGTCGCCTTCCTCAAGCAGCACTCGGGCCAGAAAGGGAAATAGTCGATGGAAACCAGCCTCATCGCGATCGGCGGCATGAGTTGCCAGGGTTGCGTCCGCAACATCACCGGGGTGCTGACCGCGCTGGCCGGGGTGGAAGCGGCCGAAGTTTCGCTCGAGGCCGGCAGCGCCAGCGTCTCCTTCGATCCGCAGCGGGTTTCACGCGCCGATCTGGTGGCTGCCATCGAGGATGCCGGTTTCGATGCCGAGTAAGCCAGACTGCCAGCCGGGCGGCAATTCTGGAGACGCGCAGTGGCAGACACGTCAGCCCGGCTGACCCATCTTTCGCACGGCGGCGGCGGGGGCTCCAAGATCGCCCCGGCGATTCTCGAGAAGATCCTCGCCGGCCTCACTCCCGGCGTGATTCCGCCGCAGTTGCTGGTCGGCGCGCGGAGCGGCGACGATGCCGCGGTCTACCAGATCAACGAGCAGCAGGCGATCGTCGCGGCGACTGATTTCTACACGCCGATCGTCAACGACCCCTTCGACTTCGGCTGCATCGCGGCGGCCGGGGCGATTTCCAACGTCTATGCCAAGGGCGCGACGCCGCTGTTCGCGCTGGCACTGGTCGGCATGCCGGTCAACGTGCTGTCGCTCGACGTCATCGGCAGGATTCTCGAAGGCGGCGAGTCGGTCTGCCGCCAGATCGGCATCCCGGTCGCCGGCGGCCATACGATCGATTCGGTCGAGCCGATCTACGGGCTGGTGGTCATCGGCCTGCTGAGCCCGGGTCACCTCAAGCGTAATACCGGCGCGCGGCCCGGCGACCGCCTCGTCCTCGCCAAGCCGCTCGGCGTCGGCGTGTACAGCACGGCGCTCAGGCGCGGCATGCTGGGCAACGGCGATTACGAAGCGCTGCTCGCCAGCACCACCCGGCTCAACACGCCGGGGCCGCTGCTTTCCTGCCTGGAAGGCGTGCATGCCGTCACCGACGTGAGCGGCTTCGGCGTCCTCGGCCACGTGCTGGGGCTGTGCCGCGGCAGCGGGGTGGCGGCGCGCCTCGACTTCGCGTCACTGCCGCTGCTCGGCCGCGCGCTGGAGTTCGCCGCTGCCGGTTGCGTGACCGGCGCATCGGGGCGCAACTGGGTCAGCTACGGCCAGCACGTGCGGCTCGCCGACTGGATCGGCGACAAGGAAAGGGCGCTGCTGACCGATCCGCAGACTTCCGGCGGGCTGCTGGTGGCCTGCGCGCCGGATACGGTCACCGAGGTGCTGTCGGTCTTCCTGCAGCAGGCCTTCACGCATGTCTCGCCAATCGGCGAACTGGGCGAAGGCGAACCGTCGATCGAGGTTTTCTGACCCGCGCATCGGCGCCGGCGGGGTGCGTTCAGCCGGCCGCGCGGGCTTCCCTTTCCACCCAGATATGGCGGGCGACCTCGCGTTCGAGGGCGAGCTCGACTTCTTCGGCGAGGATCACCGTCATCGGCTGCTGCTGGAGAACGGTGAGCGTGTGGTCTCCGGCCAGCCCGTAGGCCAGCAGTTGCTCGCGCTGGAGCGGGTCGATCTCGTCGCCCAGCGCGGCGAGGCGGACGACGCTGCCGGGCGGGATGAAGGCGAGCGGCAGGCGGGCGTGAACATTTGCTGGTTTCGGGCTCATGTCGGCATCCACAGGGCGCGCAGCACGATGTTGAAGAGGCCGCCGATGAAGAAGGCGAAGGGGACGATCAGCGCCACCATGGCGGCCGCCGTCTTCACACCCTGTTCCTTGACCATCATCATCAGGCTGGCGAAGCAGGGGATGAACAGCGTGATGGTGATCATGCCGACCACAGCCTGGATCGGAGAGAGGCTGTGCGCCATCGCGAACAGTCCGGTGGCGCCGAAGTCGCGGCGCAGGAAGCCCATCACGAAGGCGGCGGAGGCTTCCTTCGGCAGGCCGAGCCAGCCCGAAACCAGCGGTTCGCCGGCTTCGATGATGGCGGGCAGGGCGCCCAGCCTGTCGAGCGCGTACATGATGAAGGTGCCGAGCAGGAAGAGCGGGATGACCTCGACGAGGTACCACTTGAGCCGGCCGCCGGTCTTCTTCAGCACGTTGCCGAGGATCGGCAGGCGCATCGGCGGCAGTTCGGTGACCAGCGGGATGCGCCGGCCGGGAATCAGCCGGGCGGCGAGAAAGCCGGCGAGCAGCAGGACGCCGACCATGGCCAGCGTCCAGATCAGCACGGCGGTGAAGGAAATGCTGCCGAGCATGCCGAGGACGACGCCGAGTTGGGCCGAGCACGGGAATGGCCAGGGCGAGCAGGAAGATGGTGATCATGCGTTCGCGCGGGCTGTGCAGGATGCGCGTGGTCAGCGTCGCCATCGTCACGCAACCGAGGCCGAGGATCATCGGCAGCACGGCGCGGCCGTTGAGGCCGATGACGGCGAACAGCCGGTTGGCGATCACCGACAGGCGCGGCAGGTAGCCGGAATCCTCGAGTACGCCGAAGGCCAGGAAGAAGGTGGTGACGATGGGCAGGATCAGCGCCAGCGCGTAGGTCATGCCCATCGTCCACAGGCCGTACTCGCCGACCAGCAATTCGGCCAGCCAGGGCAGGTCGACCGCAGCATTCACGAAATCGCTGAAGGCCGGGTTGAGGATGCCCTCGAACAGGTCCTTTTCGAGCAGCCCGACCAGCGTGCCGGCGCCGAAGACGCCGACGAACTCGTAAACCAGGTAGAGCACGCCGAGCAGGATGGGGATGCCCCACACCGGGTGCACCACGTACTGGCCGATGCGCTGCGAGAGCAGCGGGCTGCTGCGCGCGGCGCGCTGGATGACGCTGGCTGCCAGCGCTTCGGCGGCCTCGCTGCGCTCGCGCGCGAGCAGGGGCGACAGGCGGCCGCCAGCGGCGGCACGGCCGGCTTCGCGCAGCGCGGCGATCTCCGCAAACTTCTCGCCTGCCCTCTCCTGCAGCCAGGCGGCGACCTCGGCGTCGCCGCCGAGATAGAGGATGGCCAGGCCGCGGGCGGCCAGCCGCGGGTGCGGCGCGTGCCGCTCGATCGCCTCGGCGACGCGGCCGATGCCGGCTTCGATCGCCGGGTCGTAGCGCAGCAGCGCGTGCGGCCGGCTGGCGTGGCCGAGGCTCTGGGTCAATTCGCCGATGCCTTCGCCGCTGGTCGCGACGGTAGCCAGCACCGGGATGCCGAGGCCCTGGGCGAGGGCCGCGATATCGACGGTGACGCCGCGCGCCGCGGCCTCGTCGTGCATGTTCAGCGCCAGCACCATCGGCACGCCGAGTTCGGCGAGCAGGGCGGTCAGCGTCAGCGTCCGGCGCAGGTTCTTGGCATCGCCGACCTGGACCAGGCAGCGGCTGTCCTCGTTGAGCAGGGCGCGCACGGTGGCGCGCTCGTCATCGCTGCGCGAGGGCAGCGCGAGCACGCCAGGGCGTGTCGAGCAGCACCGCCGTGCGGTCGAAGCGGGCGCTGGCCTGGGTGACCTCGACCGTCGTCCCGGGATAGTTGGAGACATTCACGTAGGCGCCGGTCAGGCGGTGAAAAAGGACCGACTTGCCGACGTTCGGGTGGCCGACGAGGAGGATGGCGTTGGCGGTTGGGGTCACGGTGCTTTCGCTGGGTCTGCATGAATGAGAATAGTTCTCATCATAGTGGTGCGAGCGCCGGTTGTAAACCGAGACCCGTCGTCTCCGGGCGAGCGCCGAAAAAAAGCCACGGACAGTGCCGTGGCTTTCCTGGCACGAAGCGGATGCGCCGGTCAGGGCTTGCCGGGGCCCTTGCGGAACTTGCTTTCGCCGGCGGGCTTGCGCTCGCGCTCGCCCTGGAAGCGTGGCGCGCCTTCATCGGGACGCAGGTTGATCGGCACGCCGCGGATGCGCGTGCGCTTGAGCGCGCTCGCCGCCGCCGGCGGCATGCCGGCCGGCAGTTCGACGGTGCTCGATTCGTCGTAGAGGCCGATGCGGCCGATGAAGCGGCTGTCGAGGCCGGCCTCGTTGGCGATTGCGCCGACGATGTCGCGCACTTCGACGCCGTGGTCGCGGCCGACGTCGATGCGGTAGCGCATCATGTCGCCGGCCGGGGCAGGCGCCGGGCTGCGCCGCGTGTCCTCGTGGCGCCCGGGGGTCTCGAAGCGCGGCTTGTCGCCGCCGCGATCGTCGCTGCGCCACTGCCGTTCGCGCTCGCCGAAACTGCCCGCGCGGTGGCTGTCGACCGCAACCGGCGGCGGCACCGGATCCGCGCCACCGATCTGCAGCGGCTTGCCTTCCTGGGCCAGCATCGCCAGCGCGGCGGCGACTTCCTCGGCGCTGACATCCTGTTCCTCGCAGATCTGCGAGACGATGTTGGCGAAGAAATCGAGGCCTTCGGCGTTCAGCACCTCGGCGACGCGCTCCTTGAAGCCGGCGACGCGCTTGTTGGTGACGTCGGCGCGGCTGGGCAGCGTCAGCGGGGCGATCGGCGAACGCGTGGCGCGCTCGATGGTGCGCAGCATGCGGATTTCCCGCGGCGCGACGAAGAGGATGGCGTTGCCGGTGCGGCCGGCGCGGCCGGTGCGGCCGATGCGGTGCACGTAGGCCTCGGTGTCGTTGGGGATGTCGTAATTGACGACGTGGCTGATGCGCGGCACGTCGATGCCACGGGCGGCGACGTCGGTGGCGATGACGATGTCGAGCGCGCCGGACTTGAGCTGGTCGAGGACGCGTTCGCGCATCTGCTGGTTGAGGTCGCCGTTCAGCGCGGCGGCTGCGTAGCCGCGCGCCGCCAGCTTGTCGGCGAGTTCGACGGTCGCCGTCTTGGTGCGCACGAAGATCAGCGCGGCGTCGAATTCCTCCTCGACTTCGAGGATGCGGGTCAGCGCGTCGAGCTTGTGCATGCCGCTGACCTGCCAGTAGACCTGGCGAACCGCCGCGACCGTCGTCGTTGCCGACTTGATCTTCACCTCGCGCGGGTTGACCAGGTACTTCTGCGCGACGCGCCGGATCGGCTCCGGCATGGTGGCCGAGAACAGCGCGGTCTGGTGCTTTGCGGGTATGTGCTCGAGAATCCACTCGACGTCGTCGATGAAGCCCATGCGCAGCATCTCGTCGCCCTCGTCGAGCACCAGCGTCTTCAGCGCGTCGAGATTGAGCGTCTTGCGCTCGAGGTGGTCCATGACCCGCCCGGGCGTGCCGACGATGACGTGGGCGCCACGCGCCAGTTGCTTCAACTGGATGGTGTAGCTCTGGCCGCCGTAGATCGGCAGCACGTGGAAGCCGGGCAGGTTGCGGGCGTAGCTCTGCAGCGCCTCGGCGACCTGGATCGCCAGTTCGCGCGTCGGCGTCAGGATCAGCGCCTGCGGCTTGGCGACCTTGACGTCGATCTGTTCGAGCAGGGGCAGCGCGAAGGCGGCCGTCTTGCCGGTGCCGGTCTGCGCCTGGCCGACCATGTCGTGGCCGTCGAGCAGGATCGGGATGCACTGGGCCTGGATCGGCGACGGGGTTTCGTAGCCGATGTCGGCCAGCGTCTTGAGCAGCGCGTCGCTGAGGCCGAGTTCGGCGAAGTTCTGGGCGGGGGGAGTCATGCGGTTTCCTTTCCCCGACGCAGCCTGAGCGGGGTTGATTCTTTCAGCGACACCGGCAAACAGGGCACGAAGGCTGCTCGGGACTGTGGGTGCGGGTTGCTGCGGTGCAGCAATCGTTGAATTCTAACGCTTTTCGGCCAGCGCCGCCAGTTCGTTTTCGCCAAAACCGGCCGCCAGCCGCGCCGCGAGGTTCATCGGCGCCTGTGGCCAGGGGGCGTCGAATTCGCGCAACAGCCGGCGATAGGTAGCTTCCGGTTCCAGCCCGCGCCCGGCACACAGCCGGCGGAACCAGGCGTCGCCGAGGGCGACGTGGCCGATCTCGTCGCGCAGGATGATGTCGAGCACCGCCGCCGATTCGGTATCGCCCGCCTCCGCCAGGCGGTCGCGCATCGGCGGCGTCGCGTCGAGGCCGCGCGCTTCGAGCAGGCGCGGCACCAGTGCCATACGGGCAAGCACGTCGTCGGCCGTCTTTTCGGCCATGTCCCACAACCCGGCATGCGCCGGGAAGTCGCCGTAGTCGTGGCCGAGCGCCAGCAGGCGCCGGCGCAGGAGGCTGAAGTGGCTGGCCTCGTCGGCGGCGACGCCGATCCAGTCGGCGTAGTAGGTGCGCGGCATGGCGCGGAAGCGGGCGGCGTGGTCGAGCGCCAGGTTGATCGCCGAGAACTCGATATGGACGATGGCGTGCAACAGGCGCGCGCGGCCTTCGGGGCTTTTCGCGTTGCGCTGGGCGACCTGCCGCGGCGGCACCAGTTCGGGCCGCGCCGGGCGCCCGCAGGGCAGGTCGAGCGGCGCCATGTCGTGCCAGTCGAGATCGCCCGCCGCCCAGTCCGCCGCGACGGCTGCGGTCAACGCGATTTTCCGGTCGATTTCAGTAGCGGCAAGCGCGGCGGCGAGGCGGGGAAAAAGCGACTCGCTCACGGCGCCGGGTTGGTGTAGCGCAGGTGAATGGCGTCGATGTCGCCGAGCAGTTCGTCCGCCAGCGGTGTCTGCGTCGCCGGCAGGGTTTCCTGCAACTGGGCGAGCGACGAGGCGCCGATGATGGTGCTGGCGACGAACCAGCGCGAGCGCACGAAGCCGAGCGCGAGTTGCGTCGGCGTCAGCCCGTGGTCGCGGGCGAGTGCGGCATAGGCGGCGACGGCCGGCGCGACGTTGGGCTTGCCGTAGCGCTGGCCGAAGGCCGGCCATTGCGTCAGCCGGCCGGGCGCCGCCGGGTCGGCGAGGTACTTGCCGGTCAGGTGGCCGAAGGCGAGCGGGGAATAGGCGAGCAGGCCGATTTCCTCGCGGTGGCACACCTCGGCAAGGCCGGTTTCGAAGGTCCGGTTCATCAGGTGGTAGGCGTTCTGCGTCGACACGATGCGCGGCAGGCCGAACTCGTCGGCAAGGCGGACGAACTGCATGATCCCCCAGGGATGCTCGTTGGAGACGCCGATGCAGCGCACCTTGCCTTCCCGCACCAGTTCGGCGAGTGCCTCCAGTTGCGCGCGGATCGGCGTGCAGGCGCGCTCCTTGGCCGGCTCGTACTGCCACTGGCCGAACATCGGCTGGTTGCGTTCCGGCCAGTGCAACTGGTAGAGGTCGATGGTGTCGGTCTGCAGGCGGCGCAGCGAGCCTTCGATGGCGGCGCGCAGGTTGGCGCGGTCGAGCGCCGGCGGGCCGCCGCGGATCCAGTCGAGGTTGCGCGAGGGGCCGGCGGCCTTGGTCGCGACGACGATGCGCTCGCGCGGCTGGCGCTTCAGCCAGCGCCCGACGATCGCCTCCGAGGCGCCGCAGGTCTCGGCGCGCGGCGGCACCGCGTACATCTCGGCGGTATCGAGGAAATTGACGCCGCTCGCCAGCGCGTAGTCGAGCTGGCTGTGGGCGTCCGCTTCGCCGGTCTGTTCGCCGAAGGTCATGGTGCCGAGGCAGACATCGGGAACCACCAGCGTGCTGCGGCCGAGGGGGCGGGGGCTGAACGGGGCGCTCATCGAATGTCTCCGGAAATGGGCTGTTTTTCAGGGTCGACCGCAGAGCACGCCGTAGATCAGGATGTGGCGCTGCAATGCGTCGTCGAAGCCGGCGGGAACGATGGCCAGGTCGTGTGCATCCGGCGTTGCGCAATGCGCTTCCACCCAGCGGCAGGCGGCGGCGTGGGCATCGTCGAAGCTGGCGAAGAGGCCGTCGAGCGTCGCCGCGCGCACCGGCAGGAAGGCGCCGCTGTGGCGGTCGAGCAGGGTGTCGGTGTCGAGCATCTGCACGCCATAGCCGCGCGCAGCGCGCGGCAGCGGCAACCCGGCGAGGTCGAAGCGGTCGCCGAAGGCGTCGGCGCTGAAGGCGAAACGGGGCATGCCGGCATTTTATCCGCAAGCGGCGGGCGCGGCCGCTGCCGGTGTTTATCGGGGTCGGGTCAGGCGGGGATGTCGGGCACCAGCAACTGCTCGATGTGCAGGATGCGATCCTTGAGCACCAGTTTGCGCTTCTTGAGGCGGCGCGTCAGCAACTCGTCGGGCGGCGGGCATTCCTCGAGGTGGGCGATGACCTGGTCGAGGTCGCGATGCTCGGAATGCAGTTCGAGCAACTGGTGGCGGAGGTCTGCCGCTTCGGCGTCGCTCATCGGTTGAGTGGGCATGGCGTGTTCCTTGAAGGCTGCGATGTTTTGCTAGAATACCCCGAACGGTTTTGGGGGAGGAGAGGGAAATGAAGCATCACGTGATTGTCTCGTTCGGGCGGAACAGGGAATACGAATTCAAGGTCAAGGGCGACGCCCCGTCCGACGAAGCGCGCAAGTGGCTCGCGCACGAGTACGAGGTGCTCGAATGCGACGTCGCGACCCCGACCGGCAAGATCCTCGCGGTCGACCGCATCCTCAGTGTCGCCAGGTACGCCGGCGAGGCGCGCTTCCGTGACCAGCAACCCTGGGCCGAGCAGTTCGCCCGGTACACCGCGGCCCTGCTCGGCCGCGACCTGATCCGCGTCAACGTCGAGAACTACAGCATCGGCTACTGATGAGCCGCGCCTTCGTCAGGGAAAGCGACGGCGACGATGACGACGAAGTCGCGCCGGCGCTCAAGCTCCCGGCGGGGACGCGCAACTACATCACGCCGGCCGGCCATGCCCGGCTCAGGAGCGAGCTCGAGCACCTGGTCAAGCGCGAGCGCCCGCACGTCGTCGAGATCGTCGCCTGGGCGGCGTCGAACGGCGACCGCTCCGAGAACGGCGACTACATCTACGGCAAGCGCCGCCTGCGCGAGATCGACCGGCGCATCCGCTTCCTGACCAAGCGCCTCGACATCGCCGAAATCGTCGACCCGCTGCGCCAGGGCGACAACGACCAGGTCTTCTTCGGCGCCCGCGTCACCGTCGCCGATGCCGACGGCGGCGAAAACACCTACACCATCGTCGGCGTCGACGAGGCTGATGCGGCGAACGGCCGCATCAGCTGGATCTCGCCGCTGGCCCGCGCGCTGATCAAGGCGCGCGAGGGCGATACAGTCCGCTTCCAGAGCCCGGCCGGCGTCCGCGAAATCGACATCGTCGCGGTGGTCTATGAGCGCTGTCGACTGAGCGGCGCCGGATCGTACCCCGATAATTCCCGTCAGTCCGGCGGTCAGCGCCTTTCCAGTTCGGCGATGAAGCGGGCGATGTCGGGCCGGCCTGGCGCGATCTGCATCCGCAGCGAATCGACGTTATGCGCCGCGCCTACTTGGCTGCTGCGGGTGCTGCGGGTGCTGCGGGTGCTGCGGGTGCTGCGGGTGCTGCCGCAGGCTCGATCTTGGCCTTGGCCTTGAGATCCTCCAGTTGCTTCGCCACGGCTTGTTGCTGTATCTGTTGGGCAAGCTGGGGTTTGACTTCTTCCAATGGAGGCGCTTCGATGGGCCGGGAATCTTCCAGCAGGATGACGTGATAGCCATACTGGGTCTTGACCGGCTCCTGGGTGATCGCGCCCTTTTCCAGCTTGCCGAGCGCGGCAGCGAATTCGGGAACCAACCGGCTCGGGTCGAACCATCCCAGGTCGCCGCCCCTGAGCTTGGAACCGGCGTCCTTCGATTTCTCCATGGCCAGCTTCGCGAATGATCCCGCATCCTTCTTCAGCCTGGCGATGATCTCCTTTGCGTCGGCTTCCTTTTCCACCAGGATGTGGCGCGCCTTGTATTCGGAGCCGGTAATCGTCGCCTTGATCTTCTCGTATTCGGCTTTCACCATCTCGTCGCTGGCTGCGCTGTTCTTGACCAGGTCCTGGACGTAGGCGTTGGCGAGAATGGATTGCCGCATCAGTTCCATCTGTTCCATGATTTCTGGCGTCTTGTCCAGCCCCTTCCTGATCGCTTCCTCGGCAACCAGTGTCTGCATGATCAGCTTGTCGACGATGCCCTGCCTGGCCTCCGGGCTTTCCGGCTGGCCGGCGCCGGCAGCCTGCTTGACGATCATGTCGACGCGCTTCTTGCTGATGACGATGCCGTTCACGGTGGCTTCAGCGGCTTCCTTCGCGGCCGGGGCAGGGGTGGTGGCAGCGGGCTTGGCACTCTGCTCGGAGTTGCAGGCGCCGAGGAGCAGCAGCGAAGCAGTGCCGGCCAGCAGGATTCGGGAATTCAGCAATTTCATCAGGGCTTCCTTTGGGTGTTGAGGATTGTGGCGAAACATCAGTCGAATGATCGATTGCCGCAGATCAGGTGCTGCTTGCAGGGGCTCTGGGCAATCACCCGGTGGGCGAGCGACAGCCCGTCGCCATGGCATTGTATTCAATCTGCGTTTATCTGCGAAATCTGCGTCAAATAACGTATTTGGGTTCACTAACCCGCATCGTCCTCTTGAATTGCGTCCGGGCGCCCCCACTTCCGATCCACCTTTTGCCTCGTTTGGGAGTTTCCTGCATGTCCGAGTCCGCCACCGCACGCCAATCGCGAAACCCTGGGTTTCCAGGCCGAAGTCAAGCAACTGCTGCACCTGATGATCCACTCCTTGTACAGCAACAAGGAGATCTTCCTGCGCGAACTGGTTTCCAACGCCTCCGACGCCTGCGACAAGCTGCGCTTCGAGGCGCTCAACAACGCTGCGCTCTACGGCGACGATGCCGACCTGAAGATCCGCGTTTCCTTCGACAAGGAGGCGCGCACCGTCACCATCTCCGACAACGGCATCGGCCTGTCGCGCGATGAGGCGGTCGAGCATCTCGGCACCATCGCCAAGTCCGGCACGCGCGAATTCTTCTCGGCGCTGACCGGCGACCAGGCCAAGGATGCGCACCTGATCGGCCAGTTCGGCGTCGGTTTCTATTCGTCGTTCATCGTCGCCGACAAGGTGACCGTGGTTTCCCGCCGCGCCGGTGTCGAGGCCGGCCAGGCCGTCAAGTGGGAGTCGGCCGGCGAGGGCGACTACACGGTCGAGATGGTCGACAAGGCCACGCGCGGCACCGACGTGACGCTGCACCTGCGCGAAGGCGAGGACGAATTCCTCGGCGGCTGGAAGCTGAAGTCGATCCTGCGCAAGTACTCCGACCACATCACGCTGCCGATCCTGATGAAGAAGGAGGAATGGAAGGACGGCGAGCAGGTGCCGACCGACGAGGACGAGACGGTCAACCAGGCGAGCGCGCTGTGGGTGCGCCCCAAGTCGGAGATCAGCGACGAGCAGTACACCGAGTTCTACAAGCACGTCGCGCACGACTTCGAGGATCCGCTGTGCTGGACGCACGCCCGCGTCGAGGGCAAGCAGGAATACACGCAACTGCTCTACATCCCGGCGCGCGCCCCGTTCGACCTGTGGGACCGCAACGCCCGCCACGGCATCAAGCTCTACGTGCGCCGCGTCTTCATCATGGACGACGCCGAGCAGTTGATGCCGCTCTACCTGCGCTTCGTGCGCGGCGTCGTCGATTCTTCCGACCTGCCGCTCAACGTCTCGCGCGAGATCCTGCAGCAGAGCAAGGACATCGACAACATCCGCCACGGCTGCGCGCGCAAGGTGCTGGCGATGCTCGAAGGGCTGGCCAACGGCGAGGATGCGGTCGACCGTGAAAAGTATGCAAAATTCTGGGAAACCTTCGGTTCCGTGCTCAAGGAAGGCGTCGGCGAGGACCACGCCAACAAGGACAAGATCGCCGGCCTGATCCGCTTCGCCTCGACGCACGGCGACGGCGACAAGCAGATCGTCTCGCTGGCCGACTACATCGGCCGCATGAAGGAAGGCCAGGAGAAGATCTACTTCGTCACCGCCGACACCTTCAACGCCGCGAAGAACAGCCCGCACCTGGAAATCTTCAAGAAGAAGGGCATCGAGGTGCTGCTGCTTTCCGACCGCGTCGACGAGTGGGTGGTCGGCCACCTGACCGAGTTCGACGGCAAGCAGCTGCAGTCGGTGGCCAAGGGTGGCCTCGACCTCGGCAAGCTGGAAGACGAGGAAGAAAAGAAGGAAGCAGAGAAGGCCGCCGACGAGTACAGGGAACTGCTGGAGAAGGTCAAGGCCTGCGCTCGGCGACCGGGTCAAGGACGTCCGCGTCACTTACCGCCTGACCGATTCGCCGTCCTGCCTCGTTTCCGACGAGCACGATCCGTCCGGCAACCTGGCCCGCCTGCTCAAGGCCGCCGGCCAGCCGGCGCCGGACGCCAAGCCGATCCTCGAAATCAACCCGCAGCACCCGGCGGTGATGCGCCTCAAGACCGAGGAAGCCCGCTTCGACGACTGGGCAGCGCTGCTCTTCGAACAGGCGACGCTCGCCGAAGGCGGCCAGCTCGACGACCCGGCCGGCTTCGTCAAGCGCATCAACGAGCTGATGCTGGCGCTGTCGGGCAAGTAGGCTTCCGGCCGGCCTGTGCTAATCTAGACCCTGCGGGTCGCTTCGGCGACCCAGTCTTTTTTTCCAACAGAGGAGTATCAAAATGCAGAAAATCATCGCAGCTTCCCTTCTTGCCGCCGGCCTGATCAGCGGCGCGGCGCTTGCCGCCGATGCAGCACCCGCAGCCAAGCAGGACAAGCCGGTGCCGGCCATGATCCTCGGCGGCGCGATCAAGTCCGAAGCCGAAGTGATCGCAATCGATCTCAAGACGCGCAAGGTCACGCTGAAGGGCGAGGACGGCGCTGTCCAGGAAATCGTCGTCGGCAAGGACGCGCGCAACCTGCCGCAGGTCAAGGTCGGCGATCGCGTCGTCATCGAGTACGACCAGATCCTCGCCATCAAGCTGAAGAAGGGCGCCGGCCTGCGCACGACCGAGGAGCGCGAAGGCGGCGCACGTGCCGCCATGGGCGAGAAGCCGGGCGCCGTCGATGGTCAAGGAAACCCATTTCGTGGCCGACATCATCGCCATCGATGCCAAGAAGGGCATCGTCACCATCAAGGGCGCCAAGGGCCGCATCTTCGACCTCAAGGTCAAGGACAAGAAGAACCTTGCCGGTGTCGTGGTCGGCGACCAGGTCGAAGGCATCTACGAGCAGGTTCTCTCCCTGCTCGTCCTGCCGCCGGCAGGCAAGTAAGCGGTCGCGGTCCACGGCGACAGCAACACGGAAACCGGGCGCGAGCCCGGTTTTCCTTTTTGGCGAACCGAAATCGCGGCGCAAGCCGTGGCGCGGCGACGGCCGAGTCTTCAGGCCTCGGCAAGGATCGTCCGCCCGCCACCCGAAAACAAAGAGGCCGCCCGCAGGCGGCCTCGTCGTCGATCAGCCGGCGACGGTCAGAAGCCGATCGAATACTGGGCGCCGAGCACGTGCGAGTTGATGTCGTAGCTGCCCTGCACCCTGATGCCGTTGCCGGTGCTGTCGATGTTGCTGTCGCGCACGTAGATGTAGGAATAGCCGGCATCGATGCGGCCGTAGCGGCCGGCGTTCCATTGCGCGCCGAGCGAGAGCCAGAGGTTGTCGTTGTCCGGCATGCGGGCGATGCGGGTGCTGGTGCTGCGCGTCGGCGAGCGGTCGTAGGCGATGCCGAACTTCAGCTTCCAGGCATCGCTGGCGCGGTAGGCCGCGCCCCAGGCGACACGCCACGCATTGTCAAAATCAATGCTTTCACCGGGTGCGCCGAGCGACTTGACCGTGTTCCAGTGGGTGTAGGAAAGATCGCCCATCGCTTCCCAGCGGTCCGACACCTGCTGCCAGACCGACAGGATGGCCGTGTCCGGCAGCTTGATGCCGGAACCGCCGTCCGGCGATAGGCTGACTGCCGAGCGGTAGGAAACGCCGACGCGCATGGCCGGCGACAGCGTGAACAGGGCGCCGGTATTCCAGCCCCAGGCGCCGTCGCTGCCCGAGTAGTTCAGCCCGGTGCGGGTCATGTCGGTGTCGAGGGTCTGGTAGTTGGCGCCGATGCCGAGCGACACCTTGTCGCTGACGCGATAGGCGAGCGACGGGTTGTAGTTGACCGTCCGGATCTCGGAACGGATGGCCTGCGGCGCCCCGGCCCAGTTCGCGTCGTAGTCGGAACCCAGGCCGAACGGCTGCGAGATGCCCAGCCCGAGCGCGAGGTCAGGCATCGCCTGCCAGGTCACGTAGCCATTGCCCGCCCCCTGCGACAGGCCGGCGTCGCCGCCATCCAGCCCGATACCCGCGTTGGCGAACTGGTAGCTCGGCCACGCGCCGACAGCGCCCAGCGAAACCTGGATGCCCGGCAGCATGGTCATCGCGGCGGGATTGAAGTAGAACGGTGCTGGCGTTGTCGCCGACCGCCGCCGAACCGGCATAGGCGACCCCGAGGCCGCTGGCGTTCTGCTGCCAGTACTGGAGACCGGCAGCCGTGGCGTTCGCCGAGAAGGCGGCGAGGAGGAGGGCGGTCAGCGCGGGGAGGGCAAATTTGGACATGGTTTTCTTTTTCGATGTTGTGGATATCGTCAGGGTTCCAATTCTAAGGCCTTTTTGCCGCCGACAGGTTCCTGCCGAAAATCCGCCAGCCCTCAGCCGCCGTAGATCAGCGCGTCGGGAATCAGGTAGTAGATCTTGCCGCCGGCATTGACGCGCCAGTTGTCGCCCTGGCGCTGCGCCGAAAGCGCCGCGCCTTCGTCGCTGGTGAATTTCTTGCCGGCGAAATGCAGGACGCGATCGGGGGTCTTGCCGCCGTGGCTGATCCAGATCTGGGCGCCGCCGGTGGGCGGGTGGCGGACGACGCGGAAGTCGCACCACTCGTCGAGCGTCGGGTTGCCGACCGAGCACTTGATCTTGCCGGTGGCGTCATAGCGGTCGCTGACGGGGGCGCTGCCCTTGACGGGGGCGCTGCTCTGGCCCTTCTGGGACTGCGCCTGCTCCTGGCGGATGTCGGGTTGCGCCAGCGCCGGCGTGCTGGCGAGGGCGAAGAGGGCGAGGCTGGTAGCGAGGAGGGTGATTTTCATGCGGTTTCCTTGGTTGGAGTCAGGCCGGCTGCACGCGCCTACCGGCCCTGTTCGCAGCGCTGCGGGTCGGCGGCCTTGCTGCAGTCGGGTTGCCCCCGCTCTTCCGGGTTGATGCACTGGCGGAACTCCCAGCCGAACAGGCCGGCGCAGCGCTGCGATGCATCCTTGCGGGCCTCGCATTGCGCCCGGTCGATGACTGCTGTGCAATCGAAGCTCTGCGTCTGCTGTTGCACGCAAGCCTTGAAGGCTTCGCCGGTCTGATCCTGGCAGATCGTCTCGGCGAGTTGCCGGTCGTCGGCTGTCTGCGCGCTGGCCGGCAGGCAGGTTACCGATGCCAACAGCGTGCCGGCGATAATCATCAAGGCGGCTTTCATGCGTTTCTCCCTGCGCGAAGGCCCGGGCAAGTGCCGGGCAAGTGGTTGCCGTGCCATTGTAAATGGCGCGCGGCGGGAAATGAAACGGCCGGTTGCGGTCAACCGGCCTGGAGAGGCAAAAATGGGGCGGCCGTCAGGCCGCCCCGGGTGATTACTTGACGCCGAACTGTTCGCGCAGGCAGGCCTTGTGCTCGGGGCCGAACTTGTCCTTGCAGGCGGCGCGAGCCTTCTGGTGCAGTTCGCAACGCTTCGGGTCGGTCGCCGTGGTGCAATCGACCGCCGGCATCTTCTGCTGCACGCACTGGCGGAAGGCGGGGCCGGCGGCCTGGCCCTTGCATTCCTGGTAAACCTTCTTGCGCGCTTCGCATTGCTGCGGGTTGCCCGCCTTGGCGCAATCGAAGTTCTGCATCTGCTCGCCCATGCACTGCTTGCGATCCGGGCCGACCTTGTCCCTGCAGGCTTCACGTGCCTGGTCACGGGCCTGCTGGTGCGCCTTGCACGCTTCCGGGTTGGGCGCCTGCGCGCAGTCGCGCGGCGCGCGCTGGCCCATGCCCGGACCCATGCCGCCCGGGCCCATGCCCTGCCCCATGCCCATGCCTGCCCATACCCGGTCCCGGTCCGGGAGGGGTTTGCGCCATTGCCGGCAGACAGAAGAGGGATGCCATCAGTGCACTTCCGATAATCATCATGCGGGTTTTCATGTTCTTCTCCATGTGGTTTGGTACGGCTTCATTCTAGGCGTAATCGCCGGCCGCGCGCCGCGCACTTGTAAGCGAGTGCAAGCCGGCCCGCCGCCGCTTACAAAGCGTTACGTATGACATGGTATATTCGCCGGCATGGACCCGATCACCGCGCACGAGCACCGTCTCACCCTCCCGGAAGTGCTGGAGTGGATGGTCGCCGACGGTCTTGTCGGCAAGGAGGAGGCCGAGGCGCTGCGGGTCGAGCGGCGCATGCACGGCGTCAAGGATCATCCGCTGAAGGTCATCGCCGACCAGAAATGGATCGCGCCGGGCACGCCGGTGCGCCTGCTGACGCTGGAGACGCTGACCGAATGGCTGGCCGGCAAGGTCGGCCTCGACTACCTGCACATCGACCCGCTCAAGATCGATTTCACCGGCGTCGCCGACGTCATGTCGAGCGCCTATGCCGGCCGCTTCGGCATCCTGCCGGTGCAGGTGACGATGCGCGAGATCGTCATCGCCACCGCCGAGCCTTTTGTCCGCGAGTGGGTCGAGCGAACTGAAGCCGATCCTGCGCAAGGAAATCCGTCGCGTCCTCGCCAATCCCGACGACATCTCGCGCTACCTGGTCGAGTTCTTCAACCTCGCCAAGTCGGTCAAGAAGGCGGCGGCGCGCGGCGAGGTGACCGCCGGCCTGTCGAGCTTCGAGCAACTGGTCGAGCTCGGCAAGGGCAACCGGACTTTCGACGCCAACGACCAGCACATCGTCCATATCGTCGACTGGCTGTGGCAGTACGCCTTCGACCAGCGCGCTTCCGACATCCACATCGAGCCGCGCCGCGATCTCGGCATCGTCCGCTTCCGCATCGACGGCGTCCTGCATCAGGTGTACCAGATCCCGATGGCGGTGATGAACGCGATGACCAGCCGCATCAAGCTGCTCGGGCGCATGGACGTGATCGAGAAGCGCCGGCCGCAGGACGGCCGCATCAAGACGCGGACGCCGACCGGGCAGGAGGTCGAACTGCGCCTGTCCACGCTGCCGACCGCTTTCGGCGAAAAGCTGGTGATGCGCATTTTCGACCCCGAGGTGCTCGTCCGCGACCTGCGCTCGCTCGGTTTTTCGAGCGACGACGAGGCGCGCTGGAACCTGATGACGCACACGCCGAACGGCATCATCATGGTCACCGGGCCGACCGGCTCGGGCAAGACGACGACGCTGTATACGACGCTCAAGCAACTGGCGACGCACGAAGTGAACGTGTGCACCATCGAGGATCCGATCGAGATGGTCGAGTCCGCATTCAACCAGATGCAGGTCCAGCGCAACATCGACCTCGGCTTCGCCGACGGCGTGCGCGCGCTGATGCGGCAGGATCCGGACATCATCATGGTCGGCGAGATCCGCGACCTCGAAACCGCCGAAATGGCGGTCCAGGCGGCGTTGACCGGACACCTCGTGCTGACCACGCTGCACACCAACGACGCGCCCTCGGCGGTGACGCGCCTGCTCGATCTCGGCGTGCCGGCCTACCTGATCAATTCGACCTTGCTCGGCGTCATGGCGCAGCGGCTGGTGCGTACGCTGTGCCCGCACTGCAAGAAGGCGATGCCGATCACCGAGGACCAGAAGGCGACCTGGCGGATGCTGGTATCGCCGTGGAAATCGAACGAACCGGTGCAACTGTTCCAGCCGGTCGGCTGCCTCGACTGCCGGATGACCGGCTACAGCGGGCGGGTGGGCATCTACGAGATCCTGCTCAACTCGCCGGAGATGCGCAAGGTCATCCGCGGCAACACGGAGATCGCGCAGTTGCGCGACCTCGCCTGCCGCGAGGGGATGCGCCCGCTGCGCATCTCGGGCGCGCTCAAGGTCGCGCAGGGAATCACCTCGCTCGACGAGGTCGTCAAGGTCGCGCCGCCGGGCGACGAACCTTAGCGCGCGCTACCCGCGTGGTGACCGCCGCGCGCCGTTCCATCTCCTCTTTGTTGACTTGCGTCAACGCAACCGCGCGCAGAAGGTGGAGACTCGAAACGCGCCGTTTTGTGACAGTTTTGTGACAAAACGGTTACGATTCGTAACGTGTAGAAAGCCGGGTTCCTCAGATCCTGAGTGGGGTCGGGCGATGAACACCAACAAGAAGAGGAGGAGCGTCATTTCAGCCATGTCAGCAGTCAACATCAGCAGCCAGTCAGATCCACCCGTGCGCATCGTGCCGTACCCAGATTCCTCAGCGGGTTGCGCCTCCTTCCACGACAACCACCTCGGGAAAGCTTAATGAGTACACTACTGATCCTGACGATCGTCACCGTTGCGATCGTCCTGTTTTTCGACTACACGAACGGCTTCCACGATGCCGCCAACATCGTCGCGACGATCATCGCGTCGCGCGCGATGACGCCGATTCAGGCGGTCATGATCGTCGGCACCTTCGAGTTCCTCGGGCCCTTGCTCGGCGGGACGGCGGTCGCCAACACGATCGGCAAGTTCGTCACCCTCGGCGACGTGGCCGCGGTGCTGTCGCTGGCGATCCTGATGTCCGGCCTGGTCGGCGCCATCGTCTGGAACCTGGCGACCTGGTACTTCGGCATCCCGTCGTCTTCGTCGCATGCGCTGGTCGGTGGCCTGATCGGCGCGGTGGTCGTTTCGGCCGGTGTCGACAACGTCGTCTGGGGCTTCTCGCAACTGATGCACGGCCAGTTCGACGGGCATCGTGAAGGTGCTCGCCGCGCTGATTCTGTCTCCGATCATCGGCTTCTGGGCGGGCTTCCTGGTCCTGCGTCTGCTGCGGACCGCGCTGTACGCGGCCAGCCCGAAGGCCAATACCGGCCTGCGCTGGGCGCAGTTCGTCACGGCCGCCGGCCTCGCCTTCTCGCACGGCGCCAACGACGCGCAGAAGAGCATGGGCATGCTGACGCTGGCGCTGTTGCTCGGCGGTTTCATCGACAAGTTCGAGGTGCCCTTCTGGGTCGTGCTCGCCTGCGCCACGGCGATCACACTCGGCATCCTGTCCGGCGGCTGGCGTATCGTCCGCACCCTCGGGTTTGCGATCTACCGTGTCCGCCCGATGCATGCGCTCAGTTCGCAACTGACGTCGGCGATCATCATCTTGACCGCGTCGGCGATCGGCGCGCCGGTGTCGACCACGCACGTCGTCGCTACCTCGATCATGGGCATCGGCGCCGCCGAGCGCCCGAATGCCGTCCGCTGGAAGAAAGCCAAGGACATCGGCATCACCTGGCTCATCACGATTCCCGGTTCGGCACTGGTTGCCATTCAGACGTTCTCGTTCATCAATCTCTTCCTCGGAAAGGCCTAATCATGTCGGACGCTAGCACCAGAAAACTCTCCCTCACCCAGCGGATCCTGCAGCGGGTCTTCCCGAAGGTTCCCGACTTCTTCAAGTTGCTTGGCGAACAGAGTGCCAACGTCGCCCATACCGCCGCCCTGCTTGTCGAGTTCATGGGTGAAGCCCCGAACACGGCCCAGAAGGTCGTCGACGCCGAGCACGAGGGGGACCGGATCAAGATCCAAAACCTGACGCTGCTGAACGAAGCCTTCTCGACCCCGATCGACCGCGAGGATCTGCACCGCGCGATCATCAATCTCGACGAGATCATCAACAGTTGCAAGCAGATCGTCGTCGAAATGGACTCCAGCCTGCTCGCGCTGAAGCCGGACAAATTCTGTTTGGAACTGGCGGTCCACCTGAAGGCAGGCGTCGAGGCGGTTGCCGCCGGCTATGGTCGTCTCGGGACCGAACCGCAGAAGAGCCGCCAGGACGCCGAAAAGGCGGACGCCGCCGTGCGCCTGCTGAGCCGGACGCACCGGCGCGCGCTGGCCGAGCTGTTCAACGACACTGACTTCCACAACATCTTCCGTCGCAAGGAGGTGTACAACGAGTTGAAGGGTGCGGGCGATCGCCTGAACGTCTGCAACAGCACGCTGCTCGACATCGTCGTCAAGCTCTGCTGAACCTCCGCGCCGGCGTTGCCCTGGGGAACCGGGGCGGTGCCGGCGGCACGCGAGAATGCCGGCCGACATCACGTCGGCCGGCATTTTTTCGCCCCGGATTTTCTGCGGCGGCTGGAGAAATATTGCGCGACGATGACTTGTCATCAGGCTGTAACAATTCTGACGCATGATGGCTTCGCACGTCCCTATCAGCCTCGCCAAGGAGCTCCTCATGCCGTCCATCTCGCCAGCCCGCCCGCAAACGGCCGGTTCGGCTCTCATTGTTTTTATCGCGGCACTCGGCTTCAGCCCACTGGCCGCTGGCGCCGAGGCGGTGGTCAAGATCGACGGGTCGAGCACTGTCTATCCGATTGTCGAAGCGCTCGCACAGCAGTTCCAGCGCGCCCGGCTGCACGAGGTCCATGTCAATGTCGGCGTTTCCGGAACGAGTGGCGGTTTCGCCAAGTTCTGCCGCGGTGAGACCGACATTACCAGCGCCTCGCGGCCGATCCTCAAGAAAGAAATGGAAGACTGCGCCAAAGCCGGCGTCCGTTACTACGAAATGCCGCTCGCCTACGATGCGCTGACTGTCGTCGTCAATCCGAAAAACACCTTCGTCAACAGCCTCAGTGTCGCCGAGCTGAGGAAGCTCTGGGAAGCGCGAGCGCAGGGCAAGATCAACACCTGGAAAGATGTCAACAAGGCGTGGCCCGCCGACCGGATCAAGTTCTACGCGCCCGGCGCCGATTCGGGAACCGCCGAGTACTTCAACGAAGTCGTCGTCGGCACGACGAAGGCGGGCCGCACCGATGCCACTACCGCTGAGGACCATGCGGTGCTGGTCGATGGCATCGCCGCCGACAAGGACGCGCTCGGCTATGTGGCGCTCGACTACTATGTCGAGAACCAGCAGCGGCTCAAGGCCGTGGCGATCGGCGACGGCAAGGAAGCGGTGTTGCCGACGGTCGCCAACATCCGCAACGGCAGCTACCAGCCGCTGTCCCGCCCGGTGTTCCTCTATGTCAGCGAGAAGTCGCTCGACAAGCCTGCGGTCAGGCAGTTCATCGACTTCGGCATGAAAAATGCGGTCAAGGTGGTCGAGGAAGCCAACTACCTGCCGCTGCCGGCGCGGGCGTACAGCGAGAACCTCGAGCGCATCACCGCGAAGAAGGTCGGCACCGTTTATGGCGGCGAGGACAAGGGCCGTCTGCGGCCGGCCGACTCGCTGCAGATTTTCCGGGCGCTGATGCACGGAGGGTGAGCGTCGTCGGTTGAAAAATTGCTTTCCGAACGGGCGGTCAGGGGCGGTTTGAAGGAAGGATTTTGACCTGCGTCAACATTGCATGTCGAGATAGGTGGACACTTAGAGTTGGAAGTTTCTGGTCACGGTTATGCAAGAAAGCCGGGACGAGGAGGGGGTTTCTGGAATCCGGTTCGCGCCGGGGACCATTTCATTGCACTAACCATTGAACCGCAGAAATAGACAGGAGATAAAGATGTTCAGTAGCCTCATGCCGAACCGCAACGAGTTTTTCGAGCTGCTCGCCGCCCATTCCGATCTGGTCGTCGCCGGTAGCAATGCCGCCCTGCGTCTGGTCAACGGCCTCGGTCAGGGATCCGAGGACATTCCGGCGCTGGCCGCCGAAGTCAACTTCAACGAGAAGGCCGCCGACAAGATCAAGGCCGAACTGATCGGGCTGCTGCACAAGTCGTTCACGACGCCGATCAACCGCGACCAGATCCACACGCTGACGATCGAGCTCGACCTCGTGCTGAACGCGCTCAAGGAAGTGGCTAACGCGGTGAACATGTACAACATCACCGAATCGACCGCGGAAGCCCGCGAACTCGCCTCGCTCGGCGCCGACGCCTGCCTGCGCCTGCACCGTGGCGTGGGTGGACTCGGTTCCAAGGACAAGGATCGCAAGGCGGAAACGCTTAATGTCTGCGGCGAGATCGACGTTCTCGAGACCAAGGCCGACGCCGTCGAGCGCAAGGCGATCAGCAAGCTGTTCGACGGTTCGCACAGCATCTGGACGGCGATCAAGATGCGCGAGTTCTACACGCTGCAGGAGAACGTGCTGAACCGCTGCGAGGATGCCGCCAAGACCATCGAAGAAATCCTGATCGAGAACTCTTGAGAAGGATGGCATCATGCAAACAGTCACTCTGAGTATATGGGTCCTGGGGACGCTGATTTTCATCGCGTTGGCCTTCGATTTCATGAACGGCTTTCACGACGGCGCCAACTCGATCTCGACCATCGTCGCGACCGGGCGCGCTGACGCCCAAGCAGGCCGTCCTCTTCGCTGCCTTCTTCAACTTCGCCGCCTTGTGGGTCTTCCAGCTCAAGGTGGCGGCGACCATCGGCAAGGGCACTGTCGATCCGAGCTTCGTCGACCACTACGTGATCTTCGGGGCGCTGATCGGGGCGCTGGCGTGGAACATCATCACCTGGTACTACGGCATCCCGTCGTCGTCCTCGCACGCGCTGGTCGGCGGCCTGGTCGGTGCCACGATGGCCAAGGCAGGCGGTTCGATGGCGCCGATCGTGTGGAGCGGCTTCGGCAAGATCCTCGCCTTCATCATCATCTCGCCGGTGGTCGGCATGCTGATCGGGGGACTGCTGATGGTGCTGGTCGCCTGGATATTCCGAAAATCGACACCGTACGACGCCGCCAAGTGGTTCAAGGGCGGCCAGTTGTTCGCGGCGGCGGCGTACAGCCTGGGCCACGGCGGCAACGACGCGCAGAAGACGATCGGCATCATCTGGCTGCTGCTGATTACCGCCGGCATGGCGACCAAGGACGTCGCGACGCTGCCGATGTGGGTGGTGTATTCGTGCTACTTCGCGATTGCCTGGGGCACCTACCTGGGTGGCTGGCGGATCGTCAAGACGATGGGCACCAAGATCACCAAGCTCAACTCGGTCAGCGGCTCGTGTGCCTCGATGGGTGGCGCGATCGCCCTTGGCCTGGCAACGGTAGGCGGCATTCCGGTGTCAACGACGCACACCATCACCGGCTCGATCGTCGGTGTCGGCATGGCCAACGACGTCAAGGCCGTGAAGTGGGCAGTCACCGCCAACCTGCTGGTCGCCTGGGTGCTGACGATCCCGGCCGTCGGGCCTGATTGCCGCGCTGTTCTGGTATATCGGCACGAAGTTCCTGTGACCGTCCGATCCATCCAAGTTATCCAGGAGTCCAAAGTATGAGTACAGATGCCATCCTGCCCAAGCGGGATTTCTTCTTCAATATCGTGATATCGCATACCGACCGTGTGGTTGCCGCCGCCAACGCGGCGCAGCGCCTGATCGCCGACATGGGCAAGCCTGACCAGGACGTGGCCGCGATGGTCGAGGAGGTGTGCACCAACGAGAGCAGCGCCGACGACATCAAGCAGGAACTGATCAAGGTGCTGTTCGCAGCCTTCGTGACGCCGATCAATCGCGACCAGGTGCACACGCTGGTGCTCGACCTCGACCGCGTCGCCGACGATTTGAAGCACCTCGCCCTGGGCGTCGAGATGTACAACGTCACGACGTCGACGCCGCCGGCGCGCGAACTGGCGGCGCTTGCCGTCGAGGTCACCATGCGGCTGAACCGTTGCGTGGTCGCGCTGAACAGCAAGGACCGGGCGACGGACGTGCCCAGGCTGTGCCAGGAGATCGAAGCGCTCGAGGAAAAGGGGGCGGAGGTCATGCAGCAGGCCATTACCGCGTTGTTCGCCAAGGAAGGCGACGAGGAAGCGGCGTGGACCGCGCTGAAGATGCGGAACCTCTACGCGCAACAGGAGAAGGTGCTCGACAGCGCCAAGCGTGCCGCCCACACCCTCGAGGAGCTGCTGCTCGAGAACGCCTGATCCGGAGCGCAAACGACAAGCCGGCCGACATCACGTCGGCCGGCTTTTTTGCGCCCGGAATTTCCTCAGCGCGACAGCGCCCGCATTGCGCGTTCGAGCCCGTCGAGGGTGAGCGGGAACATGCGCTCGCCGAGCAGTTGCCGGATCATCTGGATCGACGGTGTCCACGCCCAGTGTTCCTCGGGCAGCGGGTTGAGCCAGACGGCGTGCGGCCAGGTCGTCAGCAGGCGCTCGAGCCAGACGGCGCCGGCTTCCTCGTTCCAGTGCTCGACGCTGCCGCCGGGGCGGGCGATCTCGTAGGGGCTCATGCTGGCGTCGCCGACGAAGACCAGCTTGTAGTCGGCGCCGTAGGTGTGCAGCACGTCCCAGGTCGACAGGCGCGGCTCGCCGAAGCGGCGGCGGTTGTCCTTCCACACGCCTTCATAGACGCAGTTGTGGAAGTAGAAGTGCTCGAGATGCTTGAACTCGGCGCGCGCGGCCGAGAACAGTTCCTCGCAGGCGGCGATGTGGTCGTCCATCGAGCCGCCGATGTCGACAAAGAGCAGGACCTTGATCGCGTTGTGCCGCTCCGGGCGCATGTGCAGGTCGAGCCAGCCACCGTTGCGGGCGGTGCCGGCGATGGTGCCGTCGAGGTCGAGTTCGCTGGCCGCGCCCTGGCGGGCGAAGCGGCGCAGCCGGCGCAGCGCGACCTTGATGTTGCGCACGCCGAGTTCGACGCGGTCGTCGAGGTTGCGGAACTCGCGCTGCTCCCAGACCTTGACCGCCGTCCGGTTGCCGGCCGATTCGCCGCCGATGCGGATGCCTTCGGGGTGGTAGCCGCCGTGGCCGTAGGGCGAGGTGCCGGCGGTGCCGATCCACTTGCTGCCGCCGGCGTGGCGCTCCTTCTGCTCGGCCAGGCGCTGCTTGAACTGCTCGAACAGCTTCTCGTAGCCGAGCTTTTCGCAGCTTGGCCCGGTCCTCCTCGCTGAGATGCCGTTTGGCGGCCAGGCTGCAGCCATTCCTCGGGAATCTCGCGCGTCCAGCCCGGGCAGCGTCTCGACGCCCTTGAAGTATTCGCCGAAGGCGCGGTCGAAGCGGTCGTAGAGCGCCTCGTCCTTGACCAGGATGGCGCGCGACAGCAGGTAGAAATCATCGACGCTGCTGCTCGACCAGCCGCGCCTGCAAGGCTTCGAGCAGGGCCAGCAGTTCCTTGGTCGACACCGGCAACTGGCGCGACTTCAGGTGCAGGAAGAAGTCGACCAGCACTTACTTGCGGCGCGCCATGAAGGCGAGGCGCTCGAAGAGATGGACGTCCTGCTCGTTCTTCAGCAGCGCGCCGTGCAGCGGCGGGATCGCGTCCTTCGCCTCCTTGGCGCGCAGCGCCTCGGGCGGGATGTCCTCGGCGAGCAGCAGCTTGAGCCAGTCGATCAGTTCGCTGGTCGACGGCTTCTTCTTGAGCCCCGGCACCTCGCGCAACTGGAAGAAGACCTCGAGCGCCTCGCGCAGCAGGTCGCGCTTGAGCTGCGGGAAGTGCACGTCGACGATGCGCGTCATCGTCTCCTTGTCGGGAAACTTGATGTAGTGGAAGAAGCAGCGGCGCAGGAAGGCGTCGGGGAGTTCCTTCTCGTTGTTCGAGGTGATGATGATCAACGGCCGGTGTTTCGCCTTGATCGTCCGGTGCAGCTCGTAGCAATGGAACTCCATGCGGTCGAGTTCGAGCAGCAGGTCGTTGGGGAACTCGATGTCGGCCTTGTCGATCTCGTCGATCAGCACGACCGACGGTGTCTCGCAGTCGAAGGCCTGCCACAGCACGCCATGGACGATGTAGTGGGCGATGTCCTCGACGCGCGGGTCGCCGAGCTGCGAGTCGCGCAGGCGCGAGACGGCGTCGTATTCGTAGAGGCCCTGCTGCGCCTTGGTCGTCGACTTGATGTGCCACTGGAAGAGCGGCATCCCGAGGGCGCGGGCGACTTCCTCGGCGAGCAGGGTCTTGCCGGTGCCCGGTTCGCCCTTGATCAGCAGCGGCCGCTGCAGCACGTTGGCGGCATTGACGGCGAGGGTCAGGTCGCGGGTGGCGACGTAGGAATCGGTGCCTTCGAATTTCATGGTTGTTCTTTCACGGTTGGCCGGCGGCGCGCCGGATGGATTCGACGTAGGCGGCGGCGTCCATCGGCCCGCCCTGGCGCTGGGCGCGCCAGATCGTCTCGCCCAGGCATTCGAGGAGGACATGCTCGGCGGCGTGGGGTTCCATTTTCGCTTGCAGCGCGGTGAAGGCGGCGCGGATTCCCGGCGGCTGGTCGATGCTGACCTGCTCGTGGATGGCGAGGTGCAGCGAGAGGTGGAGGAAGGGGTTCATCTGCCCGCCTTCCGGCGTCCATTCCTTTTCCAGCGCGGCGCCGGGGTCGGCGAGCAGCGCGTGGTACTCGGGGTGGCGGGCGGCGATGTCGGCGGCCGTCACTTCGGCGCCGACCAGCGGCAGGCGCTCGCGCTGCTTGCGCCAGGCGTCGCAGAAGAACTGGCGGACCTGCTCGCGTGAAGGGTTAAACATGGTGGTCCTCGCAAAGCGCTGCAACGGGGGAAGGGCGTGACCGCGGGTCGTGCCCGGCGGTGGCGAAATCCGGCCTGTTTGCCGGGTTGACCGCAGCGGTCGTCATGCCGTCTTGCCGGCGTAGCCGCAGAGGTCGGCGACGACGCAGCGGCCGCACTCCGGCTGGCGCGCCTTGCACACGTAGCGGCCGTGCAGGATCAGCCAGTGGTGGGCATCCCTGGCGTACTCGGCCGGGGTGACCGCCAGCAGCGCGTCCTCGACCGCGCGCGGCGTTTTGCCGGGGGCGAGCCCGGTGCGGTTGCCGACGCGGAAGATGTGCGTGTCGACGGCGATGGTCGGCTCGCCGAAGGCGGTATTGAGCACGACGTTCGCCGTCTTGCGCCCGACACCGGGCAGCGCTTCGAGCGCCGCGCGGTCGCGGGGAACTTCGCCGCCGTGCTGCTCGACCAGCAGTCGGCAGGCGGCGATGACGTTCTTCGCCTTGGTGCGGAACAGGCCGATGGTCTTGATGTAGTCGACCAGCCCTTCCTCGCCGAGCGCGAGCATGGCTGCCGGCGTTGGCGCGACGGGAAAGAGCCGGGTCGTCGCCTTGTTCACCCCGACGTCGGTCGCCTGCGCCGACAGGATCACGGCGACCAGCAACTGGAACGGCGAGGCGTAGGCGAGTTCGGTCGTCGGCGCCGGGTTGGCGGCGGCCAGGCGGGCGTAGAACTGGGCGATGTCGGCCTTATTCACGGGTTGAACTTTATTTGGACTGGGGACTGGATACGACCCGTTGCCGTCATTGGCGTCCTCGATGCCTCAACGGTAGGTTACTGTGAGAAGCGGTCGCTATGTGTCTTCGGAATCCAGGGCGATTCACGATGCTGAACGGGTACGGCAACTGACGGTATGGCTCACAGATCGAACGACTTGATCAACTCAAAAAGGCGTTGGTAGAACTCGGGAGTTGTCACCGTTTCTTCACCAATCTTGACCAAGGTGTCCTTGTCCATGGTCCAAGGCACCGAGATCGCCCCGAATGCGGGAACGGACAAGCCCGCACTGCTGGCCTTCGATTTCATTTCGTACTGCGTTTCCATACCATTCGCGTAGATCACCGTGCCCAGGCTGCTGGGCAGGCAAACCAGCGAGAGGGTCAGGGTGCTCGCTTCATCCGGTCGTGGCCGAAAGTATTTTTCGCCACGAATCGTGCGTGGCTTGCTGTCATCGACCTTATACCCCTGGCTCAACAGGGCTCGTTTAGAAATTTCGCAAGCCAGATCCGGCTCCCGGCTGCTGTAATACTGAAACGGTGTCTCGCTGGAAAACGTCTCGGCCTGGTAGGAACGCACCATCTTTGTCGATGTACAGGCGCCCAGCATCAAGGCACCAAGGATTGCAGCGGCGACCAGACCGGAACAAGTTGGGCGCGGTATGTGCGGAGCGTTCATCAGCACGTATTTTAAGCAGCTAAAGTTGCGACTTCCCGTAAATACTGGTGCGAACATTGTACCGGCTCCTTAATCGAGACGGCCCATCAGTGGCCCTTGGCGTGCCTAAGTTCAACGCGACGCATCAGGTGCCGACATTCCGGAGATTTACAGGCTCTACTGTTCATTTCGATGCCCACATTGGCACGTAGCAACTGGCGTGGCGGTACGCCATAGGCTCGTAGTTGACCATAGACCATACTAACCCGCTTGTCGGCAATCGCAATGCTCAATGCTCGGCTACCGAAGCTCTCGGCATGCCCAATCAAAGTGACCCGTGTTTTCGGGTTGGCTTTGAGACGCTCTGCGTGAAGGCGCAGAGTTGCTCTTCCTGTCTCATCAATATCCGAAGACCCCTGCTCGAAAAAGACGTTGTTCTCCAGCTTCACCGACGCGATGACTTGTGTTTCCGTTCTCGTGGGCGGTGCCTCTGGTTCGGCTACTGCTGGCGGCGTCGCCTTGCCGACGGGGGCCACAGGTTCCGGTGTACTTGCACACCCGGCAAGTGCGAGAACTGCCCAAAGACTAATAAGCCGGAAATAGTGTTGCATTACGATCCTTCCTCGACCACGCCAGATCAGAAACGGTTTGGCTCGCGCCTCGGCTGGGCAGCCCAAAATGCGAGGATAGCCCATCCGATTAGAGGGGCAATATGAAGCAGTTGAAACCAACCACTTTTGTCAATATCGTGCAGTCGGCGTGTGCCCACTGCGAAACTCGGCACTAACACTGCCAAGGCGAAAAGCACCGGCGTGTGTTCAATATCCGTACAAATTGTTGCCGCCGGCTGGCCTCAGCCGGCGGCAACGACGGCGGCCGGCGGCTTGCGCCGCGCGCGTTCGGCGGCGCGCGCGTCGAGCCAGTTCTTCCAGGCGATCATGCAGCCGAGCAGGATGAAGGCGCCGGGCGGCAGCAGGGCGAGCAGGAAGCCGGGGTAGCTTTCCGGCAGCAACTGGATCGGCTGCAGGCTCGGGAAAACCATGTCGATGCCGCCGAGCAGCGTGCCGCTGCCGAGCAGTTCGCGCATGCCGCCGAGCAGGGCCAGCGTCCACAACATGCCGACGCCCATGAAGATGCCGTCGAAGGTCGATTGCAGCGGCGGGTTCTTGGCGGCGAAGGCTTCGACGCGGGCGAGGACGATGCAGTTGGTGACGATCAGCGGGATGAAGATGCCGAGCACCAGGTAGAGTTCGTGCAGGTTGGCGTTGAACAGCAGGTCGACCACCGTGACCAGCGCGGCGACGATCAGGATGAAGACCGGGATGCGGATCTCGTGCGGGATGAAATTGCGTAGCGAGGCGACGGCGACGTTCGCCAGCGCCATGACGATGATCGTCGCCAGCGACAGCATGACGCCGTTGACCGCGTTGGTGGTCACCGCCAGCAGCGGGCACAGGCCGAGGATCTGGCCAAGCGAGGTGTTCTGCTTCCAGACGCCGTTGCCGGCGATGGTGCTGAATTCGTCGCGGGTGATCATTTGCTCGCTCCCTTCTCGGCGAAGAGCCAGGCCCGGTTGGCTTCGGCCCATTTCACGGCCTTCAACACCGCCTTGGTGACGGCGCGCGGGGTGACCGTCGCCCCGGCGTAGAAGTCGAACTGGCCGCCATCCTTCCTGACCTTCCAGCCGGAATCGGGCGGTGCGGCCAACGACAGGCCAGTGAACTGGGTGATCCACGGACGCGACTTGTTCTTGTCCTTCCTGACCTCGATGTAATCGCCGAGGCCCGGCGTTTCCTTGTGCTGGGTGACGCGCACGCCGGCGACCCGGCCGTCGGCGCGGACCGCGACGACCAGCTTGATCTTGCCGGCGTAGCCGTCCGGGGCGATCGCCTCGAAAACCAGCGCGACGGGTTGCCCGGCCTTGCGGGCCCGGTAGACGGTGGACGGGTCGGCCAGGCCGAGCGCCGGCGTCGGCGGCAGCACGACAATATCCTCGAGCAGCGCGTTGTCGTACTCGCTGCGTGGCAGGACCTCGTCGACCAGCTTCATCTTTTCCTCGGCGGCCGAGGCCTCGATCGCCGGCTTGGTCCACAGGTAGGCGCCCGAGAGCAGGCCGGTGAAGACGATGACGAAGACGAACAGGATCGCCGCCGTGCGCAGCGCCATGCCGGGCGCGCTGAACTGCCTCTGCGCGCCGGTCATGTCTTGTCCTTCATGCCGAAGATCGGCGGCTGGGTCAGCAGGTCGATCAGCGGCGCGCACAGGTTCATCAGCAGCACGGCGAAGGCGACGCCGTCCGGATAGCCGCCGAAGACGCGGATGATGTAGGTGAGCAGGCCGGCGCCGGCGCCGAAGATCAGCTTGCCGCGCGGCGTCGTGCAGCCGGAGACGGGGTCGGTGGCGATGAAGAAGGCGCCGAGCATGGCGCCGCCGGAAAAGAGGTGGAACAGCGGGTTGGCGAACTGGCCAGGGTTGACCAGCCAGAGCCCGCCGGAAACCAGCACCATGGCGCCGATGAACGCGCCCGGCACATGCCAGGTGATCAGCTTGCGCTGCCACATCCACAGGCCGCCGAGCAGGTAGCCGGCGGCGACCCATTCCCAGCCGCGCCCGGCGAAGTTGCCGTAGATGTCCTGGTTGGCCAGCAGGTGCGCCACATCGATACTGCCGTCGCCGAGCTTGAGCGCGGTTTTCAGCGCGTCGAGCGGGGTGGCGCCGGTCAGGGCATCGACGCGCGGCGCCAGGCCGAGGATGACGTCGATCTGCTCGACCAGCGACAATTGCAGGCCGACGCTCGGCCACTGCGACATCAGCGCCGGGAAGGAGACGATGCAGACGGCAAAGCCGATCATGGCCGGGTTGAACGGGTTCTGCCCGAGGCCGCCATAGAGATGCTTGGCGACGACGATGGCGAAGACGGTGCCGGTAGCGACCAGCCACCACGGCGCCAGCGGCGGGAAGGCGAGGGCGATCAGCCAGGCGGTGACGACGGCCGAGCCGTCGGAGAGGAACATCGCCTGCGGCTTGCCACGCACCTTCAGCATGGCGGCTTCGGCCAGCAGCGCGGCGAGCGAGGCGATGACGATCTGGACGAGAACGGCCGGGCCGATCAGCCAGGCGTAGGCGGCGATGCCGGGAAGCAGCGCGAGGCAGACTTGCGTCATGACCTGGCTGACGCTGGCGTCCTTGAGCAGGAAGGGGGCGGGGGCGAACATCAGGGCAGCGTGGCGTCAGGAGGGAGGGGAGAGGTGGGTGCAACCGCCTCCCGGCGGGCGTCGATCTCGGCCATTTCATGCGCCTGTTCAAAAGTGACCGCTTCGGTATTCTTCGGCTGCGCCGCTTCGCGCTGCGCCTTGGCGCGCGCCATGGCGGCCTCGATCGCGGCCTTTTTGGCCTCTTTCTCGGGGTTGACCGCAACCGGCGCGGCGGCGGCGACAGGGGCGGCTTCGCCGGCTGTGGCAGCCGCCTCGGCCGCCTTCCTGGCCGCCTGCGCGGCGGCCGCCTTGGCCAGCTTCTCGGCCTTTTCCGCCTTCTCGCGTTCGTCGCGCTCCTGCTTGAACTCGAAGCGCGCCTTGGCGCCGTCGGCAGCGTTCTTCTCGCGCTCGCGCGCCCAGATCTCGCTCTTGGCGAAGCGGAAATACTGGACCAGCGGGATGCGTGACGGGCAGACGTAGGAGCAGCAGCCACATTCGATGCAGTCGAAGATGTGGTACTCCTGCGTCTTGCCGAAATTCTTCGCGCGCGCGAACCAGTACATCTCGAACGGTTGCAGTTCGTGCGGGCAGGCCTGCGGCGCAGGCGCCGCAGCGGATGCACGGCATTTCCGGCGGCTTGGGCGGGAACAGGCGGTCGTCGTGGGCGATCAGGCAGTTGGTCGCCTTGACCACCGGCACGTGCATGTCGGGCACCAGGAAGCCCATCATCGGGCCGCCCATGACGATGCCGTCGGTGTCGGGGTGCGGGTGGGCGAGCTTGAGCAGCTCGTCCATCGGCGTGCCGATCAGCACCTCGTAGTTGCGCGGTTCGTGCACATTGCCGGTGAGGGTGACCAGGCGCGAGACCACCGGCTCGCCGTGGGCGATGGCGCGCCAGGCGGTGTACGCGGTGGCGACGTTGAAGCACTGCACGCCGAGATCGGTGGAACGCTTCGACGCCGGCACTTCCTTGCCGGTCAGGACGCGGATCAACTGCTTGGCGCCGCCGGCCGGGTAGAGGGTCGGCACCTGGACCACGGAAAACGGCTCGTTCAGCGCGTCGACCGCGGCACGCATCGCGGCGGCGGCTTCCGGCTTGTTGTCCTCGATGCCGATCAGTACCTTCTTCGGCTGCAGCAGGTCGCGGAAGATGGCGATGCCGCGCACGACTTCCTCGGCGCGCTCGCGCATCAGCAGGTCGTCGCAGGTGATGAAGGGCTCGCACTCGGCGCCGTTGATGACCAGTTCGTCCATCGGCACCGTCTTCGCCGGCGTCAGCTTGCCGTGCGTCGGGAAGACGGCGCCGCCGAGGCCGACGACGCCCGCCTGGCGCAGGTGCTCGCGAACTTCCTCGGGTGTCAGCGACCGGTAGTCGAGCGGCGCGCGGGCGATCCATTCGTCCCTGCCATCCGGTTCGATGACGACGCACAACGCGTCGAGGCCCGACGGGTGCGGCTGCACGTGCATCGCCACCTCGAGCACGGTGCCCGAGGTCGGCGCATGGACGGCGGCGGAAATCCAGCCGTCGGCCTCGCCGATCAACTGGCCCTTGAGCACCGTGTCGCCGGCCGAGACGACCGGGCGCGGCGTGCCGCCGATGCTCTGGTGCAGCGGCACGACGAGGCGCGAAGGCAGCGGGGCGACGGCGATCGGCCGGCCGGTCGATTCGGCCTTGTGCGTCGGCGGCTTGACGCCGCCCTTGAACTTGAACAGGTTCATCAGCATCAGGCCGCCTCTTTCAGCGGCGCGGGCCGGATCTCGACGACCGGGTACTTCCACTTCCAGTTGTCGAGGTTCTCGGCGATCGGCTCCATGCGGATGCACTCGACCGGGCAGGGCGGCAGGCACAGCTCGCAGCCGGTGCACAGCGGGGCGATGATGGTGTGCATCTGCTTGGCGGCGCCGACGATGGCGTCGACCGGGCAAGCCTGGATGCACAGCGTGCAGCCGATGCAGGTCTGCTCGTCGATGATGGCGACCTGCTTCGGCTTCTCCTCGGCGTCGAGCGGCTTGACTTCGCGGCCGAGCAGGTCGGCCAGGCGCTGCACGCCTTCCAGTGCCGCCCGGCGGGCACAGGTTGATGTCGGCCTCGCCCTTGGCGATCGCTTCCGCGTACGGCTTGCAGCCGGGGTAGCTGCACTGGCCGCACTGCGTCTGCGGCAGGATCGCCTCGATCTTCTCGACCAGCGGATCGCCCTCGACCTTGAACTTGATCGACGCGTAGCCGAGCGCGGCGCCGAGCACGACGGCGCCGAGGGCCATGATGGCGATGGCGAGGAGGATGTCCATCTACTGGTACTTGTCCAGGCCGGCGAAGCCCATGAAGGCGAGCGCCATCAGCCCGGCGGTGACCATGGCGATGGCGACGCCGCGGAAGTGGACCGGTACGTCGGCGCCTTCGACCCGCTCGCGCATGCCGGCGAAGAGGATCAGCACCAGCGAGAAGCCGACCGCGCTGCCGGCGCCGAAGAGCAGCGACTCGACGAAGTTGTGGTTGTTGGAGATGTTGAGCAGCGGCACGCCGAGCACGGCGCAGTTGGTCGTGATCAGCGGCAGGTAGATGCCCAGCGTCTGCTGCAGCGTCGGCGAGGTCTTGGCGATGACCATCTCGGTCAGCTGGACGATGGCGGCGATGGTGACGATGAAGGACAGCGTGCGCAGGTACTCGAGCCCGAAGGGCAGGAGAAGGTAGTGGTCGATGATGTAGCTCGCCCCCGTCGCCATGGTCAGCACGAAGGTGGTTGCCGCCCCCATGCCGTAGGCGGTTTCAAGTTTCTTGGAAACACCCATGAACGGGCAGAGACCGAGGATCTTGACCAGCACGACGTTGTTGACCAGCACCGCGCCGACGAGGATGAAAAGGTAGTGGCTCATGAATTGAGGCGAGTTGAGGCGCGTATTATCCGGCTTTGATCCGTGTCAAACAACCGCAATTAAAATAAGGATTTAGCTGCGTTTCCTCAAGACGTGTGCGAGCGTGTCGGCGACCTCGTTCACCAGTTCGGGGCCGCGGTAGATGAAGCCGCTGTAGAACTGCACCAGGCTCGCGCCAGCCTTGATCTTCTCGGCCGCATCGGCGCCGCTCAGGATGCCGCCGACGCCCATCACCGGCACCTCGCCGGCCAGCGCCGTCGACAGCTTCTTCAGCACGTCGGTCGACCGGCGGAAGACGGGCGCGCCGGACAGTCCGCCGGCCTCGTTTGCATTCGCCATCCCCTCGACGCCGTCGCGCGACAGCGTCGTGTTGGTGGCGATGACGCCGTCCATGCGGTGGCGGCGCAGCGCGTCGGCGATGGCGATGATCTGCGCGTCGTCGAGGTCCGGGGCGATCTTCAGCGCCAGCGGCACGTACCTGCCATGCTTGTCGGCGAGGATCTCCTGGCGCGCCTTCAGTTGCGCCAGCAGGTCGTCGAGTGCTTCGTCCTTCTGCAGTTCGCGCAGGTTCTTCGTGTTCGGCGAGGAGATATTGACGGCGACGTAGCTGGCGTCGGCGTAGACCTTGTCGAGGCAGACCAGGTAATCGTCGGCAGCTTGCTCGATCGGCGTCGTCGCGTTCTTGCCGATGTTGATGCCGAGGATGCCACCCTGCTTCGGGAAGCGCGCGGCGCGCACGTTTTCCAGCAGCTTGTTGACGCCGTCGTTGTTGAAACCCATGCGGTTGATGATGCCTTGCGCCGCCGGGATGCGGAACAGGCGCGGGCGCGGGTTGCCGGGCTGCGGGCGGGGCGTGACGGTGCCGATCTCGAGGAAGCCGAAGCCGAGCCGGGCCAGCGCGTCGATGTGGTCGCCGTTCTTGTCCAGCCCGGCGGCGAGGCCGACCGGGTTGGGGAAGTCGAGGCCCATGACCGTGACCGGACAGGGTGTCACCGGCCTTGCCAGCAGGCAGGCAAGCCCGCTGGCATCGAGGAACGAAGTGCCGCGCATGCCGATGCCGTGGGCGGTCTCGGCATCGAGGGCGAAGAAGAACTTGCGGATGAGCGGATAGAGCATGATGGGCGCGATTTTACCGCATTGCAGCAATTTCTCGGTGCGGGCGTCCGCAGCCGCTGCTATCCGGCGGACGGGAAGGGCAATTCAGCTTGGCCAGCGGCGAACCACGAACTTGCGGGTTTCCTCGATGGCGGCGAAGCCGACGGCGAGCGCGGCCGCCAGCAGCCAGACATCGCCGCCGAGCGGCGCGGTGCCGAACAGGCGGTTGCCGAGCGGCGTGTAGACGATCCACAGGAGCAGCCCGGCTTCGAGCAGCAGACCGGCGAGCAGCAGGCGGTTGTCCAGCAACGGGAAGTGCCACGCCGGGAGTTGCGGATGGCGGCAGACGAAGACGTTGGCCATCTGCGCCAGGACAATGCCCGCCAGGCAGCCGGTGGTGGCCTGAAGATAGACGGGATCGAGCGGCGCCAGCCGGTCGCCGAAGCGCCAGCCGAGGCTGTCGAGCACGAAGAAGTAGACGGACATCGCGATCGCCGCTTGGAGCGGGCCGAGGAACAGGTAGGCGCGCGCCAGCAGCGGCCACGACAGCAGGCGTTCCTGGCGCTTGCGGGGCGGCCGGGTCATCACTTCCGAATGCGGCCGTTCGGCGCCGAGGGCGAGCGCCGGCAGCATGTCGGTGCCGAGGTCGACGGCGAGAATCTGGATGATGGTCAACGGCAGGGGGATGCCGAACAGGACCGATGCCAGGTAAGGAACCAGCTCCGGGATGTTCGAGGTGAGGATGTAGGTCAGGAACTTGCCGATGTTGTCGAAGACCGCACGCCCTTCCTCGATGGCGTTGACGATGGTGGCGAAGTGATCGTCGAGCAGCACGATGTCGGCTGCCTCGCGGGCGACATCGGTACCCGACAGGCCCATGGCGATGCCGATGTCGGCGGTTTTCAAGGCCGGCGCATCGTTGACCCCGTCACCGGTCACGGCGACGATCTCACCCTTCTGCTGCAGTGCCTGGGTGACCAGCATCTTCTGCTCGGCGCTGACCCGTGCGAACAGGATCTCGGGTGCATCCAGGGCCAGTTGCAGGGCCGCCGGACTCAGGTGCCGCAGCGCATCGCCGGTCAGCACGCTGGGGGCGGCGGAGCGGATCACCTCGACCTCGCGCGCCAGCGCCAGCGCCGTGTGCGGGTGGTCGCCGGTGACCATGATGATGCGGATGCCGGCGCCGTGGCAGCGAACGACCGCCTGGTGGACGTCGGGCCGCGGCGGGTCTTCGAGGCCGACGAGTCCGCACAGGCGCAGTTGTTCCTCGCCGGCTTCGCCGTCCACGGGCAGGGGTTTCCAGGCCAGCGCGAGAACGCGCAAGCCGCGATCGGCGAGATCTTCCTGCGCGGCCTGGAAGGTGCGCAGGGCATCGGCGTCGAACGGGCGGGCCGCATCGCCGTCCAGCCATGCCGTGCACAGCGGAAAGAGGGCCTCGGGCGCGCCCTTGCAGTAGAGGTCGCCGCTACCGTCGGCTTCGCGCCAGATGACCGACATGCGACGGCGCTCGGTGTCGAAGGGCAGTTCCCCGTGCCGCTGCCCGAACTCGGGAAGCCCCCCGGCGAACTGCCACAGCGCGATTTCCATCGGGTCCCCGGCCGGCGTTCCGTCGTGGAACTTGAGGCTGTGGCAGAAGCGCGCCACCGCCCGCAGGCGCAGGTCGTCGGCACGCGGCCAGCGCTCGGCGGCGAGGTGGTGGCGGCCGGCGACGAACAGTTCGCGGACCGTCATCCGGTTCTGCGTCAGGGTGCCGGTCTTGTCGGTCAGGATGACGGTGGCGCTGCCCAGCGTTTCCACCGCCGGCAGATGCCGCACCAGCGCGTTGCGCCGGGCCATGCGCTGGGCGGCCAGGGCGAGCGCCAGCGTGACAGTCGGCAGCAGCCCCTCCGGGACGTTGGCGACGATGATGCCGATGGCGAAGACGAAGTTGGCCCAGAAGGGCAGGCCGACGAACTGGCCGATGGCGAAGAAGGTGACCCCGAGGGCGAGGGCGAGCAGGGCCACGAGATGGGAAACCCGGCGGATTTCCTTCTGCAGCGGCGATTCGGTCTCGCCTGCGGTCTGGGTCAGATGGGCGATGCGGCCGAACTCGGTGCGCATGCCCGTGGCGTAGACGACCGCCGTGCATTCGCCGGTGATGATCAGCGTGCCGGCGAACAGCAGGTTCGGCGCCGCCGTCGCATTGTCCGCCGCCCCGGCTTCGGCACCGATCGAGCGCGGGTAGGGCTCGCCGGTCAGGGTGGCGAGGTTAACGCGCAGGCCCCAGCTTTCGACCACCCGGCAGTCGGCGGGAACCTTCGCGCCTTCGGCCAGTTGCACCAGGTCACCGGGAACCAGCGCGGAAGCCGGGATGACGAGGGCGGTGCCATCGCGACGGACATCGACCTGCTGCGGCAGCAGTTTCTGCAGTGCGGAAAGGGCGCGCTCGGCGCGATACGCCTGCCAGAACGAAAAGCAGCCGTTGACGATGATGACGCCGACGATGGCCAGGCCCAGTTCGAACATGCCCTGGCCGGGTTCGGCGTGGGCGGCGAAGAAGGCAAGCCCCGCCGCCAGCCAGAGGATCAGCGCGAAGAAATGGGTGAACTCGCGGGCCAGCATCAGCCATAACGGGTCCGCCGTCACTGCCGCGACCTCGTTGACACCGAATTCCGCGAGCCGGCGTTGCGCCTCACCGGCCGCCAGCCCGTTGTGGCTGCTGCCAAGGCTGGCCAGCGCCGCCGCGGGCGGCAAACTGACGATGCTCAACCCGGGATGGTCCATGATCGGCTTGTCCAATCGGCTCCATCAGAGCCATGCGCGATGATAGCAGGGTGACCGGCCGCCTGCCGGCGCGGCAACAATCTGTAACAGCTCGATCGGGTCGAGGGAGGCTAAACTGTCGGTCATGTCGATTCCGCTGCGCCGAATTCTGCCTGTCCTGCTCTGTCTGGCCGCCCCCGTCGGGGCGGCCGGTCTCGACCCCTTCGATACCGACGGGGTGACACCGCCCCGGCCGACGCCGCAAACGGCGGGACGCAGCGATGACGCGCCCTGTGCCACGGCGCTACCCGCCGCGCCGCTGACGGCGGTCGACGCGGTCGACCTGACGCTGTGCAACAATCCGCAGACCCGCGAGGTGTGGGCTGCAGCACGCTTTCAGGCGGCGCAGGTCGGCGTCGCGCAGGCGGCCTGGCTGCCGAATCTCGATGGCCGGCTGGGTGCCAGCCGGCTCAACAACGACGGTCGCAATTACAACGCGAACAGCGCCGTGCTGACGCTGTCGTGGCTGGTCTTCGATTCCGGCGCGCGCTCGGCCAATGGCGAAAACGCCCGGCAACTGCTGGCTGCCGCCGCTGCGACGCAGGACGCCACGGTCCAGTCGCTGTTCCTTTCCGCGCTGCAGGCCTTCTATTTCGCCCAGGCGACGAAAGCCGCCGTCGTGTCGACCGGCGAGGCCGAGCGGGCGGCGCGCGAGGGTTTCAACGCGGCCGAATCGCGCTACACCGTCGGCGTCGCGACACCGGCGGACCGACTGCTGGCGCAGACCGCGTTGTCGCAGGCGACCCTCAACCGCATCCGTGCCGAGGGCGAGGCGCGCAATGCGCTGGGCGCGCTGGCCAACGTGATGGGCTTCCGGGCCGGTCAGGCACTGGCGCTGGTGCCGCCGCCGGCCACGCTGCCGGATGCCGGCTTCCAGCGTGAAGTGGCGGCGCTGATCGGCGAAGCCGAAGTGCGGCGGCCGGATCTCAAGGCGGCCGAGGCGCAGGTCAGGGCGGCGCAGGCCGGCGTCGATCTGGTGCAGGCGCAGGGGCGGCCGACCATCAGCTTTTCCACCGGGCCGACGTGGGCCGAGACCGACCGCGTTGCAGTCAATGGCGGGGTGATCGGCGTCACGGTCAACCTGCCGATCTTCACCGGCTTCGATACCACCTACCGGGTGCGTGCTGCCGAAGCGCAGGTCGATGCCCGGGCGGCGCAACTCGACCGCCTGAAGAACCAGGTGGCGCTCGACGTCTGGAAGGCCTACCAGAGCCTGACCACCGCCAGCCAGAGCCTGAAGACGACGATCGACCTGGTCGCCAGCGCCGAACAGGCGGAGCGCGTCGCGCTCGGCCGCTACAAGGCCGGGGTCGGCACCGTGCTCGACCTGCTGACGGCGCAGAGCGCGCTGGCCAGCGCCCGTCTGCAACGCATCCAGGCGGCGCTCGACTGGTTCGTATTCCGCGCCACGCTCGCCCAATCGGTCGGCGCACTCGATTACACGCTGCTGCAACCAGCGGCGGAAGGAAAGCAATGAAACGCATCGGCAAGATTCTTCTCGGCGCGACGGTGGTTGCCGGCCTGATCGGCGGCGGCGTCTGGTACGCGAAGCAGCGCACGGCCAACGACCCGGAACAACGCTACAAGCTGGCGACCGTCGAAAAAGGCGAGGTGACGCAGACGGTATCGGCCAACGGCACGCTCAACCCGGTCGTGCTGGTCAGCGTCGGCACCCAGGTGTCGGGCACGGTCAAGAAGCTCTATGTCGATTTCAACGACAAGGTCAAGCAGGGCCAGGCCCTGCTCGAGCTCGACGACGCGCTGGTTTCGGCGGCCGAGCGGCAGAGCGCGGCCAACGTCGCCAGCGCGCAGGCGTCGCTCGAACTGGCACAGGCCAACGAGGCGCGCATGAAGGCGCTGTTCGCGCAGGAATACGTGTCGCGGCAGGAATACGACCAGGCGCGCCAGGCGCTCAAGGCGGGGCAGGCACAACTGGCGCTGGCGCGGGCGCAGAACGACCGCGACCGCGCCAACCTCAATTTCACCATCATCCGCTCGCCGGTCGACGGCGTCGTCGTCGACCGCGTCGTCGACCTTGGCCAGACGGTGGCGGCCAGCTTCCAGACGCCGGTGCTGATCAAGATTGCGCAGGATCTCTCCGAAATGCGCATCGACACCAGTTTCGCCGAGGCGGACATCGGCCTCATCCGCGAGGGCCAGAAGGCGCGCTTCACGGTCGACGCTTTCCCGAACAAGAATTTCACCGGCGACGTGCAGCAGATCCGCCTGAACCCGACCAACCAGCAGAACGTCGTCACCTACAACGTGCGCATCAATGTCGCCAACCCGGATCACGTCCTGCTCCCCGGCATGACGGCCTACGTCAATATCGGTGTCGCCCGGCGCGAGGAGGCGTTGCTGGTGCCGAATGGCGCGCTGCGTTTCAAGCCGGCCGACGCGGCCGACAAGAAAACGGAAAACGGCCAGAAACCGGCGTCGACCGCAACCATGGCACCTGGCATGGGCGCCGGCATGGATGGTGGCGGCATGGCCGGCGGCAAGGGCCCCGGCGACAAGAAGGGCAAGAAGCGCGACGGCCAGAGCGGTACCGTCTACGTGCTGGATGGCGACGAGATCAGGCCGGTCAGCGTCCAGCTCGGCATCACCGACAACCGCAACACCGAGATCGTCGGTGGCGACCTGAAGGCGGGCGACCGCGTCGTTACCGGCGAGAATTCAGCCGGCAACAGCAAGCCTTCCAGCGTCGGCATGCGGATGTTCTGATGCCCGAGTCGGTAATCCGCGTCGTCGGTCTCGGCAAGTCCTACGAGACGGCGGCCGGCCTCTTTCCCGCGCTGCGCGGTGTCGATCTGGAAATCGCTCCCGGCGAGTTCATCGCCATCATGGGGCCGTCCGGTTCCGGCAAATCCACCTTCATGAACCTGCTCGGCTGCCTCGACACACCGTCCGTCGGCGACTATTTTCTCGACGGCACCAATGTCGCCCATCTCGACAAGGATGCGCTGGCCCGCCTGCGCAACCGCACGCTCGGCTTCGTCTTCCAGGGCTTCAACCTGCTGCCGCGCATGAGCCTGCTCGACAACGTCGCCCTGCCGCTGGTCTATTCGGGCGGCAGCAAGGAAACCCGGCGCGCGGCCGCCCGCCGGATGCTGGAAAAGGTCGGCCTCGGCCAATACGCCGATTCGCTGCCCAGCCGCATATCCGGCGGCCAGCAGCAACGCGTGGCGATCGCCCGCGCGCTGGTCAACGAGCCGCGCCTGATCCTCGCCGACGAGCCGACCGGCAACCTCGACAGCCACACCAGCGAGGAAATCATGGCGCTGTTCGAGGAACTCAACCGCGAGGGCATCACCATCGTGCTGGTCACCCACGAGCAGGACATCGCCGCCCATGCCAGGCGCCAGGTGCGCTTTCTCGACGGGCACATCGTCAGCGATCACGCCACCCCGGCCCGCGCGGCCGCATCCGTATGCTGAAGGCGATGCTCGGCGAGGCCTGGATGGCGATGGGCGCCAACCGCCTGCGCACGGCGCTGACCATGCTCGGCATGGTGATCGGCGTCGGCGCCGTCGTCATCATGATGGCCATCGGCCAGGGCGCGCAGTACGCCGTGCAGCAGACCATCAGCACCATGGGCAGCAACCTGTTCATCGTGCTCTCGGGCTCCTTCACCACGGCCGGCGTGCGCAGCGGCTCGGCCGGCGGGCCGACGCTGAACGTGGCCGATGCCGAGGCGATCGCCGAACTTGACGGCGTGGCCAACGTGGCGCCGACGCACCAGGGTTCGCGGCAACTGGTCTACGGGTCGCAGAACTGGAGCACCCAGGTGGTGGGGACGACGCCGTCCTACCTCGAGGCGCGCGCCTGGAACATCGTCAATGGCGCCGCCTTCGGCGATTCCGACGTGCGCTCGTCCACCCGCGTGGCGATCATCGGCAGGACCGTCGCCCAGAATCTGTTCGGCGACGAAGACCCGGTCGGCAAGACGATGCGCATCCAGCAAAACCCGTTCACCGTCATCGGCGTGCTCGGCAGCAAGGGCCAGAATCTCGATGGTCGCGACCAGGACGACACCGTCATCATTCCGCTGAGTACGGCGCAGCGCAAGGTGTTCGGCACGCCCTTCCTCGGCTCGGTGCGGATGATCATGGTGCAGGCGAACTCGGCCGAGGCGATGCCGGCCGTCGAGAAGGGCATCGAAGGGCTGCTGCGCCAGCGCCACCGCCTGCGCGACGGAACGCCCAACGACTTCTTCATGCGCAACCTGTCGGCCGCTGCCGAGTCGGAAGCCGAAACCACGCGCACGATGTCCATCCTGCTCGGCGCCATCGCGTCCATCTCGCTGCTGGTCGGCGGCATCGGCATCATGAACATCATGCTGGTGTCGGTCACCGAGCGCACCCGGGAGATCGGCATCCGCATGGCGATCGGCGCCCGCCAGAAAGACATCCTGACGCAGTTCCTGCTCGAAGCGGTGATGATCTCCTTCGCCGGTTGCCTGCTCGGCCTCGTGCTCGGCCTCGGCATCGCGCTGGCGATCAATGCCGTCACCGGCATGGTCGTGGTCATTTCGGGCAGCGCCGCGCTCGTCGCCTTCGCGGTCGCCGCAGCGGTCGGCATCTTCTTCGGCTGGTACCCGGCGCGCAAGGCGGCGCAGCTCGATCCGATCGAGGCGCTGCGCTACCAGTGAGGATGGCAAGATGGCCCGCATCGCCCGCCACCTGATCATCGAAGGACTCGTCCAGGGCGTCGGCTTCCGCTGGTCGATGGCCGCCGAGGCCGAGGCGCTGGGCGTTTCCGGCTGGGTGCGCAACCGCCGCGACGGCAGCGTCGAGGCCATGCTGGACGGCGACGAGGAGGCGGTCATCGCACTCGTCGCCTGGGCGCGGCGCGGCCCGCGGCTGGCGCGGGTGGACCGCATCCGGGTCGAACCCGGCGAAGCCGGCTGGAGCGGCTTCGAGCAGCGCCCGACGGCCTGACTGAATCTACCGGGGTTATCGAGTTGAAATTTCTGTCCTTTCTTCCCTGTCGGCATTCAGCGCGCCGGCTGCGATGATCCGCTGGCGCTGGTTACTGGTCTCGATCACGGCGCTCGTCGCTGTGCCGCTTGCCGTCGCGCTCGTCGCCATCGTCGCCGTGGCGGTGACCGGGGTGTCGATCGACGCTTCACGCTGGCGCGACGCGTCCGCACAGCGGGTGTCCGCTGCCCTCGGACGCCCGGTCATCCTGGAGGGGCCTTTCGAGCTTTCGCTGGGCCGTTCGGCGGAACTGCACATCGGCGCTGTGCGCATCCTCAACCCGTCAGCATTCACGGCGCAGGAGTTCCTTGGGCTGGCCGAGGCACGCGTACGGATCGATCTGCTCGACGCCCTGCGCGGCGAGTTGCACCTGCGCAACATCGAGGCCAGCGATGTTCGCCTGTCGCTCGAGCGGGCAAGCGACGGACGCAACAACTGGGCGCTCGCGCAGCAAAGTACTGCGGAACGCTCGCGGCGCACGATCGACGTCGGGCAGATTACGCTGCACCGGCTGGCCATCGACTACCACGATGCACGCTCGGCGACGCACCACTCGCTCGATGTGGACGAGCTGTCGGCGAGCGGAGGCTGGAACCAGGCACTGCGCCTGGCGGTGCGTGGCCGCATCGGCGAGCAGTCTCCATTCGCTCTGACGGCCGAGGGCGGGCCTCTCCGCCCGATCCAGGAAGCCTCCGGGCCGTGGCCGTTCACGCTCGACTTCGAATCTTCCGGAACGCGACTGCACGCCAGTGGCGCATACGACGCGAGCAAGCGTGAGGCACGCCTTGACTTCGGCGCCGCTGCCGTGGCGCTCGCGCCGGCTGATGCCGGCGCTGAATTGCGCGACACCGCTGCGACGAACGAGCTGGCCGGGCAACTCTCGCTCACCTTCGGCGGCGCCCGGCCGCGCGTCAGCGGCGCGCTCGGCGTCGCCAGCCTCGACCTGCGTCCTTTCTTCGCCAGCGGTCAGGGCGCAGCGGACAAAACTCTTGATTACGAAGCACTGAAGCGGCAGATGCTGCCCCTGCGCGATCTCGTGCCGCTCGACGTCGATGTCGATTTGAGCATCGACCGGTGGCTCGGCCTGCCCGTCGACATTCGTGACGCGAACTTCGCTCTGCGCGCCGACGCCAGCGGCGTGCGAGTGCCGATCAGCGCGACGATGGCCAGCATCCCGTTCTCGGGAGGCCTCGACCTCGATACGGCGGCACCGATGCCGACGCTGGCGCTCGGCTTCGCCGCGCAGGACGCCGCGCTCGGCGACCTGCTGCGGGAGCTGACGGGCGCTACCGATGGCGAAGGCAGACTCGGGCACCTCGACCTGCGCCTTGGCGGGCGTGGCGAAACGCTTGGCGCACTGGTGCGCGACCTTGAGCTTTCGCTGGCGGCGGCGAACATACGCTTCAGCTATGGCAGCGCCGCCGACGCTCGCCCGATGGCCATCACGCTCGACACGCTGGACCTTGCCTTGCGCCGTGGACAGCAATTACGCGGCAGCGCGCGCGGGACGCTGCTCGGCGAGCCGGTGAAACTCTCGTTGCGCGGCGGCACACTGCCCGAAATGCTGCGCAAGTTGGCAACGCCGATCGAAATCGAGATCGCCGCGGCGCAGGCAAAACTGCGCATCGAGGGCACACTCGCACCCCCCGAGGCGACGCGCGAAACGGCCTTGAGCTTCGCTTTTCAGGCCCGCCGCACCGGGGATCTGGCGCGCTGGCTGGGCGTCGCGCCGGAATCGAAACTGCCCCTCGCCCTGCGCGGCCGCGTACGGATCGCCAGTGACGCGTGGACCCTTGAGCAGACAAAGGTCAAGCTCGGTCGCAGCGAACTGACGCTTGACGCCCGGCGCTCCCGCGTCGGCGATCGGCCGACCATCGTCGCGTCTGTGCGCAGCCCGCTGATCGATGTGCCCGAACTCGCGACACTGCGCGCCAGCACCGGCCGCAGCAGCGACGTTCCGCTTTTTCCCGATGCCCTTGACCTTGCCGACGTTGACCTTGACCTGGCCTTGCAGCACGTGCTCCTCGGTCGTACCGATCTGGTGGACGTCGGTTTCGTCGCCCGCGTCCGCGAGGGGCGTCTGCTGCCGTCGGCGCTCACCGGCAAGGTTGCCGGCAACACGTTCGCGGGGCTTGTCGCCCTCGACCTGCGCAGCGAGCCGCCTGAAGCAAGGCTCGATCTGTCCACAGGGGAAATCGACGTCGGCGCACTGCTGCGTGACATCGGCGCCGCCGAGGACATCGACGGGCGCGCGGACAAGTTGCAGCTCACCCTGCGCGGGAGAGGCAACACCCTGAACGAGCTCGCCAGGCTCTCGGCATTCGAGGCGCGCGTGATCGGCGGGCGCATCAGCGTACTTGGTGCGTTGGAACGCCCGGTCGCCGAGATCCGCGTCAGCGAGGCAATGATCGGTGCGCTGGCGGGCGAGCCGATCCGGGTCCGGCTCGACGGCACGCTCGACGGGACGGCGCTCGATATCAGGCTGAGCAGCGGAACGCTCGCGGACCTGCTGCGCGATGCGACGCATCTGCCCTTCTCGCTGGCGGCGCAGGCGGCGGGGGCACGCCTGACGCTTGAGGGCGAGGTGGCACTGCCGCTCGGGCGCGCCGGGCAGCTCACCTTCGAGATGAGCGGCGAGCGACTCGATTCGCTCAGCGCACTGGCGCGGGTTGAACTCCCGGCGTGGGGTCCCTGGTCGCTGCGCGGCCCGCTGCGCATGACGCCGAGCGGCTACGAGATACAGGGGCTCCTGCTGCGCGTCGGCGAGAACCGGCTCAAGGGAACCGGCAGACTCGACGTGAGCGGGCCACGGCCGCGTCTCGACGTGCGGGTAAGCGCGCCCAGCATTCAACTCGACGACTTCCCGTTGCCGGAGCGCCTTGCCGATGCGCCGCCGAAGCCGATCACGACCGAAGCCCTGCGCCTGACGACAAGCAAGGTGGCCGGGCAGACCGAGCGCCTGCTGGGCGCCGGGTTCCTGCGCCGGCTCGATGCCTACCTCGATGTGGAAGTGCAGGAGGTGCTTTCCGGAAGCGACCGGCTGGCCGATGGGTCCTTGCGCGTCCAGATCGTCAACGGGCATATTTTCTTCGGCCCGGCGGTGGTCAATATCCCTGGGGGAACCCTGCGGCTCGCCGCTGAGTACGACCCGACCTTGTCCGAGGTCGAACTCGCCGCTGGCGCTTACGTCGAGCGTTTCGACTACGGCATCATTGCCCGCCGCCTGGGCCGGGCGGACGACGTCCGGGGTCTCGTCAGCCTGGATCTGGAGCTTGCGGGCAGGGCGCCGTCGCTGAATACGATCATGCATCACGCTGACGGAAGAGTGGACTTCGCCGTCTGGCCGACTGAATTGCGCAGCGGCATCTTCAATCTATGGTCGGTGAATCTCATCCTTTCGCTGGTGCCCCTGATCGATCCGGGCGGGGACGCCCGCCTGAACTGTGTCGTTGGTCGCTTCGACCTCAAGGACGGCAAGCTGAGCGACGACAAGATCATCATCGATACGACCCGGGTGCGCGTTCGCGGCGAGGGCAGCGCCAACCTGGCGAGCGAAGAATTGGCGTTCGTTTTTCGCCCGCGCGCGAAGGGCCTCGCACTGTTTCGCCTGCAAGCTCCGTTGCGGGTCAGCGGGACGCTCACCGACTATCGTATCGGCATCGAGCGGCGCGACCTGATTGAATCGGTTCTGCGGCTGATGGCGTCGCCGATCCTCCTCCCGATCGAGTGGTTCACTCTGGGCCCGCTGCCGCGCGACGGCGCCGACGTCTGCACCAACCCGCTGCGGGCGAATGATCGCGAGCGTTAACCTGCGCCTGGCAGGCTCCGACTTGCCGGCCAGGGAACGACTACGATGTGTCACTATAAACCCCAGGGCCTTTGCACTCGAACATCATGATGGCTGAATCCCGAGGATGCTGCGCTGGCTTTTCCGGGCACCCTGCAGCCGTTGGAAATCCAGGGTCTCGAACTCAGCGCCGCTCCGGTCCTGGCCCGGAAGGCCCGGGCATATTGATCTCGCCATCAGCCCGGAACTGTATGGAGCCAAAACCGACGCGGTTGATCTTTCCTTCCAGGTCGTAGCGGAACCTGAGTAGTTACGGAAAACGAAGCGCTGCACTAGTACAATCTGGGCTGCACCGCATCACCGTTGCGGTAATCAACTACTCGACTCTCCATGGCCCGGATTTCCATTTACGACTCCACGCTGCGCGACGGCGCCCAGGCGCAGGGTATTTCCTACTCCGTCGAGGACAAGCTCAAGATCGTCGAGCGGCTGGATGCCCTCGGCGTGAGCTATATCGAGGCCGGCAATCCGGGTTCCAATCCTAAAGACCTGGAGTTCTTCGCTCGCGCCACGAACCTGAAGCTTGCCCACGCCCGCATCATCGCCTTCGGGGCCACCCGCAAGGTGGGTATTCGCGTCTCGGAAGATGTCGGCCTGCAATCGCTGCTCAAGGCCGGCACACCGGCTATCGCCATCTTCGGCAAAAGCTGGGATTACCAGGTGCTGGAAATCCTGCGTACCACGCTCGACGAGAATTTGCTCATGATTTCCGACACCGTGCGTTACCTCAAGCAGCATGGCAAGGAAGTGGTGTTCGATGCCGAGCACTTCTTCGACGGCTACAAAGACAATGCCGGGTATGCACTAAAGACACTCGCGGCGGCGGCAGAAGCGGGGGCGGACAGCCTCGCACTCTGCGACACCAATGGCGGCAGTTTTCCCGAAGAGATTTTCGAGATTACCCGCATCGTCTGCGCAGAGTTTCCCCATGTAGTTATTGGTATCCATTGCCATAACGATAGCGAGATGGCGGTGGCCAACTCCCTCCGCGCGGTGCAGGCCGGGGCGACGCAGGTGCAGGGTACGATCAACGGTCTGGGCGAGCGCTGTGGCAATGCCAACCTCTGCTCGATCATTCCCAACCTGCAGTTGAAACTGGGTCTGGACTGCATTCCCGAAGCCGCGATGCGCAACCTGATGTCGGTGGCACGCTCGGTGAGCGAAATCGCCAACATGCCGCACAACGAGAAAGCCCCCTATGTCGGTGGTCACGCCTTCGCCCACAAAGGCGGCATGCACATCGACGCGGTCGTCAAGAACCCGATTTCCTACGAGCACATCAACCCCGAGCTGGTCGGCAACAGCCGGCGCGTCCTGATGTCTGAAGTCGCCGGGCGCAGCACACTGCTGGCGCGCATCAACGCCATCGACCCGAACCTGACCAAGGATTCACCCGAGACGCGCCGCATTATCGACAAGCTCAAGGAGCTCGAACACGAGGGCTACCAGTTCGAGGCGGCGGAAAGCTCCTTTGATCTGGTGGTGCGCAAGATGCTTGGTCGCTACACACCTTTCTTCGAGCTGGTCGAATTCAAGGTCATTACCAATGAGCCGGCAGCCAATGATGTCAATTCTTCGGTGATCATCAAGGTGCGCGTGGGCGATCAGGAAGTGCTTACCGTGGCCGAGGGCGATGGTCCGGTCAACGCACTCGACAAGGCCGTACGCAAGGCGCTGGAGCGGCTTTACCCGGCTATCGGCGAAATCCGCCTTACCGACTACAAGGTGCGCGTACTGGATTCTGATAAAGCCTCGGCGGCCAAGGTGCGCGTGCTGATCGAGTTCGACCGACGGTTGCAATAGCTGGACGACCATTGGCGTGTTCGACCGATATCATCAACGCTTCCTGGCAGGCGCTGGTCGATGCCATGGACGTCAAGCTGCTGCGCGATCAGGATCGTCACTAGAACAACCGCAACAACATCACTCGCAAGGAAGAACCATGGCTGGCAAGACCTTATACGACAAACTCTGGGACTCCCACGTCGTCCGCGAAGAGAACGACGGCACCTGCCTGATCTACATCGACCGCCACCTGATGCATGAGGTGACGAGTCCGCAGGCTTTTGAGGGCATGCGCCTGGCCGGTCGCCGGCCGTGGCGGAGTACTTCCATCGTTGCCAACCCGGATCACAACACGCCGACCAATCACTGGGACGAAGGCATCAAGGATCCGATCTCGCGCCTGCAAGTTGAAACGCTGGATGCCAATATCAAGGACTTCGGCGCGCTGGTGTATTTCCCTTTCAAGCATGCCAACCAGGGCATCATCCATGTCATCGGCCCGGAAAACGGTACCACGCTGCCGGGCATGACCGTTGTTTGCGGCGATAGCCATACATCGACGCACGGCGCCTTCGGCGCGCTGGCGCACGGCATCGGCACTTCCGAAGTCGAACACGTGTTGGCTACCCAGACCCTGGTGGCGAAGCGCTCGAAGCGCATGCTCATCAAGGTGGAAGGGAAAGTCGGCGCTGGCGTGACGGCGAAAGACATCGCGCTGGCCATCATCGGCAGGATCGGTACCGCAGGTGGCACGGGTTACGCCATCGAGTTCGGCGGCGAAGCGATCCGTGCGTTATCCGTGGAAGGTCGCATGACCCTCTGCAACATGGCCATCGAGGGCGGCGCCCGCGCCGGACTGGTGGCGCCCGACGAAAAAACCTTCGACTATCTCAAGGGCCGCCAGTTCGCACCCAAGGGCAGCGACTGGGACAACGCCATTGCCTATTGGCGCACATTGGCGTCGGATACTGACGCGCAATTTGACGCCGTGATCGAATTCGATGCGGCCGCGATCGAACCGCAGGTGACTTGGGGAACCTCGCCCGAGCAGGTGCTGGCGATTGGTGCGCGTGTGCCGAACCCTGCCACCGAGTCCGACCCGCAGAAGCGTGCCGGCATCGAACGGGCGCTACAGTACATGGGATTGACTGCTGACACGCCGATCAGTGAAATCAAGCTCGACAAAGTGTTTATCGGTAGCTGCACCAACTCGCGCATCGAGGATTTGCGCGCCGCTGCCGCAGTTGCCAAGGGCAAACAGAAGGCCGCCAACGTGCAGCAGGTGCTGATCGTGCCGGGCTCTGGTCAGGTCAAACGGCAGGCCGAGGCCGAAGGACTGGACAAGATCTTCATCGCCGCCGGTTTCGAGTGGCGTGAACCGGGCTGCTCGATGTGCCTGGCGATGAACGCCGACCGTCTGGCCCCGGGCGAGCGTTGTGCCTCCACCTCCAACCGCAATTTTGAAGGACGGCAGGGCAACGGTGGCCGTACCCATCTGGTTAGTCCGGAAATGGCTGCCGCTGCTGCCATCGCCGGCCACTTCGTCGATATCCGCCAGTTCTAAGCGAGAATTTCCATGAAAGCCTTTACCCAACTCAATGGCCTGGTTTGCCCCCTCGACCGTGCCAACGTCGATACCGACGCGATTATTCCGAAGCAATTTCTCAAGTCGATCAAGCGTTCTGGCTTCGGCCCCTACCTGTTTGACGAGTGGCGCTATACCGATCAGGGCGAACCGGGCATGGATTGCACGAACCGGCCGCTACGCAAAGACTTCGTGCTCAATCAGTCGCGCTATCGGGGTGCGGAGATTCTGCTTGCACGGGATAATTTCGGTTGCGGTTCCAGCCGCGAGCATGCACCCTGGGCGATCGAGGATTACGGCTTCCGCGCCATCATTGCACCTTCGTTCGCCGACATCTTCTTTTCCAACTGTTACAAGAACGGTGTTCTCCCTGTCGTGCTGACAGCCGCCAGTGTCGATAAACTCTTTGCGGAATGCTCTGCACAGGACGGCTACAAACTGGAGATCGATCTTCAATCCCAGACGGTAACAACACCCTCCGGTGAATCTTTCGGCTTCGAAATCACGCCCCACCGCAAGCATTGCCTGATGAATGGCCTGGATGAGATCGGCCTGACGCTGCAACATGCCGATGCGATCGAGGCCTTCGAAGCCAGGCACCGGTTGGCGCAGCCTTGGCTGTTTGCCTGATTCTTCTCCATCCGGTTTGGGTAAGCCGCTAACGCCCCAGTGTTCCGTGTCGGGATCGTGTGCCCAGACCCGCTGCCAAGGCAGGTGAATCGCCCCGAATTTCGTAGACACTCAGCGGCCGCCTTCAAGCGCAGGCTGGACGCAAATTGCGGTCTGATGGGATGATGTGCCTGTCGACTATTTACGCACCTCGAACAACGGCGCGCACAGCACCGGTGCGCTGTCGCCGCGCTGGCCGCAGGGGGTGGGGGCCTCCCTGGCTGGATGTGGTGTGCCGGCGTCGTCAATCTGCGCGGCGAGCGTGTCCCAGCGGATGACGCCAGACTTGTCGAGCGTCAGGCGGAGCAGCCAGCCGCGCCGGGCTTCGGGGTAGTCGAAACCGTCGAAGACGAAGTTGCCGAGGCTGTAGATGATCGGCTTGCCCCTGTACATTTCGGCGCCCTGGGTGACATGCGGGTGGCCGCCGATGACCAGCGTGGCGCCAGCGTCGATCAGCTTGCGGGCGAAGGTCTTCTGGCGCTCGGTCGGCTGCGTTTCCTTTTCCCAGCCCCAGTGCATGAAGGGGATCACCAGATCGGCGCCGGCCGCCCTGGCGGCGCGGATGTCGGCGACGACGTGGTCGTCCTCGCTCCAGGCGACGCCGGGCCAATCGGCACCGGCCTCGAAGGCGCGCGGCTTGAATTCGTTGTAGCCGAGCACGGCGATCTTCAGGCCGTGCTTCTCGATCCACAGCGGCTTGTGCGCCTCGGCCAGATTGCGGCCGCCGCCGAAATAGGCGATGCCTGCGTTGTCGAGGTGCTGCATGGTTTCCAGGAAGGCGGCGTGGCCGTAGTCACCGGAGTGGTTGTTGGCCAGCGAGACGGCGTCGAAGCGGCCGCGCAGGACGGACAGCGTGTGCGGCTCGGCGCGGAAGGTGGCGATCTTGCTGGCATGGGCCTGGCCACCGGTGGCGACCGGTACTTCGAGGTTGCCGATGCGGTAATCGGCAGCTGGCAAGGATGGCGGCGAACGGGGCGAGCGGGTCGCCGCCCTGGGCGATGGTCTGGCCGGGGCCGTCGGCGAGCATGATGTCGCCGGCGAAGATCAGCGTGACGGGTTCGCCGCGGGCGAGGCCGGCGCACAGGCAGAACAGGGCGGCGGTTGCGGTCAACCGGAAAAAGCGGGCCATTTTCACGGCGCGTCCTTGAGTTCGCACCAGTACTGCAGTTCGCCGTCGCGCACCGGTTCGTAGACGGAATGCAGCCCGGTGAAGCCGTGCCCCGCAGCGGCCGGCGGGGGATAGGGCCAGGTCGCCTGGTGGATGATGGCGGGGCCTTCGTCGCGGTCGGCGTAGGTGTAGAGCTTGATCGCGGCGAGATCGGCAGGCGCCTTGCGGAAGATGATGCGGAACATGAAGTAGGAGCCGACGGCGGTGGCCTTGACCCCGTAGGGGCTGGCGACCGGCGGCGCGGCGATGACGCGGGTTTCGCCGCCGTAGGTGACGTGGCAGGCGACGCTGTCGGCCTGCGCCGGCAGCGCGGCGGCGCCGGCGATCAGCGCCGCGACGGCGACCGCCCTAGTGTTCGCGGCCATCGATACGCGGGCGGAAAACGAGCGGGAAAATGCGCCAGGCGAGCAGGCCGAAGCCGGCCAGCCAGCAGGTGGCGGCGAGGTCGAGCCAGCGCAGGTAGGCGCCGGGAATCAGTTGCGGACCGACCAGGCGCAGCGCGAAGGCGAGCACCATGATCCACAGCACGGTCTTTTCGTAGCGCCCGAAGACCACCTTGCGCCCGGTGTGGCCGTTGGCGATGCGGACGATCATCGCCGGGATGACCAGGCCCATGGCGCCGAAGGTGAAGACATGGACGGAGACCGTGCCGACCCAGCCGGTGGCGCCCGGCGGCGGCAGCGCGTCGATCAGCAGTTGCGCGGTGATGGCGAGGTAGCCGAGGTACATGATGCCGATGTCGAGCCGGGTGAAGGCCTTGAGCGGGTGCCAGAAGGCGAAGCGGCCGAGGAGCAGCAGCGGCGAGCAACAGTTCGAGGCCGGTCGCCAGCGGGGAAGGCAGCAGGCCGGCGAACACCAGCAGCGCGGCGAGCGCCTTGATCGACGTGTCGAGGGCCGGCCGGCGCAGGATGTCGACCTGGAAGGCGGCACGCATGAACTGGGTCAGCGTGCGCTCGAACATGACCAGGAAGGCGACGCGGAAGAGGCCGAGCGTCATGCTCCAGCCGAGGTTGAAGTGCTCGGGCGAGAGCAGCAGCGTCTTGGCCGCGAAGAACAGCGGCAGGACGAGCAGGAAGAAGACGTTGTCGACGCGGTAGCTGTCGCTGGCGCGATGGCGGATCAGCGTCGCGAGCAGCAGGGCGACGATGGCCGGAAGGAACAGGTGGGTGGCGACCAGGAAAAGCGGGGCCGGCCAGCCTCCGCCGAAGCCCATGGCGACACGCTCGACGATCCAGGCGGCGGCCAGCGCCATCAGGACGCCGCCGTGGTAGCCGCGGACGCCGACCCAGTTCTTGCTGGCGGTCAGCAGGAAGCCGCCGAGTACCGCCCAGCCGAAGCCGTAGAACATCTCGTGAGCGTGCCACTGCGTCGGCGAGAAGGCCGGCGCCGGGGACGGCAGCACGCCCTTGAAGATCAGGATCCAGACGACGGGCAGGGTGGCGCCGGCGAGGCAGGCGAGGGCGAAGAAGGGACGGAAGCCGACCAGCCAGAGCGGATGCGCGGGAAAGATCATGGGTCTCGGAGCAGGATTGCGGAGGGGCGCACTGTCGCACGGCCAGCCGCCCGGCGCCTTGATCTGGCGCAACGGCGGCCCGCCGGTCAGCGCTTCCTGGCGGCGCCGACCGGTTTCAGGGTCATGTCGACATGGCGCGGCTGGCCGTCGACCATGGCCGGGTAGCTGGTGTCGTTGATGAACAGGAGCTTGCCGCCCCGCTCGATGCGGGCGGAGACGGTGATGCGCGCGCGCTTGCCGATCAGGTCGCGGTCGACCGTGGCGCGGAAGGGAATCGGCACCTGCGCGCCGGCGAGCTCGATGCGCTGCTCGGAAAGCGTGCGGGCCGGGGCGTCGGCGCGCGAGGTGTCCTGGATGCGGACGATCAGCACGGCATCGGGCGGCAGGGCGCTGCGCGCCAGATAGGTGACGCTGCCGGTAATGTCGAGGAAGCTGCCGGCGGCCGCCGGCTCCGCTGCTGCTGCGGGTGCCGGTGCGTCGCCGCGCGTGCAGTTGCGGGTGTTGCCGCGGCCGTCCTCGACCCGTGCGTCGTCACCCTTGGTGTGCAGGCGGATGTCGCCGGCCCGGTAGAGGGCGCCGGAGGCGGCCGGCACGCCGGGCAGGACGATCTCGCCGTCGGCGAAATGCAGCGTCGCCTGCGGTCGACCGTCGCCATCGGCCCGGAACGAGATGTCGAGGCGGCTGCCGTTGTCGCAGGCGTAGCGGATGCGCTCGCCATCGGCGTGGGCGAGCGACAGGAAGGAAAGCAGGAGCAGCGGCAGGAGGCGGGTTGTCATCGGGAATTTCGGTCGGGATCGAAGGGCCGCCAGTGACCGTCGAGCAGGCATTCGATCGGGCGAAAGCGGGATTTGTAGGACATCTTCGGGCTGCTGGCGATCCAGTAGCCGAGATAGAGGTAGGGCAGTTCGAGCGCGAGGCATTGCGCCGCCTGCCAGAGGATGTTGTAGGTGCCGAAGCTGGCACCCGGCGTGTCGGGATCGAAGAAGGTGTAGACCGACGAGAGGCCGTCTTCCAGCACGTCGATGATGCTGACCATGCGTACCGCGCCATCCGCGGAGAATTCGATCAGCCGGGTGTCGACGCGGCTCTGCAGCAGGAAGTGGGCGTACTGGTCGCGGCTGTCCTCGTCCATGCCGCCGCCGGCGTGGCGGGCGTTCTGGTAGCGGGAGTACAGCGCGTAGTGTTCGTCGCGGAAAAACAGCGGCAGTTCGCGCGCGGTCAGGCCGCCATGCCGTCGGAAGATGCGGCGCTGGGTGCGGTCGGGTTGCAGCTCGGCGACCGGCAGGCGGACCGGAATGCACGCGTGGCAGCGGTCGCAGTGCGGGCGGTAGGTGAAGGCGCCGCTGCGCCGGAAGCCGTGGCGGACGAGCGCGCCATAGACCTCGGCGTCGATCAGGTGGCCCGGCGTCGCGACCTGCGAGCGCGCCAGGCGATCGGGCAGATAGCTGCACGGATACAACGAGGTCGAGTAGAACTGGAGCAGCGAGAAGGGCAGCGCGGAATCGTCGGGGAGGGCCATGGCTACCAGTCCGGGTCGAGCCCGTGGCACGTCCACCGCTGGCGCGCATGCGGGCCGCGGGTCAGGTCGTGCAGGCGGTCGAGAAAATCGTCGCGCGGAATTTCCCGGGCGCCGAGCGAAGCGAGGTGGGCGGTGCGCATCTGGCAGTCGATCATGGCGAAATCGTTGGCAACAAGATAGCGGACGAGATGGGCAAAGGCAATTTTCGAGGCATCGTCGCGGCGGGCGAACATCGATTCGCCGTAGAACATGCGGCCGATCGCCAGCCCGTAGAGGCCGCCGACCAGTTCGCCGTCCTTCCAGGTTTCGACCGAGTGCGCCCAGCCGAGTTCGTGCAGGCGGATGTAGGACTCCATCATGGCGTCGTCGATCCAGGTACCGTCCTGCCCCGGCCGTCGCACCGCCGCGCAGGCGGCGATGACCGCCGGGAAATCGGTGTCGAAGCGCACCGCCTGGCGGCCGCTGCGCAGCGCCTTGCGCAGCGAGCGGCTCGGGCGGTATTCCGCGGGGAAGAGCACCATGCGCGGGTCGGGGCTGTACCACAGCGGGTAGCCCTCGCAGGTTCCCCACGGGAAGATGCCGTTAAGGTAGGCGTCGAGCAGCCGCGCCGTCGACAGGTCGCCACCGACGGCGAGCAGGCCGCCGAGTTCGTCGCGCGCCGCGGCGACCGGCGGAAAGGGGTCGAGCCGGCCGAGCCGCGGAACCATGGCCGCTCAGTGCCCCGGTTTCTTGAAGGCGATCACGTGGTCGGCATCGAGGCGGATGCCGATCATCTCGCCGATCGCGTGGTTGTGGTGCGACGGCACCAGCGACAGGACCTCGACGCCGCTGGCGAGGCGCAGCGTATACAGGATTTCGGCGCCGCGAAAGGCCTTGTGCAGTACTTCTGCATGCAACGCGCTGGCGTCGTCGTGCACGACGTCGTCGGGGCGCAGCAGCACGTCGACGGCGCAGCCTTCGTGGCAGTCGGTGCAGGTCTCGCTGCATTCGACCGGGATGTCGGAAGTCAGCCGGCCCAGTTCCATCTCGACATCGGTGCCGCCGGCGACGACGCCGGGCAGCAGGACGCCCTGGCCGATGAAGTCGGCGACGAAGCGGTTGGCCGGCCGGTGATAGAGGTTGTAGGGCACGTCCCACTGCTGGATGCGGCCCTGGTGCATGACGCCGATCTCGTCGGCCATCGCGAAGGCCTCGTGCTGGTCGTGGGTGACGAGGATCGCGGTCGAACCCCTCGCGCTTGAGGATTTCCCGGACTTCGAGCGACAGGCGCTCGCGCAGGCCGACGTCGAGGTTGGAGAACGGTTCGTCGAGCAGGATCAGTTCGGGGCGCGGCGCCAGCGCGCGGGCCAGCGCGACACGCTGCTGCTGGCCGCCGGAAAGCTCGTGCGGATACTTGTCGCCCTGGCCGTGCAGGCCGACCGTGGCGAGCAACTGGCGGACGCGCAGGCCGGCCTCGGCTGCCGGCAGGCCGCCCAGCCCGAAGGCGACGTTTTCGTCGACGGTGAGGTGCGGGAACAGCGCGTAATCCTGGAAGACCATGCCGATGCGCCGCTTCTCCGGCGCCAGGCGCTGGCCGGGACGGCTGACCACGGCGCCGCGCAGGCGGATCTCGCCGCCGGCGATCTCCTCGAAGCCGGCGATGCAGCGCAGCAGGGTCGTCTTGCCGCAGCCCGAGGGGCCGAGCAGGCAGGCGATGCGCCCGCTTTCAATGCGGCAGTCAACACCGTCGACGACGGTATGGCTGCCGTAGCGCTGGACGACGCCGCTGAGTTCAAGCTGGTGCATGGCGCTCGATTATAATTCGCATTCACAGCCATGCGCGCCGCCAACCCTTCCCCCTGCTTGCCGTCGCCGTGCTGGTCGCCCTGCTGGCCGGCCTGCCGGTCGCCAGCGTCGGCCTCAACCTGTTCGTCGGTGGCACCAGCGAAACCTGGGCGCACCTCGTGCAGACGGTGCTGCCGGAATACATCCGGAACTCGCTGTGGCTGTGCCTCGGCGTCGGCGCCGGCGTCGGGCTGCTCGGCGTGGCGACCGCCTGGCTGACGGCGATGCACGAATTTCCCGGCCGCCGCGTCTTCGCCTGGGCGCTGGTGCTGCCGCTGGCGATGCCGGCCTACGTCATGGCCTACGTCTATACCGATTTCCTGCAGTTCGTCGGGCCGCTGCAGACGGCGTTGCGCGAAACCTTCGGCTGGCAGCACGGCGACTACTGGTTTCCCGACATCCGCACGTTGCCGGGGGCGGTGCTGATGTTCGTCTGCGTGCTCTATCCCTATGTCTACCTGCTCGCCCGCACCGCCTTCCTCGAACGGGCCAGCGGCATGCTCGAGGCGGCGCGGACGCTGGGCATGGGCCCGTGGCGGGCGTTCTTCGCGGTGTCGCTGCCGCTGGCCCGGCCGGCGATCGCCGCCGGCATCGCGCTGGCGCTGATGGAAACGCTGGCCGACTACGGCACGGTCGCCTATTTCGCGGTCAACACCTTTACCACCGGCATTTACCGCGCCTGGTTCTCGCTCGGCGACCGCGTCGCCGCCGCGCAACTGGCGGCCATGCTGCTCGCCTTCGTGCTGTTCCTGCTGATGGTCGAGCGCATCTCGCGCGGCCGCGCCCGCTACAACGACACGACCGGGCGCAATCGCCCGCTGGCCGGCGCCCGCCTGACCGGTTTCCGCGGCCGTGCTGGCGACGCTCGCCTGCCTGCTGCCGCTGCTGCTCGGTTTCGTGCTGCCGGCCGTGCTGCTGCTCAGGATGGCGCTGAGCGACGGGGACGCGCAGTTCGGCGAGCGTTTCCTGACGCTGGCGCGCAACAGCTTCGTGCTGGCCGGCGCCACGGCCGTCATCGGCGTCTTGCTGGCGCTGCTCATGGCCTACGGCGCGCGCCTGTCGAAAGGCGCGCTGGCGACCAGTCTCAACCGGCTGGTCGGGCTCGGTTACGCGGTGCCCGGCGCGGTGATCGCCGTCGGCGTGCTGATTCCCGTCACCCGCCTCGACAACTGGCTGGCCGGCCAGTGGGCGCACTGGTTCGGCTACAACCCCGGCCTGCTGCTGACCGGCGGCATTGCCGCGCTGATCTACGCCTATCTCGTCCGCTTCCTGGCGGTGGCGCTGCACACGGTCGAATCGAGCCTGGCCAAAATCACCCCGAGCATGGACGATGCCGCCCGCAGCCTGGGGCTCGGGCAGGGCGAAACGCTGCGCCGGGTGCATGCGCCGCTGCTGCGCGGCAGCCTGCTCACCGCCGGCCTGCTGGTTTTCGTCGATGTCATGAAGGAACTGCCGGCGACGCTGGTCATGCGCCCCTTCAATTTCGACACGCTGGCGACGCAGGTCTACACGCTGGCCTCGGACGAGCGTCTGGCCGAGGCATCCACCGCCTCGCTGGCCATCGTCGCCGTCGGCCTGCTGCCGCTGATCGCGCTGTCGCGGCAGATTTCCCGCGCGCGGAGATAGTCGCCCAACCGGTCTGCGGATCCCGGCTCAGTGGTTGTGGCGATGGTGGGCGTCGGGAAAGTGCGGATGCGTGTGTCTCAATGGCGGGTGGCGATGCGGGTGCCGATGCCGGGTGCCTGGCGCTGCGGGATCGTCGTGCCCGTGCTGGTGATGCTCGTCATGCAGGTGCTCGTGATCGTGTGAGGTCTCGCCGTGAGCATGCTCGTGCTCATGGCGTTCGGTCAGATGAAGCCAGGTGCCCAGCGCCATCAGCGCGCCGGAGACGAGCAGCGGGATGGTGACCGGGTCGCCCATCAGCACTGCCAGCAAGGCGCCGAAGAAGGGTGCGACCGAGAAGTAGGCGCCCGTGCGTGCAGTACCAAGATGTCTCAAACCCGTGACGAAGAGGGCCAGACTGATCCCGTAGGCAAACAGGCCGACGGCCATTGCACTCGCCAGATCGGGCAAACCGGGGAGCGACGCCCCCATGGCCAGGGCCAGCGCCAAATTGACGGCGCCTGACACCAGGCCCTTCACCGAAGCGATCCACGTCGCGTCGGCGAGCGCCACCTTGCGTGTCAGGTTGTTGTCGATGCCCCATGCCAGGCAGGCGCCCAGAATGGCCAAGGTCGGCAACAGCCCGGAAAACCGGGCTTCGCCGGACCAACTGAGAATGAGCGCGCCGGCCACGATCAATCCCATGCCGAGGGCGATCCGCCGGTCGAAGTTTTCCTTGAAGGCGAACCAGGCCAGAAGCGCGGTGAATACTCCTTCCGCATTCAACAACAGCGAGGCGCCCGAAGCAGGCATGCCGGTCAATCCGAACATCAGAAGAACGGGGCCGACGATGCCGCCCGCCAGAATTGCTCCGGCCAGCCAGGCGGCCTCGTTTGTGGCAAGGCGAACGGGCGGCGCCCTTCTCAGGCGACGATACAACGCCAGCCCCAGCCCCGACCCGAGATAAAGCAGGCCCGCCAGCATCCACGGGCTGACCGCATCGAGCAGCCATTTGGCCAGCGGCGTCCCCGCACCAAACAGCAATGCAGCCCCAAGCGCTGCCGGCACGCCCGCTTGACGAAAGCCGTTCTTCCAGTCCATAGGTCGAGTACCAGGCAAGCAATGTTTCAGGGTAACCGATGCGTCGGTGTTGCGTCCAATGACCGCGGGGCGGCGCACGAGGCCGATGCCCCGACGCTCCCCGTCACCAGGCAACGCTTGCCAGCAGGCCGGGGGCCTGATCGTTGTCGGCCAGCGTCAGCGCGGCGCCGTGCAGTTCGGCGATGCGCGCGACGATCGCCAGCCCCAGCCCGCTGCCCGGCGCGTTGCCGTGGTCCAGGCGATGGAAGCGACGCAGGACGGCGTCGCGTTCGCTGGCCGGAATGCCCGGCCCGCTGTCGCTGACGCTGAACTGGCAGCGGCCTCCGTCGCTGGCCACAGCGACGCGCACGCGGCCGCCTGCCGGGGTGTAGCGGATGGCGTTGTCGACCAGGTTGCGCATCAGTACACGCAGCCAGTCGGCCTGGCCGGTGACGATGCAGCCGCTTGCCGCAGCGAGGGCGAAGTCGAGGTTCCTGGCGAGGATCGCTGTGCCCAGTTCGGCGCAGACGGATTCGGCGAGTTTGCCGAGGTCGACCGCGACCGGGTTGGGCAGGCCGGATTCCGGATCGAGTCGGGCCAGTTGCAGCATCTGGTCGACGAGGCGCGCGGCGCGTGCGAGGCCGTCCTGCAGTTGCTGCAGCGAGTGGTCGCGTTCGGCACTGTCGCGGGCGCGCAGGGCGACCTGCAACTGCGCCTGCAGGGCCGCGAGCGGGGTGCGCAGCTCGTGGGCGGCGTCGGCGGTGAAGCGGCGCTCGGCGGCGAGGGCTGCCTCGACGCGTGCGAACAGGCCGTTGAGGGCTTCCAGCATGGTGCGGATTTCCTCGGGGGCGGCGGGCGGGCTGACCGCCTGCAGTTGCTGCGGGTCGCGGCTGGCGATCTGCCTAGCGACGACGTCGAGCGACGCCAGCCCGTGCCGGGTGGCCAGCCAGACCCAAACGCCGATCAGCGGCAGGCCGAAGAGAGCGGGCAGCAGCAGGCGCCAGGCGATATGGCCGATCAGTTCGTCGCGCACGTGATGGTTTTCGCTGACCTGAACCTGCAGGTTGCGCGCGTCGTTCCACTGGCTGAACTGCCGCCAGCGGCCGTCCTTGCCGCGCGTTTCGGAAAAGCCGTCGGTTGCGGTCAACGGCGTTTTCGGGGCATTTTTCGAGCGCATCAGCAGCTTGCCGTCGGCACTCCAGATCTGGAAGCGCAGCCGGCGCTGGTACTTGTGGGTGATCTCGCCGAGGTCGCCGATGTCTTCGCCTTCGTCGTGATCGGCCAGCGCGAGCAGAGCCTGCGCCGATTGCGCCAGTTGGGCGTCGAACAGTTCGTCCACTTCATGGTGGGCGTCGATGAAGCTGAATACCATGGTCACCAGCCAGGCCGCGGCGACGCCGCCGAGCAGCAGCGCGAGCAGGCGGCGGCGCAGCGAGAACCAGACGGTGTTCACGTCGGCAAGGTCATTTCGGTATCGTGTAGCCAACGCCGCGCAGGGTGCGGATCAGTTCGCTGCCCAGCTTCCTGCGCAGATGGTGGATGTGCACCTCGAGCGCATTGCTGTCCGGCTCGTCGCCCCAGCCGTACAGCGACTGTTCGAGCTGGCTGCGGGTCAGCACGCGGCCGGCGCTTTCGAGGAGCAGCTGCAACAGCGAGAACTCGCGGCTGGCGAGGTCGACCGGCTGACCGGCCAGCGTGACGCTGTGGGCGGCGGGGTCGAGGGCGAGGTTGCCGTGGGTCAACAACGGCGCTGCGCGGCCGGCACTGCGCCGGGTCAGGGCGCGGATGCGGGCGGCCAGTTCGTCAAGGTCGATCGGCTTGACCAGATAGTCGTCGGCCCCGGCGTCGAGACCGGAGACCTTGTCGCCGGTGGCGTCGCGTGCGGTCAGGATGAGGACGGGGGCGGTGCGGCCCCGGTCGCGGGCGCGCTTCAGGACCTCCATGCCGGAGAGCCGGGGCAGGCCGAGATCGAGGACGACGAGATCGAAGGTTTCGGTGCTCAGGGCAAGGTCGGCGGCATGCCCGTCGCGCACCCAGTCGACGGCAAAGCCGGCTTGGCGCAGGCCGACCATCAGACCGTCGCCAAGCTGGAGGTCGTCTTCGACAAGCAGGATGCGCATCGCCGGATTCTATCAGCTCACCACCAGCCAGCCGGCGGCGGCGACCCAGGCCAGCAGGAGGAAAGCGGCGAACGGACGCGCCGACGGGATGGCTTCCTCCGCGGTGCCCTGCTTGCGGCCGTTCACCATGGCGCGCACCAGGTTCTCGCCGTGCAGCAGGCTGCCGGAGACGACGCCGGCAATGTGAACGATGACGACCGTCAGCATCGCGGTCGCCAGGCCTTCGTGCAGATCTTCCAGCCAGTGGCCGCCGATGTCGTTGTAGGTTGCCCAGCCGGCGAGGCCGGTCAGGATGCCGAGCGCGAGCAGGGCAGCGATGGCCCAGCCGCCGGCCGGGTTGTGGCCGACATGGTGCGCCGGTTGCAGGCGCAGCAGGCTGAACAGGTAGTCCTTGACCCTGGCCGGTCCGCGTACGAAATCGACGAAGCGGGCATAGCGCGAGCCGATGAACCCCCAGGGCAGGCGGAAGGTGGCGACGCCGAGAACGGTGGCGCCGGCGATGACGTGCACCAGCCGGAAGGTTTCGCTGTCGCCGGTCAGCCAGGCGAGGCAGAAGCCGCCGACCATCAGCCAGTGGCCGAGGCGTACCGGCAAGTCCCAGACGAGTATTTTTTGCATGGTTTATCTCCGCAATTCGGGAATGGTGATGTCGTGCTCGCTGTAACGGCCTTCTGCCGCACCGCGATGGCAGCCTTCGCAGTTGGCGGCCGATTTGACGCGCGGATCCTGCCAGAACGTGGCCGGAATCTTGCGGTGCTCGCGGACGAAACGGGCGGTCTGGCTGATGCGCGGCGGCTCTGCCGGCGCTCCCCAGCTTGCCGGCGTTGCCGGCATGGCGCTCGAGGAAGGCGCCGATTTCCTGGGCAATTTTGGGGTCGACCGCAGCATCGCTGCCGAAGTGTTCTTTGAGACCGGCCATGGTGCGCTGCCAGTCCCCGGCGGAGAGCAGGGCCGGCGGATAGGCCAGGTGACAGCTTCCGCATTCAGCCTTGTAGCTGGCGGGTGTGCCGGCGGGGAGCGGCAGGCGGTCGGCGAGGGCGGGGAGGGCGCAGCCGAGCAAGGCGATGAGGGCAAGCCGTTTCATCTCAGCGTGCCTCGCCCATGAAGGCAACGAAATCGGCTTTTTCCGCCGGCGTGCAGGCGCGGCCGATGACTTCCTTGCAGTTGCGGCCGAACCATTTTTCCACCTTGGCCGGATCGCTGAAGCGCTCGCCATTGGCGGCGACGGCCAGCGGACGGACCGTCTTGCCGGTGACGACATGCTGGCCGGTCGCCAGCGGGTTGTCGGTGTGGCAACTGGCGCAGGTCGGCATCTTGTCGCTGATCGCGAAACGCTGGCGGAAGAGCGCTTCACCGCGTTTGGCCGAGGGTGTGAAAGCGGGCTGGCTGGTTGCGGCTTCGGCGGCGTAGGTCTGGCCGATCTGTTGCGGGGTTGCGGCGTGACCGACGCCGGCGGCGAGCAGCAGGAGCAGTGCGGGAAAGAGTCTCATCGTCGTTCTCCATGGGTTGAACATGGAGAACGAGTGTAGGGCGCGAGTCTTAACGGCGCCTTAGCGGTACCGGTGTCCTACTTGTAGCCGGCGCGGTCGAAGATGATCTGGGCCTTGGTCTGGTACATCGCCAGATTGCTGACCGGCAGCTTGTCGGCCTTGAACTTGCCCAGGGCATCGAGCGCCGGGTTGGCGACCTTGACGCTCTCCACCGCCGGCCATTCGTTGTTGCCGTCGGCGAAGTGGCGCTGGGCGTCGTCGGAGGCGAGGTAGTCGAGGAACCGAACCGCTGCCACCTTGTGCGGGGCAGATTTCAGCATGCCGCCGCCGGAAACGTTGATGTGGGTGCCGGTGGTGGCCTGGTTCGGCCAGACGACGCCAACCTTTTCCATCAGTTTTTGCTCTTCCGGCTTGGTTGACCGCATCATGCGTGCAACGTAGTAGGTATTGGACAGCGCGACGCCGCATTCGCCGGCAGCGACCGCCTTGATCTGGTCGGTATCGCCGCCCTTGGGGGCGCGGGCGAAATTGGCGACCATGCCGCGCGCCCATTCCTCGGCCTTCGCTTCGCCCTGGTGGGCGATTACCGAGGCCATCAGCGACAGGTTGTAAGGGTGCGACCCGGAACGCGAGCAGAGCTTGCCCTTCAACCGGGGATTGGCGAGGTCGCGCGTAAGTCTGGACGTCCTCGGCCCTGACGCTTCCCTTGTTGTAGATGATGACGCGGGCGCGGGTCGAGAATGACGACCAGTCCTCGGTGCGCAGATGGGCGGGAACGCGGGTTTCCAGGGTCGTCGAGGCGAGCGGCGCAAAGAGTCCGAGTTCATGCGCCCTGGCCAGGCGCGCGGCATCGACGGTGAGGAAGACGTCGGCCGGGCTGTTGGCGCCTTCGTTCTTGATGCGCTCGAGAAGCTCGTCTTCCTTGCCTTCGACGCGATTGATCCTGATGCCGGTCTGCCGGGTGAAGTTGGCGTAGAGCGCTTCGTCGGTCTGGTAATGGCGGGCCGAATACAGGTTGAGTGACTTGTCGTCGGCGTGGGCGGCGAAGGCCAGCGCCGCCAGGGCGGCGGCGATTGGGGTGGTCAGCGACTTCATGCGGCAGGCTCCGGGGACATGGGTGACTATCCGCCCATTTTAGCCAGCCATGCCTCGCATGTAAATGCGAATCGTTATTGATTGATGCCCGAAAAAATGCGGCACAGGGGCCGCATTGGTCGCTCAGTTGCCTTCGATGATCCGGCGGGCGCCGTTGTAGCGGTTGATCCAGTAGCTGTCTTCCATGCTCTCGACGCGAATCTCGGCACCGGTGCGCGGTGCGTGCAGGAAGTGGTTGTCGCCGAGATAGATGCCGACGTGCGAGAAAGTGCGCCGCATCGTGTTGAAGAAGACGAGGTCGCCGGGTTTGAGCTGGCTGGTGTCGACGCGCTGGCCGACCTGGCTCATCTCGGCCGCCGTACGCGGCAACTGGGTGCCGAGGGTGTCCTTGAACACGAGGCGGACAAAGCCGCTGCAGTCAAGCCCCGTGCCCTCGTCGTTGCCGCCGAAGCGATAACGCACGCCGACCAGCTTCAGGCTATGCAGGATCACGTCGTGAGCCGCGTTGGTGTAACGCTCGAAGAAGGATGGCTGTTCCTCGGCCTTACGCAACTGTTCGGTCGCAATGGCCGTGCCGCCAGCGCCGATCGCGGCGACGGCGAGCAAAATGGTGCCTAGTACTTTACGCATAGGGCCGAACTATAGGGAAGAATCCGGATGCTGTAAAGACATTACCGACTGTCCGGCAATTGTCCCGGCCCGGCAGGCGGTGGCGGGAGCGGGAAAAATGAACTCGGCCGCAGGCTATGTTCATTGCCCGTAATTATGAATACAATTTCCCTTCCACCGAGCGAGGACAACAATGGATTCCTTCAAGGCGCTGCTGATCGAGGAACGGGATGGCAAGGTCGTCAGCGGTTTCGCCACGCTCGACGAGAGCCGGCTCGACCCCGGCAGCGTGACGATCCGCGTTGCCTACTCCAGTGTCAATTACAAGGATGCCCTGGCGGCGACAGGCGCCGGCAAGATTATTCGCCGCTTCCCGTGCGTCGGCGGCATCGACCTGTCCGGCACCGTCATCGCCAGTGCCGATCCGCGGTTCAAGGCGGGTGATCCGGTGATCGCGACCAGCTTCGACATCGGCGTCTCCCATCACGGCGGCTATGCCGAGATCGCCCGCGTCCCGAGCGACTGGGTCGTGCCGCTGCCGGCCGGTCTGTCGCTCTACGAGGCGATGGCGCTCGGCACGGCGGGTTTCACCGCGGCGCTGGCCATCGTCCGGATGGAAGAGAACCGGCTGACGCCGGCGAACGGCCCGGTCATCGTCAGCGGCGCGACCGGCGGGGTGGGCAGCCTGGCAGTCGATATCCTCGCCCGTCTCGGCTATCACGTCGTGGCGTTGACCGGCAAGGCCGGCGAGGCGGACTACCTGCGCAGTCTCGGCGCCGCCGAGGTGATGCTCCGCGACGAACTCGACCTGGCGCGAATCAGGCCCCTCGACCGGGCGCGCTGGGCAGGTGCGGTCAACAATCTGGGCGGCGACGTTCTCGCCTGGATGGCCAGCACGATGATGCAGGGCGGCACGATCGCCAGCATCGGCCTGGCCGCCAGCATGAACCTGAATACCACGGTGGCGCCCTTCATCCTGCGCGGTGTCTCGCTGCTCGGGGTGGATTCCGGCTACATCGGCGAGCCCTATCGCCATAACGTCTGGCAGCGCCTGGCAAGCGACATGCGGCCGCCGCATCTGGCGACAATGGCGCGCCAGATCGCTTTCGACGAACTGCCGGCCACGTTCGACCAGTACATTGCCGGGCACGCCAAGGGGCGTGTCGTCGTGGCCGTCGGCGGAGCCTGAGATGGCCGACCTGCCGCGCATACTGGTGGTCAACGATTCGCGCCTGGTGCGCATGGCGCTGGTCCGCAACCTGCGCGGGCATTTCGATGTCCGCGAGGAGGGGGATGGCGAGGCGGCCTGGGAGCACCTGCTTGCCGACGACTCGATCAGGGCCGTCATTTCCGACCTGCAGATGCCGAGGCTGGATGGCTACGGGTTGCTGCAGCGCGTCCGTGCGTCGGACCTGCGGCGCTTGCAGGAGATCCCGTTCATCGTCGTCTCCGGCGAGGAAACCGAGGAAGAACGCGAGCGGGCCCGGCGCCAGGGCGTTTCCGACTTCGTTACCAAGGGCGTCGGCAGCACCGAAATTCTGACCCGGCTGAACAACCTGTTCGCGCTTTCCGCCGCGCGCGATGATCTCGAGGCCGGCCGCGAGAGCATGGTCCGGGATCCGGCCAGCGGCCTCTATTCGCGCAATTATCTGGAGCAGCAGGCGGGGCAGGCACTGGCGCACGTCGCGCGTGCCGGCGTCGAGGTGTGCGTCATGGTGCTCGGCTTCGACTCGTTCGAGCGCGTGCGGGAGCGGCTCGGCGCCGAACTGGCCGAGCGCGTCGGCGCGCGTTTCGCCAAGATGCTGGCGGGCAAGGTGCGTCAGGAAGACAGCCTGGGCCATTTCGGGCCGGCGCAGTTCGCCATTGTCGCCCCTGGAACGTCGCCCCTGATGTTCTCGGCGTTCGCCGAGCGCGTGCGCGAAGCCGTCGAGGTTTCCCACGTGCCTGTGCAGGGGCAGCCGGTCTCGCTGACGGTCAGCATCGGTCTTTCCAGCGTGCCGGCGGATGTCGCTGATTCGGGGGCGGCGCTGCTCGCTCTCGCCGGCCGGCGGATGGACGATGCCATGCGCGCCGGCGGTAACCGCATCGTTGCCGGGGATACGGGCCCGGCGGTACTCCGCCAGTTGAAGGTGCAGCGGGCGCTGGAGTTGATCGCAGCACGCCGCGGTGACGTGGTGCGCCCGTACATGACGCAGCTCGGTGCCGAACTGCTGCCGCTGCTGCGTCTGATGGATCAGGAATTGGGGTTGGATCTGCCGTTGGCAGAAATCGAACGCCGCTTGCGAGACCGGGCAACGAACAACAAATAAGCCCGGCGTTTGTTTTTTAGAGTGCAGGAATAACCACTAGAGGGAGTCATATGGCGACATACAAGGAGTTTCACCAGTATTCCATCGAAAAGCCGGATCAGTTCTGGACCGAGCAGGCCAAGCTGATCGACTGGAACGAGCCGTTCACCCAGGTTTGCGACTATTCCCGCCCGCCGTTCGCCAAGTGGTTCGTCGGCGGCAAGACCAACCTTTGCTACAACGCCGTCGACCGTCATGCGGCGAAGCGCCCGAACGACCGGGCGCTGATCTATGTCTCGACGGAGACCGACCAGGAGACGATCTACTCCTTCGCCGAACTGCAGCGCGAAGTCGAGCGCATGGCGGCGATCTACAAGAGCCTCGGCGTCAAGCGCGGCGATCGCATCCTGATCTACATGCCGATGATTGCCGAGGCAACCTTTGCCATTCTGGCCTCGGCGCGGATTGGCGCCATCCACTCGGTGGTCTTCGGCGGTTTCGCGTCCGGGTCGCTGGCGACCCGCATCGACGATGCCATGCCGGTACTCGATCGTTTCCGCCGACGCCGGCATGCGCGGCGGCAAGGCGGTACCCTACAAGGATCTGCTCGATGAAGCCATCGACCTGGCCGAATACAAGCCCGCCAAGGTGCTGATGGTCGACCGTGGCATTGACAAGGGTTTCAACAAGGTCGAGGGGCGTGATGTCGATTACGCGACGCTTGCGCGCCCAGCATCATGGACGCGCAGGTGCCGTGCGAATGGATGGAGTCCTCCGAGCCGTCCTACATCCTCTACACCTCCGGCACGACCGGCAAGCCCAAGGGCGTGCAGCGCGACACCGGCGGCTACGCGGTGGCGCTGGCTTCGTCGATGAAGCACATCTACTGTGGCGGCGAGGGCGAGACCTATTTCTCCACTTCGGACATCGGCTGGGTGGTCGGCCACTCCTACATCATCTATGGCCCGCTGATTGCCGGCATGGCCACCGTGATGTACGAAGGCACGCCGCTGCGTCCGGACCCCGGTATCTGGTGGCAGATCGTCGAGAAGTACAAGGTCAACGTCATGTTCTCGGCGCCGACCGCCGCCCGCGTCCTGAAGAAGCAGGATCCGGCCTTCATGCACAAGTACGATCTGTCCTCGCTCAAGCACATCTTCATGGCCGGCGAGCCGCTCGACGAGACCGACCCACGAGTGGTTCATGAACGAATTGCAGAAGCCGGTCATCGACAACTACTGGCAGACCGAGACCGGCTGGCCGATGCTGGCCGCGGTGCCCGGGTGTCGAGAAGACACGGATCAAGCTCGGTTCGCCGAGCTTCCCGGTCTATGGTTACGACCTCAGGATCTTCCGCGAGGACGGGTCCGAGTGCGATGCCAACGAGAAGGGTATCGCCGCCGTCGTGCCGCCGCTGCCGCCGGGCTGCCTGACCACCGTCTGGGGCCAGGACGACCGCTTCGTCAGCACCTATTTCACGCTGTTCAAGGAACCGCTGGTCTATTCGTCCTTCGACTGGGCGATCAAGGACGACGAAGGCTACTTCACCATCCTTGGGCGCACCGACGACGTCATCAACGTTGCCGGCCACCGCTTGGGCACCCGTGAAATCGAGGAGGCGATCCAGATCCACTCGGCGATCGCCGAAGTCGCCGTGGTCGGCGTCGAGGACAAGCTCAAGGGCCAGATGCCGATGGCGTTTGCCGTCGTCAAGGACGCTTCCAGGGTTGCTACGCCCGAGTTGGCCAAGGCGCTGGAGAAGGAAGTCATGGCGACCGTCGATGGCAGCCTCGGCGCGATCGCCCGTCCGGCCCGCGTGCATTTCGTCACTGGCCTGCCGAAGACGCGTTCCGGCAAGATGCTGCGCCGCTCGCTGCAGGCGCTTGGCCGAGGGCCGCGATGTCGGTGACCTGCCGACCATCGACGATGCCTCCACCATCGAGCAGATCAGGAACGTGCTGGCAAGCTGACGCTGACATCGTTCCAGCGAGAAACCTGCCGGTGAAAGCCGGCAGGTTTTTTTGCGTCGGCGCAAACGGAACCGACAATGACCGCCGGTGTTAGAATGTATCCCGGTTAGAACCTCTCCGCGTGCCGGATCAATGACATACGATACCCTGGCTGCCGTCGATCTGGGTTCCAACAGTTTCCGCCTGCAGGTTGGACGGGTGGTTGGCGACCAGATCTATCCGCTGGATTCCCTTAAGGAACCCGTGCGTCTGGCCTCCGGGCTGGATGCCGAAAAGCGTCTCGATGGGGCATCGCAGGCGCGTGCTCTCGACTGCCTGCTTTACTTCGGCGAGCGCCTGCGCGGGCTGGAAAAGGGGGCCGTGCGCGCCGTTGCCACCAACACCCTGCGCGTCGCCAAGAACGCGATGCAGTTCCTGCCGCAGGCCGAGGCAGCGCTCGGCTTTCCGATCGAGGTCATTGCTGGCCGCGAGGAAGCCCGCCTGATCTACATCGGCGCTTCGCACTCGCTGCCGACGGCAGCGCACAAGCGCCTGGTCATCGATATCGGCGGCGGGTTGACCGAGTTCATCATCGGCAAGCGGCACGATCCGCAACTGATGGAATCGCTCTACATCGGCTGTGTTTCCTACACGCTGCGCTATTTTCCGGATCGCCGGATCGACCGCCGGCGCATGCGCGAGGCGCAGGTCGCGGCGGCCAAGGAAGTCGAGTTGATCGCCCATGACTTCCAGCGCATGGGCTGGATCGAAGCGATCGGCTCGTCGGGGTCGGCGCGGTCGATTGCCGACATCCTCGAAATGAACCATCTCAATCCGAACGACGAGAGCGGGATCACGCGCGTCGGGCTGGACCGGCTCTGCGACTTGCTGATCAAGGCCGGCTCGGCCGAGGCGCTGGGTCTGGAAGGTGCCGACACCGACCGCCTGCCGGTGCTGCCGGGGGGCGTCGCCATCCTGTCGGCGATCTTCGAGGAGATGGAAATCCAGCGCATGACTTACGCCGACGGCGCCTTGCGCCTCGGCGTGCTGTACGACCTGCTCGGCCGTTACCATCATCAGGACATGCGCGATGCGACCGTCGCCCGCTTCCGTGGCCGTTATCAGGTCGAGGCCGACCAAGTCGAGCGCGTCGAGGCGACGGCGCTGCGCGCGCTCAACCAGATCAGCGTGGACGCGCCGGCGGAGAACGACGTCCAGTTCCTGTCGTGGGCGGCGAACCTGCATGAAATCGGCATTTCCATGGCGCACAACGCCTATCATAAACATGGCGCCTACATCCTGACCTTCGCCGACATGCCCGGCTTTTCCAAGAAGGATCAGGCGCGGCTCGCCTGGCTGGTGCTCGGGCACCGCGGCAAACTCGAAAAGCTTGGCGGGGTGCCGCCCGAGGACGATGCCTGGAAGCTGCTGTTCTGCCTGCGTCTCGCCGTGCTCCTGCACCGGACCCGTGATGACCGCGCCTTGCCCGCCTGGCGGGCGACGGTGACGGCGACCGGCTTTCTGCTCGAAGTTCCCGCCCAGTGGCTGGCGCGCAATCCGTGGACGGCGGCGGCGCTGCGCGATGAAGCGGCGATCTGGAAGCGGATCGGGCGCGATTATGTCGTCGAGTCCAAGCCGAGAAGGAAGATTGCGTGAGCGTTCCGCCCGGCCTGCGGTTCGCGCCGGGGCAGGTCGTCATGACCGGGACATGGACGCTGGCGGAGATGCTGCCGCAGTTGCCCGAATTGCGCCGGCAACTGGCCGACGGAACACTTGCCGACCGGCGCTGGGACCTTTCTTCCGTCGCGCGCCTCGACAGCGCGGCGGCGGTTCTCCTCTGGGGCGCATGGGGCGAACGCTGGCCGGCCGGGCTGGTCATTTCGGATACCCAGCGCCGCACGCTGGAGCGGGTGGCGGCGCTGCCCGTTGCGGCGGGGGGGGCGGTCGCGCGGAAAGGTCGCCCGGTCGAGAAGATCGGCCTGCTCGCGCTTGCCTTCGTCGACAATCTGCGCGGACTGGTGAGCCTCTATGGCCAGTTCCTGCTCGATCTGGCGCACGTCCTGCGGCACCCGTCCGAGATGCCCTGGAAGGAGTTTTCGGCCAATGTCTACAAGGCGGGCGCGCTGGCCCTGCCGGTGACGGCGCTGGTCGGCTTCCTGATCGGTGTCACCATCAGCTATCTCTCGGCCCTCCAGTTGCGCAGCGTCGGCGCCGACATCTACATCATCAATATCCTCGGTGTTTCCATCATCCGCGAACTTGGCCCGGTGCTGGTTGCCGTCCTCGTCGCCGGGCGCTCGGGTTCGGCGATGACGGCGCAGATCGGCGTCATGCGGGTGACCGAGGAAATCGACGCGCTGACCGCGATGGGCATTTCGCGGACCATCCGCGTGGTTTTGCCCAAGATTCTCGGGTTGACCGCAGCGATGCCGTTGCTCGTGCTTTGGGCTTCCGCTGCCGGCGTGTTCGGCGGCATGGTGGCGGCGCTGGTGCAGCTCGACATCCCGTTCCATTTCTTCTTCCAGAACCTGCAGCGCGCCGTACCGGTCGCCAATCTGGTCATCGGGCTGGGCAAGGGTCTTGTCTTCGGTTTCGTCGTCGCCTGGGTGGCCTGCCATTTCGGCCTGCGCGTACAGCCGAACACCGAGAGCCTGTCGGCCAACACGACCTCCTCGGTGGTCACGGCGATCACGCTGGTCATCCTGATCGACGCGATCTTCGCCATCATGACGCGCAGTATCGGGGTGCCCGAGCTGTGAGCCCGGGGCCGCTGCCAGCGGTGGTCGAGATGCGCGGTGTGAGCACGCGATTCGGCGACCAGCAGGTCCATCGCGACCTCGACCTGCGGGTGGATGCCGGGCAGATCGTCGGGCTGGTCGGCGGTTCGGGCAGCGGCAAGACAACCCTGCTGCGGCAGATCATCGGCCTTATCGAGCCCGATGCGGGTACGGTTCGTCTTTTTGGTCACGACCTCGTCCACGCTTCGCTGCCTGCGCAACGCGGCATCCTGCGCCGGCTCGGTGTGCTTTTCCAGGGCGGCGCGCTTTTTTCGGCGCTGTCCGCCTACGAAAATGTCGCCTTTCCGCTGCGCGAGCTGAAGTGCCTGGACGAGTCCTGGATCAGCCGCCTCGTCCATCTCAAGCTGGCCATGGTTGAACTCACGCCCGAACATGGCAAACTGATGCCTGCGGAGCTTTCCGGCGGCATGGTCAAGCGCGTGGCGCTCGCTCGGGCGCTGGCGCTCGAGCCGGAGTTGCTGCTGCTCGACGAGCCGACGGCTGGCCTCGATCCGGACCGCAGCCGCGGCTTCGTCGAACTGCTCGGCCAGTTGCAGCGTGAACTCGGGCTGACAGTCGTCATGGTGACGCACGACCTCGACACGCTGACCGGGCTGGCCAGTCACGTGGCCGTGCTTGCCGAGCAGCGCATCGTGGAATTCGGTCCGCTGGCGGTGGTGATGGCGGGTGACAACCCGCTGGTTGCCGCGTTCAGGGGTGCGAACGGGAACCGGTTGATGCAGGAGAGCTGAATGGAAAACAAGTCTCATGCCTTCGCCGCCGGTCTGTTTGCCCTGCTTTTCGGAGCCGCGGCGCTGCTCGCGCTTGCCTGGCTGCGCGACCGGCAGGACAACATGCGCGAATACGTTGTCGTTACCCGGCAAAGCGTCGGCGGCCTCAATCCGCAGGCGCAGGTCCGCTATCGCGGCATTCGCGTCGGCAAGGTCACCGACGTCCGCCTCGATCCCGACGACTCCGACAACATCCTGGTGAGTATCACGGTCAGGGACGACATTCCGCTAACCCGGGGCACGGTCGCCAAGCTTGCCTATCAGGGCGTCACCGGGATTGCGCAGGTCATGCTGATCGAGACGGGCAAGAGCCGTGAGCCGCTGGTTGCGGGAAGCGAAACGGCCAACCGCATCGTCATGGTCCCTTCATTGCTCGAGGAACTCAACGAGAGCGGTACCGCAACGCTCAGACAGGCGCAGGAGGTGTTGAAGGAGATCGCTGCGGTACTCGACGAGGACAACCGCAAGCGCTTCGCAGCGACGCTGGCGAATCTGGAAGTGGTCTCGGCGAGCATGAGGCCGGCCGTGGAAAATCTGAACGGGACGCTCCTCCAGGTGAGAAAGCTGCTCGACGACCGCAACGTCGGGAGAATTTCGCAAGCGGCCGGCGAACTGGCGCCACTGCTGGCCGATACGCGCGTGCTGATCGGCAAGATGCAGGTCACCACGGACAAGCTCGATGTGGCGTTGGGCGACGCTTCGGCGGGTGGAGCGGCGGCGCTGATGCCGCGGCTCAACGAACTGTCCGCCGACTTCTCGGTGACATCGCGGCAACTGAGCCGCGTCCTGCGCCTGCTCGAGGATTCGCCGCAGGGGCTGGTGTTCGGCGTTCCGGCGCCGACACCCGGCCCGGGCGAAGCCGGCTTCACGGCAGGGGGGGAGCGCTGATGCGACCCCTTCTGGTGATTGCCTGTTGCCTGCTGCTCGCCGCCTGCTATGGCGGTGGCAGGCGGGGCGGCGACGTGGCGCTGGAGATCTACGATTTCGGGCTGCCCGTCTCCCGGTTCGCCGAGCGGCCGGCGGGCGGCGAACTGGCGGTCGAGGTGCGGGCGCCGCTTTGGTTCGACTCGCTCGGCATCGGGTATCGCCTCGCCTACGCCGAGCCGGCACGGCTGCGCGAGTACACGCGGGCGCGCTGGGCCGGGCCGGTCGCCCAGTTGGTGCAGCAGCGGCTGATGCAGAGGCTGGCCCTCATGCCGGCCGGGCAGAGCCGGAGCCGCTGCGTGCTGCGGGTCGACATCGACGAGTTCAGCCAGGTGTTCGCCACACCGACGGTCAGCAAAGCCTTGCTGCAAGCCCGGGTGCAGTTGCTCGACCGCTCGCGGGCGCGGCTGGCCGGGTTCGACGCGAGGATCGAGAAGCCGGCCGTCGCGGCGGATTCGCGCGGGGGAGTCGCCGCCCTGACGGCGGCGGTCGACCAGCTGGCCGCCGACCTGCTGCGCTGGGAGAACGAACTCAAGATCGGCGGCCAACTGGCCGCCTGTGGCGCCTAGGGCGAGATGATGCGGTCCGCGATACGCTGCCTGAGATCGTCGAGATGGTCGTCGAAATGCGCGTAATGCATCAGCGACAGCCCGAAGACGCAGGCGTAGAGCAGCACGCTGCGGCTTTTTGCGTCGGCATCCGACATGCCGGCGGCGACGTACAGCTTGCGCGTGCAATCCAGTCGATAAAGGTTGACCGACTCGACGATGGCGGCCGCCTGCGGGTCATGGCGGGCCCAGTCGCGCACCGCGAGTTCGATCGACACGCCCTTGCGGTTGGGGCTCGCGGCGTAAACGTCGAAAACGACATGCAACTGGGCGCCCTCGTCGCCCGGCGGGGCCGACGTGGTCTTCTCGATGTCCCGCAAGCGGCCATCCCGCCAGTAATCGAGGACGGCGGTCAGCAAGTCCTGGCGGTCCTTGAAATGCCAGTAGAAGCTGCCCTTCGTGACGCCGCATTGCCTGGCGAGGGTTTCGACGCGCAGACCGTTGACGCCGTCGTTGGCAATGAGGTCGATAGCGCCCTCGATCCACTGGCTGCGGTCGAGCTGGGTGCGCGGGGTGGCCAGTTTCCGGCGGGAAAATTGCCGCTGGGGGTTGACAATCGTCTTTTCCATACGGTACCGTATGCTCTCCGTACCAAACAGTATGGCCATTGTGGGCAATGCTGGGGCGGCTGTCAAACAGCACGTCGGAAATAATTGAAACGACCGAAAAGGAGATGTTTGTGAAAATACTCGTCCCCGTGAAGCGGGTTATCGATTACAACGTCAAGGTGCGCGTGAAGGCGGATGGTACGGGTGTCGACCTGGCCAACGTCAAGATGAGCATGAATCCCTTTGACGAGATTGCCGTCGAGGAGGCGGTTCGGCTGCGAGAGGCCGGTATCGCCACCGAGGTTATAGCGGTATCCTGCGGCCTTGCGGCCTGCCAGGAGACGCTGCGCACGGCGATGGCGATCGGCGCCGACCGCGGCATCCTGGTCGAGAGCGACGCGGATCTGCAGCCGCTGGCCGTCGCCAAGCTGCTCAAGGCACTGTGCGACAGGGAGCAGCCGCAACTGGTCATCTGCGGCAAGCAGGCGATCGACGACGACGCCAACCAGACCGCCCAGATGCTTGCGGCGCTCACCGGCTGGTCGCAGGCGACCTTCGCCTCGAAGGTCGTCATCGCCGATGGCAAGGCCAACGTCACCCGCGAGATCGATGGCGGTCTCGAAACCCTGCAAGTCGCGCTGCCGGCCGTGATCTCCGCCGACCTGCGCCTGAACGAGCCGCGCTACGCGACCCTGCCGAACATCATGAAGGCCAAGAAAAAGCCGCTCGACACCGTCACGCCGGCTGATCTGGGCGTCGATGTCGCGCCGCGCCTGGCTACCGTCAAGGTTTCCGAGCCGTCCGGGCGCAGTGCCGGCATCAAGGTGGCGGATGTCGCCGAACTCGTGAACAAGCTTCGCAATGAAGCGAAAGTGATCTAAGGGGAAACAGCCATGACCATTCTCGTCATTGCCGAACACGACAACCTGAGCCTGAAGGCCGCCACCCTCAACACCGTTGCCGCAGCCGTGAAAATCGGCGGCGAGATCGACGTTCTCGTCGCCGGCACCGACTGCGGCGCTGCCGCCAGCGAGGCGGCCCAGCTGCAGGGTGTGGCCAGGGTGAAGGTCGCCGATGCCGCGCACTACGCGGCGCAGACCGCGGAAAACCTCGGTGCCCTGATCGTTGCCAACGCCGCCGGTTACAGCCATATCCTCGCGCCGGCGACCACTTGCGGCAAGAACCTGCTGCCGCGCGTCGCCGCGCTGCTCGACGTCGCGCAGATTTCCGAGATCACCGGCGTCGAATCCGCCGACACCTTCGTTCGCCCGATCTACGCCGGCAACGCATTGGCCACCGTGCGCAGCGCCGACCCGGTCAAGGTCATCACCGTGCGCACGACCGCCTTCGACCCGGTTGCCACCGGTGGCAGCGCGGCGATCGAGAACATTTCGGCAACCGCCGACTGCGGACTCAGCCAGTTGCAGAGCCGGGAACTGACCAAGTCCGAACGGCCCGAGCTGGGCGCCGCCAAGGTCATCGTCTCGGGCGGCCGTGGCCTGGGCAGCGGCGACAACTTCCACCAGTTGCTCGAGCCGCTCGCCGACAAGCTCGGCGCCGCGCTCGGCGCCTCGCGCGCCGCGGTCGATGCCGGCTTCGTGCCGAACGACTATCAGGTCGGCCAGACCGGCAAGATCGTCGCTCCGCAGCTCTACATCGCGGTCGGCATCTCGGGCGCTATCCAGCATCTGGCAGGCATGAAGGATTCGAAGGTGATCGTCGCCATCAACAAGGATCCGGATGCGCCCATCTTCCAGGTCGCCGATTACGGTCTCGTCGCCGACCTGTTCGAGGCGGTGCCGCAACTGGCGGAGGCGGTCGGCTAGCCTGGCGGGGTGAATCTGCCGGACAACCTGCTGGGCGAAGGGTGGTACTGGGCGGCCTGGGCCGTCTGGATACCGCTTTTCGCCCGCAGTGTCGTCCGCGCCCCGTGGTCGCGGCTACGTGACGCGGAACTGCTCAACGTCTGGCTGGGCATGATCGTTCTCCTGACCCTGGTCTGGCATCTCAAGGCCGGGGTCAAGGCCGGGTCTCTCGCTCCACCTCCTCGGCGCCACCGTCTTCACGCTGAGTTTCGGGCCGCATCTGGCATTCGTCGGTCTCTCGCTGGTGTCGCTCGGCATCGTCCTGAACGGTGGCGGCGACCTCTTCGCGCTTGGCGCCAATGTAGGCCTGACCGCCGGGGTCGGGGTCCTGGTGAGTAGCGGAGTCCAGTCGCTCGTGGCCAGGTTTCTTCCCCGGCATTTCTTTGTGTACATATTCGCCAATGGCTTCTTCGGCGCGGCGCTGACGATCCTTGGCGTTGGACTGGCGGCGACCGCCCTCCTGACCCTCGCAGGAGCCTACGAATGGGAGTATCTTGCTGGCGAGTACCTGCCGTATTTCCTGCTGCTGGGGTTTTCCGAGGCTTGGCTTTCGGGCATGCTGATGACGCTGTTTGTGGTTTATCGTCCGCAGTGGGTCTCGACTTTTGATGATTCGATTTATCTGGCCAACAAATAAGGGCTACAATTCAACCGGTTTAATGTCATTGGGGTGTGATCAGTGAGTCATTACGCATTTCGTTATTCCCTGATTGCCGCATCGCTGGCCTTCTGCGGTCATGCGGCCGCCATCGGGCTCGGGGAACTCAGGGGCGCACCGGCACTAGGCGAACGGCCGCAGCTGGAGATTGCGATCATCGGTGGCGAAAAGGCAGGGCTCGATCCCACCTGCTTCCGCTTGAAACAGCCGGCGGGCGACAGCAGTCTGCCCTGGCTGAAGAAGGCGACGTTGAGCATCCGCCGGGGGCAACCGCCTGTTTTGCTGATCAGCTCCCACCTTCCGCTCAACGATCCGGCGCTGGGTATCGTGGTGGAGGTCGGCTGCGGCTACGACGTGGTCCGCGAGTACGTCCTGCTCGCTTCGCCACCGAGCGGCAAGGCGCTGGCCTACGCGGAACCGGTACCGAGCGCCAGGACAACGACTGCCCCGCGGCGAGACTGCCGCCCCGGCGCGTGTTGCGCCGCCCAAGCCGGCAGTGGCGGGCGTTTCGGCTGAGGCCGTCGCGCCGGGCGGCAAGCCTGCTGTCGAATCCCCCAAGGCTGCCGTTCTTGCTGCTCCCGCCGTGCCGGGAGATGCCGGGGCGTCCGAGGAGAAAATCAAGAGCATGGAGTCCCAGGTCGGCGCGCTGCAGCAGCGTGCCGCCGAGCTGACACAGAAAATCGAGCAGGCCGCCGTTCAGGCACCCGACACCAAGCCGGCCGCCCCGCCGCCACCAGCCGCGCCGGTACCGACACCGGCACCGGCACCGGCACGCAGCGATGCGGGTGGCTCGAACTGGACGTTGTACGGTGCGTTGATTGCAGCCGCGCTGGCCATTGCCGGCTGGCTGGGCTGGCGTAACCGGCGCGCGAGCGAGTCGTCCGGCGAGACCGAAATTCCGGTCGATCCACAGCGCAAGGGTGAGCGGGAAGAGCGTGGCGGCGTCGATCTCGACGTCGAGCCGGAAGCGATGGCGCGGCCGGTCAAACTCGATCCGGCCGCCGTTGCCGCTGCCGCGCCGGCGACGACCAAGGGCCCGCGCCCCGATTCGACGATGTCGATCATGGCAGCTACGGTCGACGAACATTTCGAGTCCAATCCCGTGATGGAACTGGCCGAGATCATGCTCTCGTTCGGTCGCGTCAAGGGGGCGGCGCAGGCACTGCAGGAATACATCGACACCAACCCGCAGGAGGCGCTCAAGCCGTGGATCAGGCTGATGGATGTTTACCGGATGGCGGGGATGCGCCACGAGTTCGAAAAGGTTGCCCATGAACTGAACAAGAACTTCAACGTTCAGGTCCAGAATTGGGAGGATTTCACCGAAGGCCAGGATCACACCCGGGTCGACGTCGTACTCGAAGCAAAGCCGTCCATACAGCCTGCCGGGATGCCGGGCGGGGTCGAGGAGATGCCGGCGATCATGGAGAAGATCATCCAGCGCTGGCAAGGCGACGACGTGCTCGGCTACATGAACCAGTTGCTGCGCGACAACCGCGGCGGCACGCGGATCGGTTTCACGCTGCCTGTCGTCAGTGACCTTCTCTTCCTTGTCGAACTGAAGGAAGTGGCCAACAAGATCGACGGCGAGAACGAACCGCAATGAGCGAATACGTTGCGCCCCTGAAGGACATGCGGTTTGTCATGCAGGAACTCGCTGGCCAGGCCGACGTCATCGTCTTGCCCGGCTGCGAGGAGGCTTCGCCGGATGTCGTCGATGCCATTCTCGACGAGGCGGCCCGCTTTGCCAGCCAGGTTCTATCGCCGCTCAACCGCGTCGGCGATAGCGATGGCGCCCGGTGGAAGGATACCGTCGTCACCACGACGCCGGGCTTCAAGGAGGCCTACCGCCAGTTCGTCGACAATGGCTGGAACGGCCTCGGCTGCGATCCGGAATTCGGCGGGCAGGGCCTGCCGCGCCTGCTGTCGACCGCCGTCAGCGAAATGTGGAAGGGCGCCAACCACGCCTTCTCGCTGTGCCCGATGCTGACCCAGGGCGCCATCGAGGCGCTGATGATCGCCGGCAGCGACGAACAGAAGGCAGCCTACCTGCCGAATCTGGTGTCCGGCGAATGGACCGGCACGATGAACCTGACCGAGCCGAGCGCCGGTTCCGACCTGGCCGCCGTGCGTAGCCGGGCCGAGCCGGTCGGCGACGGCACCTTCAGGATTTTCGGCCAGAAGATCTTCATCACCTACGGCGAGCACGACATGACGGACAACATCGTCCATCTCGTGCTGGCCCGCACGCCGAACGCGCCGGAAGGCGTCAAGGGCATCTCGCTGTTCGTCGTGCCCAAGTTCCTGCTGAAGGGCGACGGCACGCCGGGCGAGCGCAACGATGTCTACTGCGTGTCGATCGAACACAAGCTCGGCATCCACGGCAGCCCGACCGCGGTGCTTGCCTTCGGCGACCATGGCGGCGCCATCGGTACGCTGGTCGGCGAGGAGAACCGCGGCCTCGAGTACATGTTCATCATGATGAATGCGGCGCGCTTCAACGTCGGCCTCGAAGGGCTGGGCGACGCCGAGCGCGCCTACCAGCGGGCGGCGATCTATGCCCGTGAGCGCGTCCAGGGTACCGAGGTCGGTGTGCGCGGCGGACCGAAGGTGGCGATCATCCGGCACCCGGACATACGTCGCATGCTGATGTCGATGCGCTCGCGCGTCGAGGCCATGCGCGCCCTTGCCTACGTGACGGCGGCCGCGCAGGATTTCGCGCACGCCAGTCCGGACGAAGGCGAGCGCAGGAAGGGACAGGCCTTCGCCGACCTGATGATCCCGGTGGTGAAGGGCTGGAGCACCGAGAGCTCAATCGACGTCGCTTCTCTCGGCGTCCAGGTGCATGGCGGCATGGGCTACATCGAGGAAACCGGTGCTGCCCAGCATCTGCGCGATGCGCGCATCACCACCATCTACGAGGGCACCACGGCGATCCAGGCCAACGACCTGATCGGGCGCAAGATCGCCCGCGAGCAGGGTGCGACGATCAAGGCGGTGATCACCGACATGCGCGCCGCTGCGGCCCGGCTCGACGGCGATCTCGCCGCCATCGGCGCTCGCCAGAATGCTGCGGTCGACGCGCTGGAGAAGGCGGTTTCGTGGATCGTCGCCAATTTCTCGGCGGATCCCAAGGGAACCCACGCCGGCGCCGTGCCGTTCCTGTACCTGCTCGGCATCACCGCCGGCGGCTGGCAGATGGGCCGGGCGGCGGTCATCGCCCGGGCGAAGATCGCCGCCGGCGATGGCGACCCGTTCTGGCCGGCCAAACTGGCAACAGCCCGGTTTTTCGCCGACCACTTCCTGACCCAGGCGGCTGGCCTGGCCGAGTCCGTTGTCTCCGGCGCTGCCGGCACCCTGGAGATGGCCGAAGACAGTTTCTGAAAAAGCCGTCCTGCGTCCCGCCCGCAAGCCCGCGATTATTGTTATAATCGCGGGCTTTTCAACCTTGCCCTACCGCAAACGCATGGCGGAGGGCTTATCCCACAAGGAGTCTGCATGCGCCATTACGAAATCTGCTTTATCGTCCATCCGGACCAGAGCGAACAGGTGCCCGGCATGGTCGAGCGCTATCGCGCCATCGTCGCCGCCAAGGGCGGGGCGATTCATCGTCTGGAGGACTGGGGCCGCCGTCAGCTGGCCTATCCGATCCAGAAGATCCACAAGGCTCACTACGTCCTGATGAACATCGAGTGCGACGGCGAAACGCTCAACGAACTCGAACATTCATTCAAGTTCAACGACGCCGTGCTGCGCCACCTCATCGTCAAGATGAAGGCTGCCGTGACGACTCCCTCGCCGATGATGAAGGAAGAGAAGTCGAAGTCGATGATGCCCGGCGACGCCGCTCCGGTCGCCGAGGCCGAAGCGGCTGCCGCCTGATCCAACCGGCACGGGATACGGGCTGAACTGCCTCACCCTCTCCGGCCAGCTGGTCGAGCGCAAGGCTTTGCGCTACACGCCAGCCGGAGTGCCGGTCAGCGAAGGACGACTGCATCACCGGTCGTCGCAGGCCGAAAGCGGTGGGCAGCGCCTGGTGGAAGTTGAAATCGCTGTTGTGGCCCTGGGCGAACCAGCCCGCTGGCTTCAGGCAGCACCCCTCGGCGGGGCTGTCAGCGTGACAGGATTTCTCGCCGCCCGGGGCCGCAGCAGCAGAACGCCCGTATTGCACATCAATACACTCGAATTTTTGGAAGGAAACGAAAATGGCTCGATTCTTCAAGAAGAAGGATGACGACAAGAAAAAGAAGCGCGGCAGTGGTCTCTTCAAGCGCCGCAAGTTCTGCCGTTTCACGGCGGAAAAGGTCGAACAGATCGACTACAAGGATGTGGATGTCCTGAAGGAATTCATCCAGGAAAACGCCAAGATCATGCCGGCCCGCCTGACCGGCACCAAGGCCGGCTATCAGCGCCAGCTGGGTACCGCGATCAAGCGTGCCCGCTTCATGGCCCTGTTGCCCTACACCGACAACCATCAATAAGCGGAGAGACGAATCATGCAAATCATTCTGCTCGACAAGGTGGCCAATCTCGGCAATCTCGGCGACATCGTCAAGGTCAGGGCTGGCTACGCCCGCAACTTCCTGATTCCGCAGCACATGGCCAAGCGCGCGACGCCGGCGGCGATGGCCGAATTCGAGACGCGCCGCGCCGAACTGGAGAAGCTGGCCGCTGACAAGCTGGCTGCCGCGCAGGCCATCGCCGACAAGATGGCGGGGCTGTCCGTTTCCGTTGCCCGCAAGGCCGGCATGGACGGACGATTGTTCGGTTCGGTCGGCAATGCCGATATCGCCGTGGCACTCAAGGCGGCCGGCTTTGAAGTTGACAAATCCGCCATCCGCATGCCGGCTGGCCCGCTCAAGGCGGTCGGCGAACACGCGCTCGAAGTCGTCCTGCATACCGATGTGCTGGCCGGCATCACGGTGGTGGTCGTCGCTGGCTGAGCGAAGCCGCGACCCGCGACCGAAGGCCCCGCCGGTGCGGGGCCTTTTCATTTAAACTTGCCGACATGAACCAGCGCTCCCTGAAGAACCCGGCGACCGACCCGGCCCTGGCCCAGTTGCGTGTTCCGCCGCATTCGATCGAGGCCGAGCAGTCCATCCTTGGCGGTCTGCTGCTCGACAACCAGGCCTGGGACCGGATGGGCGATCTGGTGACCGACGGCGACTTCTATCGCGACGAGCACCGCCGCATTTTCCGCCAGATCCGCAACCTGCTGGAGAAGGCGAGACCGGCCGATGTGGTGACCGTCGCCGAGGCGCTGGACGCGGCCGGGGAGGGCGAGCAGACCGGCGGTCTGGCCTACCTTGGCGAACTGGCGGCCAATACGCCGTCCGCCGCCAACATTCGGCGCTATGCGGAAATCGTTCGCGAGCGCTCGATCTTGCGCCGACTGGTGGCGACGGCGGACGAGATAGCTGCCGACGCGCTGAATCCGCTGGGGCGTGACGCCGAAATACTGCTCGACGAGGCGGAGTCCAAGATCTTTGCCATCGCCGAATCCGGGGCCGGACACCGCGAAGGTTTCGTCCATATCAATCCGCTGTTGACCGAGGTCGTCGAACGGATCCAGGAACTTCATGACCGCGACAACCCCACCGATATAACCGGTGTTCCGACCGGCTATGTCGATCTCGACCAGAAGACTTCCGGCTTCCAGGCCGGCGACCTGATCATCGTCGCCGGTCGTCCGTCGATGGGCAAGACCGCGTTCGCGCTCAATATCGCCGAGCACGTCGCCGTCGAGACCGGATTGCCCGTCGGCGTGTTTTCGATGGAAATGGGGGGCACGCAACTGGCGATGCGCATGCTGACGTCCATTGGCCGCCTCGATTCGCAGCGGGTACGCACCGGTCGGCTCAACGACGACGAGTGGTCGCGCTTGTCCTTCGCGCTCGGCAAGCTGCACGAGGCACCGATCTACATCGACGAAAGCGGTGGCCTGAGCCCCGCCAACCTGCGCGCGCGGGCCCGGCGCCTGGCACGCCAGCACGGCGGCAAGCTGGGCCTGCTGGTCATCGACTACATCCAGCTGATGAGCAGCAACCGGCAAGGCGAGAACCGGGCGACCGAGGTCTCGGAAATCTCGCGTTCGATCAAGGCTCTGGCCAAGGAACTGCAAGTCCCGATCGTCGCCCTCTCGCAGTTGTCGCGCAAGGTCGAGGAGCGCAACGACAAGCGGCCGATGATGTCCGACCTGCGCGAGTCAGGGGCGATCGAGCAGGACGCCGACGTGATCCTGATGATGTACCGCGAGGAATACTACAAGCCGGACACCCAGGAAAAGGGCATCGCCGAGGTGATCATCGGCAAGCAGCGCAACGGTCCGACCGGTACGGTCAGGCTCGCTTTCCTCGGCGAATACACGCGCTTCGAGAATCTTGCCGGCGGCGGCCAGCGCGGCGCGTACTGAAAAACCTCAGAGAGCGACCTGACGGGCGGTAATCCGGTACTCGAAGGCCGCCGGGTTGGTGCCGTCACGCATGCCGTCGCGCCATTCCAGCCGCGGGAACAGCAGGAACGGGATGGGCCGCTGCTGACCGGGGAGAACGACGTCGCTGCCGAAGTTGTAGGCGATCCAGTTCATCTCCCACACCCCGAACAACACCTTCTTCAGCGACACCAGGCGGCTGTCGCGGTCAGAAATGCCCTCGAGCGCGACGGCACGGCGGACATCGCTGGGATCGACCGGAATCCAGCCGAAGCCCGGGGTATAGAATTCGGCGCGCACATGCTGGCTGCGCGTCGCGTCTTCGCCCGTCAGACCCAGGCTGCGGAACAGCCGCGACGTGCCGGTGCGCAATCCATAGACGCAGCGGGCCGGAATGCCGATGGCGCGACAGAGGGCGACGAACAGCCCGTTGATGTCGGCGGAGCGGCCGCCGTACTGGCCGCGCACCAGCTGGCCGCGCACATCGCCGGTGCCGCAGCCGGGCAACGAGGGGTCGTAGATGGCGTTGTCGATGACCCAGTCGTAAATGCTCTTGGCTTGGGCGACCGGATCCTTGATGCGGCCGATGATGCGCTCCGCCAGCTGGAAGGCGAGACCGTCGTTGGGAATCAGTTGCGACCCCTGCAGGTTGCGGCGCAGGATGTCCTCGCGCTCGGGGGCGACCGTCCGCTTGGAGATGTCGAAATGGCGGTCCGCCGTGGTCACCAGGGTCTTGATGGTCAGGGTGTCGTCGCGTCCATCGGGCCATTCGGCATGGAAGACCTCCAGGTTGCCGTCGGGCAGCCGGCGCATGCTGGAGTTTCCGGCTGTCCCGCTCCAGTTGTGCCCCAACGTCCGCTGGAACAGGGTGTCCTGGTTGAGGGGAAGCGGCAACCAGAGGTTGGTCACGCCGCTCGTGCCGAGTAATTTGACGCTGGTGGTGATTTCGTAGGTGCGCCAGTTGACCGGCGGCTCCGGCGCCTTGACTGGCGGCAGGCGGGTGGCCGAGGTCCCGGCCGGCGGCTTCTCGGTGATCGGGTCGTCGGCCGTGTGGGCGACCGGCCCCTGGGGTTGCGCGGCCGCGACCGCCCGCCCGCGGCGCGAAGGCTTGCTCGACCCGGAGCGGCCGGTGGGCTTTGTCGACGAAGCTGGCTTGGCGCCCGTCTTTTTCTTCTCTGCCCAGGCTTCCGGGGCAATCAGCGACAGGATGGTGGCGGCTGCCAGAAAATCACGACGTTTCAAATAGTTACTCCGTCAGGAACAGGCCGTGGCGAAAACGAAAAGGCCGTGTCAATGACACGGCCCCTTTGTTATTTTGTCAAATTATAGCACCTCGGCGGCATGGTCCGCCAAGCGGGAGCGCTCGCCGCGCTGCAACGTGATGTGGCCGGAGTGCGGCCAACCCTTGAAGCGGTCGACGACGTAGGTCAGGCCGGAACTGCCCTCGGTCAGGTAGGGCGTATCGATCTGCGCGATGTTGCCGAGGCACACCACCTTGGTGCCGGGGCCGGCGCGGGTGATCAGCGTTTTCATCTGCTTCGGCGTCAGGTTCTGCGCCTCGTCGATGATCAGGTACTTCTTGAGGAAGGTACGGCCACGCATGAAGTTCAGCGACTTGACCTTGATGCGCGAACGAATGATGTCGTGCGTCGCCGCCTTGCCCCAGTCGCCGCCATAGGGGCCGCTGCCCTCGTCGATGTGGGTGAGGACGTCGAGGTTGTCTTCCAGCGCGCCCATCCAGGGCGCCATCTTCTCTTCCTCGGTGCCGGGCAGGAAGCCGATGTCCTCGCCGACCGGTACGGTCACGCGGGTCATGATGATTTCGGCGAAGCGCTTGGCTTCCAGCACCTGGGTCAGGCCGGCGGCGAGCGTCAGCAGGGTCTTGCCGGTGCCGGCCTGGCCGAGCAGGGTGACGAAGTCGATGTCCTCATTCATCAGCAGGTTCAGCGCGAAATTCTGTTCGCGGTTGCGCGCGGTGATTCCCCATACGGCATTCTTCGGGTGCGTGTAGTCGATCAGCGTTTCGAGCACTGCCGTGCGGCCCGCCGCTTCCCTGACGACGGCGGTGAAGCCTTCGCTCTCCAGCCAGACGAATTCGTTCACCAGAAGCTGCGGGCAGAGCGGCCCCGTGATCCGGTAATAGGTCTTGGCTTCCTTCTTCCAGGATTCCATGCCCTGGCCGTTCTCTTCCCAGAAGTTGTCGGGCAGGGCGCGCGTGCCGGTGTAGAGGATGTCGGTATCCTCGAGCACCTTGTCGTTGAAGTAATCCTCGGCCAGCAGGTTCAGGGCGCGCGACTTGATGCGCATGTTGATGTCTTTCGACACCAGGATGACCGGGCGCTTGGGGAATTTCTTCTGCAGGTGGATGACCACCGACAGAATCTGGTTGTCGACCTTCGAGGTCGGCAGGCCCTGCGGCAGTTCGTTGCTGATCGCTTCGGTCTGCAGGAAGAGGCGACCGCTGGCCAGCTTGCCGGAAGGCCCGTAGAGCGCGATCCCTTCCTCGATGTCGACGCCGTCGTGCCCCAGCATCTCGTCCAGCATGCGCGATGCCTGGCGGGCATTGCGGGCGATTTCCGACATGCCCTTCTTGTTGTTGTCGAGTTCTTCCAGCGTCATGATGGGCAGGAAGATGTCGTGCTCCTCGAAGCGGAAGAGGCAGTTCGGATCGTGCATCAGCACGTTGGTATCGAGGACGAAGATCTTGGTGACGGCGGGCTTCCTGGGGGCGGCGGGCTGGCGCGGCATGGATCGGGCCTTTGCTGGTTGACTAGAGGGTCTTTACGAAATCGAGCACTTCCTGGCCATGGCTCGGCACCTTGACACCGCGCCATTCGCGGCGCAGGACGCCGGCGCGGTCGATGACGAAGGTGCTGCGCTCGATGCCGCGCACCTGCTTGCCGTACATCATCTTCTGCTTGATGACACCGAACAGGTTGCACACGGCCTCGTCGGCATCCGAGCCGAGCTCGAACGGCAGGTTTTGCCTGGTCTTGAACGTTTCGTGCGATTTCAGGCTGTCGCGGGAAATGCCGAGGATTCCGGCGTCGACCGCGACGAACTCGGGGTGCAGGTCGCGAAACTGCAGCGCCTCGGTGGTGCATCCGGGCGTGCTGTCCTTCGGGTAGAAGTAGATGACGACGATCCTGCCCGCCTGCGCGGCGAGGCTGAACGCAGTCCCGCCGGTGGCGGGGAGGGTGAAGTCGGGGACTTTCGTGTCGAGCATGGGTCATTCCCTTTTCTGGCCAAGTCCGGGCATTGTCGGCAAATCGCGGCGGCGCGGTCAACCGCTGATAAACTCCGGCCATGCGGAAGCTCCCCGTCTGCCTCCTCGTCGTGATCGCGGTCGCCGGCTGCGGCGGACCGTGGAACGACCCCTATCCGGCGGCCGACGCCGGCAGGAACATCCTCTACACGGCGTTTACCGACCGCCCCAAGCACCTCGACCCGGCGCAGTCCTACACCGAGGACGAGATCACCTTCACGGCGCAGATCTACGAGCCACCGCTGCAGTATCACTACCTCAAACGCCCTTACGAACTGATCCCGGCGACGCTCGAGCGAGTGCCGGTCCCGCGCTTTCTCGATGCGGCCGGTCGCGAACTGCCCGGCGACGCACCGGCGGAACTGATCGCCGAGAGCGTCTACGAGCTGAAGATCAAGCCGGGCATCCGCTATCAGCCGCATCCGGCCTTCGCTGTCGATGCCAGCGGTCAACCGCTCTATCTGGGCGAAAACGTGGCGGAAGGGCGGCAAACAATCGCCGACTTCGCGCAGACCGGCAGCCGCGAACTGACTGCCGACGACTACATCTACCAGATCAAGCGCCTCGCCCATCCGCGCCTGCATTCACCGATTTTCGGCATGATGGCCGACAAGATCGTCGGGCTGAAGGAGCTCGGAGAGGACCTCGGCAAGGCAGCGAGGGACTTGCCGGCCGATGCATGGCTCGATCTCGACTCCTTTCCGCTCGCCGGCGTCGAGAAGGTCGATAGCCACACCTTCCGCGTGCGCCTCAAGGGCAAGTACCCGCAGTTCCTTTACTGGCTGGCGATGCCCTTCTTCGCGCCAGTACCGCGCGAGGCCGACCGCTTCTACGCTCAGCCCGGGATGGCGGCGAAGAACCTGACGCTCGACTGGTGGCCGGTCGGCACTGGTCCCTTCATGCTGACCGAGAATGACCCCAACCGGCGCATGGTGCTGTCGCGCAATCCGAATTTCCATGGCCAGGTCTACCCCTGCGAGGGCGAGGCGGGCGACCGCGCGGCCGGGCTGCTTGAGGATTGCGGCAAGCCGCTGCCGTTCATCGACCAGGCGGTGTTCACCCGCGAGAAGGAGGCGATTCCCTACTGGAACAAGTTCCTGCAGGGTTATTTCGACGCTTCCGGCATCTCGTCGGACAGTTTCGACCAGGCGGTGCGCGTCAATGTCGGCGGCGACGTCGCCCTGACCGACGAGATGCGCGACAAGGGCATCCGCCTGCTGACCTCGGTCAAGACATCGACCTACTACATGGGGTTCAACATGCTCGACCCGGTGGTCGGCGGGCTGTCGCCGCGGTCGACCCGGCTACGACAGGCGATTTCGATCGCCATCGACCAGGAGGAATACATCTCCATCTTCTCCAACGGCCGCGGCATCGCCGCGCAAGGGCCGTTGCCGCCGGGCATCTTCGGCTACGAGGACGGTGAGCAGGGCATCGATGGCGCGGTCTACGACTGGGTCAACGGCAAGCCGCAGCGCAAGCCGGTCGAAGTCGCCAGAAAGCTGATGATCGAGGCAGGCTATCCCAACGGACGCGACGAGAAGACCGGCGAGCCGCTCGTCCTCTATCTCGACACGACCGCTGGCGGCATGGGCGAGAAGTCGCGGCTCGACTGGCTGACTCGACAGTTCGCCAAGGTCAACATCCAGCTCGTCGTCCGCTCGACCGACTTCAACCGCTTCCAGGACAAGTTGCGCAAGGGCAACGTCCAGCTCTACTACCTCGGCTGGAACGCCGATTACCCCGACCCGGAAAACTTCTTCTTCCTGCTCGACGGCAACGAGAGCAAGGTCGCAAAGGGCGGCGAGAACGCATCGAACTACGCCAACCCGGAATTCGACCGCCTTTTCGCCCGCATGAAGAACATGGACAACACGCCCGAGCGCCTCGCCATCATCCGCCAGATGAACCAAATCCTGCACCACGACGCACCCTGGGTGTTCGGCCTCCACCCCAAGAGCTACACGCTCGGCCATCGCTGGCTGAAGAACCGCAAGCCCAACGATGTCGGCAACAACATCCTCAAGTACCAGCGCATCGATGTCGCCGACCGCGCTGCCGCGCGCCGCGAATGGAACCGGCCGCAACCTTGGCCGCTGGCCGGCGGACTGCTGCTGCTGGCGCTGGCGATCGTGCCGGCGGTGGTCGGTTACCGGCGCCGCGAGCGGCGGGCCGCCGTGACGTGAGGCTCGACGACCGGCAGCGGCAGCTCGACGCGCGGCTGCATGCCTCGCGCGACCTCTGGCACCCGCAGCCGTTCCGCGCGGCGCGGCCCGCTTGGTGCGCGCGCTGGCCGGCACTGACGAAGGAACTGCTGGCGCTGTCCGACGCGGACGCGGCGCGCCTCAACGATGATGGCGGCGCGGCGCTGGCGCTCCTTGCCGGCCACGTGCCCGAGGTCGCCGCCCTGGCCCCGCTCGCTTCCCTGCCGCAACTGCCGGCAGCGGCAGGTGGCGGGCATGGCGTGCGCTGGGCCTGGGAAATCCCCGGACGCAAGCGCCAGCAGATCGAGGCGTTCGCCGCGGCCGCGCGTCCGTGCGGCGCCCCGGTCGTCAACTGGTGCGGCGGCAAGGGGCATCTCGGCCGCCTGCTCGCGGTCGACTGGGGTGTGCCGGTGCGTACGCTGGAAATCGATGCGCATCTGTGCGCCGCCGGCGCCGGCCTTGCCGGCCGCGTGCCGGTCGCCCAGGAATTCGTCGTTGCCGACGTGTTGACCGCAACCAACTGGCCGCGACCGGGCCAGCACGCCGTCGCGTTGCATGCCTGCGGCGACCTGCACCGCAGCCTGATCGAGCGTGGCGCGGCAGCGGGGGTCAGCCGTCTCGATGTCGCGCCCTGCTGCTACCACCGCGGCGTCGCCGAGCGCTACCGGCCGCTCTCCGGAACTTTGCACACGCAGTTGACGCGCGACGACCTGCGCCTGGCCGTCACCGAAGCGGTCACCGCGTCGCCCCGGCTGGTCCGCCAGCGCGACCGGGAAATGGCGTGGAAACTGGGTTTCGACGCGTGGCGGCGGATGTCGTCGCCGGCGGGCGCCTACCAGACCTTCAAGCCGGTGCCGGCGGCGTGGTTCCGCGGCGGCTTCGCCGACTTCCTGGCGCGCATGGCCGCCCGCGAGGGAATGCCCTTGCCGGATGCCGGGCTGGCCGAGTCACTCGAATCTTCCGGCTGGCACCGGCAACGCGAGGTGATGCGCCTGTCGATCGTCAGGCACGCCTTCCGCCGGGCGCTGGAAGTCTGGCTGGCGCTCGACCTCGCCATGTATCTCGCCGGGCAGGGTTACGCCGTCGACCTCGGCAGCTTCTGCGAGCGCCGGGTGACGCCGCGCAACCTGCTCATCTCGGCGCAACTGAGCGGCTGAGGTAGTCGCCGAGTTCGTCCGGATGGTCAACGATCAGGTCCGCGCCCCAGGTCGCGAGCGGGCCGCTGTCGCCGAGATAACCGTAGGAGACGGCAACCGTCCGGCAACCGGCATTGCGCCCGGCCTCGATGTCGCGGCGGTCGTCGCCGACGTACAAGGTGCGCTGCGGGACGCAGCCGAGCAGGGCGCAGGCGTGCAGGATGGGCAAGGGGGAAGGCTTCGCCGCTGCCGTCGTGTCGCCGCTGACGACGCAGGGGGTGCGCGGCGCCAGTTGCAGCCAGGCGACGAGCGGATCGGTGAAGCGCATGCGCTTGTTGGTGACGATGCCCCAGCCGAGTCGCAGCGCTTCCACCGTGTCGAGCAGTTCCGGAATGCCGTCGAAGAGACGGCTATCGTCGCACAGGCGACCAGCGTAGATGTCGAGGAAGCGGGCGGCGAGGCGATCGTAGTCCGGGTCGCGGTCGTCGATGGCGAAGGCGGCGCCGAGCAACCCGCGCACGCCGCGCGACGTGTGCGGACGCAGGCTGGCGAAGGGCTGCTGCGGTCAACCCTCCTCGGCGAGCAGGGTATTGGCCGTGCCGCAAAGGTCGGGGGCGGTGTCGGCGAGGGTGCCGTCGAGGTCGAAGAGGACTGCGTCAAGCATCGCGCACGGCGCGCACCAGATAGTTCACGTCAGTGTCGCGGCCCAGCGCGTAGCGACCGGTCAGCGGGTTGTAGGTCATGCCGGTGACCTCGGCCGGTTCGAGGCTGGCCTGCTTGCACCAGCGCATCAGTTCCGAGGGCTTGATGAAGCGGGCGAAGTCGTGCGTGCCCCTGGGCAGCATGCGCAGCACGTACTCGGCGCCGATCACGGCAAACAGGTAGGACTTGGGATTGCGATTGAGCGTCGAGAAGAACACCTGGCCGCCCGGCCTGACCAGGGCGGCACAGGCGGCGACGATGCTGGCCGGGTCGGGAACGTGTTCGAGCATCTCGAGGCAGGTCACCGCGTCGAAGGCACCCGGCATTTCGGCCGCGAGATCCTCGGCGGAGACCATCCGGTAATCGACCTGGCGGCCGCTCTCGAGCAGGTGCAGGCGGGCGACGCCAAGCGGTTTTTCCGAGAGATCGATGCCGGTCACGTGGGCGCCGCGTGTCGCCATGCCTTCCGACAGCAGGCCGCCGCCGCAGCCGACGTCGAGCACGCGCTTTCCCTGCAGGCCGACAGCCTGGTCGATCCAGTCGAGGCGCAGCGGGTTGATGTCGTGCAGTGGCTTGAATTCGCTGGTCGGATCCCACCAGCGGTGGGCGAGGTCGCCGAATTTTTCAAGTTCGGCGGGGTCGGCATTGCGCATGTTTCGGCCTGGCTAGTCAGTTGGAAAGGTTGAAAAGAAAAAGCCCTGCCGAAGCAGGGCTTTTGATGAAGCGCGGCGGCTTACTTGGTGCCGATGATTTCGATGTCGGCGCGGCGATCCGGCTGCAGGCACGCGACCAGCTTCTTGTTGCTGCCGCTTTCCGGACCCATCTTCTTGCACTTGTCGCCAGTGACCGGCTGCTTTTCACCCTTGCCTTCGGTATAGACGCGGTTGGCTTCGATGCCCTTGGAGACCAGGTAGGTCTTGACCGCAGCAGCACGACGCTCGGACAGGCCCTGGTTGAAGGAATCGGAACCGATGCGGTCGGTGTGGCCGACGACCAGGATCACTTCGAGCTTGATGGCCTTGGACTTGGAGACCAGTTCGTCGAGCTTGGCCTTGCCTTCGGGACGCAGAACAGCCTTGTTGAAGTCGAACAGGGCGTCGGCGGCGATGGTGATCTTCTCGCCAGAGGGCTTCGGCGCGGCAACCGGGGCCGGCGCAACCTTCGGCTCGCAGACTTCCTTCGGCAGCAGGTCCTTGTCGCACTGGCAGCCGGCCGGATCCTTGGCGGCAGCCGCCGGGGTCCAGTAGCCGGTACGCCAGCAGAGGCCGAAGCCGCTCAGGGCGACGACGTCGCGCTGGTCGATGACATAAACACGTTCCTGGGCGGTGGCAGCAAAGCCGACACCAGCCAGCAGTGCCACAACCAGAGACTTCTTGGCGATGTTCTTGATCATTGTTTTCCCTCGTTGAAGAAAATTGACAAACTCTTTTCGATCCGTTCCCCGACTGTATGTCAGGGTTCCCTACGGACTTCCAGCCTATTCTGCCATAGGGCAATTGCGGATTCCAAGTCATTTTGACTTCCCTGGACAAGCGTTTTGTGGTCTACGCAACACTTGCCGGCCACCCATACGTGCGTCACGCATTCGCGGTCGGCGGCGTGCACCAGATGCGATACCGGGTCGTAGCAGGGCCGCGTGTGCAGGCCGCGCAGGCTGACAGCGACCAGGTCGGCGGCCTTGCCGGGGGCGATCGAACCGGTTTCGTCGCCGATGCCGAGTGCAGCCGCTCCGTTGATGGTCGCCATGCGCAGGACCTCGCGCGCGGGCAGGGTGCTGGCGTCGCCGCTGCTGCCCTTGGCCAGCAGCGCGGCGAGGCGCATCTCGCCGAACATGTCGAGCCGGTTGTTGCTGGCGGCCCCGTCGGTGCCGAGGCCAACGTTGATGCCGAGCTGTCGCATCCGTGCCACAGGGGCGATGCCGCTGGCCAGCTTGAGGTTGGAGGTCGGACAGTGGGCGATACTGCAACCGGTGGCGGCCAGGCGGGCGAGTTCGTCGTCGTCGAGATAAATGCCGTGCACGCCGATGAAGCCGGGGCCGAGCAATCCCAGTCGGTCGAGGCGCGCGAGCGGCGCGACGCCGTGCTGAACGCGGCTTTCCTCGACCTCCTGGCGTGTCTCGTGGATGTGACAGTGGATCGGCAGATGCATCTGCTCGGATAGCGTGAGAATCCGCCGGAAGCTGGCGTCGGCCACCGTGTACGGTGCGTGCGGCGCCAGGCAGAAGCCGACCAGCGGGTGACCGAGCCACTGCTCGCGGGCGGCGAGTCCCTTGTTGATGTAGTCGTCGGCGTCGCTGGCGTAGGGCGTCGGAAATTCGATGGCGGTGATGCCGAGCACGGCGCGCATGCCGAGTTCGGCCGCGGCCCGCGCCGCCGCCTCCGGGTAGAAATACATGTCGTTGAAGCAGGTGACGCCGCCCAGCAGCATCTCGGCGCAGGCCAGCCGTGTGCCGTCGTAGACGAATTGCGGCGAGACGTGGGCCGATTCGGTCGGCCAGATGGTTTTCTGCAGCCAGTCCATCAGCGACACATCGTCGGCGAGACCGCGCATCAGCGTCATCGCCGCGTGCGTATGCAGGTTGATCAGGCCCGGGATCAGAATATGGTCTTCGAGAACCACGCGGCGGGCGGCCGCATAGCGGCGGTGCGCCTCGCCCTGCGGCAGCAGCGCGGCAATCCTGCCGTCGTGGACGGCGACGGCGTGGTTTTCGAGCACGACATCGGGGTTGACCGCGGCAATCCAGCGTGGCTCGATCAGCAGGTCGATTGCTTCCGGATTTGTCTTCATGGGAAAACGGCGTCGGTCGGGTTATGGGTGACATGGTAAAATATCAAATTCCGCCTGCTGCAACCAAATATCCGCGCCCCGTCGGTGCGAAAAAGAAGAGTCATGGACCAATTCGCCAAAGAAACCCTGCCGATCAGCCTCGAAGACGAGATGCGGCGTTCATATCTCGATTACGCGATGAGCGTGATCGTCGGCCGCGCGCTACCGGATGCGCGTGACGGCCTGAAGCCGGTGCATCGCCGCGTGCTGTTCGCGATGCATGAACTGAACAACGACTGGAACAAGGCGTACAAGAAATCGGCGCGCATCGTCGGTGACGTGATCGGTAAGTACCACCCGCACGGCGATACCGCGGTGTACGACACCATTGTCCGCATGGCGCAGAATTTCTCGCTGCGCTACATGCTGGTCGATGGCCAGGGCAACTTCGGTTCGGTCGACGGCGACAATGCCGCGGCGATGCGTTACACCGAAGTGCGCATGGCGAAGATCGGCCACCAGCTGCTCGAAGACCTGGACAAGGAAACCGTTGATTTCGGGCCGAACTACGACGGTTCCGAAAACGAGCCGCTGGTGATGCCGGCGCGTATCCCGAACCTGCTGATCAACGGTTCGTCGGGCATTGCCGTCGGCATGGCGACCAACATCCCGCCGCACAACCTGAACGAAGTGATCGCCGGCTGCCTGGCCATGCTGGAAAACCCGGCGATCAGCATCGACGAGTTGATCGACCTGATCCCCGCGCCGGATTTTCCGACCGCCGCCCTGATCTATGGCGTGATGGGCGTGCGCGAAGGCTACAAGACCGGCCGCGGCCGGGTCATCATGCGCGCCCGCACCCATTTCGAGGACATGGGCAAGGGCGACCGCCAGGCGCTGATCGTCAACGAGATCCCCTACCAGGTTAACAAGAAGACCCTGATCGAGAAGATCGCCGAGCTGGTCAACGAAAAGAAGATCGAGGGCATCTCCGACATCCGCGACGAATCCGACAAGTCGGGCATGCGCGTCGTCATCGAACTGAAGCGCGGCGAGGTCGGCGAGGTCATCCTCAACAACCTGTACAAGCAGACCCAGCTGCAGGATACCTTCGGCATGAACATGGTGGCGTTGGTTGACGGCCAGCCGCGCCTGCTCAACCTGAAGCAGATGCTCGAGTGCTTCCTGTCGCATCGCCGCGAAGTGGTCACCCGTCGCACCGTCTATGAACTGCGCAAGGCGCGCGAACGCGGCCATATTCTCGAAGGCCTGGCCGTCGCGCTGTCCAACGTCGATGAAATCATCGCCCTGATCAAGGCGGCGGCGACGCCGGCGGATGCCAAGCGCGGCCTGATGGAGCGCACCTGGCGCAGCCCGCTGGTCGAGGAGATGCTGCAGCGGGCGGCGGCCGATGCGTCACGTCCGGAAGGGTTGGCGCCCGAATACGGCTTCTCCGAACACGGCTACCGCCTCTCCGACGCGCAGGCGCAGGCCATCCTCGAACTGCGCCTGCAGCGCCTGACCGGCCTCGAGCAGGACAAGATCGTCGGCGAGTACCGCGAGGTGATGGCGAGGATCGCCGACCTGCTCGACATCCTCGCCCGGCCAGAGCGCATCACCGAAATCATCGTCGGCGAACTGACGGCGATCCGCGACCAGTTCGGCGACGAGCGTCGTTCCGAGATCGTGCTGCACACACACGAACTCGGCATCGAGGACCTGATCACGCCGACCGACATGGTCGTCATGCTCTCGCACGGCGGCTACATCAAGGCGCAGCCGCTCGCCGACTACCGTTCGCAGCGGCGCGGCGGGCGCGGCAAGCAGGCGGCGGCGATCAAGGACGAGGATTTCGTTCGACCAGCTTTTCGTCGCCAACACGCACGACTACATCCTGTGCTTCTCGAACCGCGGCCGCTGCTACTGGCTCAAGGTTTACGAGGCGCCGCAGGGCAGTCGCGCCAGCCGCGGCAAGCCGATCGTCAATCTCTTCCCGCTCGAGGACGGCGAACGGATCAACGCCGTGCTCCCGGTCAAGGAGTTTTCCGACGACCAGTACATCTTCATGGCCACGGTCATGGGCACGGTCAAGAAGACGCCGTTGTCCGATTTTTCCAATCCGCGCAAGGCCGGCATCATTGCCGTGGCGCTGGACGACGATGATTACCTGGTCGGCGTCGAGCTGACCAACGGCCAGAGCGACATCGTGCTGGTCTCCGATGGCGGCAAGGCTGTCTGGTTCGACGAGGAAGATGTCCGCCCGATGGGTCGTGGCGCGCGCGGCGTGCGCGGCATGAAGCTGCAGAAGGGCCAGGCCGTGATTTCGCTGCTGGTCGCCGAAAGCGATCAGCAGACCGTGCTGGTGGCGACCGAGAACGGCTTCGGCAAGCGCACGGTGCTCGCCGACTTCCGCCATTCCGGGCGCGGCACGCAGGGGGTCAAGGCGATCGCCGACAGCGAACGTAACGGCGTCGTCGTCGGCGCCCGGCTGGTCAACGACGACGACGAAATCATGCTGATCACCACCGGCGGCGTGCTGATCCGTACCCGCGTCTCGGAGATCCGCGGCATGGGCCGGGCGACGCAGGGCGTGACGCTGATCGCGCTCGATGACGGCGAGAAACTGGCCGGCCTCGAGAAGGTGGCCGAGTCGGTCGTCGAGGTCGAAGTCGATACCGATGGCGAGGTGGTCGCGCCGGATGCCGCCGACGTGCCGCCATCCGACAGCGGGGACGGCGCCGCCTGATGGGCAGGATCTGGAACTTCAGCGCCGGCCCGGCTGCGCTTCCGGAAGAAGTCCTCAGGCAGGCGCAGGAGGAGTTGCTCGACTGGCATGGCGCCGGCTGCAGCATCATGGAAATGAGCCATCGCGGCAAGGAATTCACCGGCATCATCGCGCAGGCCGAAGCCGACCTGCGCGAATTGATGGGGATTCCCGGGGAGTACCAGGTGCTTTTCCTGCAGGGCGGGGCGACGCAGCAGTTCGCGCAGATCCCGATGAACCTGCTGGCCGGCCGCTCGGCCGACTACATCGTCACCGGCGCCTGGTCGCAGAAGGCGTTCAAGGAAGCGCAGCGCATCGGTGAAGTCCGCTGCGCAGCGACGACCGCGGCGAGCAGCTTCACCCGCCTGCCGGTAGCCGAGGAAATCAGGCTCGACCCGTTCGCCGCCTACCTGCACGTGTGCACCAACGAGACCATCCACGGCGTCGAGATTCCCGCCGAGCGCATCGCCGACACCGGCGTGCCGCTGGTCGCCGACATGTCGTCGCACATCCTGTCGCGGCCGGTGCCGGTCGAGAAATTCGGCCTGATCTATGCCGGCGCGCAGAAGAACATCGGCCCCTCCGGCCTGACGCTGGTCATCATCCATCGCGACCTGCTCGGCATGGCGCCGCTGAACATCCCGACCATCATGGACTACGCGGTGATGGCCGAGAACGGCTCGCTGCTGAACACGCCGCCGACCTTCGGCATCTACGTCGCCGGCCTCGTCTTCCAGTGGCTCAAGCGCCAGGGCGGGCTGGCCGGCATTGCTGCGGTCAACGCCGAAAAGGCGCGCATTCTGTACGAAGCCATCGACGGTTCCGGCGGCTTCTACGCCAACCCGGTCGATCCCGACTGCCGCTCGTGCATGAATGTGCCGTTCACCCTTGCCGATCCGCAACTCGATGCTGCCTTTCTGTCCGGCGCGACGGCGGCCGGCCTCGTTTCGCTCAAGGGCCACAAGTCGGTGGGCGGCATGCGGGCTTCGATCTACAATGCAGTTCCGCTGGCCGCCGTCGCGGCGCTGGTGGAATTCATGAACGACTTCGCCCGACGCAACGGCTGAACCGATGAGCGACGATCTCCACAAGGACCTGGCCGGCGTGCGCGCCGACATCGACCGCATCGACGGCGACCTGCTGCGCCTGCTGAACGAGCGCGCCCGCTGCGCGCAGCGGGTCGGCGAGATCAAGGCAGTCCATGGCGAGGCCGGCCACATCTACCGGCCGGAGCGCGAGGCGCAGGTGCTGCGCCGCCTGCAGGAGGCCAATCCCGGGCCGCTGTCCGACGAGGTCATCACCTTTTTTTTCCGTGAGGTGATGTCGGCCTGCCTGTCGCTCGAGCAGCCCATGGGCGTCGCGTTCCTCGGGCCGCTCGGCACCTTTTCCGAGTCGGCGGCGACCAAGCATTTCGGCCGCGCTGCCCGGCTGCTGCCGCAGACCTCGATCGACGACGTCTTTCGCGAGGTCGAATCCGGCCACGCGCATTACGCCGTGGTGCCGGTCGAGAACTCCACCGAGGGCGCGGTCGGGCGCACGATGGACCTGCTGCTCGGTACGCCGCTGCGCATCTGCGGCGAGGTCGTGCTGCGCATCCATCAGAACCTGTTGTCCAACGAGACCGATCTCGGCAGCGTCGCCAGGGTGTACTCGCATGCGCAGTCGCTGGCGCAGTGCCACGAATGGCTGAACCGCATGCTGCCCAATGCCCAGCGCATTCCGGTCGCCAGCAACGCGCAGGCGGCCCAGCAGGCGGCCGCCGAGCCCGGCACCGCGGCGATCGCCGGCGAAGCGGCCGCCGCCCGCTACCACCTGCCGAAGCTGGTCGAGAATATCGAGGACGAGCCCAACAACACGACGCGCTTCCTCGTTCTCGGGCGGCACGACGCCGGACCCTCCGGGCGCGACAAGACCTCGCTGGTCATGTCGGCGCCCAACCGCACCGGCGCGCTGCATGAACTCCTGCTGCCGTTCTCGCATGCCGGCGTCTCGATGTCGCGCCTGGAATCGCGGCCGGCGCGCAATGCCCTCTGGGAATACGTCTTCTACGTCGACATCGAGGGCCACCGTGACGAACCCACGATCAAGGCGGCGCTCGACGAACTCGCCGGTCGCGCCGCCTACCTGAAGATCCTCGGCTCCTACCCGGCCGCCGTTTATTGAGGAAACCGCATGAGCCTTATCGACCAATCGCTCGCCTACGTTCGCGCCATCTCGCCCTACCAGCCGGGCAAGCCGATCACCGAGCTGGCCCGCGAGATGGGCATCCCGGTCGAGAAAATCGTCAAGCTCGCCTCCAACGAGAACCCGCTGGGCATGAGCCCGAAGGCGAGAAAGGCAGTAGAGGCGGCGATCAGTGGCAGCGAGCGCTACCCGGACCAGTTCGAGCTGATCAGCAGCGGTCGCCGAGCGCTGCGGCGTGGCACAGAACCAGGTCGTGCTCGGCAATGGTTCCAACGACGTGCTCGACCTGATCGCCCGCGTCTTCCTGGCGCCGGGCCGCTCGGCGGTTTTCGCGCAGCATGCTTTCGCGGTTTACCCCTTGGCGACGCTGTCGACCGGAGCGCGAACTGATCGCCACGCCGGCGAAGAACTACGGCCATGACCTCGACGCCATGCGCGCCGCCATCCGTCCGGACACGCGCATCGTCTGGATCGCCAATCCGAACAACCCGACCGGCAACTTCCTGCCCTATCCGGAAGTGCGCGCCTTCCTCGAAGCGGTGCCACAAGATGTGGTCGTCGTCCTCGACGAGGCCTACAACGAATACCTGCCGCCGGCCGAGCGCGTCGATACTGCGGGCTGGATCAAGGATTTCCCCAATCTGGTCGTCACCCGCACCTTCTCGAAGATTTTCGGGCTGGCCGGCCTGCGCGTCGGCTATGCGCTGGCCTCGGCCGAAATCGCCGACCTGATGAACCGCGTGCGCCAGCCGTTCAACGTCAACAATCTGGCCATCGCCGCGGCCGTCGCTGCGCTCGATGATCACCTGTTCGTCGCCCAAAGCTATGAGCTCAACCGGCGCGGTATGGAGCAACTGGTCGCCGGCCTCAAGCGGCTCGGCCTCGAGCACATCCCCTCACACGGCAACTTCGTCACCTTCCGCGCCGGCGACGGGGCGGCGGTCAACCAGAAACTGCTCAAGCAGGGCGTCATCGTCCGCCCGATCGGCGGCTATGGCCTGCCCGAATGGTTGCGCGTGACCATCGGCACCGAACCGGAGAATGCCCGCTTCCTGGAAGCGCTGGAAAAGGCGATGTAAGTGCCTGAATTCGGCAAACTCGTCGTCTTCGGCACCGGCCTGATCGGCGGCTCGTTCGCGCTGGCGCTCAAGGAGGCCGAGGCGGTCGAGGAGGTGGTCGGTTTCGGGCGCACGCCGGCGACGCTGCGGGTGGCGCGCGAACTCGGCGTCATCGACCGCGCCGGCATCAACCCGGGCCACGAGATCGAGGACGCCGACATCGTGCTGGTCGCCACGCCGGTCGCGCAGATGCCGGAGATTTTCGAGCGCATCGCGCCCTACCTCGGGCCGCAATACCATCGTCACCGACGGCGGTTCGACCAAGGGTGACGTCGTCGCCGCGGCCCGCGCCGCCTTCGGCGCGCGGATCGCGCAGTTCGTCCCGGCCCACCCGATCGCCGGCGCCGAGAACAGCGGGCCGGCGGCGGCGCGCTGGGATCTTTACCAAGGCAAGAAGGTCGTCGTCACGCCGCTGCCGGAGAACACCGACGATGCCCTCGACCACGTCAAGCGCGCCTGGTCGCTGTGCGGCGCCGACATCTACGAACTGACGCCGGAAGCGCACGACCGCGTCTTCGCCGCCGTCAGCCACCTGCCGCACCTGCTGTCGTTCGCGCTGGTGCACGACCTCGCCGTGCGCGAGGACGCCGATCTCTATTTCACCTTCGCCGCCTCCGGCTTCCGCGACTTCACGCGCATCGCCGCCAGCCACCCGGAAATGTGGCGCGACATCTGCCTCGCCAACCGCGAGGCGCTGCTGGTCGAACTCGACAGCTACCGGGCGCAGCTCGACGACCTGCGCATGGCGTTGGCTACCGACGACGGCCAGCGGCTGGAGGAGATCTTCGGCATCGCCCGCCAGGCGCGCCGCGAGTGGGCAGCGAAGTGATGCGCCGCCTGCTGCGCGCGCTGCTGCTCGGCTGGGCGCTGGCCGCCGCCATCGTCGCGCCGGCGGCGGAATCGCCGGCCATCCTGCTCGCCGAGGTCTATCGCGGCCAGGTCGACGTTACCCGCTACCTCGTCAGCGAGAAGCTCGACGGCGTGCGCGCGATCTGGGACGGTGCCACGCTGCGCTTCCGCAGCGGCCGGCAAGTCCGCGCGCCGGAATGGTTCGTCGCCGGCCTGCCGAAGCGCGCGCTCGACGGCGAACTGTGGCTGGGGCGCGGCACCTTCGAGCGGCTGTCCGGCATCGTTCGCAAGGAAGTGCCGGACGATGCCGAATGGCGGCAGGTACGCTACATGATCTTCGAGCTCCCCGGCGCCCCCGGCACCTTCGCCGAGCGTGCCGAAGCGATCCGGCAGGTGGTGCGCGCGGCCAACGTTCCCTGGTTGCGTGAAATCGGGCAGTTTCCGGTGGTTGACCGCGACAGCCTGCAGAAGAAGCTGAAGGAAGTCGTCAAGGCCGGTGGCGAAGGGCTCATGCTGCACCGCGCCGACGCCCCCTATCAGACCGGGCGCAGCGACGTCCTCCTCAAGCTCAAGCCCTGGCTCGATGCCGAAGCCGAAGTGGTCGGCCACCAGCCCGGCAAGGGCAAGCATACCGGCGCGCTGGGCGCACTGCGGGTGCGCACGCCGGAGGGCCGCGAATTCCTGCTCGGCACCGGCTTCAGCGACGAGCAACGGCGCAACCCGCCGCCCGTCGGCGCGACGGTGACCTACCGTTACCATGATCTCACCGCCGGCGGGCTGCCGCGCTTCGCCAGTTTTCTCAGAATTCGCACGGATATCCAATGAACACGATCCTCGTCACCGGCGGAGCCGGCTTCATCGGCAGCAACTTCGTCCTCGACTGGCTGGCGCAGTCCGATGAGCCGGTCATCAATCTCGACGCGCTGACCTACGCCGGCAATCTCGAGAACCTCGCCTCCCTGCAAGGCGACCCGCGCCACATCTTCGTCAAGGGCGACATCGGCGACTTCGACCTCGTCGCCAAACTCCTCGCCGAGCACCAGCCCCGCGCCATCGTCAATTTTGCCGCCGAATCGCACGTCGACCGCAGCATCCACGGCCCGGAAGACTTCATCCAGACCAACATCGTCGGCACCTTCCGCCTGCTCGAAGCCGTGCGCGCCTACTGGAACGGCCTCGAAGAGTCGAGCCAAAGACAACTTCCGCTTCCTCCACGTCTCCACCGACGAAGTCTACGGCTCCCTGGAAAAGGACGACCCCGCCTTCGCCGAAACCCACCGCTACGAACCCAACAGCCCCTACTCGGCGAGCAAGGCCGCCAGCGACCATCTGGTGCGCGCCTACCACCACACCTACGGCCTGCCGGTGCTCACCACCAACTGCTCCAACAACTACGGCCCCTACCACTTCCCGGAAAAGCTCATCCCGCTGGTCATCCACAACGCGCTCGCCGGCAAGCCGCTGCCCATCTACGGCGACGGCCAGCAGATCCGCGACTGGCTCTATGTGAAAGACCACTGCAGCGCCATCCGCCGCGTCCTCGAAGCGGGCAGGGTGGGCGAGGTCTACAACGTCGGCGGCTGGAACGAAAAGCCCAACCTCGACGTCGTCCACACCCTGTGCGCCATCCTCGACGAACTCAGCCCGCGCGCCGACGGCAAGCCGTACAAGGAGCAGATCACCTACGTCAAGGACCGCCCCGGCCACGACCGCCGCTACGCCATCGACGCCAGCAAGATCGAACGCGAACTCGGCTGGAAGCCGGCCGAGACCTTCGAGACCGGCATCCGCAAGACCGTGCAGTGGTATCTCGACAACCAGGCCTGGGTAGAGCAACGTCACCAGCGGCGCCTACAAGAACTGGGTCGGCAAGCAGTACGGGGGCTGACTGATGAAGCTCCTCCTCACCGGCAAGAACGGCCAGGTCGGCTTCGAACTCCAGCGCGCCCTGGCGCCGCTCGGCGAAGTCGTCGCGGTCGACCAGGCGGAATGCGACCTGTCTGATGCCGGACGCCATCCGCCAGCTGGTCCGCGACGACACGCCCCGACGTCATCGTCAATCCCGCCGCCTACACCGCTGTCGACAAGGCCGAAGACCGAGCGCGAGCTGCGCTTGCGCGGTCAACGCCGTCGCGCCGGGCATTTTCGGCGAGGAGGCCGCCAGGCTCGGCGCCTTCGTCATCCACTACTCGACCGACTACGTCTTCGACGGCACCAAGCAGGGCGCCTACGTCGAAGACGATGCCACCAATCCGCAGAGCGTTTACGGCCTGACCAAGCGCGACGGCGAACTGGCATTGCAGGCCGCCAACCCGCGCCACCTGATCCTGCGCACCAGCTGGGTGGTCGGCGCGCATGGCGGCAACTTCGCCAAGACCATGCTCAAGCTGGCGGCCGATCGCGACAGCCTGAGTGTCGTCGCCGACCAGTGGGGTGCACCCACTTCCGCTGCCTTGCTGGCCGACCTCGCCGCCCACCTTGTTCGCCAACAGCGCGGCAACCAGGATGGCTTTCCCTACGGCACCTACCATTGCGTCGCCGGCGGCGAGACCAACTGGTGTGACTACGCCCGCTACGTCATTCGCGAAGCCATCAAGGCCGGCAAGCCGCTCAAGGTGACGCCCGATGCGATCAGGCCCATCACCACGGCCGACTATCCGACCCCGGCGAAGCGCCCGGCCAATTCGCGCCTCGACACCCGCAAGTTCCGCGACACCTTCGGTCTCGAATTACCGCATTGGCAAGCCGGCCTCGACCACATCCTCCAGCAGATCCTGAGGGCACCATGACTACCCGCAAAGGCCTCATCCTCGCCGGCGGCGCCGGCACCCGGCTGCATCCGGCGACCCTGTCGGTATCCAAGCAACTCCTGCCGATCTACGACAAGCCGATGATCTACTACCCGCTGACCACGTTGCTGCTGGCGGGCATCCGCGACATCCTGATCATCTCCACCCCGCAGGACACCCCGCGCTTCGCGCAATTGCTCGGCGACGGCAGCCAGTGGGGCATCAACCTGCAATACGCCGTCCAGCCCAGCCCGGACGGCCTCGCCCAGGCCTTCGTCATCGGCGCCGACTTCATCGGCAACGACCCGTCCGCCCTGGTCCTCGGCGACAACATCTTCTACGGTCATGACTTCCACGAGATTCTCAGTAGCGCCGACCAGCGTGGCGCAGGCGCCACCGTCTTCGCCTACCACGTGCATGACCCCGAGCGTTATGGCGTCGCCGAGTTCGACGCCAGTCGGGAAGGTGTTCAGCCTCGAAGAGAAACCGAAGCATCCGAAGTCCAACTACGCCGTCACCGGCCTCTACTTCTACGACAACCAGGTCGTCGACCTCGCCCGCAACCTCAAGCCCTCGCCGCGCGGCGAACTCGAGATCACCGACCTCAACCGCCTCTACCTCGAACAAGGCCAGTCTCAACGTCGAAATCATGGGCCGCGGCTACGCCTGGCTCGACACCGGCACCCACGACAGCCTGCTCGAAGCCGGCCAGTTCATCGCCACCATCGAGAAGCGCCAGGGCCTCAAGGTCGCCTGCCCCGAAGAAATCGCCTTCCGCCAGGGCTGGATCACGCCGGAGCAACTCGAAGCGCTCGCCCAACCGCTGGCCAGGAACGGCTATGGGCAATACCTGCTTGGCCTCTTGAAGGGCGGGGTGTTCTGATGATCGTTACCGCTACGGCTATCCCTGACGTCCTGCTCATCGAACCGAAGGTCTTCGGCGACGAACGAGGCTTCTTCTTCGAGAGCTTCAACGCATGTGCCTTCGCGCAGGCCACCGGACTCGATCTCGCCTTCGTGCAGGATAACCACTCCAAGTCTGCGAAGAACGTCCTGCGCGGCCTCCATTACCAGTTGCCACCGAAGGCCCAGGGCAAACTTGTGCGCGTCGTCCACGGCGAAGTCTTCGATGTCGCGGTCGACCTCAGAAGAAGCTCAAAAACGTTCGGCCAATGGGTCGGCCAGATACTCAGCGCGCAGAACAAGCAGCAACTCTGGATTCCCCCGGGCTTCGCCCACGGCTTCCTGACCCTGTCGGAAACCGCCGAATTCCTCTACAAGACCACCGATTACTACTCGCCCGAGCACGAGCGCTGCCTGCTGTGGAACGATCCGGCCCTCGCCATCGACTGGCCGCTCGACGGCGAGCCGATCCTCGCGGCCAAGGATGCGGCCGCATCGTCGCTCGCCTCAGTCGAACTGTTCGCCTGAGCGGACGAATCAAACCATTCCCCCGGAGCCCGCATGACCCTCAACGAAATCAACCTCGCCATCATCGGCCTCGGCTACGTCGGCCTGCCGCTGGCGGTCGAATTCGGCAAGAAGCGCCCGGTCGTCGGCTTCGACATCAACGCGAAGCGCGTCGCCGAGCTGCAAGCCGGCCAGGACCACACCCTCGAAGTCGAGCCGGAAGAACTCGCGGCCGCTGCGCATCTGCGCTTCACGACGGACATCGAAGCACTGCGCGCCTGCAACGTCTTCATCGTCACCGTGCCCACGCCCATCGACGAACACAAGCGCCCCGACCTGACCCCGCTGGTCAAGGCCAGCGAGACCATCGGCAGGGTGCTCAAGCGGGGCGACATCGTCATCTACGAATCCACCGTCTATCCCGGCGCCACCGAGGAAGACTGCGTGCCGGTCCTGGAGAAGGCCTCCGGCCTCGACGTTCAACGTCGACTTCTACGCCGGCTACAGCCCCGAGCGCATCAACCCCGGCGACAAGGAACACCGCGTCACCACCATCAGGAAGGTCACCTCCGGCTCGACGCCCGAAGTCGCCGACTTCGTCGATGCGCTCTACAACGAAATCATCACCGCCGGCACCCACAAGGCGCCGAGCATCAAGGTCGCCGAAGCGGCCAAGGTCATCGAGAACACCCAGCGCGACGTCAACATCGCCCTGATCAACGAACTCGCCCTCATCTTCAACAAGATGGGCATCGACACCGAAGCCGTGCTGCAGGCGGCCGGCACCAAGTGGAATTTCCTGCCGTTCCGCCCCGGCCTGGTCGGCGGCCACTGCATCGGCGTCGACCCCTACTACCTGACGCACAAGGCGCAGGCCATCGGCTACCACCCCGAGATCATCCTCGCCGGCCGCCGCCTCAACGACGGCATGGGCGCCTACGTCGTCTCGCAACTGGTCAAGGCGATGACCCGGCGCCGCATCCACGTCGACGGCGCCCGCGTCCTCGTCCTGGGCCTCACCTTCAAGGAAAACTGCCCGGACCTGCGCAACACCCGCGTCGTCGACATCCTCCAGGAACTGAGGGAATACAACGTCGCCGTCGACGTCTACGACCCCTGGGTCAACCCCGCCGAGGCGCAGCACGAATACGGCATCACGCCGGTTGCCGAACCGCAGGCCGGCGCCTACGACGCGGTGATCGTCGCCGTCGCCCACCGCCAGTTCAGGGAACTGGGCGAGCAGGGCATGCGCGCCTTCGGCAAGCCCGCGCATGTGCTGTATGACCTCAAGTACGTGCTGTCAGCCCAGGAGTCCGATCTGAGGCTCTGAAATTGAAGGGTCGGCCTGGTTTCCCGGCTGTTGCTTTACATTTATTGCCCGGCGCTTTACATTTAACGCGTTCTCGCGTTACTAATGTCACATGGACAGCACCGATCTCCTCATCCTGAAAATCATCGATTCGGGCGAGCCTCATGCCACGGGTCTCGCCGCCGAACAACTGGGCTTGTCGCGCCAGTCGATTGCCGCTCGGTTGCGACGCTTGACGGAGCAAAGGCTCATCAGCCCGACGGGCATCGGGCGGGGGCGCCGCTACCGGTTGCTGCCGGCGACCTCGCTGCACAAGACATATGCCCGCGAAGCGCTCGACGAATTCCGGGTCTGGCAGACCGATATCGCGCCGCTGCTCGCCGGTCTGCCCGAGAACGTGATCGACATCTGGCGCTATGGCATCACCGAGATGGTGAATAACGCGGTCGACCACTCGGAAGGTTCGGAAGTCATCGTTCGCGTTGAGCGAACAGCCCTCGGAACCACCGTCAGTGTCATCGACAACGGGGAAGGCATTTTTCATCGCATTCAGCGTCTGCTGGGTTTTTACGACCCGCGGGAGGCGATTCTCGAACTGGCCAAGGGCAAGTTGACGACGGATCCCGGCCGGCATAGCGGGGAAGGAGTTTTTTTCTCGTCACGGGTCTTCGACCAGTTCTCCATCCTGTCCCGGAACCTGTTTTTCTCACACGATTCCTCGCGCGATGACTGGCTGGTCGATGGCGAGGAGGATTCCCCGGGCACGATCGTCCGGATGCGGCTCGCCAATGACAGCGTCCGCACCACGCGCGAGGTGTTCGAACGCTTTGCCGAGCCGGACGAATACACCTTTGTCCGCACCATCGTGCCGGTTCGTCTCGCCCAGCACGAAGGCGAAAAACTGGTGTCGCGCGCCCAAGCGAAGCGCCTCACCATGCGCTTCGATCGCTTCAAGACCGTGGTTCTGGATTTTGCGGCAGTCGCAGAGATCGGTCAGGCGTTCTCGGACGAGATCTTCCGTGTATTTCAGTCGGTGCATCCCGAGGTTGCCATGTTGCCGATCAACATGAGTCATGCCGTCGAGGCCATGGTCAGGCGGGCGAAAGCTGGTGTTTCGGCAGTCTGAGAGTTGTCAGTAGCCCAGAAACAGGAAATCCAGTGCTGTAGTGATTCGAGCTTGTTCGGCGGCCAGGGATGTGACACGAGATTTCAAGACCCACTTGGGTACGGCCCCCATCTTGGGTGTCTCCAGCAAGAAGTCCTTGCCCTGAATACTGAGTACCGGGGTGAGCCGCGTGGGCAGATTGACCTTGGCGAAGTGCTCCAGGCTTCGTAGCGGGATCACCATGCGACTGTCCAGACCATCCAGCAATTCACTCTGCACGTCGAGCAGATAGGGGTTCGTATGGGCGTGCAAGCCAGGGTTGGGATAGACGTCGAACCTCCCCATCAGAAGTTTTTCCACTCGTCGAGCGGCAAGCCTTCGGTTTCAATGGTGGCATTGTAGGCCAAGATGAAATCTGCATGCTCCTGGCGCCAGCGGCGTTCTTGTTCGCGACGCACGACCTCGCGCAAATGGCTGTCGCAGACCTTGGAGATATTGATCTCAAGATGTTTGGCTGCCTCCAGGACGTCAGCGCTCAGGGTCAGATTGGTCGCCCGCTTGGCGGAGTGACGGGTTCGCTGGGTTAGACGTTGTCTGGACGGAAGGCATGACAAACCTGATGCGCATAAGTAGATGGGCACAGTTTAACGCCATGTTTTCGAGAGCGCCATGCCTGATTCGCTACGCCGCCATCCCCACCATGCGTGACTATCATGCATGGTCCTCGACTGAAGTTTTTTGCCCGACGTTTTACTTTCGGCAGCGCCTATGGTTAAATTTACTCAATTAATTGAGTAAATTGTATATGACCTATCAACGCCTTCAATTCCCGATACTGATCAATCGGTTGACAGAACCTCGGCGCTTCATCCAGGTGGTGGCCGGCCCCCGCCAGGTGGGCAAGACCACGTTGGTGCAGCAGGTCTGCGATGCGATAGGCTTACCTGTTCAATTCGCCAGCGCGGATGAGCCGACATTGCGCGGGCAGGAATGGATCGCGCAACAATGGGAGATTGCAAGGCTGAAGCGCGACAGCGCCGGTGCTCTGCTCGTGTTGGATGAGGTTCAGAAAATTCCCGGTTGGTCCGAAGCCGTCAAGCGTCTTTGGGATGAAGACACCCGTAACAAGGCCCCGATCAAGGTGGTGCTGCTGGGGTCGTCGCCACTGCTGCATACAGCGCGGGCTGTCTGAAAGCCTGGCCGGGCGCTTCGAGGTGCTGCATTTGCCTCACTGGTCGGCACAGGAGATGCACGAGGCTTTTGGCTGGTCGGTGCAGCAAAGTATCTTCTACGGCGGCTACCCCGGGGCCGCGCCGCTGATTGAAGATCATGAACGCTGGGTGCGTTACGTGCGTGATTCCCTGATCGAAACGACGTTGTCGCGCGATGTCTTGTTGTTGTCGCGGGTGGACAAGCCCGCGTTGCTGCGCCGGATGTTTGAATTGGGATGCCACTATTCCGGGCAGATTCTTTCTTACACCAAGATGATCGGGCAGTTGCAGGATGCCGGAAATACGACCACGCTGGCGCACTATCTGGAGCTGTTGGGCGCTGCCGGCATGCTCACCGGGATCCCGAAGTATGCCGGTGAAGTGGTGCGAAGCCGGGCTTCCAGCCCCAAGTTGCAGGTGCTCGATACAGCCTTGTTCTCGGCAATGGCTGGGTATCGCTACGAAGAAGCGCAAGTAGATCGTGAGCATTGGGGGCGCCTGACCGAGTCTGCCGTGGGGGCGCACCTGGCCAACGCGGCGGCGGCCGGCAAATTCGAGCTGTTCTATTGGCGAGAACGCAACCGGGAAGTGGATTTTGTGGTGCGTGCCGGGCGCAGGCTGATTGCGATTGAAGTCAAGAGCGGTCGCGCCCAGAGCGTGTTGGCCGGCATGCAGGCTTTCAATGCCGCATTCAAGCCGGACCGGCTTCTGCTGGTTGGCGACGACGGTATTGCCGTGGATGATTTTTTGCGTATGCCCGTTGAAAACTGGAACGCTTGAGACGGTTGTGACCATTTCCCCGCTTCTCGCCCCGGGTGAGTCGCAGGTACTTGAATACAAGGCGCCTTTCCGCAAGATAGAATATCAACTTGCACACTCAATTCACCAAGTTATGCGACTCACACCCAGTCAGGCTCAATTGATTACCGATAGCGTCCACCGGCACTTCGGCACCCAAGCCAAAATATGGCTATTTGGTTCGCGGACAGATGACTGCAAGCGGGGTGGAGATGTCAACCTCTATGTGGAAGCCGATCATCCCGAGCTTCTTGACGAACTTAGATGCAAGGTCACCCTTGAAGATGCCCTGGATCTGCATGTCGATCTGGTCGTCAAGAAGCCAGGGCAGAGCCACCCGATCCATGCAATCGCCAGAGCGGAAGGTGTTCTGCTGTGACTGAACACATCCGCCTTATCTGGAAAAAACTGGACCATCTCCAGCGCATGGAGGGATATCTCTCCTGGTCGCTTGTGCAAGTTGGCCAGATAGTCCCTATTCGAGACTGGGCCGCGATTACCCCGCAACAACATGAATCCCTTGCCGCCTTTCGGGTGCGTTTCAGCGAGTTTCAGGAGCATTTGGGCAAAACCATGCGCGCTATCGCGATCGAGGAAGAAGAAAATCCCGAACCCTTCGGCGCTGTTCTCGCTTTCATGGAAAAACTTGGCATCCTCGATTCCACCGAACACTGGAAGTTGATTCGCGAACTCAGGAATTCGGTCAATCACGAATACGAAGAAAATCCAGCACGCCTGTCCGAATTTTTTCGCCAGCTGATTGCCGAGACGCCTACGCTGGTGGGCATCTTTGAACGCGTGGCCGAATATGGCGTCAAGGCTTACGGGTACCCGAAGGCGATCTAAATGATGCCGAATGGCTCCTGGGTACCGTATAATCTTCCGCTTCTCAAGAGGAGCGAAATTCCATGTGCGGCATCGTCGCGGCCTCTTCCGCCACCAACATCGTTCCGGTCCTGATCGAGGGGTTGAAGAAGCTCGAATACCGCGGCTACGACTCTGCCGGGTTGGCAGTCATTGGCGGCCAGAAAATCGAGCGCTCCCGCTCCGTCGGCCGCGTCGCCGAACTTGAGTCCGCGGCCGAAGGCATACAGGCCCGTCACCGGCATCGCCCACACCCGCTGGGCCACCCACGGCGTCCCCACCGAGCGCAACGCCCACCCCCACGTCTCCGGCAGCATCGCCGTCGTCCACAACGGCATCATCGAAAACTACGAGACCCTGCGCAACGACCTCACCGCCCAGGGCTACGTCTTCACCTCCGACACCGACACCGAAAGCATCGCCCACCTGA
>CAVTQL010000023.1:0-28109 GCA_963736845.1 uncultured beta proteobacterium
TGAGCGAGCACTCGCCAACCTACCAACCCCCGCCCGACGAAGGCCTCGACATCCGCTACATCGACGACGACCTGCTCGTCGTCGACAAGCCGGCCGGGCTGCTGTCGGTGCCGGGGCGGGGGCCGGGCAAGCAGGATTGCCTGAGCGCCCGCGTCCAGGCCCGCTACCCGGAGGCGCTGCCGGTGCACCGGCTCGACCTCGGCACCTCGGGCCTGCTGGTGCTGGCGCGCAGCCCGGACATGCACCGCGCCCTCAACCGGCTGTTCGAGACGCGCCGGGTGGAAAAGCGCTACGTGGCGCTGGTCGCCGGGCGCATGGACGGCGGGCGAGCGCGTCATCGACCTGCCGCTGATCGCCGACTGGCCCAACCGCCCGCGCCAGATGGTCGACCACGCCATCGGCAAGCCCTCGCTCACGCGCCTGCGCGTCGTCGGCTATGACCCCGCGCTCGACGCCACGCGCGTCGACCTCTTCCCGGAAACCGGCCGCTCGCACCAGTTGCGCGTGCACCTGCAGGCCATCGGCCACCCCATCCTCGGCGACGAACTCTACGCGCCGCCGGAGGTTTTCGCCCGTGCCCCGCGCCTGCTGCTGCACGCGGCGTTTTTGGCCTTTTTTCACCCGTCGACCGCGACAGAGTTGCGGGTGGAGAGCGGGGCGCCGTTCTGATCCTGGCGGTGCGCGGGCAGGGGTAAAGCCGGGTTCAGTCGCGTGCGAAGGCGAGCAACGGGGCGATGTCGCGTGCATCGGCGGCCTGAAGAGCCTTGATGTAGCGTTGCCGGGTCTCGTTCGGATCGACCAGGCTGGCACTGCCCCAGGTGAAGCGGGGCCTGCCCAGGCGCATCACGAGCAGATCGGCCATCAGCCGCGCGTGGCGTCCGTTGCCATTGGGAAATGGATGGATGGCGACGAGGCGATGGTGGAAGCGGATGGCGAGTTCATCCGCCGGAAAGCTGCCGTGTTCGATCTGGTAACGCGCATCATCGAGCAGTTGCTTCAGTTCGACGCCGATTCGGAGCCAGTCCACGCCGATGTTCTTGTCGGACTTGCGGTATGACCCGGCCCAGCGCCAGGTTTCTCCGAACATCTGCCGGTGCAACCGGCGCACGAAGATTTCGTCCAGGATTTCCTTGCGCTGCCGGTGGGCCCATTTTTCGCCCTGGGCGATGTTGAGTTGTTCCCACTCGTTCAGTTCGCCCTGGGTGGTGATGTGCCCGGGAATCAGGTTGGCCAGTTCGTCGGCATCGAGCGGCGTCGCCCCCGGCGGGTAGTCGAGTTCGACCGCCATGCCGCTCAGCGATCCTGCCACAGCTTGCGGGGCGAACCGGCGCGGAGGGCCGCCGCGAGGGCACGCGTCTGCGCCTCCAGGGCTTCCGGCGACGTTGCTTGTGCCTCCAGCGCCATGGTGTGGCTGACGGCGGCCATCTGCCGGCGCGCAAGTTCCGCGGCGCGCGCGTCGAGCGCTTCCGCCAGCGGCTGCCGCGGCACCACGGCGTAGTGCAACTCGCAGCCCAGAGCCTCGGCGGCGCGGCGCAAGCTTGCCAAGGTGATCGTGTCCTCGGCCTCCGAGCGTTCCAGCCGGATGACGGTCGAAGGGGTGACGCCCAGCCGTCCGGCGAGTTGTGTCGCTGCCATGCCCAGCCCCTCGCGGATCGCCTTGATCCAGCCGGAAGGCGGACGCGGCGGCAGGTCGGCATCGCGCCAGCGGGCCAAAGCCGCGTCGAGCTGGCGGCGTTTGAGTTCGGAGAAGTGGGATTTCATGATCTTGCGCCCTGATGCAATGCACTGAAGAAGATATTGCAGTATAGAGCAATTATCGAAATCGCAATATTGCATCACAGTGCACAGATTCGACCCTGAGGCTTGGAATCTTGTGCTACTCGTCCGTTGAGGACGCCAGGGCGTGGATTTGGGGTGTTTTTCGTGGTCGACCGCATCTATCCCCGGCCACAGGGTTGCGCTCGGGAATGCGGAAGGAAAGCGTGACAGCGCCTCGCGGCGTCTGCCTCAGACCCCGAAGGAACTTTGGACTTCCGGTCTGCTTGTTGCCGTGGCATGAGTGTCAAACGGCAAGTTCGGCACTTGCGCTCATCGCCGTTGTGCCATCCGGCCCCTGCGCTTCCAGAGTCACCGCTCCGTCATCGGCGGTGCCGACGAGGCGGAACGGAGCGAGATCGAAGAGCGGCGCCAGTCCGCGGAAGCTGTATCCGACCACCGGTCGGGCAGCATGCTGGCGTACCAGTTCCATCAGCAGGACGGCCGTCAGCGGCCCATGCACCACCAGGCCCGGATAGCCCTCTTCCTGGATTGCATAGGGGCGGTCGTAATGAATCCGGTGCGCATTGAAGGTCAGCGCCGAAAAGCGGAACAGCAGTTTCGGGTCCGGCGTCACGATGCGCGACCAGGCGCCGGCGGGGAGCGGCGGCCACTCGATGACGCGCGGGCAGGCAACCGCCGGACCCGGTTCACGGTAGACGATATCCTGCTCTTCCTCGATACACAGCAGGTCATCCTGGTAATAGCTGCAGAGCACCGAGACAAAAGCCAGGGAGCCCGAACGTCCCGACTTCTGGCGGATGTCGCGAATCACCGATTCGCGGCGCGCCGGCCGGCCGATGACCAGTGCCCGATGAAAGCGCAGGCGCGCACCGGCAAACATCCGTCGCGGGAAGGGAATCGGCGGCATGAAGCCGCCGCGCCGCGGATGCCCGTCAACGTCAAGCAGCGCTTGCGGCGCCCTGGGAAGAAAGTAGAACCAGTGCCACAATGCCGGCAATGGGCTGCCTTTTCGCGAAATGCGTCGCCGTGTCGTCGAGCATGGCCGCCGCCGCCAGTGCAGGCGCCAGACCCAGATCGTCTTCGGTGACCTCCCGGCGGCCGATCCATTCAGCGAAATCCGTTGTCGCGTCGGTCATGCCTTGTTCCTTTCAGGTTGATTGAAGATCCCTGCCGAAAGTACGGCACGGCAGGCAGCAAATTCAGGTTGCCGCGCATCGCTGCCAATGTACTCTCCTGTCTGCCCGGAATGAACTAGAATCGAAGCCGGTGCGCTGGGCAAGAAGCGCGTGACCTGAACCACCGTCCGAAAGGATCGGGAAATGATGGAAGGTATTCTCAAAGGCTTGCGTGTCGTCGAGGGCTCGGCGTTCGTCGCTGCCCCGCTCGGTGGCATGACCCTGGCCCAGCTCGGCGCCGAGGTCATCCGTTTCGATCCGATCGGCGGCGGACTTGACCATGGCCGCTGGCCGCTGACGCTGGACGGCCGGCATAGCCTGTTCTGGGCCGGCCTGAACAAGGGCAAGCGTTCGATAGCCGTCGATTTCCGCAAGCCGCGCGGACAGGAGTTGCTGACCCGGCTGATCTGCGCGCCGGGCGAAAATGCCGGCCTGTTCAGCACCAACTTCCCGGCCCGGGGCTGGCTCAGCTACGAGGCACTGAAGGCGCATCGGGCGGATCTCATCATGCTCAACTTTTCCGGTCGCCGCGATGGCGGCTCGGAGGTGGACTACACCGTCAATCCGCAGATCGGCCTGCCGTACATGACGGGGCCGACGAGCACGCCGGAAGTCGTCAATCATGTCCTGCCGGCGTGGGATTTCATCAGCGGCCAGATGATCGCGATCGGCCTGCTCGCCGCCGAAAGGCACCGTCGGGCAACCGGCGAAGGGCAGCTTGTGCGCCTCGCACTGAAGGACGTGGCGCTGGCGATGATCGGCAATTTCGGCATGATCGCCGAAGTGATGGTCAATGACGCCGACCGGCCACGCCAGGGCAACTATCTCTACGGCGCCTTTGGCCGCGACTTCGAAACGCTCGATGGCAAACGCCTGATGATCGTCGGCCTGACCGACATGCAGTGGCACTGCCTGACCTCGGCGACCGGCACGCAGGAAGCCATGGACGCGCTCGGCGCCCGGCTTGGCCTCGACCTCGAAAGCGAAGGCGATCGTTTTCGCGCCCGCCAGGAAATCGCCGCGCTCCTCGAACCGTGGTTCCACGCCCGCACATTCGCTGAAATCGCCAGGATCCTCAATGCCCACCGTGTCACCTGGGGGCCCTACCGCAGCCTGCGCGAAGCGATTGCCGGCGATCCCGATTGCTCGGTCGACAATCCGCTGTTTACGCTCGCCGAACAGCCGGGCATCGGCACCTACCTGATGCCGGGGACGCCGCTTGACTTCGATCGGGTGCCGCGCCTGCCGGCGATGCCGGCGCCGGTACTGGGCCAGCACACCGACCAGATTCTGCTCGACATCCTCGGCCTGAGCGAAGCCGAAGTCGGCCGTCTGCACGATGACGGCATCGTCGCCGGCCCGGCCTGAACGACGATACCTGCCCGCGCCCTTGTTTGCCTCGAATCCATACGCCTTCCATTGAAAAGGAAAACGCCATGAAACTACCCGTTCATTTCTACAAGCCGCTCGCCATCGGCGCCCCTCAGCCGCTACGCGAACTGCCGGTGAGACCGGAACGGATGATCCATTTCTTCCCGCCGCACATCGACAAGATCCGCAACAAGGCGCCCGAGATGGCCAGGCAATGCGATGTGATGTGCGGCAACCTCGAGGACGCCATCCCGATCGAATCCAAGGACGCCGCGCGCGCGGGATTCATCGAGGTCCTGAGCAACAACGACTTCGGCGACACGGCGATGTGGGTGCGCGTCAATGCCTTGAACAGCCCCTGGATACTCGATGACCTGAGCGAGATCATCAGGCACGTCGGCAACAAGCTCGACGTGATCATGATTCCCAAGGTCGAGGGGCCGTGGGATATCCACTTCGTCGACCAGTACGTGTCGCTGCTCGAAGCCAGACATGGCATCAAGAAGCCGATCCTGCTGCATGCCCTGCTCGAAACGGCGCAGGGCGTCACCAACGTCGAGGCCATCTGCGGCGCCAGTCCGCGCATGCATGGGCTGAGCCTGGGCCCGGCCGATCTCGCCGCTTCGCGCGGCATGAAGACGACGCGGGTCGGTGGCGGACATCCCGGCTACGGCGTGCTGGTCGACGCGGAAGAAGGCAAGGAGTCGCGCGCCTTCTATCAGCAGGATCTCTGGCATTACACCATCGCCCGCATGGTCGATGCGGCCGTTGCGCACGGGCTGCGTTCATTCTACGGCCCGTTCGGCGACCTCAAGGACGAAGCCGCGTGCGAAGCGCAATTCCGCAATGCCTTCCTGATGGGCTGCTCGGGAGCCTGGTCGCTGGCGCCGAACCAGATCGCCATCGCCAAGCGCGTCTTCAGCCCGGACGTCAAGGAAGTGCTGTTCGCCAAGCGCATCCTCGAAGCGATGCCCGATGGCAGCGGCGTCGCCACCATCGACGGCAAGATGCAGGACGATGCGACCTGGAAACAGGCCAAGGTCATCGTCGATCTGGCGCGTCTGGTCGCCCGACGCGATCCGGAGCTTGCCGCCGCGTACGGCTGGTAGGGCTTTTTGATCCCGACAAGGAGAGTCAGCCAGGTGAGCCAGAAGACCCGGATGGGAAATTTCTTCGAGGATTTCGCCGTCGGCCAGAAGATCGGCCACGCGACGCCGAGAACCATTACCGAAGGGGACGTCGCGCTTTACACGGCGCTGACCGGCTCGCGTTTCGCCTGTACGTCGGCCGATACCTTCGCCGGCCGCCTGGGTTTCCCGCGCTCGCCGGTAGACGATCTGCTGGCCTTCAACATGGTCTTCGGCAAGACGGTGCCGGACATCTCGCTGAATGCCGTTGCCAACCTCGGCTACGCCGCCGGCCGTTTCGGCCAGCCGGTCTATCCGGGGGATACGCTCAGCGCGGAATCGACGGTGATCGGCCTCAAGGAGAACCGCGACGGCAAGACCGGCGTCGTCTACGTGCGCTCGCGCGGCGTCAATCAGCGGGCTGAAATGGTTCTGGATTATTGCCGCTGGGTCATGGTGCGCAAGAAGGACGCGGCGCACCCGGCGCCCGAGGCCATCGTGCCCGAGCTTCCCGGCGCCGTCGCCGCCGACGACCTGATCGTTCCCGAGGGTATCCGCGGCGACCGGTACGAGTGCGCGCTTTCCGGCAGCACCGACCGCTGGGACGATTATCGGGTCGGCGAAAGGATCGATCATGTGGACGGCATGACCATCGAGGAAAGCGAACACATGATGGCCACCCGCCTCTACCAGAACACCGCCCGCGTGCACTTCAACCAGCATGCCGAGAAGGACGGCCGTTTTGGCCGCCGCATCGTCTATGGCGGCTTCGTCATCAGCCTGGCGCGCGCGCTGTCCTTCAACGGTCTGGCCAATGCCTTCAAGATCGTCGCCATCAATGGCGGCCGTCACGTTGCTCCGGCCTTTGCCGGCTTCACCGTCTATGCCTGGTCGGAAGTGCTCGAAAAGCTGGTTCTGCCGGGCCGCAACGATCTCGGCGCATTGCGCCTGCGTACCGTGGCGACCAGGGACCGCGCCTGCGCCGATTTTCCCTACAAACTCGACGACGGCAGCTACGATCCGAGCGTTCTCCTCGACTTCGACTACACGGTACTGATGCCAAGAGGGGCATAGGAGGCTGGAATCGGTACGCCCGGCACGGAACTGCCACCGGGAATCGTGAAACTGATCGGGAGGAAACCAGCATGCGCAGCAAGATCGTTACCGCCGACGAAGCGATCGCCCTGATCCGCGACGGCGATACCCTGGCCAGTACCGGCTTCGTCCAGACCGGCTTCGCCGAGGCCCTGCTGTCGGCACTCGAGCGCCGCTTCCTCGCCACCGGCAGGCCCAGGAACCTGGCCTTGTTCGCCGCCGCCGGCCAGGGCGATGGCAAGACCCTGGGCCTGAATCACCTGGGTCACGAGGGGCTGCTGCGCCGGGTGGTGGCTGGCCACTGGGGCCGCATGCCGACGGTGGCGAAACTGGCGCTCGACAACCGCATCCAGGCCTACAACCTGCCCCAGGGCATCATCTGCCAGTTGTTCCGGGATCTTGCCTCCGGCAAGCCGGGCTCCTTCTCCAAGGTCGGGCTCCACACCTTCGTCGATCCCCGCTACGGCGGTGGCCGGGTCAATGCCGCGACCACCAAGGACATCGTCAGTCTGGTCGAAGTCGATGGCGAGGAGTGGCTGTTCTACAAGGTCGGCGAGGTCAATGTCGCCTTCGTGCGGGGCACGACCGCCGATACTTTCGGCAACATCACGATGGAACGGGAAGCCCTGACGCTCAACAATCTCGCCATGGCGATGGCGGCCAAGAACAGCAACGGGATCGTCATCGCCCAGGTCGAGCGAATCGCCGAACGCAGCGGGCTGCCGCCGCGGCAGGTCAAGATTCCGGGAATCCTGGTCGATTGCGTCGTCGTCGCCGAACCGGCCCAGCACATGCAGACGCTGGCCACCCAGTACAGCGCGGCCTATGCCGGCGAGTTCCGGGTTCCGGCATGCCGAGCCTGGTGTTCGACGCCACTGACCGAGCGCAAGATCATCGCCCGTCGTGCCGCGTTCGAGTTGCCGCCGAACGGCATCATCAATCTCGGGCGTCGGCATGCCCGAAGGCGTGGCGACGGTCGCCCAACGAGGAGCGCATCTCGCACCTGCTGACCCTGACCGTGGAATCGGGACTGATCGGCGGTATTCCCGTCGAGCGGCGGCGACTTCGGGACCGGCGTCAACATGGATGCGGTGATCGACGAGAATCAGCAGTTCGATTTCTACGACGGGGGCGGTCTCGACATGGCCTGTCTCGGCATGGCCGAGTGCGACGCCGCCGGCAACGTCGACGTCAGCCGCTTCGGCGGCCGGCTGACGGGGGCAGGCGGCTTCATCAACATCAGCCAGAACGCGCGTCTGGTGGTGTTCGTCGGCACCTTCACCGGCAGCGGTCTCAAGGTCGAGGTCGATGACGGCAAGCTGCGGATCCTCCAGGAGGGCGGGCAGAAGAAGTTCGTCAGGCAGGTCGAGCAGATCACCTTCAATGGGCAGTACGCCTACGATCGCGGCAAGCCGGTCTATTACGTCACGGAACGCTGCGTGTTCCGTCGGGTCAGGCGGGGGCTGGCACTGATCGAGGTGGCGCCGGGCATCGACGTCGGACGGGACATCCTGGCGCACATGGACTTCGAGCCGATCATCGGCGAATACGGCGAGATGGATGCTCGCATCTTCAATCCCAACCCGATGGGCCTGGAGGCGGAACTGCTCAATCTGTCCCTGCCGGAACGCGTCATCTACGATCCGGAACGCAACATCCTGTTCCTCAATTTCGAGGGCATGCACGTCCGCGGGAAAGACGACGTGCAGGCGATCTGGGATATCTGCGAGTTGCGCTGCCGGGAGGCCGGCAAGCGGGTGGGCGTGGTCATCAATTACGATCGCTTTCGCATCAACCAGGACATGTACGACGCCTATGCCGAGATGGACCGCTACTTCCTCGCCAATTACTTCAGCCAGATCACCCGCTACGCGACCAGCGCGTTCCTGCGCGCCAAACTGGGCGAGGCCTTCTCCGCGCGCAGCATCGCGCCGCACGTCTTCGAGCGCCGGGAGGAAGCCCAGGCCTTCCTCACCGGGCGCAGTAGTGACGACGACGAGCGGCCCTGACCCGGATTGCCGCCTCGGCGAGGAGGGGCCACGCCGGCGGCGCGGCCGCTTTCGTTCAGGCCAGGCCTTGCAGCGCGCCGTTGGGCATCTTGCGCAACCGGAAAGCGCCGCCGTGGGTGCCGGGCTCCCAGTCGCGGAACCACGCCTGGCCGCAGACCGTGCAGTCGTAGAAGCGGATGTGCCCGCCGAGCCCGATGCCGGCCGGGGTCAGTAGCTGCGCCAGCTCGGGGATGTCGTCGAGCGCGGCGTTGGCCGGGTAGGCGTCCGGCCGAGGGGCGCAGCAGGCGGCGCGCCGGGCCGGGTCGCCGGCGCGCTGCCGGGTTTCGTAGGCGTGCTGGTCGCGTGCCTCCCGCCGGAAGGTGCGATAGCTGGCGAGCCAGAAGCCGAGCCGCTGCGGCCACGCGAGGTGGCGGGTGGTCCGCCGCAGCTCGGGCAGGGCGCGGAAGAAGGTGGCGAGGGCGCGCATGCCGCTTTTATACCGGCGGCCGGGGGCGGGTGGAAGGGGGCGGGCACCCTGGCGGGCGATCTTGGCCGGATAATCTGGCCACCCGCTCACAGAGGGATGACTGCCGTGCTTGCCCGCGCCATGAAGACCGCCGCTTACCTCCTTGCCCTCGCTGCCGGCTTGGTGGCCGGCCGCCTTGCGGCGCTCGGATTGGCTTCGTCGCTGTCGGCACCGCCCGGGGCGTTCTTCGCGGTGGTCTGCCTGCTGGCGCTCGTGGTGCTGGCCGCCGGCTACCGGCTGGAAAATCGCTGGCTCTGGGGGCAGTGGTTCAAGCCCGATGCGGACGACGTGCGCTGGATCGGCACGCGGAGTTCCCTGCTCGGCGGTTCCCTGCCACCCGTCAGCCTCGGCATCGCCCTCGGCCTGCTGTCCGTTCTGGTGGCCTGAGCGCGGCGATGCTCACTGGTTTCAGGATGCCGACGAAGACGAAAGTCAGCACCGCGGCGAGCGCGATGGCGGTCAGGGCGTAGATCGATGCCATGGCCATCTTCTCCGCTGGGTGTGGGCCGGATTCGGGATCATCGGAGCAGGGTTTCAGTCACGGTAAACGTCTCTGCGGTGCCCGATCTTGACGATTTCGACGACGATTTCCGCATCGAAGATTTCGTAGACGATTCGGTAGTTTCCTTGCCGGATCCGGTAGCGTTCCATGGTGGAGAGCTTTTCGCATCCGAATGGACGCGGGTCTTCGCGCAGGCACTCGATGCGTTCGACAATGCGCCTGACATCGGCCTTGGGAAGGTCGTGCAGATCCTTGGCGACGGAGGCCTTGATCCTCAGTTCATAGCGTGCCATCGGCCTTCAGCTTTCCGAGGAAGGCTTCGTAGCTGAGGGCCGGTTCCTCGGCGCGCAGCGAAAACGCGGCGAGGTCTTCTTCATCTTCTCGAAGTGCGGCGCGGATCGCGTCGTTGACGATGTCGGACATCGTGCGGTGGGCGCTGGCTGCCTTCAGGCGTAGCGCCTGGTGCAGGCCGGGTTCGATGTAAAGGGTGGCGCGGATCGCTTCGCTGGCCATGGCTGCCTCCAAAACGTTTAAATGTTTTGACAGCATAGCACCATTTGGCCTTGTCGGGCTGACTGCGGGATGTGCGCTGAAGCCACCGGCAGTTTTCCCCAAAAAGGGGTCGATCGTCCCTGATTTGGGGATTCCAAGCCTTGCTTCGACGAGATAAGGCGGTGGCTTACCGTTTCTTCAGTTCCACCAGCGGCACGACCTCCGGCATGTGGATGCGCTTGCGGTCGGGCTCGATCTCGCTGAGCGGGTCGCATTCGGTCATCGTCGCCAGGCTGCGGCGGGCGAGGTCCTGGTAGGTGCGGGTGCCGTCGACCTTCCAGGCGATTTCCTCGTCGGACAGCGCGCGGATGACCTTGGCCGGCATGCCGGCGGCGAGGCTCCTGGGCGGGATTTCGGCGCCGGCCTTGACGAAGGCGCTGGCAGCGACGATGGACGACTCGCCGATCACCGCGTTGTCCATGATCACCGCGTTCATGCCGACCAGCGCGTTCCTGCCGATGCGGCAGCCGTGCAGCACGGCGCCGTGGCCGATGTGGCCGTCTTCCTCGACGACGGTGTCGGTGCCGGGGAAGCCGTGCATGACGCAGGTGTCCTGCAGGTTGGCGCCGCGCTCGAGGATCAGCCGCCCGAAGTCGCCGCGCAGGCTGGCGCAGGGGCCGACGTAGCAGCCCGGCCCGACGATGACGTCGCCGATCAGCACGGCGCTGGGGTGCACGAAGGCGGTGGGGTCGACGACGGGGACGATGCCGTCGATGGCGTAGACGCGGAGAGGGGTCATGGGGTTTGCCTTGTGGTTACGGGGGCGATATCGACGTCGCCCGCCGGGTAAAGGTTGGGCAGTAGCGACCCGAGGGCGTGCACCGGGAAGCCGGCACGAACCTTCCCCTTCGGCGAATCCGACAGGAGCAGTCCCTCCGACAGGAGAGCGCCCAGGACATTGCGGGCAGTCCGTTCCGGGAGCCCGGTGATCCGGCCGGCTTCGCCGCGCTCGATCTCGCCCATGCGAAAGGCGTGCAGGTAGAGATAGGCGCTTTCCGGCTTGAGGTCGAAGCGGACTCTCCGGAAATAGCCGTCGGTGCGCGACCGGAATTGCTCGAGGTCGAACATCCTGCCCATGAACGCGGCCTGGTCGATGGCCGTTTTGAGCGCGTAGGTGCAGAATTCCGCCAAGCCTCTTTCGGACAGGTTGCCGCGGCCGTCGAGAGCACCCATCCGGTGTTCGTCGGCCCGGGATAGGCAGGCCTTGTATTCGTCTGCTGTCTTCGCGAAGCCCCGCGACATCGACCAGAGGGATGCTCTATTGACGCGGCACCCCCTGAGCATGGCGTCGAGCAGGATCCGCGCGACCCGGCCGTTGCCGTCGGGGAAGGGGTGGATCCAGACCAGGCGATGATGCGCAACAAACGATGAGACGATGCCTTCGAGCGCCGGGATGCCTCCTTGACCCGCTTTTTCGAGCATCGGCCCGAAGACGCCTGCATAGCGTTCGAGAAAGCGCCCCAGAGAGGCCGCCTTCGGTGCCAAATGCCGCCCGACCTGGACTTCCTGCGTCCTGAACTCACCCGGTGTCATCAGCGACCCGTCGCTCAGCTTCAGGTGGTCTGCCGGAAGGTGGAGGCAGAACAGCCGATGCACTTCCAGCAGGAAAGGTTCGAGGCTGTCCTTGTGGAGCATCCGGGTACGCGCCCAGCGGTCCGCCTCGATGTGTGCGCGGGCCAGGCTTTGCAGGTTGCGTTCCGCGTCGCCTTCCCTGGCTCGCTGAAGGGCCCGCTCGATGTCGACCGGCAGTGTCCTGTGACCTTCGATGAGATTGCTGTAATAGCAGTTCATGCCCGCCACGAGTTCCGAGAGGCTGCGGGCCGTCGCCGGGGCGAGGGCGGCATCGACACGTCCGGAGGTTTCGGATAGCTCGTGCGCGAGCCCGGTCAGCGCAATGTAGGCGGGCCGGGCGGGGTCTATCGATAGCGGCTCCATCTGGGCCGGGTCGTCGTAGAAATCGATCATTCCAGGATGATCTCTGCCGATGTGTTTGCCGGTTTAAGTTGTTGCATGTCAGTAGGTTACAGCATTTCAATGGAAATCGCTGCCGATTTGGGTTCCGGAGTTCTGTGGCAGGCTTGGGGGTATTGTCGGTATGCTCGGGGCTGCGCTGTGCGTCGTGCTGCCGAGGCGCTGGCGGCGGCGACCGGGATTCTATAAAATGAAATTACTTGCGTATTCAGGAATTCCGGGGGCGCGATGAGCGACGAGTTGGAAGGCAAGCACGGCGTACAGTCGCTCGAGATCGGCATGGGCATCCTGCGCGCCATGGTCAATGGCCAGCGCTCGATGATGCTCAAGGACATCGCCGCGGCGGCGGCGATGCCGCCGTCCAAGGCGCACCGCTACCTGGTGAGCCTGATCCGCGCCGGGCTGGTCGAGCAGGACCCGCTGACCTCGCGCTACAACCTGGGGCCGTTCGCGCTCAATATCGGCCTGGTGGCGATCGACCGCCTCGACCGCGTGCGCCAGGGCCTGACGGCCATCGCCCAGCTACGCGACGAGATCAACGAGACGACGGCGCTCGCGGTGTGGAGCGACAACGGCCCGGTGATCGTGCGCTGGGAGCGCCCGCGCCGGCCGATCACGGTCAACGTGGTGACCGGGACGGCGCTCGAGATCCTCAGTTCGGCGAGCGGCCGGGTGTTCGCCGCGTGGATGCAGAATGATGCGGTCAACCGCCTGATCAGCAAGGAATTGAAGTCGGGCGAGCACCTTCCGCCCGACCTGAAGACCCGCGCCGATGTCGAACGCGATGCTGGCCCAGGTGCGTGCCGACGGCTACTCGGCGATTTCCGACTACTACCTGGTGAGGGGCGTCGAGGCGGTGGCGGCGCCGGTGTTCAACTTCAGGAACGAGATCACGATGGCAATGCTGGCGGTCGGGGTCAAGGGCATGTTCGACATCGCCCCGGACAGCCCGGTGGTGACCGGCGTCAAGCGGGCGGCGGCCGACCTGTCGGTGCGTCTGGGCTATACGGGGGGCGGTGCTACCGCCTGAACCCGGCCCGGCCCAACAACGAGCAGGTGCGCGCTGCGTACCTCGGGATATGACACACAAGGAGCAATTACATGAGCAAGCAATTCGCATCAGTCGCCGATCTGGAAATCAAGAAAACCACCTTCGCGCAACTATCCGCCCACTGCTGGGCGTATACCGCGGAAGGCGACCCCAACACCGGCGTCGTCATCGGTGACGACGCGGTGCTGATCTGCGACGCGCTGGCTACGCCGGTGATGGCGCAGAACCTGGTCGCCGAAATCCGCAAGGTCACCGACAAGCCGATCAAGTACGTCGTGCTCTCGCACTACCACGCCGTGCGCGTGCTCGGCGCCTCCGGCTACAAGGCCGAGGGCATGCAGGAAATCATCGCCAGCCAGGGCACGTACGAGATGATCGTCGAGCGCGGCGAGCAGGACTGGAAATCCGAATACGAGCGTTTCCCGCGCCTGTTCGATGCCTATGACTCCATCCCCGGCCTGACCTGGCCGACCCTGGTTTTCAAGGAGGCGGTGACCCTGTGGATGGGCAAGGACCTCGAAGTGAAGATCATGCACGTCGGCCCGGGCCACACCAGGGGCGACACCATCGTCTGGATTCCGTCCGAGAAAGTGCTTTTCTCCGGCGACCTGGTCGAGGCCGACGCCGCCTGCTACACCGGCGACGCCCAGCTCGAGGAGTGGCCGGTGACGCTCGACGCGCTGGCTGCCCTGGGCGCCGAGAAGCTGGTCCCCGGCCGCGGCCCGGCGCTGGTCGGCCCGGCCCGCGTGGCCGAAGGCCTCGCCTACACCCGAGATTTCGTGACCACGTTGCTCGAGTTCCGCCCGGGAAGCCGTGGCGCAGGGCATGAACCTGAAGCAGGCGATGGCGCATACGCGCAAGGCGATGGACCCGAAGTTCGGCCAGGTCTTCATCTACGAGCACTGCCTGCCTTTCGACGTGACCCGCGCGGTCGACGAGGCCAGCGGCATCAAGCATCCGCGCATCTGGACGGCGGAGCGCGACAAGGAAATGTGGCACGGATTACAAGAGGGCTGACCGGCGCCGCTGCCACCGATAACGAAGGAAGGAGACGAGATGCTGAGCACCTACCATTACCCGAAGTACGAGTACGTGACCCCGCCCGAACAGAAGGGCGGCGAGGCGAAGCGCTATCCGGTGGTCGTCGTCGGCGCCGGGCCGGTCGGCCTGGCAGCGGCCATCGAACTGGCCCAGTCCGGCGTGCCGGTGGTGGTGCTCGACGACGATGACACCGTGTCGGTCGGCTCGCGTGGCGTCTGCTACGCCAAGCGCGCCCTCGAGGTCCTCGACCGCATCGGCGTGGGCGACGACTGCGTCGCCAAGGGCGTGAGCTGGAACGTCGGCCGCACCTTCTTCCGCGAGGACGAGGTCTACAACTTCAACCTGCTGCCGCAGCCCGATCACAAGCGCCCGGGCATGATCAACCTGCAGCAGTATTACCTCGAGGAGTACCTGGTCAAGCGGGCGATGCAGTTGCCCAACCTCGACCTGCGCTTCAGGAACAAGGTGGTTTCGGTGGTTGCCGAGGGCGCGGGCGCGGCGCTGCAGGTCGAGACGCCGGACGGCATCTACACGCTGGAAACCGACTGGCTGGTGGTCGCCGACGGCGCGCGCAGCGGCATCCGCCGGATGATGGACCTGGAGATCGAGGGCAAGATCTTCATGGACCGCTTCCTGATCGCCGACGTGGTGATGAAGGCCGATTTCCCGGCCGAGCGCTGGTTCTGGTTCGACCCCCCCTTCCATCCCGGGCAGTCGGTGCTGCTCCACCGCCAGGCAGACAATGTTTACCGCATCGACTTCCAGCTCGGCTGGCAGGCCGACCCGGAAGAGGAAAAGAAGCCGGCCAACGTCATCCCGCGCATCAAGGCCATGCTCGGCGACGACCGCGAGTTCGACCTGGAATGGGTCAGCGTCTATACCTTCCAGTGCCGGCGCATGCAGCGGTTCCGCCACGGCCGCGTGCTCTTCGTCGGCGACGCCGCGCACCAGGTCTCGCCCTTCGGTGCGCGCGGGGCCAACTCGGGCATCCAGGACACCGACAACCTGTGCTGGAAGCTCAAGCTGGTCATCGACGGCAAGGCGCCGGACAGCCTGCTCGACACCTACTCGGACGAGCGCGTCTTCGCGGCCGACGAGAACATCATGAACTCGACGCGCTCGACCGATTTCATCACCCCGAAGTCGAAGACCTCGCTGACCTTCCGCAACGCCGTGCTCAGCCTCGCCCGCGACCATGCCTTCGCCCGCGCGCTGGTCAATTCGGGGCGCCTGTCGGTGCCGTCGTACCTGACCGAGTCGTCGCTGAACACGCCGGATACGGGCAGCTTCGCCGGCGACATGGTGCCCGGCGCGCCGCTGGACGATGCGCCGATGAAGGAAGGCGGCGCGAATTTCTGGCTGCTCGACCGCGTCGGCAACCGCTTCATGGCGCTGGTCCATGTCGCCGATCCTGTCGCGGTCGACGCGGAACAGGCACGGATTTTCAAGGGCCTGGCCGGCGGCGCCATCCCGGTCGAGGTCGTGCTGGTCTCGCCTAAGGCCGGCACGGCGCCGGAAGGCCTGCGCGTGTTCGAGGACTACACCGGCCGCTTCGCCGAGCGCTACGACAGCGAACCGGGCACGGTGTACCTGGTGCGTCCCGACCAGCATGTCGCCGCCCGCTGGCGCGCCGTCTCGGTGCCCGCCATCCAGGCCGCGCTGGCCAAAGCCACCTGCAACGCATGAACGAGGAGCCGGAAATGTCCCTGATCCTGAAACCCAATTTCAACGAACCCGGCAAGCGCTACTTCCGCGCCTTCACCCCCGGCGACGATTTCTACGAGTCGCTGATCGAGACCCACCGCGACCTGACCGACGAGCAGAGCGCGATGGTCAATGCCAGGCTCGTGCTGCTGCTCTCCAACCACATCGGCGACATTTCCGTGCTGCGCGAGGCGATGAAGCTCGCCCGCGAAGGCACCTGAGGAGAATCGACATGGAAATCCGCAAGATCCACCACGTCGCCTACCGCTGCAAGGACGCCAAGGAAACCGTCGAGTGGTACCAGAAGTACCTGGGCATGCGCTTCATCCTCGCCATCGCCGAGAACGAGGTGCCGTCGACCAAGGAACCCGATCCCTACATGCACATCTTCCTCGATGCGGGGCAGGGCAACATCCTGGCCTTCTTCGAGCTGCCGACCAAGCCGGAAATGGGGCGCGACCCGAACACCCCGGCGTGGACCCAGCACCTTGCATTGCAGGTCAACACGGTCGATGACCTGCTCGAGACCAAGGCCAGGCTGGAGGCCGACGGCATCGAGGTGGTCGGGCCGACCGACCACACCCTCTTCAAGTCGATCTACTTCTTCGATCCGAGCGGCCATCGCCTCGAACTGGCCGCCAACACCGGCACGCCGAAGATGGCGAAGATGCTCGACGAGGTGAAGTGGGAGATGCTCGAGGAGTGGGCGCAGACCAAGAAGGCGCCGCAGCACGCGCGCTGGATGCACGACGGCAGCTACGCAGGAGAATAGGCCCCGATGAAACTCGCCACCCTGAAACACGGCGGCCGCGACGGCACGCTGGTCGTCGTCAACCGCGCGCTGACCCATTGCCGCGCCGTGCCGGCGATCGCCCGCACGCTGCAGGCCGCGCTCGACGACTGGGACGCCGTCGAGCCGCAGTTGCGCCAGGTCTATGAAGCGCTGAACAGCGGCGCCTTCACCGACCCCGACCCCTTCGATGCGGCCGCCTGCCATTCGCCGCTGCCGCGTGCCTACCAGTGGGCCGACGGCTCGGCCTACGTCAACCACGTCGAGCTGGTGCGCCGCGCCCGCGGCGCCGAGCTGCCGCCGGAGTTCTGGAGCGACCCGCTGATGTACCAGGGCGGCTCCGATTCCTTCGTCGGCCCGCGCGACCCGGTGTGGGCGCTCGACGAGGCCTGGGGCATCGACCTCGAAGCCGAGGTCGCGGTGATCACCGGCGACGTGCCGATGGGCGCGACGCCCGCGGAAGCCGGCAAGGCCATCCGCCTGCTCATGCTGGTCAACGACGTGTCGCTCGGAACCTGATCCCCGGCGAACTGGCCAAGGGCTTCGGCTTCTTCCAGTCCAAGCCGGCCTCGGCCTTCAGCCCGGTGGCGATCACCCCCGACGAGCTGGGCGACGACTGGCGCGACGGCCGTGTGCATCGGCCGCTGACCGTCCATCTCAACGGCGCCCTGTTCGGCAACCCGGACGCCGGGACCGACATGGTCTTCAACTTCCCGCAACTGGTCGCCCACGTGACGAAGACGCGCGAGATGGAGGCCGGCTCGATCATCGGCTCGGGCACCGTCTCCAACAAGCAGGGCGGACTGCACGGCTCGTCGATCGCCAACGGCGGTGTCGGCTACTGCTGCCTGGCCGAGGTGCGCATGTACGAAACGATCGAGTCGGGCAAGCCGCAGACGCCTTTCCTCAAGTTCGGCGACACGGTCAGGATCGAGATGTTCGGGCGCGACGGCGCCAGCCTGTTCGGCGCGATCGACCAGCGCGTCGAGAAATATCCGGGCTGAACCCCGCGTGACTGCGCAGCGCATGACATCCCCGTCGCTCGGGCTGGGGGCGCTGGTGACCACGCTGGTCGCGCTCGGACCGCTGTCCACCGACCTCTACCTGCCGTCGCTGCCGACGCTGGCGACAGTGTTCGCGACCGACGCGGCGCGCGTGCAGCTCACGCTGTCGGTCTTCCTCGCCGGCTTCGCCATCGCGCAGCTCGCCTACGGCGCGCTGTCGGACCGCTTCGGCCGGCGGCCGGTGATGCTCGCCGGCCTGCTGATCTATTTCCTCGCCTCGCTGGCCTGCGTGCTGGCGACCAGCATCGAGCAACTGATCGCCGCCCGTTTCGCGCAGGCGGTCGGTGCCTGCGCCGGGCCGGTGCTCGGCCGCGCCATCGTCCGCGACGCCTGGGGGCCGCTCGAGGCGGCGCGGGCGCTGGCCTACGTCAGCGGCGCGATGGCGCTCGCCCCGCTGGTTGGCCCGGCGCTCGGCGGTGTCCTGACCGTCGCCATCGGCTGGCAGGCCAACTTCGTGCTGCTCGCGGTCTTCTCCGGATTGCAGGTGGTCGCCGTCTGGTACTGGCTGGGCGAGACCAACGCGCACCCCGACCCGGCGGCGACGCAGGTCGGCCGGATGCTGGAAAACTTCCGGATCTTGCTGGTCGACCGTGACTATCTCGGCTGCCTGCTCGGCCTCGCCTTTTCCTACAGTGCGCTGTTCGCCTTCATCTCGGGCTCGTCGTTCGTGCTGATCGGCACCTACGGCCTGTCGCCGGCGGTCTATGGCCTGTGCTTCGGCCTCGTCGTCGCCGGCTTCATCACCGGGACGCAGGTCGCTGGCCGGCTGGTGCGCCGCCTCGGCGCCGCCCGCCTGGTGCTGGCCGGCGGCTGGGTCGGTGCGCTCGGCGGCCTCGCCATGCTCGCCCTCGACCTGGCCGGCGTGCGCCATCTGGCGGCGGTCCTGGCGCCGATGTTCGTGGTCGCCGCCTCGGTCGGCCTGGTCATGCCCAACGCCGCCGCGCGGGCGCTGGCGCCATATCCGAAGATGGCGGGCGCCGCATCGGCGCTGATGGGCTTCTCGCAGATGGGGACCGCCGCGCTGGTCGGCATCGTCGTCGGCCACGGCGTCGAGGCGAGCGCGACGGTCCTGCCGCTGACGGTCGCCGCCTGCGCGACGCTGGTGCCGTTGTGTTATATCGTCCTCGTTCGCCGTGCGCGACCATGATCTTCCGGAGTAACCATGCTCAAGCTCTACACCTATTTCCGCAGTTCCGCCGCCTACCGTGTGCGCTGCGCGCTGAACCTCAAGGGAATGAACTGGGAAGCGGTGCCGGTCCATCTGGTCCGCGACGGCGGCGAGCAGAACCAGCCGGCCTACCGCGCCAGGAGCCCGCTCGGCACCGTGCCGGCGCTTGAGACCGAGGCCGGGGTGATCACCCAGTCGCTGGCGATCATCGAGTACCTTGAAGAGACGCAGCCGCAACCCTCGCTGCTGCCTGCCTCCACCGAGGGGCGCGCACGCGTGCGCGCGATCGCCCAGACCATCGCCTGCGACATCCACCCGGTCAACAACCTGCGCGTGCTGCAATACCTCGGCCGGTATTTTGGCGCCACCCAGGAGCAGAAGGATGCCTGGTACCAGCACTGGGTCAACGAAGGCCTCGCCGCCGTCGAGAAGCTGCTCGCCGGCCACCCGGCCACCGGCACCTTCTGCCACGGCGAGATGCCGACGATGGCCGACTGCTGCCTGGTCCCGCAGGTGTTCAACGCCCGCCGCTTCAACTGCCCGCTCGACGCGTTGCCGACCATCCGCCGCATCGTCGGCGCCTGCGAACAATTACCCGCCTTTCAGAACGCCGCGCCGGCCAGGCAGCCGGACGCCGAATGACGCCAAGGAGTAGAAAAGATGACTTACGCAATCGATGACCGGCCGCTGTGGAGACCCAACCTGCTGACCGTCGGCGACACCCGCATGGCGATGTTCATGCAGGCGATGGGCCACGGGCGCTATGCCGACCTCTGGCAATGGTCGGTCGAACGGCCGGAGGAATTCTGGTCACGGTTGTGGGATTTCTGCGGCGCCGTCGGGGAAAAAGGCACGGAAATCCTCGTCGACCGCGACCGGATGCCCGGCGCCCGCTGGTTCCCCGAGGCGCGCCTGAACTATGCCGAGAACCTGCTGCAGCGGCGCGACGATAGCGAGGCCCTGGTCTTCTGGGGTGAGGACAAGGTCAGGCAGCGCATGACGCGGGCACAGCTTTACGCCGAGGTCGCGCGCTTCCAGTCGTTCCTGGTTGCCGCCGGGGTGGGCGAGGGCGACCGTGTCGCCGGCTACCTGCCCAACCTGCCCGAGACGCTGGTCGCCATGCTGGCGACGACGGCACTGGGCGCCATCTGGTCGTCGGCCTCGCCGGACTTCGGCGTGCAGGGCGTGCTCGACCGCTTCGGCCAGATCGAACCCAGGGTGCTCGTCTGCGTCGACGGCTACTGGTACAACGGCAAGGCCGTCGATTGCCTGGAGAAGAATGCCGAGGTCGTCGCGCAGATGCCGTCGCTGGTGAAGACGGTGGTCGTACCCTACCTTGCCGACCGTCCGGAAATCGGCGCCATCGCCAATGCCATCGGCTGGAACGACATCGCTGCGTTCGACGCGCAAAGAGAGGTCATCTTTAACCGCGTCGCCTTCGACCACCCGCTGTTCATCATGTTCTCCAGCGGCACCACCGGCGTGCCCAAGTGCATCGTCCATTGCCACGGCGGCGTGCTGCTCCAGCACCTCAAGGAGCACCAGCTGCACAGCGACGTGGGCCCCGGCGACCGGCTGTTCTATTTCACCACCTGCGGCTGGATGATGTGGAACTGGCTGGTTTCCGGCCTCGCCTGTGGCGCCACGCTGCTGCTTTACGACGGCTCGCCCTTCGCCGCGCGCGGCAAGGTGTTGTTCGACCTTGCCGAGGCCGAGAAGATGACCCACTTCGGCACCTCGGCCAAGTACATCGACGCCGCCGCCAAACTCGGCCTGACGCCGGGGACGACGCACGATCTGGGCGCCCTGCGCGCGATGTTCTCGACCGGCAGCCCGCTGTCGCCGGAAGGTTTCGACTGGGTCTATCGCGAGATCAAGCAGGACATCCTGCTCGCGTCGATTTCCGGCGGCACCGACATCGTGTCCTGCTTCGTCCTCGGCAACCCGGTGCTGCCGGTCTATCGCGGCGAGATCCAGTGCCGCGGCCTGGGCATGGCGGTCAACGTGTTCGACGACGAGGGCCGGCCGGTGCGCGCGCAGAAGGGCGAACTGGTGTGCACCCGGCCCTTCCCGGTGATGCCGGTCGGCTTCTGGAACGACCCCGACGGCAGGAAGTACCACGCCGCCTACTTCGAGCGCTTCGAGAATATCTGGTGCCACGGCGACTTCTCCGAGCTGACCGCGCACGACGGGGTGATCATCTACGGCCGCTCGGACGCGACGCTGAACCCCGGCGGCGTGCGCATCGGCACGGCGGAGATCTACCGCCAGGTCGAGCAGTTGCCGGAAATCCTCGAATCGCTGGTCATCGGCCAGGACTGGCCGCCGGGCAAGAACGATGACGTGCGCGTCGTCCTCTTCGTCAAGCTGCAGGAAGGGCACATGCTGGACGCGGCGCTGGTCGAGCGCATCAAGAAGCAGATCCGCGACAACACCACGCCGCGCCACGTGCCGGCCAGGGTCGTGCAGGTGCAGGACATCCCACGCACCAAGTCGGGCAAGATCGTCGAACTGGCGGTGCGCAACGTCGTGCACGACCAGCCGGTGAAGAACGTCGAAGCGCTGGCCAACCCGGAAGCGCTGGAGTTCTACCGCAACCGGGCGGAACTGGCGGACTGAGGCGCGCCGGTGTTCAGACACAGCATGTTGTTGCGAAGTGTAGCTTCGGGTGACTTTCAGAGGCCGCCGTGCCTGAGCACCAATTTGCTGCGTCCGGAGTAAGCTGATGTCAGCAACCGGCCACAATCGGTCATCCAAGAAATCGCTCCAAAGCCGTCACCCACGGCTGAGATTACTGCTACGTCGCAAACCAATACATCCTGCCCGTACTATCATCACACAAGCGGACCAGTGGGTTCGTTGAATGACTATTGGACTTACTGAGAAGGAAATTGGATCATGACTTCTCGAAGGGAATTCGTCGTTACCCTGCTGGCTGCTGCCGGCGCAACGGCAGGCTTGTCGTCGTGCTCATCGGAGTCCAGTGCAGATAACTACGAAACTGTTGTGGGTCGCACCTGGCGTCACGGCAAGGTTGTCGCCGGCGATAAGGCCACGCTACTGCGTGAACTCGTGCGCTACGCGACTTTGGCGCCGTCAAGTCACAACACGCAATGCTGGAAGTTCCGCCTTGAAGATGATGCCATCTCGATCTTGCCGGATTTTTCGCGCCGGTGCCCCGCTGTCGACCCGGATGATCACCACCTTTTCGTCTCCCTTGGTTGTGCCGCTGAGAACCTGAGCCAGGCGGCTTTGGCCAATGGGCTGATGGGACACACTAGCTTCGACGCCACCGGGGGCAATGCACTGCGTGTGGCCCTGGAGCCGACAAAATCCGTCGCATCAACGCTGTTTCAGGCAATACCCGAGCGCCAGAGCACACGGGGCGAGTATGACGGGCAGCCCCTTGCCCGTCATGAACTCGAACTTCTGGAGAAGGCCGGTACCGGGAATGGCGTTCAGGTCGTTGTCCTGACCGAACGGCAGGCAATGGAGACGGTCCTGGAGTATGTCGTTCAAGGCAACACGGCCCAGATGAACGATCCCGCCTTCGTGGATGAGTTGAAGCAATGGATACGCTTCAGCGGCGGCGAGGCCGTTCGGACGGGCGACGGGCTTTATGCGGCATCGTCCGGCAATCCGTCTGCACCGACCTGGCTGGGCAGCCTGCTTTTCAACGTGTTCTTTACCCCGAAGAGCGAAAACGACAAGTGCGCGAAACACGTGCGAAGTTCAGCCGGTATCGCGATTTTCGTCTCGGATCACCCCGCCCCGGCCCAGTGGGTGGAAGTGGGACGTTGCTACGAGCGCTTCGCGCTCCAGTCGGCTGCGTTGGGCATTCGCAATGCGATGCTCAATCAACCCGTGGAGGTGTCGACGCTGCGGCCGCAGTTTGCCAATTATCTGAATATAGGAAAACGCAGGCCCGATCTTGTCGTGCGGTTCGGGCGGGGCCCGAAACTGCCGTCTTCACTGCGACGTCCGATACAGGCGGTGCTGGTTTGAAATCATCCACCCGCACCCTCAAGGCCGGCATCACCTACTTCGCTCTGGTATTCGGCGCTGGCTTTGTGCTGGGATCGATACGTGTGCCGTTTCTGGTGCCGCGCCTCGGCGAGCGGCTAGCGGAACTCATTGAAATGCCGTTCATGTTTGTTGCGATATGGCTGTCGGCGCGATTCATCATCAGGAGCTTCTCTTTGCCCGCCAACGTTCGGGCACGCGTGGGCGCCGGATTTCTTGCGCTCGGCCTGCTGCTTACCGCCGAAGTCTTGCTTGCCGTTATCCTTCAGGAGAGGACGCTTGGCGAGTATGTCGCTACCCGTGATCCGGTCTCCGGTAGCGTCTATCTGGCCATGCTCGTGTTGTTTGCGATGATGCCGCTAATTCTGACGCGAACCGCAACGGCTCGCCAGGTTTAAACCAAACCCATCATTCCACCGGTCCTGCGAATAAAACCGCGCAGACCGGTGAATTCAAACGTTGAATGTCTGCTATCTCTTTCGGGCTACTTCCGCTTGGGGTCGCTCTGAGCCATTCAAGTTGGCGCGATTCGCTGCTCGGATAGACGAGATTCGCATCTGCTGCGGTCAACCCGGAAAAACGGCCAAGATTGCCAGGAATTCTGCAGCGGGTTTTTCGGCCGGGGCCGAACGCTGAAATTTCCACCGTCCCCACTGGTCAGGTCCGTTCCTGAAAGCGAAAATCCGGCGACACCGAGGTTCAGCTTATTGATCGGGGAGAGTGGTTTCGACGGAGCAGGCGGCGAGGAGAAAGCAGGGCAAGACCAGAGGCCGGTGTGTTTCGTATGGACCGAGGACGGGCCGGGCGAAGGCGAGATCGTGGACGACCACTGAAGGAGTTTGAGCATGCGTACGGTTGCCCTCGTTTCTCCCGGCGAAATGCTGGAGGAAGAGTTCCTCAAGCCGCTGGGCCTGACGAAGTACCGCCTGGCCAAGGATATCGGCGTGCCGCCTCAGCGAATCGGCGACATCGTGGCGGGCAAGCGGGCCATCACCGCCGATACCGACCTCCGTCTGTGCCGCTACTTCGGGCTCAGTGACGGATGGTGGCTTCGCGGTCAGGCCAACTACGACACGGCGATCGCGCGTGAAACCCTGGGTGAAGCCCTCGCGCGCATTCCCCGCTGCCAACTGTTGGTTGCCTGAACATTTCGCGCAAAAGTGGGGCCGAGCTATTCGTCACCCCGCCGAAAGCCGGGTCCGGACTGCTGATTTTCCTGAAATCCGACCTGTGCCGGAATGGCGGAATCCCAATGGGTCAGCGGTGTTCTGGACGTGACCCCGGGCGGCGGCTTGCTGGCGAGGCAAGCGAACAGCGGAAGGGGCTGGAGCAAGCGCCAGCCCCTTCCGCTTGTCGATCGGATTTAGCCCAGATCGACGGGGATGAAGATCCTGGCGTTGCCGCGGTCGACCAGGACGGCGATGCGTTTTCCGGCCTTGCTGATCAGGCTGCGCAACTGCTCCGTGCTGGAGATCGCCTCGCCGTTGACCGCGATGACGATGTCGCCCGGCTGAATGCCGGCCTTGGCGGCGGCGCCGGCGACATTCTGGACGACGACGCCGTTGCTGACATCGGAACGCCGCTGCTCTTCCGGGGTCAGCGGACGAACCACCACACCCAGGCGACCCTTGGCAGCCTCGGGGGCATCGTTGCTGGCCAGCTTCTCGTCGCCGAATGTGCCGACCGCGACATCGACCGGGCGGGTTTCACCCTTGCGCCACACCTGAAGCTTCGCCTGCTCGCCGGGCTTCATGGAAGAGACGATCGCCGGCAGTTCGTTGGAGGAGGCAATCTCCTTCCCGTTGATGGAAAGAATGACATCGCCCGGCTCGAGGCCGGCCTTCGCCGCCGGACTGTCCTTTTCCACCGACCCGACCAATGCCCCCGCGGGCTTCTTGAGACCGAAGGAGTCGGCGAGCGACTGATTGACCTCCTGGATGCCGACGCCGAGCCGGCCGCGCTGTACCTTGCCGTGGGTGACGATCTGCTTTTCGACATTCATCGCAACCTCGATCGGTATCGCGAAGGAAAGCCCCTGATAGCCGCCGCTGCGCGAGTAGATCTGCGAGTTGATGCCGATCACCTCGCCCGCCATGTTGAACAGCGGCCCGCCCGAATTGCCGGGATTCACCGCGACATCGGTCTGGATGAAGGGAACGTAGCTGCCGTCGGGCAGGGATCGCGAGAAGGCCGAGACGATGCCGGCGCTGGCACTGCTCTCGAAGCCGAAGGGCGAGCCGATGGCCAGGACCCATTCACCGACGCGGGTGTTGGCGGCAGAGCCGATCCGGACTGCCGGCAGATCCTTCGCGTCGATCTTCAGGACGGCGACGTCGCTGGCGGTATCGAGGCCGAGAACCTTGGCCTTGAATTCGCGCTTGTCGGTCAGCTTGACGATGACTTCCTCGGCGCCGTCGACGACGTGGGCATTGGTGAGGATCGTGCCGTCCGGACTGACGATGAAGCCCGATCCCAGACCGCGTGCGGGCGTATCGCCCCGGTTCTGCGGACCGCCGAACCGGCGGAGGAACTCCTGGATGGACTCATCGTCTTCAAGCTGGGGCGATTTATGCCCGCGTGAGGCGGTCTTGCGCGTGCCGGATACGCTGATATTGACCACCGACGGGCTGTTGCGCGCAACGATGCCGCTCATGTCCGGCAATGCGGCCGCCGCCGTTGCGATCGGCTGGGTGATCGCAACGGGAGCAGCGACTTGCGACGCGGGGCCCTGCGACGCGGGGGAACTGGCGTGGCCGAGCGTGTAGGCGCCGGTCAGTGCCGCCAAAACGGCGGCCGCGCCCGCGGTCAGCTTGAGCTTGTTTGTGTTCATGGCGTTCTCCTGAGTTAATGCTGGGCAGGCACGGTGCCTGCCGACGGGAGAAGAATGCCCTGGCGAAACTTAAGCCCGACTTAAGGAGCCGCTGACCGGTTCGTCACCCCGGCGCAGGCCGCGGTCAGGGGCCCGAAAACGGCTGCAGCCCTTCGTCGCCCGGAAGGAGCGTCGACAGCACGGCTTCGACGCGTACCGGCAGGCCCGGCGATGCCGTCATGGTGATATTGCGTCCCGACGGGCCCGAAGGCTGGTTGATCTCGCCATCGATCCGTTCGAGCAGATACGGGAAGAAAGGATTGGATGACAGCCGCGTCAGGAAATCCTGGTCAACGATCAGTGCACCGCGCTCGCCGCGGGCATCCATCGCACCCAGGTTGTAGCCGTAGTCGTCCTTCGTCTTCGGGTCGGGATACATCCCGTACAGCGGATCGTCCATCGGAATCGGGATCGCGAGGTGCGACAGCGAGAAGATTCCCGGCGGATAGGGCAGGTTCAATGGGCGAACCGTAGCCTGCAGCTGGCCGGGCGCGAAGCTGCGCTCGACTGTCATCTCGCTATCGTCGTTGGCATTGGCGATGGCGGTGAACCGGTAGGTCGCGGGTTCGGTGGGTGCGAGGCGGTCGATCGCGACGTACGAGGCCGGGCGCAGCAGCGGGGCGAACTTGAGTGTGCGGTTCACGTCGAAAAGAACGATCTCGCTGCCGTTGTCGGGCAGGTTCGCGTAGAGAGCCGTCAGGATCGCCGGCGTGCTGACGGTGAAATCGATCACCGACTGGAACGTCAGTACCGGGGGAAGGGCGCCGAGCTGGCCCGCGCGCGCCATGCGCTGGATCTGCCCCTGCAGCGCATCGGTCAGGCGGAATGACTGGCGTGCGCCGTTGACCGGAAACGAGTTGTACTTGAACGGATTGAATTCCGGTACGACGCTGAGCCAGGCGGCATTGGCGAATGGCGGCAGCAGCGCCGGCAGGCTGGCCAGCCCGGCGAAGCGCGCAAACCGCGTGATGCCGATCATCGGCGTGAACAGCACGACGCGATCGGCGCGCTGAAGTTGCGGGTTTTCCAGCGCGTCGAGCGAGTATTTCATCGCCAGTGCGCCGCCGTTCGAGAATCCGGCCAGATGCAGCGGCGCCGGAGCAGGCACGCGCCGACGTGCTTCGCGCACGGCCAGCCGCGTTGCGGCCATCCAGTCTTCCCAGCGGACGTCGGTCAGGCCGGCCGGCACGGTGCCGTGGGCCGGCAAGCGGATGCCGATCGCGACATAGCCGTGATCGCGATAACGTCTTGCGATATGGCGCAGGCTGTAAGGCGAATCTGTCAGCCCATGCAGCAGGACGACCACGCCAACCGGTTTGCCATCGGGTTCCATGACGTAGGAGCGGTTCCAGTCATGGGCAAAGCGCGCGGGGTAGACCGGGCTCGCCTCGAAGTAGCGATTGATCGGCACGCGCTGGTCGGGCGCCAGCTTCTGGCTGACCTCGGCGCGCACGCTGGTCATGATCTCGTCCTCCTGCGCGAGGTAACGCGCCCAGTCGGCCGCGTCGAGCTGATCGGCTCTGAGCTCCTGGGGAACGAAGGTATGCCACGGCTGCAAGGGGGGGCCGCCGAGTACGCGAAACGACCGCAGGCTCAGCAGCACGACGCCGATTGCAAGGAGCGATATCAGTACCCACTTGAGGATTTTTCCGATGGTTCTTTGCATGGTCTTGTTCCGGATTGGCTTGTGGCATCAGCGCGTCGGCGCCGCTTTTCATGGGGGAAGGACAGATGGATGGGGGTTTCAATCCCGCTTGCGTGAGTATCCTTGGGCTGTCAGTCGGAGTCAATCGGTTGAGTCGCATGGATGCGAGCCAGCAGCCCACGAAATCCTGGTGCACAATAATGTGATTTCCGTGCTCGCGCATGTGCCACCACGGCCCCTGGCATGGTCCAGTCAGCTTTGCTGGCCTTGCATTGCCGGAATGTCACCTATTTCAGATTTGCTGGAGTCCTGTTGTGCTTGCTGCCATCCGTCGCTGGTTTGACGACAATATCCTCGAACTCGGCCGGGAGATGCGGCTTTCCTACCTGCCACCACTGATGGTCTATGTCGCGGCAGGAGTGTCCGGGCTGACCGGGATCGTCGGCACCTTCTTCGTCAAGGAGTACCTCGGCCTTTCTGCGGCCTTCCTTGCGGCACTGGGCTTCTGGGCGGGAATTCCGTGGGCGCTGAAGATGCCGCTCGGGCACCTGGTCAACCTGATATGGCGCCACAAAGCCGGCCTGGTGTGGCTGGGCGCCGCACTGATCGCGGCCAGCCTGTTGATCATGCTTGGCCTGGTGGCCGAGCCGGGGCGCATGGGCGAAATA
>CAVTQL010000024.1:0-29187 GCA_963736845.1 uncultured beta proteobacterium
TGAGCTGCATCGCGCCGATGCCGTCGATCTTGCAGTCGATGTCGTGGTCGCCTTCGACGAGGCGGATGTTCCTGACCTTGGTGCCGACCTTGACGACCGCCGACGTCCCCTTGACCTTGAGGTCCTTGATGACGGTGACCGCGTCGCCGTCGTGCAGCTCGTTGCCGTTGGCATCGCGCCAGACGCGCTTGCCGTCGGCGCTTTCGCTGCCCGCGTCGCGGCTCCATTCATGTGCGCATTCGGGGCAGACGACCATGCTGCCGTCTTCGTAGGTGAATTCCGAATTGCATTGCGGGCAGTTGGGCAAACCGCTCATGGTGGTTCCCTTTCAGTGGTCTTCGTCGCTGCCGCCCATCAGGTTGGGCAACAGCATGCAGGCGCGGTGGAGCGCGCTGCTCAGGTCGTGGGAGACGTTGTCGTCGCCCAGGCGATCGATGAAGCCGGAGCGGAACAGCAGCGAGCCGGGCTGCGAGTTGAGGCCGCAGACGATCAGCGTGCAGCCGCGCTTGTGCAGCTTGTCGCGCAGGTTTTCGAGACCTTCGAGGCCGGTGGTGTCGAGCTGGATCAGGCGGGTCATGTCGAGGATGACGATTTCCGGATGCCCTTCGCGCGGGTCGAGCAGCTCTTCCAGCTTGTTGACGGCGCCGAAGAACAGCGAGCCGAACAACTGCCAGGCGGCGATGCGCATGCTGCCGTCCGGGTAGAGGAATTTCGGCTCGTGCGCCTCCTGGGCGAGCGGCAGGCGATCGATGCGCGTCAGTTCCGACATGCGGTAGATGAAGAACAGGCTGGCCAGCACCATGCCCAGCTCGACGGCGATGGTCAGGTCGAAGACGACGGTGACGAAGAAGGTGACGAGCAGGATGATCCGGTAGTTGTAGGAATAGCGGCGCAGTTCCCGGAATTCGTGCCAGTCGCCCATGTTGACCGCAACCACCATGACGATCGCCGACAGCGTGGCGAGCGGCACGTAAGAGGCGAGCGGGGCGGCGACGAGGACGATGGCGAGCAGGACGACGGCGTGGATGATGCCGGCGATCGGCGTGCGGCCGCCGGTCTTGACGTTGGTCGAGGTGCGGGCGATGGCGCCGGTGGCGGCGAAGCCGCCGAAGAGCGGGGCGGCGATGTTGGCCAGGCCCTGGGCGATGAGTTCCTGGTTGGGATCGTGGCGGTCGTCGATCTGGCTGTCGGCGACGCGCGCCGAGAGCAGCGATTCGATGGCGCCGAGCAGGGCGATGGTGATCGCCGGCGAGATCAGCTTGCCGAAATCGTGCACCGACACGTTGGGCAAGCCGAAATTCGGCAGTTGCTGCGGAATGCCGTGGAAGCGGCTGCCGATGGTTTCGACCGGCAGGTCGAAAACGAAGGCGACGAGGGTGCCGACGATCAGCACCACCAGCGGCGCCGGCGCGCGGCGCAGCAGCGCGAAGCGCTCGGCCAGCCGGTTGTAGGAGAGCAGGAAGACGAAGCAGGCGCTGGCCAGCGCCAGCGTCGGCAGGTCGACGGTGTGGGCGTTGGCGGCCAGGGTCTTGATGCGGGCGAAGAACTCGGCGGGCAGGTTGTCTATCTGCAGGCCGAAGAAATCCTTGATCTGGGCGAGGAAGATGACGACGGCGATGCCGTTGGTGAAGCCGATCACCACGGTCACCGGGATGAAGCGGATCAGTTGCCCCATGCGCGCGATGCCCATGGCGAGCAGGAAAATGCCGGCCAGTATCGTGGCGCCCATCAGGTTGGCGAAACCGTGCATGGCGACGATGCCGTACACGATGGGGATGAAGGCGCCGGTCGGGCCGCCGATCTGCACCCGCGAGCCGCCGCAGGCGGAGGTGATGAGGCCGGCGATGATGGCGGTCCAGATGCCGGCTGCCGGCGAGCGCGCCGGAGGCGATGGCGAAGGCCATGGCCAGCGGCAGGGCGAGGACGCCGACCGTGATGCCGGCGGCGAGATCCTTGCCGAACTGCGCGCGGTTGTAGGTCGGCAGGCAGTCCAGCAGCTTCGGGTGGAAGGCGATCTTCATGGCGCGCGCTCGGGGGAGAGTGGCGAATTATATGTGACGTATATTATTCGTCAATGTTAATCATATGTTAACATTGGTCGTAGTTCATCGTAGGGATGCCACGCCATGGAAAACCGGACCGCACGCCTGACCCTCCTGATCGACCCCAGGAAAAAGCAGCTTTTCGAGGAAATCTGCGCCGCCCACGACCTGACGCCGTCGCAGGTGGTGCGCAAGCTGATTCGCCAGTACATCATCGACAATGCCGGCAACCGCGAACTCCCGGAATGGCTCAAGCCGGCGGGCAAGGCGGGCGAATAGGGCGTTCCCCTTGCCCGGCCACCAAGGGCCGGCGACGGCTCGTCAGTCCGTTCCGGTCCCGCGGTCGGGACGCACCTTGTCCGGATGGTGGGCGGCGATGTAGGCGTCGTAGCGGGCCTGCATCTCCGGGGCCTGTTTGGCGATCTCGCGCAGGATGCGGGCGACGGCCCAGAACATGATGGCCATGCCGCCGGCGACGGCGGCGACGGCTTCCGCGGTCGACCCCGGAAAACTGGCAAAAATGGCGCCCTTGCCGGCGGCGAACCAACTCGCGCCGAGGGCGACGCAGGTCAGCCCGAAGACGTCGGCCAGCGCGTAGAGGAAGATCCGGGCGGTCAGCCGGGGGCGGGGCGGGCGGGTCGTGGGGAACATGGCGGGCGGCTATAATCCGGGAATCCGCATTCTGCCTGAAGGGCTCCCGCCATGCCGCGATTTTCCGCTGTCCCGCTGCTCGCCGCGCTGCTGCTGGCGGCCGGGGCCGTCCATGCCGACATCAGGATCGGCGTCATCGCCTCGTCGACCGGGCCGACCGCCGTCGTCGGCATCCCGCAGAAGAACACGGTGGCGCTGTTGCCGGCCGAGATCGGCGGCCACAAGGTCGAGTACATCGTCCTCGACGACGCCTCCGACCCGACCAACGCGGTGACCGGGGTCAAGAAGCTGCTCGCCGAGCACAAGGTCGATGCGCTGATCGGGCCGACGACGACGCCGGCAGCGCTGGCCATCCTCGATTTCGTCGCCGAGGCGAAGACGCCGCTGGTGACGACGGTCGGGTTCGTCGGCGGTGATCCAGCCGCTCGACGACAAGAAGCGCTGGGTGTTCAAGACGACGCAGAACGACGACCTGATCGCCGAGGCCGTGCTGGCGAACATGACGGCGGCGGGGGTAAGGACGGTCGGCTTCGTCGGCTTCAACGATCCCTACGGCGAGCACTGGTTCAAGGTGTTCTCGGCGATGGCCGAGAAGGCGGGCATCCGCATCGTCGCCAGCGAGCGCTTCAACCGCACCGACCAGTCGGTCACCGGCCAGGTGCTCAAGTTGATCGCCGCCAAGCCGGACGCGGTGTTCATCGCCGCCACCGGCGGGCCGGCGGTGCTGCCGCAGACCGGCCTGCTCGACAAGGGCTACCGCGGCAAGGTCTACCAGACGCACGGCGTCGCCACCAACGACTTCATCCGCCTCGGCGGCAAGGCAGTCGAGGGCACGCTGATGGCCGGCGGCCCGATGCTGGTCGCCGACGACCTGCCGGCGGGCAATCCGGTCAAGCCGGTGGCGCAGGGCTACATCAAGGCCTACGAGGGCAGGTACGGCGCCGGCACGATGTTCAACCTTCGGCGCCAACACCTTCGACGCCGGCCTGCTGCTGCAGAAGGCGATTCCCGAGGCGCTGAAGAAGGCGAAGCCGGGCACGCCCGAGTTCCGCGTGGCGCTGCGCGATGCGCTCGAGCAATCGAAGGAAGTGGTCGGCGCGCAGGGCGTCTTCAACATGAGCGCGCACGACCACAACGGCATGGACCGGCGGGCGCGGGTGATGATGACGGTGCGGAACGGCAAGTGGGCCTTGCTCGGCGAATGAGCATCCTGCGCCCGCTGCTGCTGGCCGTCGCGCTGTTCGCCGGCAGCGCGACGGCGGGCGAGGAGAAGCCGCTGGTCGAAATCTACCTGCCGTCGCCCTGCCTGGCCTGCATCGACTGGGGGGCCTACCTGGCCGACAACGGCTTCGCGGTCAGCTACAAGGAAACCACCGACATGGCGGCGGTCAAGCGCCGGCTGAGGGTGCCGCAGGACCTGGAATCGGTGCATACGGCGGTGGTCGCCGGCTATTTCGTCGAGGGACACGCCTACGCCGAGGACATTCGCGAACTGCTGCGCGAGAAACCTCGGGCGCGCGGCATCGCCGTCCCCGGCCTGCCGCGCGGCGCGCCGGGGCGCGAACTGTCGAACCCGACCTGCGAGACGGCGTGCACGATGCTCGACAACACCAGCGGCGAGCGCGAGGTCAGGCGGGAACTGTTCAATACGCTGCTGGTCGCGCCGGACGGCTCGACCAAGGTCTGGGCGCGGCACTAGCCCGGCGGGAAGCCCAGTTCGGCGAACATCGCCCGCGCCCACTGCACGTCCTCGTCGCCGGCCTGCGGGTCGTGGTTCTGCCTGACTGTCTGCTGGATCACGCCGTCGCCGCGCAGGCGGTAGGCGGTTTCGATGCGCGTCGCCTCCCTCGGCTCGGCGCGGGTGATGACGTGGCAGGTGCTCGCCGGCAACAGGGGTTCAGCCGTCGAGCCGGCAGCGCGGGCGACGATCTGCGTCGCGGCGATGCGGCCGAGGCGGGCGGCCAGTTGCCCGGTCTTGGGATAGTGCCCGAACAGCGGCGAGACCCTGTCGATGACGTCGCCGACCAGGAAGACGCGGTCGTCGTCCGCCGCGGCCAGCGTCAACGGGTCGCAGGCCGCCCAGCCGGAGGGGCCGACGAGGCCGCAGTCGCGGGCGAGGTCGGCGGCCTGCTGCGGCGGCATCAGGATCGCGTCGGCGAAGTCGATGGTGTCGAAATCGGTGACGATCCGTCGCGCCCAGGGGTCAACCGACTTCACCCGCGCTTGCGGCAGGTAGGTGATGCGGTCGGCGAAGCTCGTGCGGAACACACGGTCGAAGTTGAGCGCCGGCAGGTTGGGGTCGAGTACGATCAGCCGCCCCTTGATGCCGCGTGCCTGCAGCCACCAGGCGATCAGGCCGGCACGCTCGTAGGGGGCCGGCGGACAGCGGTAGGGCAGCGGGGGAATGGTCATCACCAGGTCGCCGCCGGTGAAGGCATCGAGCTTCGCCTTCAGCGCCAGGTGGTCGCGGCCGGCGACGAAGGCGGAGGGGAAATGGCGGCGGGTGTGGTCGGCGGCGTCGCGGTCGACGCCGTACCAGGGCGAAAAATCCTCGCGGATGCCGGGCGCCAGCACCAGCCAGTCGTAGGCGAACGTGCCCGCCGACGTGGCGACCTGGCGTGCCGCGCGATCGATGCTGGCGACCTCGGCGGCGACGAAGCGGTAGCCGGCACGCTGCGCCGCGCGTCCGGTGTCGTGGCGCAGCCATTCGGCCGGGGCGAGGCCGACCAGCCAGCGGTTGGACAGCGGTTGCGACCAGAACTCCGGCTGGCGGTCGATCAGCACGACGTCGAGTTGCGGCGCCAGCGCACGCAGATGGGCTGCCGCCGCCAATCCGCCCCAGCCGCCGCCGACCACGACCACCCGTCCGCCGGCGGATTTCGCCTGGGCGAAGATGGGCAGCGCGCACAGACCGAGGGCGGCGGCGACGAAGGCGCGCCGCTTCATCGGCGAGACCGCCTCCGGGCGGCGAAAAGGCGTGAAAAAGGCGTCTGCAAGGCTTGCTTTACTCACAGAATTTCCGTAGGGGCCGGAACGGCCGGCGTTTTTGACAAAGAGTGCGTGGCGGACCGGGTCATGCTACACAAAATACAATAAAATCAACGGCATGTAATTCCGCCCAAGATTCGGGCGGCGCAAGCAAAACCCTTGCGTCCCCGCCACTTAGCGCCGGCATCAAGGATTAATTCACAGGCTTATCCACAGATTTTGGGGATAGCCGGAAAACCCTTCATCATCGCTAGGGATTGGGCGCCGAAGTTAAAGTGAATCCTCAAGTCGGCGACGAGATCGTGGTGCGCCGCAACAGAAACCCCGCCGTCGCTACTTGACCCGCATGCCGGGTTCGGCACCGGCATCCGGTGCCAGCAGGAAGATGCCCGGCGCCTTGCCATCGCTGGCGGATGCAGCCAGCACCATGCCCTCGGAGATCCCGAATTTCATCTTGCGCGGCGCCAGGTTGGCGACCATCACGGTCAGCCGGCCGACCAGTTGCGCCGGATCGTAGGCGGACTTGATGCCGGCGAAGACGTTGCGCGTCTCGCCGTCGCCCAGTTCCAGCGTCAGGCGCACCAGCTTGTCGGCGCCTTCGACATGCGCGGCAGCGGCGATGCGGGCGATGCGCAGGTCGACCTTCATGAAGTCGTCGAGGCTGATGTGCGCGACTTCCATAGCGCCACTTGCCTCCCCTCTCCCAGCGGCCGAGGGGGGGGTGGGGGAGACGGCTTTGCCAGCGGCCTTTTCCTGGTGCTCCGCGTGCCGCTGCGGCGACTGCGCCTCGGGCGCCGGGGCGAGCGACTCCTTGTTGGCCTCGACCAGCCTTTCGATCAGCTTGGGATCGACGCGCGTCAGCAGGTGCTCGTAGGCGTTGACCGCGTGCCCGGCGGCGAGCAGGCGGTCGGCGTCAGCCCAGGTCAGCGGGGCGACGTTGAGGAACTTCTCGCTCTTCGCCGCGACGCCGGGCAGGATGGGCTTGAGCAGCACGGTGAGCAGGCGGAACAGGTTGAGCGCGTTGCTGCACGCCGCGTGCAGTTCGCTTTCCCGCCCTTCCTGTTTGGCGAGTTCCCACGGTTTGACGCTGTCAACGTACTGGTTGGCGGCGTCGGCGAGCAGCATGATCTCGCGCATCGCCTTGGCGAATTCGCGCGCCTCGTAGTGCTCGGCGATGCGCGGCGCGGCGGTGCGGATGGCGCGGATCGCCGGCAGGTCGCCATCGGCCGGCGCCAGTTGCCCGGCGAAGCGTTTGGCGATGAAGCCGGCGGCGCGGCTGGCGATATTGACGTACTTGCCGACCAGGTCGGAGTTGACGCGGGCGCCGAAATCCTCGAGGTTGAGGTCGATGTCCTCCATGCTCGCCGACAGCTTGGCGGCGTAGTAGTAGCGCAGCCACTCCGGGTCGAGGCCGGTGTCGAGGTAGCTCTCGGCGGTGATGAAGGTGCCGCGCGATTTGGACATCTTGGCGCCGTCGACCGTGAGGAAGCCGTGCGCGAAGATCTTGGTCGGCGTCCGGTAGCCGGCGTGGGCCAGTTCGGCCGGCCAGAACAGGGCGTGGAAGTAGAGGATGTCCTTGCCGATGAAGTGGACCATCTCGGTGGTCGAATCGGCCCGGAACCATTCGTCGAAGTCGAGGCCGTTCCGCGCGCACAGGTTCCGGAACGAGCCCATGTAGCCGATCGGCGCGTCGAGCCAGACGTAGAAGTACTTGCCCGGCGCGTCGGGAATCTCGAAGCCGAAGTAGGGCGCGTCGCGCGAGATGTCCCAGTCGGTCAGCTTGTTCTCGCCCTCGGCACCCAGCCATTCCTGCATCTTGTTGGCGGCTTCCGGCTGCAGCGTGCCGCTCTCCTTGCGGTGTAGCGGCGCAGGAAGGCTTCGCAGCGCGGGTCGGAGAGCTTGAAGAAGTAGTGCTCGGAAGCGCGCAGCTCCGGCCGGGCGCCGGAGACGGCCGAGTACGGGTTGTTCAGGTCGGTCGGCGCGTAGGCGGCGCCGCAGGACTCGCAGTTGTCGCCGTACTGGTCGGCGGCGCCGCACTTCGGGCACTCGCCCTTGATGAAGCGGTCGGGCAGGAACATCTGCTTGACCGGGTCGTAGAACTGCTCGATGGTGCGCACGTCGATCAGGCCGGCCGCCCTGAGCTTCAGGTAGATGTCGTCGGCGCAGGCGCGGGTCTCGTCCGAGTGCGTCGTGTAGTAGTTGTCGAAGCCGACCTGGAAGCCGGCGAAATCGCGCGTGTGCTCGCCATGGACGCGCTCGATCAGCGCCTCCGGCGTGATGCCTTCCTTTTCGGCACGCAACATGATCGGCGTGCCGTGCGTGTCGTCGGCGCAGACGTACCAGCACTCGTTGCCCGACATCTTCTGGAAGCGGACCCAGATATCGGTCTGGATGTATTCGACGAGGTGGCCGAGGTGGATGGCGCCATTGGCGTAGGGCAGGGCGGACGTGACGAGAATCTTGCGCGGCATGGCGGGGCCAGATCGAAATAAAGCGCGATTTTACCGCGAGCGCATCGATCTTCGGGGTTTGCGGTATACTGTACAAAATCGCTCGGGTATTCCCGGCATCCATCACTGGCGGAGTTTCCATGAGTCTCAACGAACAGCAAATCAGGACCGCGCTTGCCGCTGTGGTCGACCCCAACACCGGCAAGGATTTCGTCACCGGCAAGACGGTGAAGAACGTGAAGATCGACGGCGACGACGTCTCCTTCGACGTCGAACTCGGCTACCCGGCGAAGACGCAGGTCGACGGCGATCCGCAAGCAGGTGATCGCCGCGGTGCGCACGATTCCGGGCGTCGGCAACGTCTCCGCCAACGTCTCCAGCAAGGTGGTCGCGCATTCGGTCCAGATGGGCGTCAAGCTGCTGCCGGGCGTCAAGAACATCATTGCCGTCGCCTCCGGCAAGGGCGGCGTCGGCAAGAGCACGACGGCGGTCAACCTGGCGCTGGCGCTGGTCCAGGAAGGCGCCAGCGTCGGCATCCTCGACGCCGACATCTACGGCCCGTCGCAGCCGCAGATGCTCGGGCTGGCCGGGCAGCAGCCGGAATCGAAGGACGGTGCGAGCATGGAACCGCTGGAGGCGTACGGCCTGCAGGCGATGTCGATCGGCTTCATGGTCGACGTCGAGACGCCGATGGTCTGGCGCGGCCCGATGGTCGCCCAGGCGCTCGACCAGTTGCTGCACCAGACCAACTGGCGCGAGGTCGATTACCTGATCGTCGACATGCCGCCGGGCACCGGCGACACCCAGTTGTCGCTGGCGCAGAAGGTGCCGGTGACCGGCGCGGTGATCGTCACGACGCCGCAGGACATCGCCCTGATCGACGCGCGCAAGGGCCTGAAGATGTTCGAGAAGGTCAATATCCCGATCCTCGGCATCGTCGAGAACATGAGCATCCACATCTGCTCGCAGTGCGGCCACGCCGAGCACATCTTCGGCACCGGCGGCGGCGAGCGTATGTGCGCCGATTACGGCGTCGAATTCCTCGGCAGCCTGCCGCTGGAAATGGCGATCCGCGAGATGGCCGACGGCGGCAAGCCGACCGTGGTCGGCGCCCCGGATTCGCCCTCCGCCGAGATCTATCGCGCCATCGCCCGCCGCATCGCCGTCAAGATCGCCGAGAAGGCGAAGGACATGACCTCGAAGTTCCCGAACATCGTCGTGCAGAACACCTGAAAGTGCGCCTTTGCGGCGAATTCTTTTTCCGCAAAGGCGCGTAAAATCCCGGTTTTCTTCATGTCAACCGCAGCAGGGAAAAATGGCCATCAAATCAGACAAGTGGATACGCCGGATGGCGGCAGAGCACGCCATGATCGAGCCGTTCGAGCCGGAACTGGTGCGCGAGGCCAACGGCCAGAAGATCGTCTCCTACGGCACCTCGAGCTACGGCTACGACATCCGCTGCGCGCGCGAATTCAAGGTGTTCACCAACATCAACTCGACCGTGGTCGATCCCGAAGAATTTCGACCCGAAGTCCTTCGTCGAGATCGAGTCGGATGTCTGCATCATTCCGCCCAATTCCTTCGCGCTGGCGCGCACCCTGGAGTATTTCCGCATCCCGCGCTCGGTGCTGACCATCTGCCTCGGCAAGAGCACCTACGCGCGCTGCGGCATCATCGTCAACGTGACGCCGTTCGAGCCGGAGTGGGAAGGCTACGTGACGCTGGAGTTCTCCAACACGACGCCGCTGCCGGCCAAGATCTACGCCGGCGAGGGCTGCGCCCAGGTGCTCTTCTTCGAGTCCGACGAAATCTGCGAGACCTCGTACAAGGATCGCGGCGGCAAGTACCAGGGGCAGGTCGGCGTGACGCTGCCGAAGATCTAGTCGAGGGTCGCAGGCAGGTTCCGGGCCATCTCGACCGACGGTTCTCCACTGAGGTTAGTCATGCGCTTCCACTTTCCCGTCATCATCATCGACGAAGACTTCCGCTCGGAGAACGCCTACGGCCTCGGCATCCGCGCGCTGGCCGCGGCGCATGGAGAAGGAGGGGCTGGAGGTGCTCGGCGTCACCAGCTTCGGCGACCTGTCCTCGTTCGCGCAGCAGCAGTCGCGGGCCAGCGCCTTCATCCTGTCGATCGACGACGAGGAGCTGGCGAGTGACCGCGAGGAGACCCTCGCCGAGTTGCGCGCCTTCGTCACCGAGATCCGCAACCGCAACGCCGACATTCCGATCTTCCTGCACGGCGAGACGCGCACCTCGCGCCACATTCCGAACGACGTGCTGCGCGAACTGCACGGCTTCATCCACATGTTCGAGGACACGCCCGACTTCATCGCCCGCAACGTCATGCGCGAGGCCAAGGCTTATCTGAAGTCGCTGCCGCCGCCGTTCTTCCGCGCGCTGACGCACTACGCGGCGGACGGCTCGTATTCCTGGCACTGCCCCGGCCACTCGGGCGGCGTCGCCTTCCTGAAGTCGCCGGTCGGCCAGATGTTCCACCAGTTCTTCGGCGAGAACCTGCTGCGCGCCGACGTCTGCAACGCGGTCGAGGAACTCGGCCAGTTGCTCGACCACACCGGCCCGGTCGCCGCCTCCGAGCGCAATGCCGCGCGCATCTTCAACGCCGACCACCTGTTCTTCGTCACCAACGGCACGTCGACCTCGAACAAGATCGTCTGGCATTCGACGGTGGCGCCGGGCGACATCGTCGTCGTCGACCGCAACTGCCACAAGTCCATCCTGCACGCGATCATGATGACCGGGGCGATCCCGGTGTTCCTGATGCCGACGCGCAACAACTACGGCATCATCGGCCCGATCCCGAAGAGCGAGTTCGCCTGGGACAACATCCGGAGGAAGATCGACGCCAACCCGTTCGTCGTCGACAAGGAGCGCCAAGCCGCGCGTGCTGACCATCACCCAGAGCACCTACGACGGCATCCTCTACAACGTCGAGGAGATCAAGGAGATGCTCGACGGCAGGATCGACACGCTGCATTTCGACGAGGCCTGGCTGCCGCATGCCGCCTTCCACGATTTCTACGGCGACTACCACGCCATCGGCGCCGACCGGCCGCGCTGCAAGGAGTCGATGGTCTTCTCGACGCAATCGACGCACAAGCTGCTGGCCGGCCTCAGCCAGGCGTCGCAGATCCTGGTGCAGGACTGCGAAGACGCGCAAGCTCGACCGCGACATCTTCAACGAAGCCTACCTGATGCACACCTCGACCTCGCCGCAGTACGCGATCATCGCCTCGTGCGACGTCGCGGCGGCGATGATGGAAGCGCCGGGCGGCACCGCGCTGGTCGAGGAGTCGATCGCCGAGGCGCTCGATTTCCGCCGCGCCATGCGCAAGGTCGACGAGGAGTGGGGCGCCGACTGGTGGTTCAAGGTCTGGGGGCCGGACGACCTCTCCGAGGAAGGCATCGAGGCGCGCGACGCCTGGATGCTGCAAGCCCGGCGAGCGCTGGCACGGCTTCGGCGACCTCGCCGAAGGCTTCAACATGCTCGACCCGATCAAGGCCACGGTCATCACCCCGGGCCTCGACGTCGAGGGCGAATTCGCCGACGACGTCGGCATCCCGGCCGCGATCGTCACCAAGTACCTCGCCGAGCACGGCGTCATCGTCGAGAAGTGCGGCCTCTACAGCTTCTTCATCATGTTCACCATCGGCATCACCAAGGGCCGCTGGAACACGCTGGTGACCGAGCTGCAGCAGTTCAAGGACGACTACGACAAGAACCAGCCGCTGTGGAAGGTGCTGCCCGAATTCGTGCACAAGAACCCGCGCTACGAGCGCATCGGCCTGCGCGACCTGTGCAAGCAGATCCACGGCGTCTACAAGGCCAACGACGTGGCGCGCCTGACCACCGAGATGTATCTCTCGGACATGGTGCCGGCGATGCGCCCGGCCGATGCCTTCGCCAGGATGGCGCACCGCGAGATCGAGCGCGTCCCGATCGATGACCTCGAAGGCCGCATCACCGCCGTGCTGCTGACGCCCTATCCGCCGGGCATCCCGCTGCTGATCCCGGGCGAGCGCTTCAACGCGACGATCTGCCGCTACCTCAAGTTCGCCCGCGAGTTCAACGCCGCCTTCCCCGGCTTCGAGACCGACATCCACGGCCTCGTCAAGGACGCCGACGGCACCTACTACGTCGACTGCGTGCGTCGCTAGGTGACCAGGGCAAGGCCGGCGCGGCCGCGGATTTCGGCCCTTTTCCCCGGTTGACCGCGGCGATACCGGGAAATCGCTCGTCGCCCTGTATGGCGCCTCCGGCGCTTCGAAAATGACACCTGTGATTCTCCTTTTGTTTTGATATGCTCTTGATCGGTCTTCTGTGTGTCGAAATGTTCACGTCCAGAAGATAACGAAAGGGACGGTGCATGGAATTCCTCGCGAAGATTTCTGGCGGATCACACGGCGACAAGCGCTTGCGCGCCGTCGTGATTGCCACGGGCGCCTATGTGGTCGGCTCGCTGCTGCTCGTCCTCGGCCATGCCGCCGGGCTGATCGGCTTGCGCGGCATGCTCGCCAGCGTCGCGCTGATCGCCGTGGTGAACGTGGCTTTCCTTGCCGCGTTCAAGCTGAAATTCAACGAACGCTTCGCCGATCCCGGCCTCATGCTCGCGCAAACGCTGGCGGCGATCGCCGTGATCATGTTCGTCGCCTTCCAGTTCGACCGTGACCGCAGCCTGGTGCTGGCCTGGTGCCTGGTCGTGATGCTGTTCGGCGTCTTCCGTTTCAAGCCCCGCGATTTCGGCACCACCACGCTGTTCATGCTGGCCGGCTACGCGCTGGTCATCAACTTGCTGATGACCTTGAAGCCGGACAAGGTCGATGTCTTCATCGAGTGGTATCAGTGGGCGTGGCTGGCATTGCTGTTGCCACCGTTCGCATGGATCGGCGCGCGCATCGGCGTGATGCGGGCGCGCGTCATGCGCGCCAACGCGGAACTGATCAATGCGCTGAGCACCATCCAGGACATGGCGACGCACGATTCCCTCACCGGCCTGCACAACCGCGCCTCGATGACCGACGCGCTCCAGCATGCCGTCAGCAAGGCGCGCCGTACCGGCGAGAGCCTGGCGATCTTCTTCATCGACCTCGACGGGTTCAAGGCTGTCAATGACACGCTCGGCCATGCGGCCGGGGACCATCTGCTGCGCGAAATAGCCCGCCGCCTGCGTGCGAAGATTCGCGAAAGCGACCTGGTCGCCCGGCTCGGCGGCGACGAATTCGTGATCATGGTCGAGACCGTTGGCGACCGCCCCGGCCTGCAACTGCTGGCGTCGAAGATTCTCGCCTTGATCGGCGAGCCGTTGCTGATCCAGGGCCAGGAGGTTGGGGTGACGGCCAGTATCGGCATCGCCGTGTTCCCCGACGACGGCGACGATGTCTCGACGCTGCTCGCCAATGCCGACATGGCCATGTATCGCGCCAAGGCGCTCGGCCACAACCGCGCCGACGAGTATTCGGCCGACCTCGGCGAGAGCGTCGTCGAGCGTTACGAAATCGAAAAAGGGTTGCGCGAAGGCCTGCGCAACGACGAATTCCGCCTCTACTACCAACCGAAGATCGAGTTCAGTTCGGGCAAGCTGCTCGGCGTCGAGGCGCTGATCCGTTGGCACCATCCGACGTGGGGCGTGCTGGGCCCAGACCGTTTCATCCACGTCGCGGAGTCTACCAACCTGATCATTCCGCTCGGCAAGTGGGTCATCGAACAGGCGTGCCGGCAGGCCAGCGCGTGGCACGACGGCAACCTGCCGCGCTTTCCCATCGCCGTGAACCTCTCCGCCGTCCAATTGACCGACCCGTCACTGGCGGAGCACGTTGCCGAAGCGCTGCGGGTCAGCGGCGCCGATCCGGCGATGCTCGAATTCGAGATCACCGAGACGGCGGTGATGAAAAACATGGCCGAGGCCACCGCCCTGCTCGAATCACTGCGCGCCCTCGGCGTCCGCCTCGCCATCGATGATTTCGGTACCGGCTACTCCTCGCTCGCCTATCTGAAGGAGTTGCCGGTGGACATCCTCAAGGTCAACCGCGCCTTCGTCAAGCACCTGCCCTACAACCGCGACGATCTTGCCATCACCCGCGCCGTCATCGCCATGGCGCACGGCTTGTCGCTGAAGGTCGTTGCCGAAGGCGTCGAAGCGCAGTGCCAGTTCGATTCGCTGCGCGACGAGGGCTGCGACGAATTCCAGGGCTTCTATTGCCGCGGTGCGATGGAAAGCGACGACCTCGAAGCCCTGCTGCGCCGTCACGGGCTGGTGATTCCGGCACAGACCTGAGATTCCGGGAGAGTTGAAGTTGGGGCCTTGCGTCAGGCTCTCACGTCAACTCGTCGGCCGGACGGGTTTCCCCTCGAGTTCAATGGGCTGAGCAAAGCGGGATCGAGATTATTCGAGTATCCGAGCCTGGCCCTTTTGGCCACAATGCGATGCCCTGCTGGCCAGATAATGGCCTGGCATGGCAGGGAGGGTCATGTACAATCAACTCTCTATTCGTCGTGTCGCGGAGCATGGTTTACCGCTATTCAGCCCTCTTTGCCGTTCTCCTGTTCGTGCTCGGTGCCAGCGGCTGTGCCGCTGTGGCCCTTACGGCCGCTGCAGTCGGTGGTGGTGTTGCCGCCAATCACCAATTGGGCGGCATAGCCTATCGGACTTTCACGGCGCCCCTGCCCCGGGTCCGTTCGGCGGCGATGACTGCGCTGAAGCGCATGGGCATCAAGCCGGACGGAAGCGAGAAGATCGATTACGGTGAACGGCTGTTGGCGAAGGCCGGCGACCGCAACATCGAAATCGAACTGGAGGCCCTGACCCCGAACACCACCCGCATGCGGGTGGTCGCCAAGAAAGATGGCGGGATAATCGTCGATTCTTCCACCGCCGTCGAGATCATCACGCAGACCGAAAAATCGATCGGCACCCTTTGATGCAAGGAGACACCCCATGACATCGTCAACGCTCAAGGCAACCTGCTGTGCCGCACTGCTCATCGCCCTGGCCGGGCCCGTCTGCTCGCCGGCTGTCGCCGATCCGGTGCCGGCTACCGCTACCACGCCTTCCGGCAAGCTGGCAGCGGGCTTCAGCGACTTCGCCGGGTCGCCGGAAAACTCCGCATCCCTGGTCAATGGACTGCGTACCGGCGCTCCCATCACGCTGACCGATCCGGCAGTGGTCGGCGGCCCGCCGCCGAATTCGACCACATTCACCTCGCCGACCAAACCCATGGGCTACGGCAACGTCCGCATTGCGCTGTCGTTGGCCCAAACCCAGCTCGCCAGCGAAGGGATCAGCAACCCCACGGCCGCCGAGCTGCAGGGCGCATTGATCGGTAGAACCTACGTGGGACCTGAAGGCACGACGATGACGACCGACGGCGTTCTTCAGATGCGGGCGTCGGGCATGGGTTGGGGAAAGATCGCCAATACCATGGGTTACAAGCTGGGGCCCGTCGTGAGCGGAAAGCAGACCCTCGTGGCAACCAACAGGGTGGATAACTCCGTGACCACCGCTACCGGCCCGGGTGCTTCGGCCGGCAGGGCCAAGGGTATCGTCACCGCTTCGGGCGGTGCGTCGGAGGGGAGCAAGGGCGTCGTGACCGGGTCAGGCAGCGCGCCGGGCGGGGGCAAGGGCAAGGGCGTGGTTACCGGGTCGAGCGGTGCGTCGGGCGGGAGCAAGGGTGTGGTCACCGGTTCCGGGAATGCCGCTCATGGTCAGTCGAGCGGCATTACGACCGGCCTCGGCCATGCCTCGGCCAATGCCAGTGGCGTGACGACGGCCGCGGGAACCAAGGGCGGCAGCAATGCTGGCGGTAATGCCGGCGGCGGAAAAGGTGGCGGGAAGCCTTGAGTCGATAGCGAACAAGGGAAGGCCGACCGTGGCCTGAACTGGCGGATGCTTGCGATCATGCTGGCATGCCGCGCCCGATCTTGCCGTTCCCACTGTCTGCCCGCCGATCGATGACTATGATCAACGGGGCGAGGCTCGCGCGGTCTTGCCATGTGCCTATACGGTGAATCGTCAAACGGCCCAGCGACGATAGGTAACAAACTTGAAGCCGGCACCGCTGGTTGTTGCCGCTTCTTCCCAGTCGACCGCAGCAATCTCCGGGAACCACGCATCACCCTCCGGCTCCAGATCGACCTCGGTGATCTCCAGCCGGTCGGCGAGGGGCATCGCCTGGCGGTAGATCTGCTCGCCGCCGATGACGAAAACGGTTGTTGCGGTTGACGCCAGTTTCAGGGCGTTTTCCAGCGAGTCGGCGACTTCGGCGCCGGGGGCGGCGTAGTCCTTCTGCCGGCTGATGACGATGTTGCGCCGGCCGGGTAGCGGGCGGAAGCGCGGCGGCAGCGATTCCCAGGTCTTGCGCCCCATGACCACGGTGTGGCCGGCGGTGAGCGCCTTGAAGTGCGCCATGTCTTCCGGAATGTTCCAGAGCAGGCGGTTGTCCTTGCCGATCACGCGGTTTCTGGCGACGGCGGCGACGATGACGATCTCCGGCATCGCGGCGCCTAGCGGCGGGCAGCGACGGCGTCGCGGTAGAGCACCGCGTATTCCCGTGCCGCGTGCTGCCACGAGAAGTCGCGGCGCATGCCGTTCTGCTGGATGCGCTGCCACAGCCGGCGGTCGCGCCAGCAGCCGGCGGCACGTTCGAGCGCCAGCCACAGCGCGTGCGTCGTCGCCTCGGCGACGACGAAGCCGTTGGCGCTGCGGTCGGCGAGCGTCGCCTCGCTGACGTTGACGACGGTGTCGGCGAGGCCGCCGGTGGCGCGGACGATGGGCGGCGTGCCGTAGCGCAGGCTGTACATCTGGTTCAGCCCGCACGGCTCGAAGCGCGAGGGCATCAGGAAGCAGTCGGCGCCGGCCTCGATGCGGTGCGCGAGCGCCTCGTCGAAGCCGATGCGGACGGCGACCTGCCCGGGGTAACGCGCTGCGAGTTCGCGGAAGCCGGCTTCCATGACCTTGTCGCCGCTGCCGAGCACGACCAGTTGCCCGGGCAGGAGGGTGATGCCTTCGCCCAGCGTCAGGACGAGGTCGAGGCCCTTCTGCTCGGTCAGGCGGCTGATGACGCCGAACAGCGGCCGGTCGTCGCCGACGGCCAGCCCCATTTCACCTTGCAGCGCGTGCTTGTTGGCACGCTTGCTGGCCAGCCGGTTGGCGGCGTAGCGCGCCGCCAGCGCCAGGTCGGAAGCGGGGTTCCAGACGGCGCTGTCGACACCGTTGAGAATGCCGCGCAGGTCGCCGGCGCGGTGGCGCAGCAGCGGCGCCAGCCCGTAGCCGAACGCCTCGTCCTGGATTTCGCGGGCGTAGGTCGGGCTGACCGTCGAGATCAGCGTCGCCAGTTGCAGGCCGGCCTTGAGGAAGGAAAGCAGGCCGTGGTACTCGACGCCATCGAAGGTCCAGGCTGCTGCGGGCAGGCCGAGCGCAGCGAGGTGGTCGGCGGCGAAATTACCCTGGAAGGCGATGTTGTGCACGGTGACGACGCTCGCGGCGCCGCCTTCGTAATGCAGCCAGGCCGGGGCGAGGGCGCTCTGCCAGTCGTTGGCATGAACGACGTCGGGCTGCCAGGCGAGCGGCGAAACGGGCTGGCCGAGCAGCGCGGCGACGCGCGAGAGCAGGCCGAAGCGAATGCCGTTGTCGGCCCGGTCGTGGCCGAGGGCATCGAGATAGGGGTTGCCGGGGTGGTCGAACAGTTCGGGGCAGTCGAGCAGGATCAGCGGCAGTCCGTCGCGCGGTCGTCGCCGCAAGCAGGCGGGCGGGCGGCAGGGCGGGGGCGAGCGCCGGCAGTCGGGCGACCACGGCGGCGTCGGGAAATGCCTGCAGCAGCGCCGGGTAGGCCGGCAGCAGTACGCGCACGTCGTGCCCGGCCCGGTGCAGCGCCGCCGGCAGCGCGGCGGCGACATCGCCGAGGCCGCCGGTCTTGACCCACGGCGCCATCTCGGAGCTGACGAAGAGGACGGCGGGATCGCTCATGGCGTGCGCAGCGCGGCGAGCAGGCCGCGCGTCGAGGCGTCGAAGGCGGTCTCGTCGCCGTCGCCCGCGAGCAATGGCGTCAGCCGGTTGGCCAGTTGCTTGCCGAATTCGACGCCCCACTGGTCGAAGGAATTCAGGTTCCACAGCACGCCCAGGCAGAACACCTTGTGCTCGTAGAGGGCGATGAGTTCGCCGAGCGAGCGCGGCGACAGCGCCGGCAGCACGAGCGTGGTCGACGGCTGGTTGCCGGGGAAGACCTTGAACGGGACGAGGTCTTCCGGGGTGCCGGTGGCCTCGACTTCGCCGCGCGTCTGCCCGAAGGCGAAGCGCCGCCGACTGCGCCAGGCAGTTGGCGAGCAGCTTGGCGTGGTGGCCGGGCAGCGGGAAATCGGACGCGCGCAGCGCGATGAAATCGCAGGGAATCAGGCGGCCGCCCTGATGGATCAACTGGTAGAACGAGTGCTGGCCGTTGGTGCCGGCCTCGCCCCAGAGCACCGGGCAGGTGGCGACGCCGACCGCTTCGCCGTCGCGCCCGGTCTGCTTGCCGTTGCTCTCCATTTCGAGCTGCTGCAGGTAGGCGGGGAGCAGCGCCAGCGACTGGCTGTAGGGCAGCACGGCGTGGCTGGCGGCGCCGAGGAAGCTGGTGTTCCAGACGGCGAGCAGCGCCAGCGTCAGCGGCAGGTTTGCGGCGGCGGGGGCGTCGATGAAGTGGCGGTCCATGGCGTGGGCGCCGGCCAGCAGTTGTTCGAAGTGGTGCCAGCCGACGGCCAGCGCGACCGGCAGCCCGATCGCCGACCACAGCGAGAAGCGGCCGCCGACCCAGTCCCAGAATTCGAAGACATTGTCGGGCGCGATGCCGAACGCGCGCGTCGCCTCCAGGTTGGTCGAACAGTGCGACGAAATGGCGGGCGACAGCGGCGTCACTGCCGGCGGCGGCGACCAGCCAGTCGCGGGCGGTGTGCGCGTTGGCCAGGGTTTCCAGGGTCGTGAAGGTCTTGCTGGCGACGATGAAGAGCGTCGTGCGCGGGTTGAGCCGGGCCAGCAGCGGGGCGATGTCGGCGCCATCGACGTTGGCGACGAAATGCACGGCGAGGTCGGGCTGCTGCCAGGCGGCCAGCGCGCGGACGACCATGCGCGGGCCGAGATCGGAGCCACCGATGCCGATATTGACGACGTCGGTGATCCGCTCGCCGGCGAAGCCGCGCCAGTCGCCGCCGTGGATGCGCTCGCAGAAGCGCTGCAGGCGCGCGAGCACCGCCCGCACTTCCGGCGGCGCGCCGGCGCCGGCGCGCAGGGCCATGTGGCGGACGGCGCGGCCCTCGGTGTGGTTGATCCGCTCGCCGGCCAACATCTTCTGTTTCCAGCCGTCGATGTCGGCAGCCCGGGCCAGCGCGTGGAGCAGGGCGAACGTTTCCGTGGTGATCCGCTGCTTCGAGAAATCGAGCAGCAGGCCGTCCTGGCGCAGGGAGAAACTCGCGAAGCGCCCGCCATCAGCGGCGAACAGTTCGCGCAGGTGGAGCGGGCGCACCGCCTCGGCGTGAGCCGCCAGGGCGCGCCAGGCAGGGGAATCGACGACGCTCATAGCCAGATCATCAGCCCCGGCTCGAACTTGTGGATCAGTGCCGGATGCGAGGGGAAGATACGGATCCGGTACTCGAGCCGGCCGCAGTTCTCGGGTCTCAGGTCGATGGTGTACAGCGTCTCGCCGTTGCCGGTCACGCCTTCGCTGCGCAACGGGTAATGGCGGGCGCGCTTGCTGAAGTTGCTGCCGTTGCCGGGGCGGCCGATCAGCACCTCGACGGTGACGTCTTCCGGGCTCAGGCCGTTAAGCTGCACGGCAACCTGGAGATTCAGCGACTTGCCGAAGGGGAGGCGGCGCTCGGCGGTGTCGAGACGATGCAGGCGCACGCCCGGCCAGGCGCCACGAACCCGGGCCTTCCACTCGGCGACGGTGCGGGCGACCGCGAAATCATTGTTGGCGAAGCGGCGACCGTGCATGGCGGCCGGCGCATAGAATTTCTTGGCGTACTCGGCGACCATGCGGATGACGTTGAAGCGGGGCGAGATCGTCATGATCGAGCGCTTGGCCATCGCCACCCATTCCGGCGAGTAACCCAGGGGGCCGGTGCGGTAATAGGTCGGGATGATGTGGTCCTGCAGGAGTTCGTAGAGCGTGCGCGCTTCCTCGGCGTCGCGCTGGGCATCGTCGAGGTGGCCCGGCGCCGGCTTGATCGTCCAGCCGTTCAGCACATCGCCGCTGTCGTCGTAGCCTTCGCCCCACCAGCCGTCGAGCACCGAGAGATTCAGCGCGCCGTTCATCGCCGCCTTCATGCCCGAGGTGCCGGACGCTTCGAGCGGGTAGATCGGGTTGTTGAGCCAGACATCGACGCCGGCGACCAAGGTGCGCGCCAGGTGCAGGTCGTAGCCTTCGACAAGCAGGATGCGGCCCTCGAATTCCGGGCGCTTGGCCATCTCGGCGATCTTGCGGATCAGGTCCTGGCCCGGCTTGTCGGCCGGGTGGGCCTTGCCGGCGAACAGGAAGAGGACCGGCCGGCCGGCCTGCGAGATGATCTCGGCCAGTCTTTCGGGATTCTGGAAGAGCAGCGCCGCGCGCTTGTAGGTGGCGAAGCGGCGAGCGAAGCCGATGGTCAGGATGTTCGGGTTGTGCGGGTCGGCGAACTTGAGCAGGCGATCGACGTGGGAGGGCGAGCCCTGGTTGCGCTGGTGCTGTTCGCGGATGCGGACGCAGACCTGCTGCAGGAGCTGCGACTTGAGCTGCTGGCGGATGCTCCAGAAGGTCTGGTCGGGAATCCTGGCGATGCCGTCCCAGCTGTCCGGCTCGGTCTGGCGCTCGCGCCAGCCGGTGCCGAGGTAGCGTTCGAAGGTCTCGTGCCATTCGGTGGCCAGGAAGGTCGGCAGGTGCACCCCGTTGGTGATGTAGTCCATCGGGCTTTCTTCGGGTTCGATCTGCGGCCACAGGTAGCGGCAGATGGCGGCCGAGACGTCGCCGTGAATGCGCGAGACGCCGTTGTGCTGGCGCGAGCCGCGCAGGGCGAGCGCGGTCATGTTGAATTCGCTCTTGCCCGGCTCGGCGCCGAGGCCGAGCAGGTTTTCGCAGGGCACCCCGACCCCGTGGCACCAGTTGGAAAAGTAGTGGCGCATCATCTCTTCGGAGAAATGATCGTGCCCCGCGGGTACTGGCGTATGCGTCGTGAACACGACGTTCGCGGCGACCGCCTCGATGGCGGCGGCGTAGGGCAGGCCACCGGCGACCAGGCTGCGGATGCGTTCGAGGATGAGGAACGCGGCATGGCCTTCGTTGACGTGCCAGACCGTCGGCTTGAGGCCGAGGACGGCAAGGGCGCGAACGCCGCCGACGCCGAGCAGGATTTCCTGCTCGATGCGGGCCGTCCGGTCGCCGCCGTAGAGGCGGTGGGTGATCTCGCGGTCATGGACCGAGTTCTGGGGCAGCCAGGTGTCGAGCAGGACCAGGCGGACGTGGCCGACGCGGACTTCCCACACCTTGGCGTGCACGCTGCGGCCAGGGAATTCGACAGCGATCACGACATCCTGTCCGTTGGCGTCGTGCAGCGGCGAAATCGGCAGGTCGTCGAAGTCGGAATCGGAGTAGGCCGCCTGCTGCGTGCCGTCGGCGTCGAGCGTCTGGTGGAAATAGCCCTGGCGGTAGAGCAGGCCGACGCCGATGAAGGGCAGGCCCATGTCGCTGGCGCCCTTGCAGTGGTCGCCGGCCAGGATGCCGAGGCCGCCGGAGTAGATCGGCAGGCTTTCGTGGAAGCCGAATTCGGCGCAGAAGTAGGCGATCAGGTCGTCTTTCTTGAACGACTGGCCATGCACATGGGCCATGTTGGGCAGCTCGTGGTAGCTGCTGTAGGCCGAGATGACGCGGTTCAGGCTGCCGAGGAAAACCGGATTCTCGGCGGCCGCCTCGAGGCCCTTCTGGTCGGCGCGCTTGAGGAAGGCCTTGGGATTGTGGTTGGTCGCCTTCCACAATTGATCCGACAGCTGCGCAAACAGCGAGCGCGTCGAACGGTCCCAGCTGTACCAGAGGTTGCCGGCAAGGTCCTCGAGCGGTTCTAGGCGCGCCGGGATCTTCGGATTGACTTCGAGTTTGAATACGGTTCCGGTCATGGTGTGCTGGTTTCGATGGTCAGTTGGAGTTGGAGGGTGCAGTCGTCGTCGGGCAGGTGCCAGACGAAGGCGATTTCGACCGCCTGCATGATTTTCTCAAAGCCGGCCTCCGATTGGGAGACTGTGTGCTGCGGTCGACCGGTTATTTCACCCGGAATCGACGCGGCGAGCCGCACGCGCCCGCCGAGGACGTCGTCCTCGAGCACGAGCGAGCTGGCGGCGGCCAGGTCGAGCGGCAGGCCGAAGCCGCCGGGAACGCTGCCGTCGGCAAGCACGTAGCGGCCGAGAAAGCCGTCGCAGCTCGGCATCGCCAGGTTCAGTCGGGTGACGAAGCGGCGCCCGGCGAAGCCGTTGAGCTGCCAGCGGACGGTCGCGGTGGCACCGGCGAGGGACCAGGTCTTGACGATGCCGGGGCGCGCGAAGGCGAGGGTGGCGGCGTCGACCAGGTGGTAGTCGCTGACCGCGTCACTGTCGATCGCGTCCAGCCACAGCGCGCGCGGCAGCGCGTCGGGGACGATGTCCGCCACCGTCACCGGATGCTTGAAGCGGACGATGTCGTGCGCCGAGGCGATACCTTCGCCGACGTGCTCGCGCGGCCCGCCGGCGATCTTGTCGTGGTAGTGCTCGCGGTAGCGGCGCAGCGTGTCGGCGAAGTTGTGGGCGAGGGGGTAGCTGCTCAGTTCGTGCGCGGCGGCGAGGCCGTCGTCGCGCAAGGCGACCTGGAGCGCGGCGTTGTGCGCGAGCAGTTCGGTTTTGCCATCGAAATCGAGGTTGACCGCAACCAGTGCCGGGCGCGGCTGGCGGGCGTCGAGTCTGGCCTCCAGCGCGACGATGTTGTGCCACACGGCGCGCCGCAGGTGGGGCAGGTAGAGGCCGCCGAACAGGCCGTGCCAGTAGGCGTCGTTGGCCTGCGCGCGGTAGAGGTCGGCGGTCAGTTCGGGCGGTGCCTCGGGCAGCGCGGCGAGGCGTTCCGACAGGCCGAGCATGCGCTTGTGCATCCAGTTGGCTTCGGCATAGCGGGTCAGGAAGTTGCGCCAGATGCCGCCGCGGATGAAAGGCCGGTGCAGGTCGCCGCGCCCCGCCGCCTTCTCGTCGGCGAGCAGGTCGGCGTAGATGCGCGCCGCCGGCATCGGCAGCGTCCATTCGTTCATCTCGCTGTACGACGTGGTCGGCAGGTAGACGATGCCGCGCGTCGCGTTGGCGGCGTGAAAGTCGGCGTAGGTCGCGGTGCGGATCTTCGGGCTGGCCAGCACGCCCTCGATCAGCTGCCTTGAGCCAGCCGCGGTGGTACACCCAGTCGTAGGTCTCCGGCCAGATGCCGAACTTCTCGATGTCGTCGAAATAGACGGCGGCGGCGTGGCCCTCGTCGGCGAGGCCTTCCAGGTAGCCGATCACCTCGTGCGCCGGCGAGAACGGCAGGCGGTAGCGCAGCGCCTCGGAAATCGGGAAGAGGTCGAGGCGGGTGCCGCCTTCCTCGGTGCTGAAGAAGCCGTCGAGCTCGTCGGCCGCCTTGCCGGTGCAAAAGAAATGATAGTCGTCGACCGTCACGTAGCCGATGCCGGTCGCGGCCAGCGCCGGCACGACGGACGATTCCCAGACGCGCTCGGTCAGCCAGGCGCCCTGCGGACGGACGCCGGTCCGACGCGGCGAGCTTGTCGTTCAGCGTCTGCATCTGGCCGACGCGGTCGCGGTGCGGAATCGCGGCGAGCACCGGCTCGGTGTCGCCGGAACTGAACAGTTCGACCTGGCCGCGACGGACCATCGCCGCCAGCAGTTCCATGTCGGCCGGATGGTGCTCGCGCAGCCAGTCGAGCAGCCAGCCGGAAAAGTGCGCGGCGAAGCGGAAGTCGGGGTAGGCGTGCAGGGTTTCGAGAAAGGGCTTGTAGCAGCGCTGGTGCGCGTCTTCGATGACTTCCGGGAAATTGCCGACCGGCTGGTGGGCATGGACGCCGAGGAGCAGGGTAACCGCTTGGTTCATTGTGAAACTTTCTTTCGCCCCGGCGTGCGCGGAGGGATCATGGTTCAAGTGGCGCGGCGCATCGTGCCGCCGCTTTCCGGCGAACCGGCACCGTGGCTGATGGGGTGGTCGAGGCTGGCGGGAGCCGGCAGTTGCAGCAGCCGGTAGAGTGACCTGACGTTGGCGCGGAAGAGGCTGTCGAAGCTGGCCACCGATTGCGGCGAGTTGTAGTCGCCCAGCCACCAGAACCAGTCGGAGCTTTCGCAGACAGCCAGCCGGTGCAGCACCGCGGCCCGCTCGGCGGGCGTCAGGCGACCGCTCTCCAGCGCGCGGTCGACGCTCTGCTTGGCCTCGCAGAGGAGGTCCCAGGCCCGGTTCTTGTCGTTGTGGCCGAGCCAGGTTGACAGCGTGCCGTACACCCAACTGCCGGCCGTCAGCCGCGGCAGCCGCTGGCGACGGTCGTGATGCTCGCGGGCTGCCTCGGCGAGCGTCACGGTGCGGATCGCCGGGTTCTTCTCGAGCGCGTCGTAAAGGTCGGAAAAGAAGTACCAGGCGTTGTACGGGTAGTATTCCCAGGCGTTCTCGCCGTCCAGGAAGACAGGGATCAGGCTGCTGCCGTCCCCGGCATGGACCGCCTGCAGCTCGGTCATGAAGGCCTGGGCGGCGTCGCGGCCGTGCCAGTTGGCGTACTCGAAACCGAGCAGGTCGGAAAGGCGTTCGTTGCGGAAGAACAGCGTGATGTCGCCCGGCGTTCCCGCCGGCGCCTGCCAGGCCACGCTCGTGCTCGCCGCGTTGCCCGCCGAGTGGCGCAGCACGCCATGGCTGCTGGCGGTCCACGCGAAGCCGGCATCGCCGATCTGGTTGAGGAAAGCCGCCGACAGGGCGCCCTCGGCCGGCCACATGCCGGCCGGCGGCGTGCCGAAACGCGCGGCGTGGCTGGTCCTGGCGCTGTCGATGTGGGCGGCGACCCGCGAGCGCCCGCCCGGGTATTCCGGCGACGACGGCAGCGGGCTTTCCGGCCACGCCTCGCGCGCTGCCTTGAAGTCGAGCAGCAACGGCGCCAGCGGATGGCTGGCCGGGGTGCAGGAAAGTTCGATCTGGCCGCGCTCGGCCAGCGCGCGGTAGCGCGGGATCAGCCGGTGCAGCACGTCGCCGATCTCGGCCAGCAGTTGCGGCGCGGTCCTCGAGGTCGAAGGCATCGCCCTTGGCCATCAGTCGCGGCACCAGATGGCCGTCGCGGCGCAGGCTTTCGCCGGTCCACACGAGCATGAACCAGACGGCGAGGTCGACGTAAAAACTGCCGGCCAGGTAGCGCATGGCGTTGGCGTCCTGCGCCCGGACGAAGGCGAGCAGGTCGCGCAGGCGGCGATACGGGGCGAACGGTTCGAGCATGGTCGGCGCGTGGCAGCGGAAGGCCATGTCGAGCAGCCAGTCCTTCTCTGCCGCCGTCAGCAGGTCGGGATCGGGGTGGGCGATGATGCGCAGCAGCGGATCGCGCCACTGCCCGCCGCCGAGCTGGTCGCAGTAGTCCTCGATCTGGTCGAGCAGCACCGGCACGAAATTGACCGTGCAGCGCACGCCGGGATGGCGCTCGAGGTGGCTGGCCATGTCGGTGTAGTCCTTGAGCGCGTGCAGCAGCACCCAGGGCAGCACGAAATCGCCGCTTTCCGGGTGCCGGTAGTCCGGCTGGTGCATGTGCCAGAGGAAGGCGAGATCAGCCATCGTGCGACTGGCGCTGGCGCCCTGGCCGAGCATTTCCGGCGTGACCAGCGTGATGCCGCTGCGGCGTCACGAAGAAGCGCCGGCGGTCCTCTTCGGCGTCCTCGCCGATCACCATGCCTTCCGGGATGCGGCAGCGCTTGTCGATGACACAGCGCCGGAGCCGCGCGTGGCGGCCGACATCGACACCGGGCAGGACGACCGAATCCTCGACCGTCGCCCAGCTATGCACATAAACGTTGCTGAACAGCAGCGAGCGCCGCACCGACGCCCCGGAGATGATGCAGCCGCCGGAAATCAGCGAATCGACGGCCGTCCCGCGGCGGTCGTCGTCGTCGAAGACGAACTTGGCCGGCGGCAACTGCTCCTGGTAGGTCCAGATCGGCCAGTCCATGTCGTAGAGATTGAGTTCCGGCGTGACCTTGGTCATCTCCATGTTTGCTTCCCAGTAGGCGTCGAGGGTGCCGACGTCGCGCCAGTAGGGCTTGTGGTCGTCACTGCCGACGCAGGAGTCGGCGAAGCGATGGGCGAACACGCGGTAGCGCGGGACGATGTGCGGGATGATGTCCTTGCCGAAGTCGCGGCTGGAGCCCTTGGTCAGCGCATCGCGTTCGAGCTGCTCGAAGAGGAATTTGGCGTTGAAGATGTAGACGCCCATCGACACCAGCGCGCGGTCGGGCTGGCCGGGGATCGGCGGCGGGTTCTGCGGCTTCTCGACGAAATCGACGACGCGTTCGTTCTCGTCGACGCCGATGACGCCGAATTCGCGCGCCTCGTCGAGCGGCACGTCGATGCAGGCGACGGTCATGTCGGCGTGCTGCTTGGCGTGGAAGGCCAGCATGCGGCCGTAGTCCATCTTGTAGATGTGGTCGCCGGCGACGATCAGCACGTGCTCCGGGTTGGAGCGGCGCAGGAAGTGCATGTTCTGGAACACCGCGTCGGCGGTGCCCTGGTACCACTGCGTCTCGTCGATCTGCTGCTGCGCCGGCAGCAGCTGGATGAACTCGTCGAAACGGCCGTCGAGGAAGCTCCAGCCGCGCTGGATGTGGCGGATCAGGCTGTGCGCCTTGTACTGGGTGGCGACGCCGATCTTGCGGATGCCGGAATTGACGCAGTTGGACAGCGTGAAGTCGAGGATGCGGAACTTGCCGGCGAACGGCACCGCCGGCTTGGAGCGGAAGTCGGTGAGCTGCTTCAGGCGGCTGCCGCGGCCGCCGGCGAGGATGATGGCGAAGGTGTTGCGCGTCAGGTGGCTGATGAAACGCCAGTCCGACTGCTCCCGCATCTCGCAATATGGCTGATGCGGGCAGGGGGTGTTGTGGGGCACGCTGATCTCCGGGGCTACAGTTTTCGCTTATGATACTGCGATAGGGGGTCAAAATGCAGTTGTCCGACGCGTTGTACCTGTTCAACGAGGGGCGCAATTTCCAGGCTTGGCGCTTTCTCGGCGCCCATCCCGGCGCCGCCGGCACGGTTTTCCGCGTCTGGGCGCCGAATGCCGCCGGCGTCTCGGTGGTCGGCGATTTCAACGGCTGGCAGGGCGGCGCCGACCCGATGCAGCCGCTCGGCGCCTCCGGCGTCTGGCAGGGCGAAGTCGCCGCCGCCGGCCCGGGCAGTTTGTACCGCTTCGAGATCGTCAACCGCGACAGCGGCGCCCGCGTCATCAAGGCCGACCCCTACGCGCGCGGCTTCGAGTTGCGCCCCGGCTCGGCCGCCTGGGTCGTGGCGCCGTCCGCGCATCGCTGGGACGATGCCGACTGGCTGGAGAAGCGCGCCGGCTGGGACTGGCTGCACGCCCCGGTCAATATCTACGAGGTGCACGCCGGTTCGTGGATGCGCCACCCCGACGGCACGCCCTACCTCTGGCGCGAGCTCGCCGAGCGCCTGATCCCCTACGCCGTCGCGCATGGGCTACACCCACGTCGAACTGCTGCCGGTGACCGAGCATCCGCTCGACGAATCCTGGGGCTACCAGACCATCGGCTACTTCGCCGCCGACCGCCGCTACGGCACGCCGGACGATTGCACGTACTTCGTCGATGCCTGCCACCAGGCCGGGCATCGGCGTCATCCTCGACTGGGTGCCCGGCCACTTCCCGCGGGACGACTGGGCGCTCGCCCAGTTCGACGGCACCGCCCTCTACGAACACGACGATCCGCGCCTCGGCGAGCACCCCGACTGGGGCACGCACATCTTCAACTACGGCCGGCACGAGGTCCGCAACTTCCTGCTCTCGTCGGCGCACTGTCTGGCTGTCCGAGTTCCACGTCGACGGCCTGCGCGTCGACGCCGTCGCCTCGATGCTCTACCTCGACTACTCGCGCCAGGCCGGCGAGTGGCTGCCCAACCAGTACGGCGGGCGCGAGAACCTCGACGCCATCGACTTCCTCAAGGAGCTCAACGCGATGGTGCATGCCGAGTTCCCCGGCGCGCTGACCATCGCCGAGGAATCGACCGCCTGGCCGCTGCGTCTCGCGGCCGACCTACGTCGGCGGCCTGGGCTTCTCGCTGAAGTGGAACATGGGCTGGATGAACGACACCCTGCGCTACATCCGGCACGACCCGGTCCATCGCCGCTACCACCACGACGAGCTGACCTTCGGCCAGATCTACGCCTTCAGCGAGAACTTCGTGCTGCCCTTCTCGCACGACGAGGTGGTGCACGGCAAGGGCTCGCTGCTCGGCAAGATGCCCGGCGACGACTGGCAGCAGTTCGCCAACCTGCGCCTGCTGCTCGCCTACCAGGCGCGACGCCGGGCAAGAAGCTGATGTTCATGGGCAGCGAATTCGGCCAGTCGCGCGAATGGTCGGAAGCGCGCGAGCTCGACTGGGACCTGCTGGCGACCCGTCGCACACCGGCGTGCAGCGCCTCTCGGCCGACCTCAACCGCCTCTACCGCGACGCCCGGCCCTGCACCAGCAGGATTTCGACCCGCGCGGCTTCGACTGGATCGACTGCCACGACAGCGAGCATTCCGTGCTCGCCTGGCTGCGCTGGGGGCGCGACGGCAGCCACGTCGTCGTCGCGGTCAACTTCACCCCGGTGCCGCAAACCGGCTACCGCCTCGGCGTGCCCGAGGCCGGGCGCTACGTCGAGATTCTCAACAGCGATTCAGGCTAGTACGGCGGTTCCGACAACGGTAACGGCGGTGGCGTCGACGCCCATGCCGGCGAATGGATGGGCCGCCCGGCGAACGTCGAGATCACGATCCCGCCACTCGGGGCGGTGGTGCTGCGGCGGGAGTGAG
>CAVTQL010000025.1:0-38336 GCA_963736845.1 uncultured beta proteobacterium
TGAGACGTCGTTCCGGATGGCCGTATCACATCAAATACCGGCCGTTGAACCTTTTACGACTCGACCGGCAGCAGAGGATCGCGAAACGACCTTCCTGTCGTCTAATTCGACGCCGGAAAGCGGTCGGTGAAGCTTCGCTTCCCGCAAGCGGCCATTGATCACCGAGTGCTGACGACCCACTGCCATCATTGGCGGCATCAATGTTTCAGCGGCCGGTCGCTGAGAGGAGCAGCCGCTTTGTCTCCAGAAAATCCGGGCGCCTCAATCGCAATACCCCCTCATTGCAGTGTGTTCTTGTAGGCCTTCCCGTCCTTCATGATCACCACAAAATTCTTCGCCGGGTCACCGATCAGGTCGAGATTGGCGATCGGGTCGCCATCGACCAGCAGCAGGTCGGCCAGCGCGCCTTCCCTGACGACGCCGAGTTTGCCCTGATAGGGGTTGCGCGGGCCGGACAGCGCGAGCAGCTGGGCATTGTCATGAGTCACCAGTTTGAGAATCTCGGCCGGTGTCATCCACTGCTTCAGTTTCAGGATATCCGCGTTCTGCTTCACGTTCTGCGCCGGGTCGAAGAGGAAATCCGTACCCCAGGCCAGCTTGACGCCATGCTTCTTCGCCCACTTGAAGGCATTGTCGGTTCCATCGACGACGGTGTGTTTCTTGGCCCGGGTGGCGGCCGGCGCGCTCGGCGGCGCTTCGTCGAGCGCCTGAAGGCTCAGCCAGATGCCTTTTTTGGCGAGCAACTTCATCGTCGGCTCGTCCAGCAATTGGCCGTGTTCGATGGACTTCACGCCCGCTTCGATCGCCCGGCGCACGGCGCGCACCGTGTAGGCATGCACCGTCACGTAGGTGCCCCAGTCCTCGGCTGCCTCAACCGCCGCCTTCATCTCGTCGAGGGTGTATTGGGTGACGTCGAGGGGATCGTAGGCCGAGGCCGCACCGCCACCCGCCATCACCTTGATCTGGGTGGCGCCGGCGCGCAGGTTCTCGCGCGTCGCGGTCAGCACTTCGTCACGTCCGTCGGCGATGAAGTTGGCGCCGAGTTGCTCGCCACGCGATACCTCGCCGAAGAAACGGCGCGAGCGCTCGTGCGGGAGGCGCGAATCGCCATGCCCGGAGGTCTGCGAGACCATCGCCCCGCTCGGGTAGATGCGCGGGCCGGGGAGTTCGCCCTTGTCGATGGCCGGCCGCGCAGTCAGCATCGGCCCGCCCATGTCACGCACTGCCGTGAAACCGCGCAGCAGCGTCCGCCCTGCCTCGGCCGTGGCCCGCTCCTGGAGCATTTCCGGCGTTATCTTGGGATCGAGCAGTTCCGCCTGGCTTGTGGTGCTGAGCAACACATGCACGTGGTTGTCGATCAGGCCCGGCATCAGGGTGCGTCCGCCGCCGGCAACGCGGGTCAGCGTGGTGCCGGCTGGTGCCGTGATGGGCTGTGTGGAAATGGTCTGGATGAGGTTGCCCACCACCAGCACGTTGGCCGGTGCCGAGAGCTTCTTTGCCGTACCGTCGAAGATACGCACGTTCTCGAATAACACACCGGTGGGTTGGGTTGTTTCCGGGGCTGCCATCAGGCTGGAACAGCCGAGTGACAGTACGAAAATGGCTAATTTCTTGGTTATTGGTGACACCACAGTTTCCTTTCCAATTCGTACTCCGCGAATGAGGCAGGTTAGCAGAGCTTTGATTCAGTGACGTCAATTTGCTCGGCGAAGAGCAGCCATTCGCCAGACCCGCACGACACCCGAACCGTTGAAATTGGATGGCAACCCTGACCGGCGGGTTGTGGCCGGGTCCTGAAATTCTCGCGATCAACTTGATCGCCGAAAACCAGCCATTCGATTCCACCTGGCACGAGAAATTTAGATGTAACCGCCACGGGCGGCTGATGGCCGGGTGGGTGAATTCGCCAACGGCAGCTTCGGAGCAGTCCAGTTTGCTAAACCAGGGCTTGGCTGACAGGCCGGTTTGGAGAAAGGATGGGCCTGGCTGAGGGGGAGCATGCGCGGGCTTGGCCATCGCAATTACCTTGGGTCTGGTTCTCGGTTCCACGCAGAGCCTCCTGCGCAGCATGTATTCGCAAATGGTCCCGCCCGACCGCACCGGAGAGTATTTCGGTTTCCATGCACTGGCAGGCCGTGCGTCGTCAGCGCTTGGGCCGTTGCTGTTTGGGGTAGTCAGTGCGCTGACTGGTAGCCAGCGAGTTGCCATGATGTCGCTCGGGCTATTCCTTCTCTCAGGTGCGGTCGTGCTGGCCAGAGTACAGCCAAAAACCCGTTGGAAACGGTCAGCGGCAGCAATGTAGATTAGAGCCGCCGCTGGACCGACTGCCTCAATGGCCGTTCTGGCCGAGAACCGGACCTAGCGCTTGCGGCTCCCAAACGGCCGCAACGGGCAGGCAGCCCGCTTCGCCATATTGAGGCCGTCGCTCGGCACCAAGCGCCGCCGCCCGATAGGCACTCGAACGGCGGAAACGACCGGCGCTCTGCCGTTCCCGCACCACGCCTCGAGACAACCGCAAGCCGATCAATGGGACACCCGCCCGCTCGCCGCTCCGACTCGCTGACCTCGTTCCAGGCGTTGCGCTTGGCGTCCCTGGTCTCGTCGTCGAGTCGGGCCGGGAGTAGCAACTGCTTTCGTCGCTGCGCATGAAGAAACCGTGGCCGCGATGCGCCAGTCGCTCGACAAATGTGTCGCCAAGACAAGGTGATTGACGGAAAAACACAAGCCGGAAATCCACTCCGAGGCGCTGCGCTTGGATGGCGACCGAGACTCAGGCGGCTGCCTTCCTGCACTCCTTCAGGCAGGCCGCGCAGGATTCCGCGCAGGCCCGGCATTCTTCGTGGTGTTTCTCGTGCTTGCGGCATTCCTTTTCGCAGTTGGCGCAGACTTCCGCGGCGACCTTGGCGAACGCGGGCACGTAGCGGGAATCCTGCCCGGCGAGTTTCATCAGCGCGGTGCAGGAGGCGAGCAGTTCGTTGACCGACTGGGCGCAGGCGGCCATGGTCTTGTCGCCGTTGCCGAGCAGGTAGAGGCAATGCGCCAGGCAGGCTTCGCCGGTCTTCAGGCAGTCGCCGCTGGCGGCGATCAGGCCGGCGTGGTCATGCTGATGATCATGCTCCGCGGCCAGCGCGGCGCCAGAGATTGCGCCGGCGATGGTGGCCGCAACGGTCTTCAGCACTTCGCGTCGTTCCATTGAGTCCTCCTCCGCTTGATTGGGTTCGATCGATACCTTGCAGGGGGCCGCTGTGCGCAAACAGGCCGCTGCGGTCAACCGGAAGAGGGACGCCTATTCCATCTCGAGCCCAGCTCACCGGCCGTCGTTACCCCTGGCGCAAGCGGATCGCCATTTCATTTGCGCGACCGGCCCTGTAGACTGCGGCCATTGAGCGCCTGACAACCTGGAGAATGAAACATGCAAGGATCGTTTGAGTACAAGATCGATGCGCACGGCGACGACGTTGTTCTGGGCATCGACCTGGACTCGGTTTGCGCCAGGGCCCTGGTCCGGCTGGATCGTTACATCAACTGGACAGACGTCCTGAAATTGACCGAGAACGATCCGGAAGCGGCTTATGCGGCGGAACGCCTGCATACCGCGTTGCAGCACCTGGGGCGCTAAGCCCCCGACGACTGCCCGGCGGGAGGCGACCCGCCGCCCGGATTGCCCGGCCCGTGCTCAGTGGCTGGTGCCTTCCGACTTGCTGATCTTGTTCCAGACGTTGTACTTGCCGACCGGTTTCTTCATCGGCAGGCGCTTCACTTCCTTCAGCGTCGCGGCATCGTAGATGATCAGCGCACCGTCCATTTCCCACAGGCTGGCCAGCACGTACTTGCCGTCCCTGGTGAATTCGACGTGGGCGAAGGTCTTGCCCGGCTCCGGCTTCAGTTCGGCGACGACTTCCAGCGTTTCCTTGTCGATGATCTGCATGGTGTCCTTGAACTCCTTGCTCATCATCGAATCGGTCCACGCGTAGCGGCTGTTTTCATGGCTGCGCATGAAGAAGCCGGGGCCGCGGGTCCTGATCTGCTTGATCGTCTTCCAGGTCTGCATGTCGATGATGCTGATCAGGCCTTCGTTGAGATTGGGCGTCGCCATCACCGTCCTGCCCTTGCCATCTGCCAGCTGATGCCGGAACCGAGGTGCGGCATGCCGGGCAGTTCGAGGTCGGCGATCTTCTTGCGCGCGTCGAGGTTGACCACCTGGCCGCTGACCGCGCTCTTCGAATCGTTGCGCGAGGCGCCCATCACCTCGTCGTAGCCCTGGGTGAAGTAGAAATCGTCGAGGTAATCGTCGAGTTGACGTGCGCTGCGGGTTGAGGAAGCCGGGGACGAAATAGCCTTCGCGGTACTTGAAGTCGTGGACCATGCCCACCGCGACATCCGGCGCCGTCGGGTTGTACGAGACCTCCCAGACCTCCTTGACGTCCTTCAGCGCGGCGACGAAGCTCTGGCGCGGTGACGCATCGTAGACGGCGGAAACGCGCGAGGTCGTCTTGCCATCCTTGTCGGCCACCGGCAGGATCTTCTTCAGGTTGAGGTCGGCGTCGAGGATGACCAGGCTGTGCGGCAGGTAGTTGGCCACCGCCACCCACTTGCCGTCACCGGACACCGCCGCGTTGCGCGTGTTGATGCCGGCGCGCACCTCGGCGATGACCTTGAGGTTCCACATGTCGAACTTGGTGATCCAGCCGTCGCGCGAGGCGAAGAAGACGTAGCGGCCGTCCGGCGTGAATTTCGGCCCGCCGTGCAGGGCGAAGCGCGACTGGAAGCGGTGGATCGGCTCCAGCTTGTCGCCGTCGAGGATGGAGACATGGTGATCGCCGGTCTCGACCACCACGAACAGGTTCAGCGGATCGGCCTTGAACTGCGGCTTGTCGGGCAGGCTGCCGGGCGCGAAATTGACGATGCGCGAGGCGGTGATCTCGGCCTCGCCCCACACCGGCATCGGCTTGATCGGCGTGTAGGCATGCTCGACCAGCGCCTTGATTTCGGCATCGTTCAACTGTTGACCGAAGCCCAGCATCTGCGTCGCCGGCCGTCCTTCGCGGATGACCTTTTCGGCTTCCGGCTTGCGCAGGCGCGCCAGGTTTTCGGGGATCAGCGCCGGGCCGATGCCGCCCAGTCGGTCAGGGCCGTGGCAGGCGGCGCAATGCTGCTTGTAGTTGGCGGCGACATCGGCGGCTTCGGCCAGTTGCGCCATGCCGAACAGGAACCAGACGGCAAAGCCGGCGGGGATAAGGATTCTCCAGTTCATAGCCCGATTTCCTCGTCGGAAAGATAACAGCCGGGGTCTTCCGCCCAGGCATCGCCGGTCGTCTGCTGGGCGCGGACGCGGGTGTTGCCGTTGCAGATTTCCAGGTAGGCGCAGGCGCCACAACGTCCCTTGACGGCACGCGGATGCTGCTTGAGGCCGGCCATCAGCGGGTCGGCGGTATCCGGCCAGATTTGCGAGAACGGGCGCTGCTTGACGTTGCCCAGCGTGTAGTGCCACCACATGGTGTCGGGATGGACGTTGCCGAGGTTGTCGATATTGGCGACATTGACGCCCGACGAATTGCCGCCCCACTGGCGCAGCTTGGCCTCGACGTGCGCCGCCCTGTCCGGGAAGCGCCGGCGCACCCAGTGCAGGAAATAGACGCCGTCGGCATCGTTGTTGCCGGTGGTGAATTCCTTCTCCAGCCCGCGCTGCTGGTATTCCCAGCAGGTGTCGAAGAGCAGGTCCATCGCCTGCCGGGTGAGCTGGTACTGCGCGTCGTCCTTGCGGTTCTTGTTGCCGCGCCCGGCGTAGTTGAGGTGCGAGAAGTAGAAGCGGTCGATGCCCTCGTCTTCGACCAGCCTGAGCAGGCCGGGCAGGTCATGGGCGTTGTCCTGGGTCATCGTGAAGCGGACGCCGATCTTCAGGCCGAGGTCGCGGCAGAGGCGGATGCCTTTCAGCGAAGCCTCGAAGGCGCCATCCATGCGGCGGAACTTGTCGTGGGTATCACGGATGCCGTCGAGCGAGACGCCGACGTAATTGAAATCGCATTCGGCGATCTTGTCGATATTGCTGTCGTCGATCAGCGTGCCGTTGGATGACAGACCGACATAGAAGCCCTGCGCTTTGGCGCGCTTGGCGATGTCGTAGATGTCCGGGCGCAGCAGCGGCTCGCCGCCGGAGAGGATCAGCACCGGCACCCTGAAGCCCTTGAGGTCGTCCATCACCGTGTAGATCTCGTCGGTGCTTAGCTCGCCTGGGAAATTGGTGTCGGCCGAGATCGAGTAGCAATGCTTGCAGGTCAGGTTGCAGCGCCGGATCAGGTTCCAGATGACGACCGGGCCGGGCGGGTTGCGCTTCGGGCCGATCGGCGTCGGGGCGGCGATTTCCTGCATGTACTGCGAGATGCGAAACATGGATTTCCTTGTTCTGGGCGTCGGCGTATTCAATGGCAGCCGGCCCGACAAAGCATTGACGTGAGTCGAACTGCGGGAAAAGTCAGGCGCCGTTCGGGCTTGCCGGGCCTTGCGGTATACTTGTCCGATGATCCCCGACGCACAATACCCTGCCGGCAACGAACCGGTGCTTCCCGGACGCTGGGCCGCCGCAGTGGAACCGCGGCTCGCCGCCGGCGAAAAGGTCCAGGCCTGGCTTGAAACCGACCTCGATGGCCGCCTGCGTTTCTCCGAGGGTCTCGTCGTCGTCACCGACCGCCGCCTGCTCGCCCGCACGCCGGGTGAGACGGAGTGGGCCGAGTGGCCGCTGCAGCCGGGCCTGCTGCTCAATCACGTCGATCACGCCGGGGTCGGCACGCTCGAACTGGCCGACAAGCGGGCGCGCCTCGCCTGCTGGCGCTACACGCTGGGCAACAACCTGGCCGCGTTGCGCGTCATCGCCGAATTCGACCTGCATCTCGAGAGCATCGCCACCGGCCGGCCGCCGCTGCGGTCGACCGAGGATCTTTGCCCGAAATGCAAGGCGCCGCTACCGCCGGGCGAGGACGAATGTCCGATCTGCAACCGCGAGTCGACCGTCGCTCCGTCGACGTGGACGCTGTTCCGCCTGTGGCGCTTCGCCCGCCCCTACCGCTGGCAACTGCTCAGCGGCTTCCTGCTCACGCTGGCCGCGACCGCCGCCCAACTGGTCCCGCCCTACCTGACCATGCCGCTGATGGACAACGTGTTGATCCCGTTCCAGAACGGCAAGCCTGTCGACTGGCCGCTGGTCAGCCTCTACCTCAGCGGCCTGCTCGGCTCCGCCCTGGTCGCCTGGTTGCTCGAGCTGGCTGCGCACCTACATTCTGGCCCTCGTTTCGGAGCGCATCGGCCGCGACCTGCGCACCCACACCTACGAGCACCTGCTCGGCCTGTCGCTCGAGTATTTCGGCGGCAAACGCACCGGCGACCTGATGGCGCGGATCGGCAGCGAGACCGACCGCATCAACGTCTTCCTGTCGCTCGACCTGCTCAACTTCGCCACCGACGTGCTGATGATCGCGATGACCGCCGTCATCCTGTTCTCGATCAATCCGTGGCTGGCGCTGGTGACGCTTATCCCCCTGCCGATCATCGGCTGGATGATCCACTTCGTCCGCGAGAAGCTGCGCACCGGCTTCGAGAAGATCGACCGGGTCTGGGCCGAGGTGACCAACGTGCTCGCCGACACCATTCCCGGCATCCGCGTCGTCAAGGCCTTCGCCCAGGAAAAGCGCGAGGGCGAGCGCTTCCGCGCCGCCAACGAGCACAACCTGGTGATGAACGACAGGCTCAACCGGACCTGGTCGCTGTTCTCGCCCACCGTCACGCTGCTCACCGAAATCGGCCTGCTGGTCGTCTGGGCCTTCGGCATCTGGCAGATCTCCCAGGAACGAGATCACCGTCGGCGTGCTGACCGCCTTCCTCGCCTACATCGGCCGCTTCTACACCCGCCTCGATTCGATGAGCCGCATCGTTTCGGCCACGCAGCGCGCGGCGTCGAGCACCAAGCGCATCTTCGACATCCTCGACCACGTCTCCAGCGTGCCGGAACCGGTCAACCCGGTGCACCTGAAGAAGGTCGAAGGCCGCCTCGAACTGAGGAAGGCAAGCTTCCGCTACGGCACCCGCGCCGTGACCAAGGATGTCAACCTGGTCATCGAGCCCGGCGAAATGATCGGCCTGGTCGGCCATTCCGGCTCGGGCAAGAGCACGCTGGTCAACCTGATGTGCCGCTTCTACGACGTCACCGAGGGCGCGGTGTTCATCGACGGCGTCGATGTCCGTTCGGTGCCGGTCGCCGAGTTCCGCCAGCACATCGGGCTGGTCCTGCAGGAGCCGTTCCTCTTCTTCGGCACGATCGCCGAGAACATCGCCTACGGCAAGCCGAACGCCAGCCGCGCCGAGATCATCGCCGCCGCCCGTGCCGCCCATGCCCACGAATTCATCCTGCGCCTGGCGCACGGCTACGATTCGCTGGTCGGCGAGCGCGGCCAGGGGCTGTCGGGCGGCGAGCGCCAGCGCATCTCGATCGCCCGTGCCCTGTTGATCGACCCGAAGATCCTGATCCTCGACGAGGCGACGTCCTCGGTCGACACCGAGACCGAGAAGGAAATCCAGAAGGCGCTCGACAACCTGGTGCGCGGCCGCACCACGATCGCCATCGCCCACCGCCTGTCCACCCTCAGGAAGGCCGACCGGCTGGTCGTCATGGACCGCGGCCGCATCGTCGAGATCGGCAACCACGACCAGTTGATGGCCGTCGAGGGCCATTACTACAAGCTCTACCAGGCGCAGGCGCGCAACGTCGATACCGAAGACACCCTGCAACGGGCCTTCGATGCGCCCAAGACCCATACGGAATGAGCCGACAATGACGCAGCCCAACTTTCAACTGCACCGCGATTCCTACGGTCAACTGGTTGTGACAGCCCAAAATGGGGAAGCCCACGCAGGCGTCGTGCCGGTTCGCGCCTTCCCGATCGCCGCGCCCGACGAGGGCATCGCCCTGGTCAACACCGAAGGCCATGAAGTCGGCTGGGTCGAGCGCATCGCCGACCTGCCGCCGGCCATCGGCCAGTTGGTCGAGGAAGAACTGGCCAGCCGTGAGTTCGTTCCGGAAATCGAGAAGATCGCGACGTATCGAGCTTTGCCTGCCCGAGCACCTGGCAGGTGGTCACCAGCCGCGGCGCGACCGAACTGATCCTCAAGGGCGAGGAAGACATCCGGCGCCTGTCGCAGACCCGGCTGATGATCGCCGACGCGCACGGAATCCACTACCTGGTCCGCGACACCGCCGCCCTCGACCACCACAGCCGCAAGCTGCTCGACCGCTTCCTGTGATCCACCCTGTGTAACGCAGCGTACCGGCTGATTACATTTTTTTGACCGGGGTCAGCCACGCCTCCCGGAAAACGTTAATAATTCGAAGAGCCCCAAGACTCCCCCCGCACCGAACCGACACTGGGCAAACCGAGCATGAAGAACAAAGACATCATCATCCGCGAAATCATCCCGTTGCGCGGGCCGAACATGTGGACCTACCGGCCGGTGCTGGAAGCCTGGGTCGACATCGGCGAACTGGAGGAATTTCCCTCCAACAAGATTCCCGGCTTCTACGAGCGCCTGTCGGCGTGGCTGCCGTCGCTGATCGAGCACCGCTGCAACTACAACGAGCGTGGTGGCTTCCTGCGCCGCGTGCAGGAAGGCACCTGGGCTGCCCACATCCTCGAGCACGTCACCCTCGAATTGCAGAACCTGGCCGGCCTGCCGGGCGGCTTCGGCAAGGCGCGCGAGACGTCGGAGCGCGGCGTCTACAAGGTCGCCGTGCGTGCCTGGCACGAGGACGTCACGCGCGCCGCGCTGCACACGGCCCGCGACCTGATCATGGCGGCGATCGAGGACCGGCCGTTCGACGTCGCGGCGGCGGTCGAGGAACTGACCGACATGGCGGATTCCAAGTGCCTGGGGCCGTCGACCGCAAGCATCGTCGATGCCGCCGACGACCGCGACATCCCGACCATCCGCCTGCTCGACGACGGCAACCTCGTCCAGATCGGCTACGGCGCCGCGCTGCGCCGCATCTGGACGGCCGAGACCGACCGCACCAGCGCCATCGCCGAAACCATTTCGCGCGACAAGGATCTGACCAAGGGCCTGCTCGCCTCGTGCGGCGTGCCGACACCCGGCGGCCGCGAAGTAGCGAGTCCGGAAGACGCCTGGGAGGCGGCCGAGGACCTCGGCCTGCCGGTCTGCGTCAAGCCGCTCGACGGCAACCACGGCCGCGGCGTCTTCATCGACGTCAAGACCCGCGAGGAAGTCGAGAAGGCCTTTGCCGTCGCCATCAACGAGGGCAGCGGCGTGCTGGTCGAGCGCTCGATTCCCGGCACCGAGCACCGCCTGCTGGTGATCGGCGGCAAGCTGGTGGCGGCCAACCGGGGCGACATGATCACGGTGACCGGCGACGGCACCTCCACCGTCCTCGAACTGATCGAGATCCAGGTCAATTGCGACCCGCGCCGCGGCCCGACCGAACTGCACCCGCTGTCGATCATCCACATCGACTCGGCAGCGCGCATGGAACTGGGGCGCCAGGAACTGACCCCCGAGAGCGTGCCGGCCGCTGGCCGCGAGGTGCTGATCCAGCGCAACGCCAACCACGCCTTCGACGTCACCGATGACGTGCATCCGGAAACCGCTGCGCTGGCTTCGCTGGCCGCGCGCATCGTCGGCCTCGACATCGCCGGCATCGACCTGGTCGCGCAGGACATTTCGCAGCCGCTGGCCGAACAGGGCGGCGCCATCGTCGAGGTCAACGCCGGTCCCAGCCTGCTGATGCACCTGCGGCCCGGGGTCGGCAAGCCGCGTCCGGTCGGCAAGGCCATCGTCGACAACCTGTTCGCCGCCGGCGAAAGCGGCCGCGTCCCGCTCGTCGGCATCACCGGCTCGCGCGGCAAGACCGCCGTCGCCCGGGTCGTCGCCCACCTGGTCCACCTGTCGGGCAGGACCGTCGGGCTCGCCTGCAGCGACGGCCTGCAACTCGGCCGCCGCCAGGTGCAGAAGACCGATGCGGCGAACTGGGCCGGCGGCCACCGCCTCCTGCTCAACCGCGCCGTCGACACCGCCGTCATCGAGAACGGCGCCCGCGTCATCCTCGGCGAGGGACTGGCCTACGACCGCTGCTCGGTCGGCATCGTCACCAACATCATCGCCCGACGCCGAGGACCTCGCGCGCTGGGATGTGCATCCCGAGCGGCGGCGAGTTCTTCACCACCTACCGCAACGCCTACCGCACCCAGGTCGATGTCGTGCTGTCCGACGGCTGCGCCGTGCTCAATGCCGAGGACGAGATCGTCGCCGACCTGGCCGACCTCAGCGACGGCGAGGTGATCTACTTCGCCGGCGACCCCGACGCCCCGGTCATGGCGGCACATCTGGCCGCCGGCGGGCGCGGCGTCTTCGTGCGCGGCGGGCGCATCACGCTGGCTTCCGGCAGTGACGAGGTCCGCCTCTGCCGCCTGGGCGACGTGCCGGCGATCGGCAAGCGCAAGGATGCCGCGACCATCGCCAACGTGCTGGCCGGCGTCGCTGCCGGCTGGGCTCTCGGCCTCAGCCACGACGTCATCATCACCGGCGTCAAGACCTTCGGGCTCGAACTGCCCGACCCCGCCGCCCTGCTGGCGCAGATGGCCAGAAGATCGCCGACTTCGGCGACCCGGAACTGACAAGGATTCAGCATCATGGACGTTTCCCGCATTCGTGCCCTGCGCGGCCCCAACCTGTGGAGCCGGCACACTGCGATCCAGGCCATCGTCACCTGCGAGGGTGACGAGCGTGCCATCGCCGAGCTGCCGGGCTTCGAAGCCCGGCTGCGTGACCGCTTTCCCGAACTCGGCGACCTGATCCCGGCCGACCACCTCGACACCGTATCGATGGCGCATGCGCTGGAATTCGCCGCCCTCGGCCTGCAGGCGCAGGCCGGCTGCCCGGTCACCTTCAGCCGCGCGGCGCAGACGTTCGAAGCCGGCGTCTACCAGGTCGTCGTCGAATACACCGAGGAGGACGTCGGCCGGCTGGCCTTCGAACTGGCCGAAGCGCTCTGCAACGCCGCCTTGAACGACACGCCCTTCGACCTCGACGGCGCGCTGCACCGCTTGCGCGAGCTCGACGAGGACATCCGCCTCGGCCCGAGCACCGGCGCCATCGTCTCGGCCGCCATGGCACGCGGCATCCCTTACCGCCGCCTGACCCAGGGCAGCCTGGTGCAGTTCGGCTGGGGCAGCAAGCAGAGGCGCATCCAGGCCGCCGAAACCAGCTTCACCAGCGCCATCGCCGAATCGATCGCGCAGGACAAGGAACTGACCAAGAAGCTGCTCGACGCCGCCGGCGTCGCCGTGCCGGCCGGCCGCCCGGTCGAGGACGAGGACGACGCCTGGGCCGCGGCGCAGGAAATCGGCCTGCCGGTCGTCGTCAAGCCGCAGGACGGCAACCAGGGCAAGGGCATTTCGGTCAACCTGACCAGCGAGGACCAGGTGCGCCAGGCCTACCGCGTCGCCATCGAATTCCGCGACGACATCCTGGTCGAGAAGTACCTGCCCGGCCACGACTACCGCCTGCTGGTGATCGGCAACAAGCTGATCGCCGCCGCCCGGCGCGATCCGCCGCTGGTCATCGGCGACGGCGCGCAGCACGGTGCGCGAACTGGTCGACCAGGTCAACCGCGACCCGCGCCGCAGCGACGGCCATGCCACCTCGCTGACCAAGATCCGCTTCGACGAGATCGCCCTCGCCCGCCTCGCGCTGCAGGGGTATGACGCCAATTCGGTGCCGCCGCGCGGCGTCCGCGTCATCCTGCGCAACAACGCCAACCTGTGCACCGGCGGCACCGCCACCGACGTCACCGACGACGTGCACCCGGAAGTCGTCGCCTGCGCCGTCGCGGCCGCGCAGACGGTCGGCCTCGACATCTGCGGCATCGACGTCGTCTGCGACACCATGTTCAAGCCGCTCGAAGAACAGGGCGGCGGCATCGTCGAGGTCAATGCCGCGCCCGGGCTGCGCATGCACCTCGACCCGTCGTTCGGCAAGGGCCGGGCGGTGGGCGAGGCGATCATCGACATGATGTTCCCGCCCGGCGACAACGCCCGCATTCCGGTCGTCGCCGTCGCCGGCACCAACGGCAAGACCACCACCAGCCGCCTGATCGGCCGCATCTTCGAGAGCAACGGGCTGCGCGTCGGCATGACCAGCACCGACGGCGTCTATATCCAGGGCAAGCGCATCGACAACGGCGACTGCTCCGGCCCGAAGAGCGCGCGCAACGTGCTGCTGCACCCCGACGTCGACGCCGCGGTATTCGAGACGGCGCGCGGCGGCGTGCTGCGCGAAGGTCTCGGCTTCGACCTGTGCGACGTGGCGGTGGTCACCAACATCGGCCTCGGCGATCACCTCGGCCTCAACTACATCACCACGGTCGACGAACTGGCGGTGGTCAAGCGGGTCATCGTCGAGAACGTCGCGCCGACCGGCACGGCGGTGCTCAATGCTGCCGACCCGATGGTCGCGGCGATGGCCAAGCACTGCCCGGGCAGCGTCATCTTCTTCGCCCGCGACCGCATGAACCCGGTTCTCGCCACCCACCGGGCGCAGGGAAAGCGCGTCGTCCACGTCGAGCGCGACGCCATCGTCTGCAGCACGGGGCGCAAGAAGCACCGCATCCCCTTCGCCGGCATTCCGCTGACCCGCAACGGCAGCATCGGCTTCCAGGTCGAGAACGCCATGGCCGCCGTCGCCGCCGGCTGGGCGCTCGGCTATTCCTGGGAGATCATCGAGCGCGCGCTGGCCGGCTTCGTCAGCGACGCCGAGACCGCCCCCGGCCGCTTCAACGTCTTCGACTACAAGGGCGCGACGCTGATCGCCGACTACGGCCACAACCCCGACGCCATCCAGGCGCTGGTCGATGCCGTCGACAACATGCCGGCGATGCGCCGCTCGGTGGTCATCAGCGGCGCCGGCGACCGGCGCGACGAGGACATCCGCCAGCAGACCGAGATCCTCGGCGACGCCTTCGACAACGTGATCCTCTACCAGGACGCCTGCCAGCGCGGCCGCGCCGACGGCGAAGTGATCGGCCTGCTGCGCGAGGGACTGGCGCAGGCGACGCGCACGCGGGAAATCCTCGAGATCACCGGCGAGTTCCTCGCCATCGACACCGCCCTCGGCCGGCTCAGACCGGACGACCTGTGCCTGATGCTGATCGACCAGGTCGAGGACGCGCTCGCCCACATCGCCAGGCGGGTCGCCGAGGGCTGAGCGCCGGACCGAGCGTCACAATGTCCACATAAATAGACAAAAGTGGATTTTTGTCTAACATTTTGGACAAATGAACGCCTTGGACAAATCCGCCATTCTGGAGTGCCAGCTGCTTTTGCAACTGGGCGACAGGCTCAAGCGCCTGCGCAAGGCGCTGGGCATGGGCACGGTCGAAATGGCCAGGCGTGTCGGGATCTCGCGCACGACGCTCAGCGCCGTCGAGTCCGGCGACCCGGGGCCTTCCATGGGAACCTATCTGCGGGTCATGTCGGTCCTCGCCGTCGGCGGCGAGTTAGCGCTGCTGGCCGGCGACGCGATGCAACCGGCGGCGCCGGGCTCTGCTGCCGCGCAGTCCCGCCACCCCCGGCCCATCGTGCAAATCCTGGTCTCGGCTGACGAGTCCCGCCATCAAGTCCAGGACCTGCAAAGCCTGGCGTTGCACGAAGAAGCCCTACGCCTGATCCGGTCGAATCCGGCCCTGCTGCAGCAGGCAGAGGAAACGCTGGAACGATGGCTCCGCGCCGGCGACTCACGCTCCAGCGGCCTGTGGAAGGAATGGCAGGACATCCTGAGCCACGGCAAATGGCGGAAGGTTCTGGGCCGCACCCGGCATGCCCAAGAGCTCCGCCAAGCCTCGCCGCTGGTCACCGTCCTCCCGGACGAAGTGCGCCAAGGCATTCTGGCCCAGGTCAGCGAGCTCAAAAAGGGCGTCATGCTGGGCGACGCTGCGGACAAGCTTGCGCCATGACCCGCGAAGAGCTCGAGCACATCATCCCTGCCAGTGGAAACGTGACGGACCAGTACGAGTTCATGATCGTCGGTAGTCAATCGATCCTGGGATCCGTGCCGAATCCTGAGGGAATCTTCACGATGTCGACCGAGGCGGACATCTATCCCCTGCGCGCCCCCGAACTATCGGACAAAATCGAAGGCGCCCTCGGCGAGGGTTCGCAATTCCACGAGACCTACGGTTACTACGCTCAAGGTGTCGGACCCGAAACCGCCATACTGCCCTCAGGCTGGCTGGAACGTGTGCACCGGGTCCAGAACGCAGCAACGAACGGTCGCTTGGGCTATTGCCTGGATGTTGTCGACCTTTTCCTGTCCAAGGCCGTAGCCGGCCGAGGCTCTTGCCCTGGTGGGAGACATGCCACCACTTGCCCCGATTATCCGAGCCTGGCCCATTTTTCGTGAACAACACTGTCCGCAACCCCTGGCTCTGGATCCCGACGCTGTATTTCGGCCAGGGGCTGCCCTATGTGGCCGTGATGACGCTGGCCGTGGTGCTGTACAAGAACCTCGGCGTTGACAACACCGCCATTGCGCTCTACACGAGCTGGCTTTACCTGCCCTGGGTCATCAAGCCGCTGTGGAGCCCACTCGTGGACCTGGCCGGCACCAAGCGGCGCTGGATCGTCGCGCTGCAGTTCCTCGTCGGCGCTGCGCTGGCTGGCGTGGCACTGACGCTGCCGGGCAGCGACTTCTTCCGCATGACGCTGGCGATGTTCTGGCTGATGGCATTTGCCAGCGCCACGCATGACATCGCCGCCGACGGCTTCTACATGCTCAGCCTGCCCGAGAAGCGCCAAGCCGCGTTCGTCGGCGTGCGCAGCACCTTCTACCGGCTGGCCAACCTGGGTGGCCAGGGTGGGCTGGTGTACCTGGCCGGGCTGTGGACCGAGCAGTTGGGCAGTGCCGGCGCGGCCTGGGTGCGCGTGATGACGTTGCTGGCCGTGCTCTTCGTCGTGCTGGCGCTGTGGCATCTGTGGGCCTTGCCGCGGCCGGCAGACGATCGCCCGGCAGCGCGCCACGGCACATTCGTCGCCGATGCGCTGGAGGTCTTCGCCGCGTTCTTCCGCCTGCCCGGCATCGTGCGCGTGCTGACTTTTCTGCTGCTGTACCGCTTTGCCGAGGCCCAGCTGCTTAAGCTGGTGACGCCGTTCATCCTCGACCCCTTGGCCGCCGGTGGCCTGGGGCTGAAAACGCAGGATGTAGGCATCGCCTACGGCACGGTGGGCGTCACCGCTCTGACCGTCGGCGGGCTGCTGGGCGGCTGGGTCATCAGCCGCGTCGGACTGAAGCGCGCGCTGTGGCCGCTGATCTTCAGCATGCATGTGCCCAACGTCGTGTTCGTCGCGCTGGCGCTGTGGCAACCGCAGGCGCTGGCGCTCGTCAGCGTCGCCGTGGGCGTGGAGCAGTTCGGCTACGGCTTCGGCTTCACCGCCTACATGGTCTACATGCTGATGGTGGCTTCCGGGCCCGATGGCCACAACCCGCACAAGACCGCGCACTACGCGCTGTGCACAGGCTTCATGGCGCTGGGCATGATGCTGCCGGGCATGTGGTCGGGCTGGCTGCAGTCGCAGCTGGGCTATCTGAACTTCTTCATCTGGGTGTGCATCGCCACGCTGCCGTCGTTCGCGGCCGCTGCGTGGATCCGCATCGACCCGGCGTTCGGCCGGCGTAGCGAGTAGGCGGTCGTAGGCATCCTGCGCACCCTAGATGGCGTATCGCATTACCCGCCCCTGCGCCTTTCAGCAAACTCCTTCTGCAAATCGCGCAAAGACTCGATATCCGCTCGCAACTCCGGTTCCTCCGGAATACACGCAGGCGCTCATAGCTGACACTCAAGGGGCGCCTTTACTCAGAAACCTGCCAGATGGCCTACGGAAGCGACTCGGCCTTATGTACAGCTCCACATAAGGCCGAAATGCCGACACCTGAAAACTCGCCGGCCGAACTGCTGCCTCCTGCCCGAGCAAGTTCCAAGCAACCGTCTGCCAAAAACCGGATCCCCGGAATTTGCCGATTTTTCAGGGTCGACCGCAACAGGGGATCCGCACGATGGCATCCGCCGTCGCACAACCCGGCTTCATTCGACCCTGCCCTTGCGGTGCGGAACGAACGCGATGGATGGCCCGGTCAACTCCGGGTTGGCCATGTTCTTCACCTGGCGTACGACCTTGTCGCCGGGGCCGATGGCCGTCGTCTTCAGCGTGCCCTTCCAGATTTCCTCGATCGGCCCGACGTCGAGCACGCGCATCATGCAGGCCATCACGCAGTAGGGCTTGCGGCCGGCCTGTAGCTCGTCGATGCACAGGTTGCACTTCTTGACCACCTGTTCCTGCGGATCCCACTGCGGCGCGCCGTAGGGACAGGCAGCCTCGCAGCGGCGGCAGCCGATGCACAGCGTGGAGTCGATATCGACGACGCCGTTGTCGGCCCGCTTCCAGATCGCGCCGGTCGGACAGGTCGGCAGGCAGGCCGGCTCGGCGCAGTGGTTGCAACTCATGTTCACCTTGTAGGCGAACACGTCGGGGTAGGTTCCGCCTTCGACATACATCACGCGGCGGAAGCGCGGCCCCGGCGGCAGGCCGTTCTTGTCCTTGCAGGCGATCTCGCAGGCGCGGCAGCCGATGCAATCGACGTTGTGGTGAACGAAGCCGAGCTGCTGCTTCGGCTTCACCGGCTCGTAGGTCTGCGCCACCTTGCGGCGGATGGCCTGTCTCGAGTTCCTGCTTGTCGACCTTTTTCACCATGGCCGCCTCACTTGTCCCGGCGGAAGATGGCCGACCGCGAGGTGGCCTGCACGTCCCAGCCGGGCCGGTGTTCGAGCGGCGTCTTCTTGAAGTTGACGAGGATGGTGTTGTAGGCGAAGGCGCCCGCCGGGCTCGGCTCGTCGAGCGTCAGGAAATCCGGGTTGCCGGCGCGGTCGCTGCCGTCCTTGTCGAGGTCCATCCAGGCGCCTTCGTAGAGCACGACGACGCCGGGCATGCAGCGCTCGGTGACGTAGGCCGGCACGACCACCCGGCCGCGTTCGTTCCAGACCTCGACGATATCGCCGGTCCGGATGCCCCGCTTGCGCCGCATCGCCGGCGTTGATCGTGATCTCCTGCTGGTAGGTTTCGCGCAGCCAGGGAATGTTGTGGAAGATCGAGTGGGTGCGCCAGCGCGGGTGCGGGGTGACCATGTGGAAGGGGAATTTCCTCGCCTTTTCGTGGTTGAGCGACTCGAAGGGCTCGATCCATTTCGGAATGTACGGAATCTCGTAGCCGTACTGCGTCCTCGTCCAGTCCTTGACGTTGGCCAGCGTCGTCGACAGGATCTCGATCTTGCCGGACGGGCGTCGGGAACGGCTTGCCGTCGCGGATCTGCTCCTCGGAAGGCGACCAGCGGCCGGTCAAGACGGAACTTGTAGACGCCGTGCTTCTTGAATTCCTCCCAGCTCATCTTGACGCCCTGGTGGGCCTGCACCCTGTTCTTCCACCAGTCGACGAGGTAGGCCTCGTCGGCCGCATCGTTGTCGTGGAAGTAGTCGCGCTTCGCTTTCGGGTTGTAGCGCCGGCCGAAGTCGGCGACAGCCGGATCGATCTTCTCGATGCGGTAGGCGAGTTCGGTGAATACCTGGAAATCGGTCTTCGTTTCGCCGAGCGGCTCGATGACCTTGGGCCGGTGGATGTAGTAGTGCCCCTTGTACCAGGGCAGGCCGACGTCGTGACGCTCGAAGTGGGTGGCGATCGGCAGCAGCACGTCGGCCCACAGCCCGGACGGCGTGATGGTCGAATCCATGCAGACGACCAGTTCCAGCTTCTTGATCGCCTGCGATTTCCTTGTTGATGTTGGTGAGCTGGTTGAACCAGTCGGAGCCCTGCCAGAAGATCGACCTTGATGTTCGGGATCCTGCCGTCGAGCTCGTCGTTGCGCGGCCAGCAGCCGATCTCCTCGCGCTTGACGTTCGGGATAGTTGAGCACGCAGTGCGCCCAGCGGTCGGACTTGATCGAGGCGTACCAGACGTTGGCGTACTCGTCGTAGGGATAGGCGACGGCCTCGGCGTGCCAGCCCTTGCCGACGCCCTCGGCGCAGCCGCCGAGGATGCCGATGTTGCCGGTCATCGCCTGCAGCGCGGCGGCCATGCGGTTGTACTGCTCGCCGTAGGCTGGCCCGGCCCGGCGCCCAGGAGGCCTTCAGCGCCGCCGGCTTGGTCGTGGCGTACATGTGCGCCAGCTTCTTGATGTCGACCGCAGCGACGCCGCAGATCTTCTCCGCCCACTCCGGCGTCTTGGCGATGCCGTCGTACTTGCCGAGGATGTAGTCCTTGAAGTTCTCCTTGCCTTGGCCACGGCTTCGGCATCGTGCCCGCGTCCATGCCCTGGCAGAACCTGTCGATGAACTTCTGGTCCTGCAGGTTGTTGGCGAAGATGTGGTGCGCCATGCCGGCGAGCATGGCGGCGTCGGTATTGGGCTTGATCGGAATCCACCAGGCATCGTAGCTGGCAGCCGAGTCGGTGAATTGCGGATCGACCACGACGAACTTGCAGCCGCGCTGCTTGGCCAGGCGCATGTAGTAGAAGGTGTTGCCGCCGTGGAAGGTGTAGGCCGGGTTCCAGCCCCACATGATGATCAGCTTGCTGTGCGCGAAGGCATCGTCCTCGTTGCCGTCCTCGATGGTGCCGAAGGTCATGCGCGAACTGAAGGTGGTGCCCTGGTAGCTCGGCACCGACCACGAGTTGGTGCGGCAGCCGAACATGCCGAGGAAGCGCGCCAGCAGCCCCTCGATCTGGTCCGACTTGTGCAGCACGCCGTACGAGGTGCCGGCATAGGACTGGTCGAGGATCGCCGTCGGGCCGTACTTCTGCTTGAGCTCGACCATCTTGCTGGCGACGTAGTCGAGCGCCTCGTCCCATGACACCCGCTTGAACTTGCCCTCGCCGCGCTCGCCGACGCGCATCATCGGGTAGAGCAGGCGCTCCGGCGAATACAGGCGCGTGCGATAGGAGCGGCCGCGCAGGCAGGCGCGCAACTGCGGCACCTGCTCGGTCTCGAAGCCGAACTCGCCGCCCTCCTGATAGCGGCCGTCGTCGGTGGACAGGCGGACGATGACGTCGCCCTTCTTGTGCGCGACCAGCATGTGGCGCGAACCGCAGTTGTGGTCGCAGGAGGTGACGACGGTGGTCAGTTCGTCATCCTTCGGGTACGGCTCGTAGGCGAAGGCGTGCGCCTGCTGGCCGCCGGCGCCGAGTTCGACGAGGCCGCTGGTGGTGGCGACCGCCGCCCCGGCGCCGGCCGCCTTGAGGAAGCTGCGGCGGTGCGGATTCAGCAGGTCCAGCCAGTTGCGCTTGCTCTCCATGGTCGTTCCTCAGTTCGCCGGCTGCGCCGCCGGCAGGGCAAAACGCTCCTCGCTGCGCGTCGGCCGGTCCTTCGCCCAGCCGGGGACATCGGCCGGCATGCCCTCCCAGGCATGGCGGGCATAGGGGTAGGCGATCCGGTACCAGGAACGCCCGCCGTGGCAACCGTAGCAGACGTCGGCATTCCTGCTGCCGGCGGCCTCGATCGCCTCCGCCTTCAGGTAGCTCACCTGGTGACGGTTGGTACGGATGGCGGCATGGCAGGTCAGGCAGGAGTCGGCGAACATCTCCCGGGATTTCGGCCACGGACCCGGCAGGCCCATGACCGCCGTGTTCATCTGTCCGTGGCACTTCAGGCAGGTCGTTTCCGGATTGACCGTCTTGCGCAGCGTGAAGCCGTGGTCACCCTGCGGCGTACCCGTCGCCGAGGTGCCCTGCGCCTCGTCGCGCGGATCGGAGCCCTGGTGGCAGGTGGTGCACGAAAGGTTCATCAGCTCCCTCGCCAGCGGCGTGACCAGATGGCGCCGATGGAAGGTGTCCTGTTCGCCGCCGTAGGTGGCGACCTGCTGGTACCAGGCCTTGCTGGCGCCCGCCTTGACGCCTGCCGGTGAGGCATCGCGCACCTTGTCATCGAGCACTTCGCGATGGCAGGCAAGGCACTGCCCGTCGCGCGCCGTCTCGATCGCCGGCCGAAAGTGGATGGGGTCGTAGGTGGCACGCAGGATGTCCTTGCCGACCACGGGCGCCGGCGGGGCGGCGAGGGGCGGCGTCACCACCCGCTGGCGCATCTGCCAGCCGGCAATGCCGCCGACGAGAACGGCTGCCGCGACGAGGGCGAGGATGACGAAGCCGGTTCTCGATCCGTGCATGCTCAATCCCTGCCCGCCGCCTCGCCATAGAGGTCGCGGATGTCGTAGCGCCCGGTACTGTTGGGATGGTTGAACGGTGTATACCAGGCGCCCTGATCCTTGAGGAACTCGACCCCGTTCTGCGGCGGATGGATGCCGCGCAAGGCCTGCGTCTTCCACGCCGGTGTCTGTTCAAAGCGCGTGATCACCGGCGCGCCGATGGGACGGGACGCCGGCGCCAGCCCCGCAACCGGGACGGCGACCTCCGCCGCTGCGCCAGTGGCGACAGCCAGCAGTCCAAGCAATACGATCGGCGCCTTCATTTGTTCACCACATGGCCCATGTTGCGCAAGACTCCAGCGGCGATTATCTCACCGGCCGCTCATGCCCGGCTGCCCCGGCAACGGAAAAAGGCGCCGATCAGGCGGCAGCCAGCGCCACGCGGCGATGGAGTGCAGCGATCAGGTCGGACTGGGTGACCATGCCGACCAGCTTCCTGCGTTCGTCGACGATGGGGACGTGATGGAAACCGGCATCCGCCAGGCGATGCACCAGTTCGGCCACGGCCATGTCCTCGGTCGCGGTGTAGACGCTCGTCGTCATGATCTGGCCGACCACTTCGGCTTTTTCCGACGCGCTGCCCGGCGTGCGGCGGAGCAAGCCCTGCAGGCGCACCGCCAGGCCGGCCGCGGCGGCATCGTCGAGTTGGCGCAGGAAATCGGCCACCGTGACGATACCGACGATGCGCCGGAAGCTGTCCACCACCGGCAGCGCCTTGACCTGGTGGCGGCGCAGCAGGTTCCAGGCATCCTCCAGGTCGGTACCGAACGCGACGGTGACGACGTCGCGCGTCATGACGTCGCCACAACGCGTCGCCATATGCCGCTCGAAAGCGTGGTCGACCGCGGCATTGAAGATGCGGACCAGTTCGCCCTCCTGGACGTTGACGAAGCTGCCCAGCGACTGCACGGCATGCTCGATGTCATCGTGCGACAACCCGCTGCGCTCGCTCGGCGCCAGGTCGCCGCCGCGGTGCGGGCCCGGCACGGGCGTCGTGCGACATTGCGGATAGCTGCGGCGCAGCAGGAAATTGTTGATCAGCAGTGCGGCCAGGAGGATGGCGAGGGCATTGCCGAGGGCGACCAGCAGGATGTGTCCGGCGTGCCCGAGCGTCGGCGCCCCCTCGCCGACGACGACCAGCACCAGCGCACCGCCGGGCGGGTGCATGCACTTGAAGCGCGTCATGCACCATACCGTCGCGCCCAACGCCAGGCCGGCCGCGAGCAGGAACGAGGGTACCAGCGACGCGGCGACCAGGGACGCCACGGCGGCCACCAGATAGCCGCCGAGTACCGACCACGGCTGCGCCAGCGGGCTGTGCGGCAAGGCAAACACGATGATCGCCGTGGCGCCCAGCACCGCCACCAGCCAGATGTCTCCCGCCGGGAAAAGCGCCAGCATGCCGCCGGCCAGGATCACCCCGAGCATGGCGCCGACGGCGGTTTTCCGGCGCTCGATCGGCGCCATGGGCGGCGTATCGGCAACCAGATGGCGCAGCGCGAATTCCTTGACCGTTGCGAACATTCGCTTTCCCCCTCGGAGCAGGCGCGCATCGCTGACGCGCCGCCCGCCGGTAACTCAGATGCGCAGGCCGGTCTTCTTCAGGATGCGCGTCGAAAACAGGATATCGCTGCCGCGACATGCTGCGCCGAGCAGGTCGGCGATCGCGGCGGCCTTGTCGCGCACCTCGTCGCGCGAACTGCCATGCACCATCGCGAACAGGTTGTAGGGCCACTCGGGCAGCGCCCGCGGGCGCCGGTAGCAATGCGTCACGAACGCCAGGCCGCCGACCCGTTCGCCGAGCCCATCGACCGCGTCGTCCGCGACATCCCAGACGGTCATGCCGTTCGCCGTCCAGCCGATCGCGTAATGGTTCGGCACCGCGCCGATGCGGCGGATGATGCCGGATTCGAGCATGGCTTGCAGGCGACGCATCACCTCCTCCGGCGCCACCCCCACCGTTGCGGCGACGGCGTGATACGGGCGCGGCACCAGCGGCAGGCCGCCCTGGGTCGCGACGATGATGGCACGGTCGATTGCGTCCGGCACCGTGTTCATGCCCGCGCCGCCAGCTTCATCTCGACGAAGTACTCGCGTTCCTTGGGAAAGGCGAAGACGGGCAGGCCGGAGTCCTGCTCGATGCGCGCGATCGCCTCGCCGATGCCCGCCTGCGTTTCGGTCGCCAGCACGAACCACATGTTCAGGACGTGCTCGCGGCGGTAGTTGTGGGCAACCTGCGGCAGCGCATTGACCAGCGCCGCGACTTCGTCGTAGCGCCCCTCGGGCACGGCCAGCGCGGCCAGCACGAAGGCACCGCCCAGGCGCTCGACCTGGTACATGGGCCCGAAGCGCGTCAGCACATGGGCGTCGAGCAGCCGCTGCAGGCGGTCCAGCAGTTCGCCTTCGGACAAGCCCAGGCGCGCCGCCGCCTCGCCATAGGGGTGCTCGCAGACCGGGAAATCGCCCTGCAATGCGTCGATGATCCGGCGCTCGACCGCATCCAGTTCAGGCATAGCGGGCGCCGTTCTGCTTGAATCGGGTCAGCGAGAACAGCACGTCGTGCGCGTGGTCGGCGATGCCATGGCGTTCGCGCAGAGTGGTGATGATGCCCTCGACTTCGGTGCGCTCGCGCCCATGGATCATGCAGAACAGGTTGTACGGCCAGTCGGGCAGCAGGCGCGGCCGGCGATAGCAGAGGGTCACTGCGGGTTCCTCAGCCAGTGCGCGACCGAGGTCGCCGACACGCTCGTCGGGAATGTCATGGACCAGCATCGCATTGGCCGTGTAGCCCAGTTCGCGGTGCCTTACCACGATGCCGAACCGCTTGATGGCGCCGTCTTCGAGCCACTTGCCGATGCGGGCCAGTACCTCGTTTTCCGAGGCGCCGATGCGCTCGGCGATCAGCGCGAACGGGCGCATGAACAACGGCAGCCCCTCCTGCAACACCGACACCAGACGGCGCTCGGCCTCGTCGATCGGTGAAACGGGTTGCACCTTGTGTGCCGTCGCGCGCGTCCGCGGAGATTCGCCCTGCAGCGGGAAGCCGAGATCGATGTGAAACTCCTCGAGCAGCGGCAGCGGCATCAGCGGATAGCCGGCGGCCTGCTCGATCGCCCCCAGCGTCGCCTGCAGGCGGCCCTCGCTCGCCGCGGTGACGACGAACCACAGGTTGTAGCGGTGCTCGCGCTCGTAGTTGTGATTGACCTCGGCGAAGCGGTTGACCGCGGCAGCCACCGCATCGAGCCGCTCCGTCGGCACCGCCATCGCCGCCAGCGTCGAGGCGCCGATGCGCTTGGGCGCGAAGACGGCGCCGACGCGCGAGATCTTGCCCTCGCGGCGCAGCTTTTCCAGGCCGCCGAGGACCACCTTCTCGGCGACCCCGAGGCGTGCCGCCAGTTCGGCGAACGGCGCCGGGCAGAGCGGAAAATCGCGCTGGAATTCGTTGAGCAGGCGGAATTCGAATGTGTCGTCCATCAAAAGCCGATCCGTGCCGCCCGCGCGGTAAAGAAGATGCCCGACGGGCTATCCGCCGGGATCTCGCCCTGCTTCACGAAAGTCGCCGTGTCGTAGATCAGCACCTTGTTGTCGTCGCGCGCCGAGAGCCAGACGCTTTCGCCGCGCGGCGCGAATTCCATGTGCAGGATGCCCTTGCCCGGCTCGAAGGCATGCACCACCTTGCCGGCCAGCGTGTCGATGACATCCATCTTGCCGTTGTCCGGAAAGGCGAAATTGACCCAGACCTGGCGCCCGTCCGGGCGGGCGATGACAAACACCGGCTGGCCGCGCACCGGGATGCGGCCGACTTCCTTCCACGTCGCGACATCGACGACCAGCACCTCGTGGCGGCCGATCGCCGGCAGGTAGGCCTTGCCCTGCGCCACCGACCAGCCGCGCAGGTGCGGCATCTTGAATACCGGCAGCTTCTCCTGGCCGCGCCCGTAGTTCTCGAGAATCTTGCGCGCCCCCTTCTCCGGTTGCCAGAGGTCGAGCATGGCGACGCCGTCCTCGCCGAACAGGCCGGCCAGGAAATAGCGCCCGTCGGGTGTCACCAGACCGTCGTAGGGCTGCAAGCCGGCCGGGAAGCGCTGCGTCTTCGGCTGTTTCGGGTTGCTGAAATCGGTCACCCAGATTTCGCCGCCCTCGAACAGGGCGTAGGCAAACTTGTTGCCCGGTGCGTCGGCCAGGCCGACGACCTTGGAGAACTGGCCCGGCGCATACTCGGCCGGCACTTCGGAAAGCAGTTCGAGGGTGTCGGCATCGAAGGCCTTGATGCCGCCCGGCGTGTAATTTTGCGCAACAACGATGCGGCCATCCTGCGAGATCGAGCCGCCGATGGCATTGCCCGACTGCATCACACGCTTGACGATGCGCGCTTCCAGCAGGTCGATCTTGGTCAGCCCACCGTCGCGCCCGAAGATGAAGGCGTAGCGGCCATCGCGCGAATAGACAGCGGAGGCGTGCGAGAGATCGCCCAGACCGCCGATCCGGGCATAGGCCTGGCGCGAACTGGTATCGACCAGCGTCACCTGACCGCTGGCGCGCTCGATGACCAGGCCGAGATCGCCGGTGCCGCGCAGTTGCGGACCGGCGCAGGCGTTGAGCAGCAGGGCCAGAAAAAGACTCAGGAGCAGGCGCATCGGGTTCTCACTTGGGGAATTCAGTCATCAGTTTATCGACAATCCATGCCGCCTCGTCTTCCGACATGAACTGCTTCCACGGTGGCATCGGCGTGCCGGGACGGCCGTAGTAAATCGTCGCGACGAGGCCTTCGGGCGGCTTGTCCTTCAGCGTTTCCGGCAGCAGCGCCGGACCGAGGCCGCCGTTCAGCGTCATGCCGTGGCAGGAACCGCAATCCTGGCGGACCAGATGCACCAGTTGCTTCTGCCGCGCCACATCCGGCTCGGCGGCCAGTGCCGCGGTCAACGCCAGAAAAAGGGCAAAAATCAGCCTACTCGACAACAATCACGACGCCTTTCATTTCGGGATGCGGACCGCAAGTGTACTCGTAGCGCCCCGGCTTCGTGAACTGGCGCTGCCAGCTCTCGTCGGGAAACATCCGATCCGATTCGCGGCCGCCTTCGGCCGGAAACACGACCGAGTGACTGGTCCGCTTCTCGCCGTTGACCCAGCGCACGGAATCACCGGCGCGGATCGTCACCTCCGGCGGGAGGAACTTGTAGCCCTCGATGCGCACCTCGGCCGTCGTCTGGGCCACGGCAGAAAAGGAAAGGAGCGCCAGCAGGACCGGCGCTCCTTTCACCATCAGCCATCCGGTACGCATCATGTCTCCGGAAAGCAAACGGGTTATTGCTTGGCAGCCTTCACGTCGCCATCCGCGCCGAGGCCGATGGTGTGGTTGAAGGAAACATGATGGAAACGGCCGCCGGAATTGTCGGCGTGGATCGCGACGCCGAACGGGACCGCCTTGCCGGCAGCCAGATTGACGCCGCCCGCCAGCTTGCGCGTGAAGGTCACGGTCTAGGTGTCGCCCGACTTGGCGCCTTCCGCCGTCACGCCGGCCTTGCCGCCTTCCATGTTGCGCTTGTCGGTCACCGTGCCGTCAACCGCCTTGCCGCCACCGCCGCTCTTCCACTGCATCAGGTCCATGGCGCCCGGCGTGGCGTACTTGGTCTTCTTGTCGTCGGCGCCCGGCATGGTGCGCGCGTCCTTGTGGCAGGCTCCCCAGCAACCGGCCTGGTCGGCCAGCGGCACCTTGTCGTCCGGGAACATGATGGTGGCCTTCAGTTCGTTGTCCTTGTCGGACTGGTCGAAACCACCTGCCGGCGCCTTGAAGGTCAGGCGGACATAGAGGTTGGTGGCGTCGTAGGCCGCCTGGACGCCGACCGGATAGGTCATGATCTTCGGCGCGCCCTTCGGCTCCAGTTCCTTGCCGGCCAGGCGCTTCAGGTCGATGTCCAGCTTGCCGCCGTCGTTATGGCAGCCGGCGCAGGTTTCGCCCTTCTTCAGGCCGCTGGCGCCGCTGTGGTCGCGGCTCTGCACCCATTCGACCGGCGAAACGCCCGGATGAATGACGGGAATAGTTTTCGTCGGCACCTTGCTCCAGTCCGGGGCAGCCAGGGCAGCCGAGGATCCGAGGGCCATCAGGGCGCCCAGTACAACAAGCGAGCTCAATTTCTGGTTCATCTTCATCTCCGTTTCATACGCGACGGGGGCTTGCGCCCCCGTGGAATTCTACAAAATCAAGGCTTGCACCTGGATCAGTAAATGTCGTGCTGCGTGTTGTAGACGTTGAACTTGCCGGTCGGCGTGATCATCTTCGGATCGGTGATCACCTTCTTGACCTTCAGCGTCGCGTCGTCATAGACCACGATGGCCGACTGGTCGGTCTTGCCGCCCCACAGCGAGATCCAGACTTCCTTGCCGTCGGCCGAGTATTCCGGATGCACGGCACGCTTGATCGCCTTGGTCGGCGGCAGGCCGGAATCCTTGGCGACGTTGATGATGGCTTTCGGCTTGGACAGGTCGGCCATGTCCCAGACGGCGACGGATTCGGCCAGGTCCTTGTCCGGGTTCTGCGGCGCATCGGCCCACAGGTGCTTGGACTTCGGATGCGTCTTGACGAACAGGTTGCCCGGCACGTGCTTGACTTCCTGCACGACCTTCCAGTTGTACTCCTTGTACTTGGCGTTCTTCGGCTTGTCGGACGGCGTCGAGATCAGCGTCACGACATCGGCGCCAAGGTGACCGGTCGCCCAGACCGGACCGAACTTCGGATGGGTGAAGTTGGCGCCGCGACCCGGGTGCGGGATCTTGGCGGTATCGATCAGCGCCGCCAGCTTGCCGGTCTTGGTGTCGACCGCGGCAATCTTGTTGGAGGCATTGGCCGCCACCAGGAAGTAACGCTTGGAAGCATCCCAGCCGCCGTCATGCAGGAACTTGGCGGAACCGATGGTGGTGGTCTTCAGGTTCTTGATGTCGGAGTAATCGACCAGCAGGATCTGGCCGGTTTCCTTGATGTTGACGACCCATTCCGGCTTGATGAAGGAAGAGACGATGGACGCCACACGCGGCTCCGGATGGTACTCGCCATCGACGGTCATGCCGCGGGTGGAGACGACCTTGAGCGGCTTCAGCGTGTCGCCGTCCATGATCGTGTACTGGGGCGGCCAGTAGGAACCGGCAATCGCGTACTTGTCCTCGAAGCCCTTGAACTTGGAGGTATCGACCGAACGCGCATCGAAGCCGATCTTGACTTCGGCGACGACGGCCGGCTTTTCCATCCAGAGGTCGATCAGCGACAGGCGGCCATCGCGGCCGATCACGTAAACATAGCGGCCGGACGCGGACAGACGGGAAATATGGACCGCGTAGCCGGTCTTGACGATATTGACGATTTCCTTGGTGTCGCCGTCGATCAGCGCCACTTCGCCGGTGTCGCGCAGGGTCACGGAGAAGATGTTCTTCAGGTTGAGCTTGTTCATCTGCTTGGTCGGGCGATCCTTGACCGGCACGATGACCTTCCAGGAATCCAGCTGATCCTTGAAGCTGTACTCGGGCGGCACATCCGGCGTGGTTCTGGATGTACTTCGACATCAGGGCGATTTCTTCCTTGGTCAGGATGTCGTCGAAGTTAACCATGCCGCCGTCGGTGCCATAGCCGATGATCTTTTCCAGACGCGTCTGGCCGAGCTTGAGCGTGCCGCCCTCGGTGACGTTGCCGTCCTTGTCCTTCTTGGTCCAGTGCGGCTCGAGATTCTTGCCGGTGGCGCCCTTGCGCAGCACGCCGTGGCAGCCGGCGCAACGCTCGAAATAAATCTTCTTGGCCTGCTCCTTTTCGGCTGCCGTCAGCTCCGGAGCCGCCTTGGCAGCATCCTGCGCAAATGCCGACCCCATGGCGACCGCCATGGCGCTCAGTGCAATCATCCCCGCTACGCTTTTTTTCATGCTTTCTCTCCTAGGATAAAAACAATGCGCCCTCCCCGGACGCGATGTTTGTTAGATTGAACTACCAGCATCGCAGCATCCTTGATAATCATCAAGCTTTTCCACACACAAATCGATTAACAATCAGTTGCTTATGTTACTTGTTGCTTTGTGGGCTACGACTTTCTGCCCGGTTATTCCCATGGATCGACTCGGCTATTGGCAGAGCCGAATTCCGGCATTAGGATGCGGGTCGCAAGCCTGACACTACGATGATCACGACCAACTACTCTCCGCCGGCAAGGTCTGGCTCATCGGCGCCGGGCCGGGCGACCCGGATCTGCTGACAGTCAAGGCAGCCCGCCTGATCGGTCGCGCCGACGCGCTGGTCTACGATCATCTCGTCGGCGAGGGCGTCATGGAACTCGCCCGTCCCGACGCGCGCCGCATCTATGTCGGCAAGGAAGCCTCCAACCACACCCTGCCGCAGGAGGCGATCAACCGGCTGCTGGTCGACCTGGCGCGCGAAGGCCTTGCCGTCGTCCGCCTCAAGGGCGGCGACCCCTTCATCTTCGGGCGTGGCGGCGAGGAACTGGAAATTCTGGCAGCTTCCGGCATCGCCTTCGAAGTCGTCCCCGGCGTCACCGCCGCTGCCGGCTGCGCCGCCTACTCGGGCTTTCCGCTCACCCACCGCGACCACGCGCAGGCCGTCACCTTCGTCACCGGCCATCTCAAGGACGGCACCGTCAATCTCGACTGGCCGGCCCTCGCCCGGCCTTGCCAGACCATCGTCTTCTACATGGGCATCGGCGCCGCCGGTGAAATCTGCCGCCAGATGATCGCCCATGGCCTGCCCGCCGACACCCCGGCCGCCGTCGTCCGCAACGGCACGCTGCCCGACCAGCGGACGCTGCTCGCCACGCTCGCCACGCTGCCCGGACGCATCGTCGAGTCGGACATCCGGCCGCCGGCGCTGATCGTCGTCGGCAGCGTCGTCGGCACTCCACGAACAACTGAACTGGTTCGAACGACCATGAAAGGACAGCCATTCCCCCTTGCCGCGCTGCTCGCCCTGCTCTGCGCGCTGCCGGCCCAGGCCTACACCGCCCGTGAACTGCGCGAGGATTGCCAGGCCGCCGAGGACCAGCACGCGCAGAGCGGTGCCCTCGACCCTTACAAGTCGGCCCGCGCCGGGCGCTGCATCGCCTATGTCGAGGGATTCGCCGACGGCTATGCGGTGAGCGACTTCCTCGCCGACAGTGTCGGCGTCCGCCTCAACGCCTTCTGCCTGCCGCCCCGGCGCGACCTCTCCTACCGGCTGGTCCGCGCCGTCCTCGCCCACCTCGAACGGCAGCCGCCCACCGTCGAGGCCACCACCGCCACCCTCGTCGCCGGCGCGCTCTCCCGGGCCTTCCCTTGCGCCGAGTCGCTTGAACCGCAGCAAGTGATTCGGAGATAATCCGCGCCTCCACTTGCCCCGGTGGCGGAATCGGTAAACGCAGCGGATTCAAAATCCGCCGCCGCAAGGTGTGCCAGTTCGAGTCTGGCTCGGGGCACCAGTAACGACAGATCGGCTTTCCCTGCGGAAAGCCGTTTTTGTTTTCCAAGCGGAACTTTGCTCATGGCGCTGACCGTCGACGACTTCGACTTTCCCCTTCCGCCCGAACTGATCGCCCAACACCCGGCGCCCGAGCGCACCGGCAGCCGGCTGCTGCACGTCTGGCGGCAGCCAGCAATGGCGACCGCCAGCTTCGCCGACCTGCCAGGACTTGCTCGCAGGCCGGCGACCTGCTGGTGTTCAACGACACGCGCGTCATCAAGGCGCGCTTCTTCGGGCACAAGGAAAGCGGCGGCCAGGTCGAGGTGCTGCTCGAGCGCATCGTCGACGCGACGCACGCGATCGCCCAGATCCGCGCCAGCAAGTCGCCCAAGCCGGGAACCAGGCTGAGGCTGGCGGATGCCTTCGAGGTCGTCGTCACCGGGCGGGCCGGGGCGAGCGGCGAATTCTTCGCCCTGGAGTCCGTCGACCGCGGCAGTCTCTGGGATCTGGCCGAGCAGCACGGCAAGCTGCCGCTGCCGCCCTACATCGAGCACCCGGCCGACGACGCCGACGAAACGCGCTACCAGACGGTCTATGCCCGCGCGCCGGGCGCCGTCGCCGCACCGACCGCCGGCCTGCATTTCGACGAGGCGATGCTCGCAGCGCTGCGCGCGCAAGGGCGTCAACACCGCCTTCCTGACCCTGCACGTCGGCGCCGGCACCTACCAGCCGGTGCGCGTCGAGAAGATCGCCGAGCACCGGATGCACAGCGAGCGCTTCGCCATTCCGCAAGCCACCGTCGACGCCATCGCCGCCACCCGCGCCGCCGGCGGCCGCGTCATCGCCGTCGGCACGACCAGCCTGCGCGCGCTCGAATCAGCCGGCAACGACGACGGCACGGTACGCGCCGGCAGCGCCGAAACCGACATCTTCATCACCCCCGGCTACCGCTTCCGGGTGGTCGACCGCCTGATCACCAACTTCCACCTGCCGAAATCGACGCTGCTGATGCTGGTTTCGGCCTTCGCCGGCTACGACGCCATCCGCGCCGCCTATATCCACGCCGTGGCCGAGCGCTACCGCTTCTTCAGCTATGGCGACGCCATGCTTCTGGAAAGATCCGATGCAGTTTGAACTCCTGACCACCGACGGCGCCGCCCGCCGCGGTCGACTCTCCCTGGCGCACGGAATCGTCGAGACGCCCGTCTTCATGCCGGTCGGCACCTATGGCACGGTCAAGGCGATGACGCCGCGGGCGCTGGACGAGATCGGCGCCCAGATCTGCCTCGGCAACACCTTCCACCTCTGGCTGCGCCCCGGGCTGGACGTCATCCACGCCCACCGGGGACTGCATGACTTCATGGGCTGGCAAAAGCCGATCCTGACCGACTCCGGTGGCTTCCAGGTCTTCTCACTCGGCGCCATGCGCAAGATCAGCGAGGAAGGCGTCAAGTTCAGCTCGCCGATCGACGGCGCCAAGCTCTTCCTGACGCCGGAAATCTCGATGCAGATCCAGCATGTGCTGAATGCCGACATCGTCATGATCTTCGACGAATGCACGCCCTGGCCGGCCAGCCGCGACGAAGCGGCGAAATCGATGCGCCTGTCGCATGCGCTGGGCGCAGCGTTCGCGCGACGAGCACGACCGGCTGACTGAAGGAAAAATGAGCGCAACGCCCTGTTCGGCATCGTCCAGGGCGGCATGTACGAGGATCTGCGCGACGAATCGCTGGCCGGGCTCGATAACATCGGCTTCGACGGCCTTGCCATCGGCGGCCTGTCGGTCGGCGAACCGAAGGAGGAGATGGCGCGCATCCTCGCCCACGTCGCGCCCGGGCTGCCGGCGCACAAGCCGCGCTACCTGATGGGCGTCGGCACGCCGGAAGACCTGGTGCATGCGGTCAAGGCCGGCATCGACATGTTCGACTGCGTGATGCCGACCCGCAATGCCCGCAACGGCCATTTGTTCACCCGCTTCGGCGACCTCAAGATCAAGAACGCCCGCCACAAGACCGACACCGGGCCGCTCGACCCCTCCTGCACCTGCTACACCTGCACGAATTTCAGCCGCGCCTACCTGAGCCACCTGTTCCGTGCCGGCGAAATCCTCGCCAGCATGCTCAACACCATCCACAACCTGCATTTCTACCAGACGATCATGGCCGAAATGCGCGCCGCCATCGAGGCCGGCAGGCTCGTTTCATGGGCAGCCGAGTTTGCCCGCGACCGATCCGCCGAGCGATGATAGAATTCGCGGTTTCTTTTTCCGCTTCCAGGAGTCCACGATATGATTAGCCTCGCTCACGCCCAGACTGCCGGCGCCGCCTCCGATGCATTCGGCGGCCTCGGGCAGTTGCTGCCCCTGATCCTGATGTTCGTGGTGCTTTGGTTCCTGATGATCCGGCCGCAGATGAAGAAGGCCAAGGAGCACAAGGCGCTGATCGCGGCGCTGGCCAGAGGGCGACGAAGTCGTCACCCAGGGCGGCATCGTCGGCCGCATCACCAAGGTCGGCGAAAGCTACGTCTCGGTCGAGATCGCCGAAGGCACCGAAGTCGTCATCCAGAAGCCGTCCATCGGCCTGGTGTTGCCCAAGGGCACGCTGAAGTCGCTGTAATCACGCTCGAAGGCGGCCGCTGGCCGCCTTCATCGCATTCAGGAAGTCATGAATCGCTATCCCCTCTGGAAGTACATCATCGTCGCCGTCGCGCTGGTGCTGGGCTTCGTCTATACGCTGCCCAACTTCTTCGGCGAATCGCCGGCGGTGCAGGTTTCCAGCGCCAAGGCCACGCTCAAGGTCGACCAGAAGACGCAGGCCAGCGTCGAGGAAGCGCTGAAAGTCGCCGGCATCGCCCACAGCGGCATCCAGCTCGACTTCAACGGCGTCAAGACCCGCTTCAGCGATACCGACACCCAGTTGAAGGCCAAGAGACATACTGGAAAAGGCCTTCAACCCCGATCCCGCCGACCCGCAGTACGTCGTCGCGCTGAACCTGCTGTCCGCCTCGCCGCAATGGCTGACCAGCCTGCACGCGTTGCCGATGTACCTCGGCCTCGACCTGCGCGGCGGCGTCCATTTCCTGCTCCAGGTGGACATGAAGGGCGCGCTGACCAAGCGGCTCGACTCGACCTCGGCCGACCTGCGCACCGCGATGCGCGACAAGAACCTGCGCCACGCCGGCATCGGCCGCGAAGGCGAGCGCATCGTCATCAGGTTCCGCGACGCCGAGACGCGCGACAAGGCGAAGAACACGATCGCCGACAGCCAGCCCGACCTGATCCTCGCCGAACAGGGCGACGCGTCCGAGCCGCGCCTCGTCGCCACGCTCAAGCCGGAGGCGATCAAGCGCATCTGGGCGAGTTCGCGCTCAAGCAGAACATCACGACGCTGCACAACCGGATCAACGAACTCGGCGTCGCCGAGCCGGTCATCCAGCAGCAGGGCGCCGACCGCATCGTCGTCCAGTTGCCGGGCGTGCAGGACACGGCCAAGGCCAAGGACATCCTCGGCCGCACCGCGACGCTCGAAGTCCGCATGGTCGACGACTCGGCCGGCGCCCTCGATGCCGCGCTGGCCGGCAACCCGCCCTTCGGCACCGAGGTCTACAACGAACGCGGCGGCCAGCCGCTGCTGGTCAAGAAGCAGGTGGTGCTGACCGGCGACCGCCTGACCGACGCCCAGCCCGGCTTCGATAACCAGACGCAGGAGCCGGCCGTGCACCTGACGCTCGATTCCGCCGGCGCCCGCATCTTCAAGGACATCACGCGCGACAACGTCGGCAAGCGCATGGCCATCCTGCTGATCGAGAAGGGCAAGGGCGAGGTCGTCACCGCGCCGGTGATCCGTACCGAGATCGGCGGCGGCCGCGTGCAGATTTCCGGCCGCATGACGCACCATGGAAGCCAACGACACCGCGCTGCTGCTGCGCGCCGGTTCGCTGGCGGCGCCGATGGACATCATCGAGGAACGCACGATCGGCCCGTCGCTCGGCGCCGACAACATCAGGAAGGGCTTCAACTCGACGCTGTGGGGCTTCGCCGCGATCGCGCTGTTCATGATCGTCTACTACCAGATGTTCGGCCTCGTCTCGGTCATCGCGCTGGCCTCCAACCTGCTCTTCCTCGTCGCCCTGCTGTCGCTGCTGCAGGCGACGCTGACCCTGCCCGGCATCGCCGCCATCGCGCTGACGCTGGGCATGGCGATCGACGCCAACGTGCTGATCAACGAACGCATCCGCGAGGAACTGCGCAACGGCATGCCGCCGCAGGCGGCGATCTCCGAAGGCTACGAGCGCGCTTTCGGCACCATCCTCGACTCCAACATCACGACGCTGATCGCCGGCCTGGCACTGCTGATCTTCGGCTCCGGCCCGATCCGCGGCTTCGCGGTGGTGCACTGCCTCGGCATCCTGACCTCGATCTTCTCGTCGGTGGTCGTCTCGCGCGCGCTGGTCAACCTGATCTACGGCCGCCGGCAGAAGCTGACCAAGGTCGCCATCGGCCAGATCTGGAAGCCCGGCGTCGCTGCGGTCAACAGCCAGAAATAAGGGTAATCGGCAATGGAATTCTTCCGCATCAAGAACGACATCCCCTTCATGCGCCATGCGCTGAAGTTCAACATCATTTCGCTGGTGACCTTCCTGCTCGCGGTGCTCTTCCTGCTCACCAAGGGCCTGCACCTTTCGGTCGAATTCACCGGCGGCACGCTGATCGAGACCCACTACGAGCAGGCGGCCGACCTCGAGAAGATCCGCGGCGCGCTTGGCAAGGCCGGCTTCAACGACTACTCGGTGCAGAACTTCGGCTCGTCGCGGGACGTGCATGATCCGCCTGCCGCTCAAGGGCGACCAGAATACCGCCCAACTCGGCGAAGCGGTGATGAAGTCGCTGGCTACCGAAGCGCCCGGCGCCGAGCTGCGCCGCGTCGAATTCGTCGGCCCGCAGGTCGGCAAGGAACTGGCCGAGAACGGCGCGATGGCGCTGCTGCTGGTCGTCATCGGCATCGTCATCTACCTCGCCTTCCGCTTCGAGTGGCGCTTCTCGGTCTCGGCGATCATCGCCAACCTGCACGACGTGATCATCATCCTCGGCTTCTTCGCCTTCTTCCAGTGGGAGTTCTCGCTCTCGGTGCTGGCCGCGGTGCTCGCCGTGCTCGGCTACTCGGTCAACGAATCGGTCGTCGTCTTCGACCGGGTGCGCGAAACCTTCAAGAAGGTGCGCGGCCTGACCACGCCTGAGGTCCTCGACCACGCCATCACCAGCACCATCAGCCGGACCATCATCACCCACGGCAGCACGCAGATGATGGTCCTGTCGATGCTGATCTTCGGCGGCGAGACCCTGTACTACTTCGCCCTGGCGCTGACCATCGGCATCTGCTTCGGCATCTACTCGTCGGTGCTGGTCGCCAGCCCGCTGGTGATGTGGCTCGGTGTCTCGCGCGAGCAGTTCATGGCCAAGCAGAAGAAGGTCATCGAGGGCGCCAACGAGGAAGGCGCCGTCGTCTGACCGGTTGTTGCGGTCAACACGAAAAAGCCACCGGTTTCCGGTGGCTTTTTGCTTTTTCGGCCGGCGAAGTCGCTCAGCCGGCCAGCCCCTCCTTCTTGAGCCTGGCGCTGAAGAACTCGAGCGCGGTCCTGGTCTTCGCAGACTGGTCGGCACCGAGCGCGATGCCGTGGCGGGCCAGGTACTCCTTGAAATCGCCAATGACCTGGAAGGCTTCTTTCGGCAGGCACTTGGTGGAGACTTCCATGACGAGTGATCCATCAGGATAGATCCACACTTCCATGACAATGGGGCGATCGAAGTCCTTCGCCTTCGGGTAATGCTTGGACTTGAGCAGGAAGACGGGACCGAGGAGGACGAGCTTGTCCATCGTGACGCCCGCCGGCGCGTGCGCGTCATAGAAGGCGCGCTGTTCCCTGGAGAACAGCTTGCGCAAAGGCATCCCGCCCGAGGCCACGTCGAGTACCTCCTGGTTGGTGCACACGCCCTTGAACGAAGCCGAGCAGACGAACCCGCCCGGCATCGCATCCACCTCGATTTTGAAGGCACTCGAGCGACGCAGCTCCGGGTCGATCGTTTCGGGTTCGACCGGGCGCAGCTTGATGACCGTATCGCCGTCGCCGCCCTGGATACGCCGCGCGCGGACGACGATGCCGGCCTTGTTCAGGGCCAGATCGGGCGTATCGAAGAAGAATGCCTGCCGTGGCTGTGCCTCGACCGGGTCGAGTCCGATTTTCTTGACCGGCGCACTGCCGACGGGGACGGACAACTTCAGTTCAACGCTGGTCGCCCCCTTCACGAGCCTGAACATTTCGGTTACCTGCTCACCCGTAAGGGGTTTCGCCAGTGCGGGCTGGCGAGCCGTCCGAGCCCGCACGGGCTTTGCACTTGCAGCAGGTTTCGCGGTTGTTGTAGTTGTTTTGGTAACCATGGTCGATCTCCTTTGGATGAAAAAAACAGTTTTGTTACCTGGAGCCTTCTTGATTAAGCATAGCGCCCCGTTCAGGCGTCGAAACGCTCGGCCAGCACACCGTGGCGCAGGCCGCGGTCGCTGACGGCGAAGCTGTCCTTGCCCAGCTTCTCCATGACCGTGCGGACGATGCAGGCGCCGGCGAGGATGACCTCCGCCCGCTTCGGCTGCAGGCCGACGATGGCGCGGCGGGCATCGGCATCGAGCGACCGGTAGAGCTCGATCTGGCGATCGATCTCGGCGCGGTCGAGGACGCTGCCCTGCACGACCGCCGGGTCATAGGTGGCGAGACGATGGCTGACCGCGGTGATATTGGTCACCGCGCCGCCCATCGCGACCAGCGCATCGGGAACCGGGCGGCCGTCGATGCGCGCGAGGTCGGCCGCGATCGCCGCCATGGCCTCGCGCAGCACCTCGGGCGACACAGCGCGGTCGAGCCCGTAGCGCTCGGTGTAGCGCACGGCGCCGACGTCGACGCTGAAGCGCTCGTCCACGCTGGCGTCGTGCCCGAAGGTGAACTGGGAACTGCCGCCGCCGGTGTCGAAGACGACGAGCGAACCCTTGCTCAAGCCGAGGCCGGCCTTGGCGGCGACGTAGGCCAACCGGCCCTCCTCTTCGCCCGAGATCACCTCGATGCGGACGCCGGTGCGCGCCGCGATGGCGGCGACGACTTCGTTGCCGTTCGCGGCGATGCGCAGGCCGGCCGTGCCGACGGCGGCGATCGCCCGCACGCCGTGCCGCCTGGCCTCGTCAACCATGCCGGCGATCGCTGCGGCGGTGCGCTCGAGCGCGGCGGCGATGATGACGCCCTGTTGGGCGAGCCCCTCGCCGAGGCGGGTCATTTCCGCGCGATCGACAACGGTTCGCCAGGTGCCGCCGACGTCGCGCTCGCCGATGTGGAACTTGATCGAATTGGTGCCGGCATCGATGACGGCGTAGCGCTCCGGCTCGTCATCGATCAGGGCTGCCAATGCGCGCGGATAGCTGGTGTTCGTGTAGCCGCCCAGGCCGAGTTCCCGGACGGCACGGATGACCCCTTCGGCATCGGTCGACTCGACGGCGATCGTGCGGGTGGGCTTGCCGTTCGCCACGACTTCGGACAGTTCGGCCGTGCAGCCGCCGACCGTGTAGCGGACCCGCCGCTTG
>CAVTQL010000026.1:0-119559 GCA_963736845.1 uncultured beta proteobacterium
AACGTCGCTGACGTTGCACTCCGCATTGGTGAAGTTCATGCTATCCGAAACGAAAGGGATCCGATCATGCGTATGGGTTTTCTCGGTGCAGCGGGCGAGGTCACCGGTTCCTGCACTCTGGTGGAAACGGGGGACACCCGCTTTCTGGTCGACTGCGGCATGTTCCAGGGTGGGCCGGAAGCGCGCGCGAAGAACCTGCGGGCGCTGAATTTCGGCTTCGACGTGCGGGAAATCGATTTCGTCCTTCTCACCCACGCCCACATCGACCATTCCGGGCTGCTGCCACGCCTGGCGATTCTCGGTTACCGCGGGCCGGTCTACGCGACGCCGGCGACCATCGACCTGCTCGAAGTGCTGCTGCCGGACAGCGCGCACATTCAGGAAAAGGAAGCCGAGTGGCAGTTGCGCCACCGGCATCGGCGTGGCAAGGGCGAGCGCGGCATCCCCGCCCCCCTGTACACCGTGGCACAGGCTCAGTCGACCCTCCAGTTGCTCAAGCCGGCAGCCTATGGCGAAACGTTGCAGGCGACGGAAACAGTGCAGGTGCGTTTCCACGATGCCGGTCACATTCTCGGGTCATCCTGGCTGGAGGTCACGGTCAGCGGCGAGGGCCGACCCCGCAAGCTGGTCTTCTCGGGTGATCTCGGCATGTCCAACCGCCCGGTGTTGCGCGACCCGGAGAAAGTCGTCGCGGAAGCGGACGTGTTGCTGATCGAATCGACCTACGGCGACCGCCAGCATCGTTCGCTGCCGGAAACCGAGGATGAGATCGTCGCTGCCTTCGAACGCACCCGCGCCGCCCATGGCAACCTCGTCATTCCCTCCTTTGCCGTCGGCCGCACCCAGGAAATCATCTACCTGCTGGCCGATCTGGTCCGCCGCCAGCGTCTCTCGCCACTCAAGGTCTATGTCGATTCACCGATGGCCAACGCGGCAACGCGGATCACGCTGGCGCATCCGGAACTGCTCGACAGCGAGACCCGCGAGCTGATCGCCTGGCTGCGGGCGCACCCGGAAAAGATGAAGCTCGAGTTCGTCGCCGACGTCGAGCGCTCCAAGGCGCTGAACGCTATCCGCAGCGGCGCGGTGATCATCTCGGCCAGCGGCATGTGCGAGGCCGGGCGGATCAAGTACCACCTGCGCGAAAACCTGCCGCGCAGCGAATGCAGCATCCTGATCGCCGGCTTCCAGGCGGCGGGCACGCTGGGCCGGCGCCTCGTCGATGGCGCGCGCCTCGTCAACATCTTCGGCGAACCGGTTCCGGTCAGGGCACGCGTCTATACGGTGGGCGGCCTCTCGGCCCATGCCGACCAGGCCGCGCTGCTCGACTGGCTGCGCGGCTTTCACAAGCCGCCCGGGCATACCTTCGTCGTGCACGGCGAAGCGGCCGCTTCGGGCAATTTCGCGAGGGCGATTCAGGATGAGCTGGGCTGGCGAACGGTGCATCTGCCGCGCATCGGCGAGTTCGTTGATCTCTAGGCGCGGCCGGGATCAGGCGCATCAGGATGCCGTCGCGGTTGCCGCATCGCGCCGCCCCGATCATCGAGTTGACGGGTTGTCGCCGGATGTCCAAGGCTTCATCAGGGGCTACGCACGCTTTTCTGTCACAAGCCGTTACGTAACCCGCACGATCACGCTACAGACCCGGTGCCGAGGGGGGCGTAGAGTCCGTCCATCGCATCAGTTTTTCCCTCGTCTCGAATTCCCTGTCGAGAACTTCGCCCCGCCCCGAGCGGGGCTGTTTTTTGGCCGGTCGTTCGCGGCCATGCGGGCGCCCGAGGTATTCCAGGCATGCCGCCCCTCGCCGGCCCTTTGACGCCACAGGAATGTCGCCATGCTGATCAATGCCCAACAATCGACGCTGCTGCTGATCGACCTGCAGGAACGGCTGGCGCCGGCCATCCACGCGGTCGATGCGGTACTCGGCCACAACCGCTGGCTGGTCGATGTCGCGCAGCGGCTGTCGGTGCCGGTCATCGCGACGGTGCAGTATCCCGCCGGGCTGGGGCCGATGGTGCCGGAACTGGCGGCGCGCATACCTGCTGACAGCGTAGTCGAGAAGATCTGCTTCTCGGCTGTCGCCGACGGTTGCCTTGAGGGCCTGCCCGGCTTTTCCCGGCGCCAGGTGGTGTTGACCGGAACCGAGGCGCACGTCTGCGTGCTGCAGACGGCGCTCGACCTGCTGGCGCGCGGCAAGGATGTCTTCGTCGTCGCCGAGGCGGTCGGCTCGCGCCGGCCGGAGGACCGCGCGCTGGCGCTCGATCGGTTGCGCCAGGAAGGTTGCCGCATCGTCTCGCGCGAGATGGTTGCATTCGAGTGGCTGCACCGCGCGGGCAGCGAGATGTTCCGGCAGGTCAGCCGCGAATTCCTGCGCTGAGCGGGACGGCGGGGCCGCGGCCGCCGCTACCTGCCTTCCCAGACCGGCTGGCTGAAGCGCCGCCGCATGTCGTCCGGGATCGGAACGATCTTCAGGCGGTTGTATTCGTCGGCGATCCGCTGCCAGGTGCCATCCGCCTTGACCGCCGCGAACGCCTGCTCCCACTTCTGCGCCTCGGCGTCGGGCAGGTCCTTCGATGCGGCGAGAAAGATTTCGCTCTGGCGGACGATCTCGCCGAAGTTCAGCGCTTCGAGGTTGCCGCCGATCTCGCGCATGGCGTAGATCACCATCAGCCGCGGCGCCAGCCAGGCGTCGATGCGGCGCTGCTGGATCAGGCGGGCGTTCATCCATTCCTCGGGCTGCGCCTTGATGCGCGTGAAGCCGCGTTCCTTGAGCAGGGCCTCGGCGCCGGAGCGGCCGAGCACGCCGACCGGGCGTTCCCTGACCTTGTCGAGGCTCGATACGTCGACCCCCTGGCTGCCGACGAGGATCAGGTCATCGGTGACGATGCTGGCCAGCCAGCGGTAGCGGCTTTCCCGCTCGGGGGTTCGCGTCAGCGCGAGAATGCCGACATTCGGCTGCGTCTGGGCGATGCGCTGCGCTGCGCCCCAGGGCATGAACTCGACCCGGCCGCTGTGGCCGACGCGCCTGGCCATCTCGGTCACCACCTCGAGGACGAAGCCGTGGTCGACGCCGGGCGTCTCGCTGACGTTGGCCGGCGGGATCTGGAACGTGTAGGGCGGCAGTTCGGCAGCGAGCAGCCGCAACTCCTTGGCCCGCCCCTGCGCCTGCGCCGCCGTGTGCGGCGCCCAGGCAAGGATTGCCGCGAGGAAGACGATGAGGATACGCACGGGCCTCTCCCTCAGAAAGTGCCGAACATGCCGTTGAGGACGATCACGACCACCATCGACATCAGCGGGAAAGCGACCGCCACCATGAAGATGTCGAAGTAGGACTGCTTGTGGTTCAGCCCGCAGATGGCGAGCAGCGTGATCACCGCGCCGTTGTGCGGCAGCGCATCGAGGCCCCCCGAGGCGAGTGCCGCGATGCGGTGCAGGATTTGCGGGCTGAGGCCGGCCGCCTGCGCCATTTCCACGTACTGCTGCCCGACCGCCTGCAGCGCGATGCTCATGCCGCCCGAGGCCGAGCCGGTGATGCCGGCGAGCACGTTGACGATGATCGCCAGGCCGATGACCGGGTTGTCGGTGATCGACATCAGCCAGACCTTGATGATCGCGAAGGCGGCCAGGCTGGCGATCACGCCGCCGTAGGCGACCTCCGAACCGACGTTGAGGATCGGCAGCATCGAACCCAGCGCGCCGTCGTTCAGTGATTGCCGAACGCTCTGGAAGCGCCTCCAGGTGAGCGCGATCAGCACGACGCAGGCGGTCAGCATTGCGACGATGATCGCCCAGGTGCCGCCGACGGCAGCGGCCGACGTCTTGCCGTACTTGGCCGTGGCCAGGTAGGAGGTGTCGAAATCGACGATGATGTACTTGCTGAAGACGAAGTTGAGCGCCAGCACGAGCAGTACCGGGATGATCGCCACGGTGAACGACGGCAGCTCGCCGAGCGGCGTGGCAGCCGGGGCCGCGGCCGTCGTCGGACTCTCGGCGCCGAATCCTTCGCCGGCGCTGCGCGCGCTGCGTGCGCGCATCATCAGCCAGAGGCTGCCGCAGGCGAACATGATCACGCCGGCGATGACGCCGAGGCCCGGCGCCGCGAAGGCGTCGGTATGGAAGTACGGCATCGGGATGGCGTTCTGGATCGCCGGCGAACCGGGCAGCGCCGACATCGTGAAGGTGAAGGAGCCGAGGGCGATGGTGGCCGGGATCAGGCGCTTCGGCAGGTTGCCCTCGCGGAACATCTGGATGGCGACCGGGAACACCGCGAAGGCGACCACGAACAGCGATACGCCGCCGTAGGTGAGGACGCCGCAGGCGAGGATGATGGCGATGATCGCGCGTTCCTTGCCGGTCCACTCGACGATCTTGTGCGCGATGGCCCGGGCGCAGCCGGAGTCGTCCATCAGCTTGCCGAAGACCGCACCGAGGAGGAACAGCGGGAAGAACTTGATCAGGTAGTTGCCCAGCGCGGGCATGAAGACCTGGGTGTAGGTGGCGAGAATCGGCGCATTGAAGTCGCCGAGAAGCAGGCCGACCAGCGCGCAGAACGGCGCGATCAGGATGACGTTCCAGCCGCGATAGGCCAGGACGATGAGCAGCAGAAGCGAGACCAGGATTCCCAGAATACCGAGCATGGCTACCCCCCATACAAGACACTTCACGAGCCGTCCTTCAGCCCGTGGCGAGTATGTCCGAAGTTTTTGCGCGGGGTCAATCGATTTCGCAAGCCGGCGACCACTGGGTTCCGCCGCGCCCGCTCGCCCGCAAGCGCCTTTGGCGGCGCCTTTCGCACCTTCGGCCTGACCGGTGGTATTGTCTCGCCACAGTCATCAACCGATCCGCACAGGAGCCACCCCATGCCTCTATCCGCTCACCCGATGGCCGCCTCGCTGCGCGCCTCCGACACCGGCAAGATCGTTACTGCCCGCGAGGCGGTACGCCTGATCCGCGACGGTGACACGGTGGCGACCGGTGGCTTCGTCGGCATCGGTTTCGCCGAGAACATCGCCGTCGCCCTCGAAGAACTCTTCCTCGAACGCCAGCAGGAAGACCCGCACGGCCTCGGCAGCCCGCGCAACCTGAGCCTCTTCTACGCCGCCGGCCAGGGCGACGGCAAGGAACGCGGGCTCAACCACCTCGGCCACGACGGCCTGGTCGGCCGCGTCATCGGCGGCCACTGGGGGCTGGTCCCCAAGCTGCAGCAACTCGCCGTGGCCAACCGCATCGAAGCCTGGAACCTGCCGCAAGGCGTCATCAGCCACATGTTCCGCGACATCGCCGCCGGCAAGCCCGGCACCATCACCCGGGTCGGCCTCGGCACCTTCGTCGACCCGCGCTTCGGCGGCGGCAAGCTGAACGAGAAGACGACCCGGGACATCGTCCGCCTGATGGAAATCGACGGCGAGGAATACCTCTTCTACAAGACCTTCCCGGTCAACGTCGGCATCATCCGCGGCACCACCGCCGACCCTGACGGCAACATCACCATGGAGCGCGAAGCCCTGACCCTGGAAGCCCAGGCCATCGCCATGGCGGCGCGCAACTCCGGCGGCACGGTCATCGTCCAGGTCGAGCGCATCGCCGAGCGCGGCACGCTGAATCCAAGGCAGGTCAAGATTCCCGGCATCCTGGTCAACTGCGTGGTCATCTCGGAAAAGCCCGAATACCACATGCAGACGTTCAGCGAGCCTTACAGTGCCGCCTTCGCCGGCGAGATCAAGGTGCCGCTGTCGGCGATCGCCGCGATGCCGATGAGCGAGCGCAAGATCATCGCCCGCCGCGCGGCGTTCGAGCTGAAAGCCAACGCGGTGGTCAACCTTGGCATCGGCATGCCCGAGGGTGTCGCCAACATCGCTACCGAAGAACAGGTTATCGACCTTATGACGCTCACCGCCGAACCGGGCGTCATCGGCGGCGTGCCGGCCGGCGGCATGAGCTTCGGCGCGGCGACCAATGCCCAGGCGATCATCGACCAGCCCAGCCAGTTCGACTTCTACCAGGGCGGCGGGCTGGACATCGCCTTCCTCGGCCTCGCCCAGGCCGACCGGCAGGGCAACCTCAACGTCTCGAAGTTCGGCCCACGCCTCGCCGGCGCCGGCGGCTTCATCGATATTTCGCAGAACGCCAAGAAGGTGGTCTTCGTCGGCACCTTCACCGCCGGCGGCCTCGATGTTGCGGTCGACGCCGGAAAACTGCTCATTCTGGAAGAAGGCAGGTCGAAGAAATTCGTCGACGAAGTCGAGCATCGCACCTTCAGCGGGCCGCAGGCGGCCAAGTGGGGCAAGAGCGTGCTCTACATCACCGAGCGCTGTGTCTTCAAACTGACCCGGGAAGGGCTGGAACTGACCGAGATCGCACCCGGCGTCGACCTGCAGAAGGACATCCTCGACCAGATGGATTTTGCGCCGATCATGCATTCCGCGCCGGCGCTGATGGATGCCCGCATCTTCCGCGATGAGCCGATGGCCATCCGGGCGCAGATGCTGGAAATCCCGCTCGCCGAGCGCCTGACCTATGATGCCGGCAAGAACCTGTTCTTCGTCAATTTCGAGGGGCTCTATGTGCGCAGCGCCGAGGACATCGAACGCATCCGGCAGGCGGTCGACGATTCGCTGAAAGCGCTCGGGCACAAGGTCAACGCCATCGTCAATTACGACCGCTTCACGATCCTGCCGGAACTGGTCGACGACTACATCGGCATGGTCAAGGCGGTCGTGGACCGCTACTACCACGATGTGACGCGCTATACCTCGAACACCTTCCTGCGTGTCAAGATCGGCGAGGCACTCGCCAAGCGCAAGCTGGCGCCGCATCTCTACGAGACGGCCGACGAAGCCGAGGCTTCGCTGCCGCCAGGCGGGAATCAGACCGACGCGTAACGCTCGGTTAACGTCGCCAGCCGGCTGGTGAGGACGTCGAGAAAGCTCTGGTAAAAGTGCATCCGGCAGGTGTCGGAAGCCTTCTCCAGGGCTTCGCTGCCGATCGTGATGATCTCCGCTTCGCCCTCGGCGACGACGTCGGCCGTGCGCGCGTGTCCGTGCCGGCTGATGACGGCCATCTCGCCGAAGCATTCGCCGGGGCCGAGCGTGGCGATCGGCTTGCCGAGCTTGTTGACCGTCAGTTGGCCGGCGGCGACGAAGCAGAAGGAGTTGCCGGGGTCGCCGTCGCGCATGATCAGCGTGCCCGGGGCTATCCTTTGCCATTCGGCGAAGCGCAGCGCCTCCCAGATCTCGACGTCGGTGAAGTCGGCGAAGAAGGGCAGGGCGCGCAGCGTCGCGAACTTCTCGGTATCGGCGAACTCGTCGGGCGCCGTCTGCAACTGGCGGTTGCGTACCGCCTGCGCCAGATCCTGCGCGAATGCCTGCCAGGTCGGGTAGCGGTCATCCAGCTCGCGGGCCATGGCGCGGCCGACGATCTCGTCGAGCACCGGCGGCAGGCCGGGGCGCTGTGCCGAAGGCTTCGCCGGCGTGCCGTGGGCGATCTGGTAGATCATCTTGTAATCGTTGCCCGCGGTGTACGGTAACTGGCCGGTCAGCAACTGGTGCATGACGACGCCGAGCGAATAGATGTCGGTGCGGTGGTCGAGCGGTTGTTCGCGGACCTGCTGCGGCGACATGTAGGCCGGCGAACCGACGCCGGAAATCACGGTGCGGTCGCCGCGGGCGTTGGTGATGGCGGCGCCGAAGTCGGAGATCTTGATGTCGGTCGGCCCGGCGCGCAGGATGTTGGCCGGCTTGATGTCGCGATGGGTGACGCCGAGGTGGTAGGCGAAGTCGAGCGCCCGCGTGCATTTGAAGATCAGCTCGACGACGCGGTCTACCGGCAGCAGGTTGCCCGGCTGCGCATGCGCGTCGAGCGTGCCGCCGGCGATGTATTCCATGACGATGTAGCAGACGTCCTCGGTGACCACCGCGTCGTAGATCTGGACGATGTGCGGGTGGTTGAGCTTGCCGATCAGCGAGGCCTCGTTGAGGAACAGGTTGCTGTACAGCTTGCCCTTTTCCGGGTCGCGCAGGATGCCGGGGCTGGCCACCTTGATCGCCACGTCGCGCTGCGCGAACGGGTCGCGGGCGAGGTAGACGGTGCTGGTCGCGCCTTCCCCGAGTTTCCTGACCAGTTCGTACTTGCCGAGTTTCTTCTTCATGGGGTTCACAGCCGGTTGCGGGCGCGGGCGATCGCCGCGCGTACCTGTTCGGGGGCGGTGCCGCCGATGTGGTTGCGCGCGGCGAGCGAGCCGGCCACGGTCAACACCGAAAAAACGTCGTTTTCCACCTGCGGGCAGAAGGCCTTGAGTTCGTCGAGCGTCAGTTGCGGCAGGTCGACGCCCTTCTGCTCGGCGGCCTTGCACCGCATGGCCGACGGCTTCGTGGGCGTCGCGGAAGGGCAGGCCCTTCTTGACCAGGTAGTCGGCGAGGTCGGTGGCGGTGGCGAAGCCCTGGGTCAGCGCTGCCTGCATCGCTTCCGGCCTGACCGTGATGCCGCCGGCCATGTCGGCGAAGATGCGCAGGGTGTCGGTGACGGTGTCGACGGCGTCGAACAGCGGTTCCTTGTCTTCCTGGTTGTCCTTGTTGTAGGCCAGCGGCTGCGACTTCATCAGGGTCAGCAGCGACATCAGCTGGCCGTAGACGCGGCCGGTCTTGCCGCGGGCCAGTTCCGGCACGTCCGGGTTCTTCTTCTGCGGCATGATCGACGAGCCGGTGCAGAAGCGGTCGGCGATCTGGATGAAGCCGATGCGCGGGCTCATCCACATCACCAGTTCTTCCGACAGGCGGCTGATGTGCATCATCAGCAGCGCGCAGGCGGCGGTGAATTCGATGGCGAAGTCGCGGTCGGAGACGGCGTCGAGCGAGTTCTCGCAGACGCCCTCGAAACCGAGTTCGGCGGCGACGAATTCGCGGTCGATCGGGTAGGTCGTGCCGGCCAGCGCGGCGGCGCCGAGCGGCAGGCGGTTGGTGCGCTTGCGGGCATCGGCGAAGCGCTCGGCGTCGCGGCCGAACATTTCGAAATAGGCCAGCAGGTGGTGGCCGAAGGTGACCGGCTGGGCGACCTGCAGATGGGTGAAGCCGGGCATCGGCGTCGCCGCTTCCTTCTCGGCCAGATCGACCAGCGCCGCAGCGGAAGGCCTTGATCAGCACCAGGATGTCGTCGATGGCGTCGCGCAGGTAGAGGCGGATGTCGGTGGCGACCTGGTCGTTGCGCGAGCGGCCGGTGTGCAGGCGCTTGCCGGCATCGCCGACGAGTGCGGTCAGGCGCTTCTCGATGTTGAGATGCACGTCTTCGAGGTCGAGCGACCATGCGAACTTGCCCGCTTCGATTTCAGCCGTGACCTGCGCCATGCCGCGCTCGATGTCGGCGAGATCCTGCGGCGGCGATGATGCCCTGCTTCGCCAGCATCCGCGCGTGCGCCAGCGAGCCGCGGATATCCTGGCGCCACATGCGCTGGTCGAAATCGACCGAAGCGGTGTAGCGCTTGACCAGATCGGAGACCGGCTCGGAGAAGCGGCCGGCCCAGGTGTACTGCGTGGCGTCGGAAGTCATGACTGTGGTCTAGAATGAGGCCGTTGAGCGAAGAACGGATCAATGACGGCAAGTATACGGCACTTTCCCGCGACGTACCCGCTGCCCGACTGGCGCAATTTCGGCGTCATGCTGCGCATCCTGCTCGGCGTCAATCTGCTGGCGCTGGCGGCGGCGCTGCTGCAGGCGCCGGGGCTGGCTGGCTGGATGGCACGCTATGTCGAGCTGGCAGCGCTGGTCGAGCCGCTGCTGCTGCTCTCGCTCGGCCTGCTCGCGGCGTTGCGCGACGTGCTGCGCAAGCTGCCGCTGCGCGCCGGCCAGGCCTGCGTCGTCCTGCTGGCGGCCGGGCTGGCGGTCGCCCAGCAGCAATTCTGGCAGTCGCTCGGCCTCGCCGAGCCGGGCAGCGTGACGCGTGCCGCGCTGCTGGCGGCGGGCGCCGCCGCACTGCTGCTCGGCTACTTCGAACTGCGCGCCGGCGCCTTCTCGCCGGCCCAGACCGAAGCGCGACTGGCGGCGCTGAACGCGCGCATCCGGCCGCACTTCCTGTTCAACTCGCTGAACGCCGTGCTGTCGCTGATCCGCGCCCGCCCGCAGCAGGCCGAAGCGGCGCTCGAAGCGCTCTCCGACCTGTTCCGCGCGGCGATGCGCGATCCCGGCGAGCTGGTCAGCCTGGCCGACGAGATCGCGCTCGGCGAGCAGTACCTGGAACTGGAAAAGCTGCGCCTCGGCGAGCGTCTCGCGGTCGACTGGCAGATCGGCACGGTTTCCATGGACCTGCCGATCCCGCCGCTGATGCTGCAACCCTTGCTGGAAAACGCCGTCTACCACGGCATCGAGCCGTGCACCGGCGGGTGGCGTCGTGCGCATCGCCATCGCGCAGCGCGGCGACGAACTGCGCATCGCGATCGCCAATCCGGCCGATAGCCGTGCCCACCATGCCACCGGCAACCAAATGGCGGTGGCCAACATCCGCGAACGCCTCGCGCTGTATTACGATCTCGAAGCCCGGCTGGAAATCGAGGCCGACGACCACCGTTACGAGGTCCGCATCATCCTGCCATGCCGCCGGAAAGCCCGCTGAAGATCCTCATCGTCGATGACGAGCCGCTGGCCCGCGCCCGCCTGCGCGAGCTGCTCGCCGACATCGCCGTGCAGTTCGCCACCGAGGTGGTCGGCGAGGCGGCGAACGGCACTGGCGGCGCTGGAATTCCTGCGCCAGGACGCGGTCGATGTCATCCTCGCCGACATCCGCATGCCGGGCATGGACGGCATCGAGCTGGCCGGCCACCTCGGCGCCTGCGAGCAGCCGCCGGCGGTCATCTTCACGACCGCCTACGACAACTACGCGGTGCAGGCCTTCGACCTCAATGCCGTCGACTACCTGCTCAAGCCGGTGCGCGCCCAGCGCCTGCTGACCGCGCTGCACAAGGCGGCCGGGGCGCCCCGGCCCGACCCGGCGCTGCTCGCCGGCATCGGCCGCGAGATGCGCGGCGGCGGCCGCACGCATCTTTCCTGCCACGAGCGCGGCCGCCTGCTGCTGGTGCCGGTGGCCGAGGTGCTCTACTTCAAGGCCGACCTCAAATACGTCACCGCCCGCACCGTCGACCGCGAATACCTGCTCGACGAGGCGCTGACCCACCTCGAGGAGGAATTCGGCGACCGCTTCATGCGCCTGCATCGCGCCGTGCTGGTCGCCAAGTCGGCGCTCGCCGGCTTCGAGAAGGCCGCCGGCGACGACGCCGAAGCCTACGGCTGGGCGCTGCTGCGCGGGGTGCCGGAAAAGCTGCCGGTCAGCCGCCGGCAGTGGGCGCCGGCCAAGGCGGCGCTGACCAACTGAGGCTCGTCAGCCCAGCGCCCGCGAAATGATCTCGAGGACGTCGGGCGAGACGCCGGCGTGGTCGCGGATGCGCTCCAGCGCGGCGCGCGCGTGCGCCTGGCGGCCGCTGTCGAATTTTTTCCAGCGGTCGAAGCAGCGGGCGAGGCGCGAGGCGACCTGCGGGTTGCGGCCGTCGAGTTCGACGATGCGTTCGGCGAGGAAGGCATAGCCCTCGGCCGTGTGGAAGCGGACGAGGTTGGCGCCGAAGCCGCGGATCAGCGCATAGACCTTGTTCGGGTTGCCGGCGTCGAAGGCCGGGTGCGCGGTCAGCGCCTTGACCGTGGCCAGCGTGTCCGGCCGGCGGCTGGTCGATTGCACGGCCAGCCACTTGTCGACGACCAGTGCCTCGTCCTGCCAGCGGTCGTAGAACTCGGCCGAGTGCGGTGTCGCGTTCGGGCAGGTCCCGGCATTGACGTTGGCCAGCGCAGCCAGCGCGGCGAACTGGTCGGTCATGTTGTCGGCGTTGCCGAACTGAGCGAAGGCGAGCTGGCGCATGGCCCCGGTATCCAGCTCGAGCAGGTAGCTCAGGCAGACGTTGCGCAGCGCGCGGCGGCCGGCCTGGGCGGAGGTCGGCGCGTAGGGCTCGTCTGCGGGTCAACGCGGAATAGAGGCCGGAAAACTCGGCCTTCGAGGCGTTCGGCGAGGTGGCGGCGCAGGCCGTTGCGGGCGGCGTGCAGCGCGTCCGGATCGACGATCTCCAGCATCTCGGCCAGCGTCGATTCCCCGGGCAGGGTCAGCGCTTCGGCGACGAAGGCGGCGCCGCGCTCGGCCTGCGTCTGCAGCAGGCGGCGGGCGGCATCGACGAAGCTGTCCGGCCACACCGGTGACTGGCCGGCGGCGATCGCCGCCGCGGCGTCGAGGATCAACGTCGAGGCCAGGCGCTGGCCGGCTTCCCAGGCATTGAACGGGTCGCTCTCGTGGGCCAGCAGCACGGTGAGCTGCTCCGGCGTGTAGTCGAAGTCGAGGATCACCGGCGCCGAAAAGTCGCGCAGCAGCGACGGGATCGGCTCGGCATCGACGTCGTTGAAGACGAAGGACTGCGTGTTGGCGGTGAGTTGCAGCAGGCGCTCGCTGCCGGCGATCTGTTCGCCTTGCTCGGTGAACAGCGCGACGCGGATCGGGATCAGGTAGGGCTGCTCGTCGCTGGCGCGCGGGTTGGCCTGCGTGCAGGTCAGGGTGCAGGTCCTGGTTTCGGCATCGAAATAGCCGTCGACCGCGACATGCGGCGTGCCCGGCTGGTTGTACCAGCGCATGAACTGGGTGAAGTCGAAGCCGGAGGCGGCGGCCATCGCGGCGACGAAGTCCTCGCAGGTGACGGCCTGGCCGTCGTGGCGGCGGAAGTATTCGTCCATGCCCTTGCGGAAGCCGTCGCGGCCGATCAGGGTCTGGATCATGCGGATGACTTCGGCGCCCTTTTCATAGACGGTGGCGGTGTAGAAGTTGTTGATTTCGACGAAGGACGACGGACGAACCGGATGCGCCATCGGGCCGGCATCTTCGGGGAACTGCGCGGCGCGCAGGCCGCGCACTTCGCGGATGCGGGCGATACTGCGGTTGTGCAGGTCGGCGCCGAATTCCTGGTCGCGGAAGACGGTCAGGCCTTCCTTGAGCGAGAGCTGGAACCAGTCGCGGCAGGTGACGCGGTTGCCGGTCCAGTTGTGGAAATACTCGTGGGCGACGACGCGGTCGATGTTCTCGAAATCGACGTCGGTGGCCACGTCGGCGCGCGCCAGCACGTACTTGGTGTTGAAGATGTTGAGGCCCTTGTTCTCCATCGCGCCCATGTTGAAGTCGCCGACGGCGACGATCATGTAGTGGTCGAGGTCGCATTCGAGGCCGAAGCGTTCCTCGTCCCAGCGCATGGATTTCTTCAGCGCCGCCATGGCGTGCGGGCACTGGTCGAGCTTGCCCGGCTCGACGTAGATCGCCAGCTGGACTTCGCGGCCGGAAGCGGTCGTGAAGGCGTCGCGCAGCACATCGAGCTTGCCGGCGACGACGGCGAACAGGTAGGCCGGCTTCCTGAACGGGTCATCCCATTTGGCCCAATGGCGGCCGTTGGCCTCGTCGCCGGTAGCGACCGGGTTGCCGTTGGCGAGCAGCACCGGGAAGGTCGCCTTGTCGGCATGCAGCGTCACCGTGTAGGTCGACATCACGTCCGGGCGGTCGGGGAACCAGGTGATGCGGCGGAAGCCCTGCGCCTCGCATTGCGTGAAGTAGCCGTCCTTCGAGCGGTAGAGGCCGGAGAGGCGGGTGTTCTGGTCGGGGTCGATGCGGACGACCGTGTGCAGCGTGAACGTATCGGGCAGGTCGGCGATGGTCAGCGTCGTCGGCGTCGCGGAAAACGGCACTTCCCGGCCGTCGACCGCGACAGTCAGCGTTTCCAGTTCGTCGCCGTCGAGCACCAGCGGCTGGCGGCGACGGCGGGATTGCGGCGCATCGCCAGCGTCGCGGTGACGGTGGTGCCGCCGGCTGCGATCGCGATATCGAGGTCGACCGTGTCGACCAGGAAGGCGGGCGGGGTGTAGTCCTTGAGATGGATAGTCTGGGGAGTGTCGGTTTTCATTGTCGGACGAGGCATTGGGGTCGGTCGCCCGATGATACGTCAAAGCGAGTTGGGCTGAATTTCCGGCAGGGCCTGAATGCGTGCTCACGACCCTAAAGCGGTAGTAGACAAACATAAGCAGCTTGGCTGCAAACGGCTTGAACCAGTCACACGGCAATCCGGCGGAGCTTGCTCCGCAGAAACTGCGTCATAATCAGCCTTCATGAAAAAAACCGCGCTATGCATAGGTTATGAGTAGTTCCAGCAAATATCGTCGCAGACTACTATTGCGTCAGCCATATCTTTGCCGCAACTATTCCCAGCTCGCGCTTGAGCAACACCTCGCCGCATGCATCAGGCGACGGCAGCTGATGAAATATTCGCTGGACTTTCTGCGACAACAGAACCGTCCGGGCCTGTATCTACTTGCCTGCGGCGAAATTACCTACGAGGCATACATCTCGGGGCTCGACCCCGCATCGTTGAGTAGACATTCAGGCGGCGAAGGTGGCGAATGAAGCTAAGGAGGCTGAGCTGCAGGCCCTTACAGCCCACTACCGTGTTCGGAAGAGCAATCACGCCACCTGGTAGTACAGCCTATGAAATTGAACGCAAGCTGCGCCGTAAGCGTGAGCGCGAGGCCGATGAAGCTGCCGACAAGGCGGGAAAGATGCTCCAGGCGGAGTGGAAGGCACAAAGGGAGCGCAATTGCGAACTGGCTGCCGCAGCGTACCGACTTGCACGATCACCTCTGGTTATAACGAACTGACCGCCTTGGAGATCGCTCGTTACTTCCATCTGGAACATGTCGCCGCTGCGGCTGGCTCCATTGAACGATCTTCTAAAAGCGCTCTTTCAGGGGCGTCCGCTAACAGAGCATGAATTTGCATTTCTGAGTCAAAATGCGCCAAGCGACTTGTTTCAACTTGCTTTCGGCAAATTGAGCATCGAAGGCTACATCCCAATAGCAAAAGCCGCCGAGGCCGAGGTGCTTGCGCTTAAAGCTAGAAGGCGAAGCAATTGAAGCCGCTCGTATCGCTCGCGAGAAAGACCCCGAATACATCGCGATGATGCAAACGCAAGCGCTATACAAAAAATATGGAATCTGCTGACTGATGAATCGTTGCGGCCACGCATGACGAAACTCCTCCAACAGATCGATGCAGGTAACCGACTCCCGAACGAAGAACGGATGTGGATCAGCACGACAGCCAAAAATATTTCACTGACAGAACTTCGAAATGCATATCACCGTCTCGAAGCAGATTTCCATGCCGATCAGTATCGTCGTACTCAGGATCCATGGAACGTTGTCAAGCCAGTGGGCACTACCGGAAGTGTGATCGGCCGACTACAGCTCTCGAGCTGATTGACAGCGTTCCACGCGATTGCCTCAAACAGCCCAAAGTTCGGTCCGCGATATTCACCACTCGTGGTGGCGTGATGCGTGACCTCGGGCACCGATCAGTAGCAATTGAAATGGGTGAGACGGCACATGCACTGATGCCCAAGGACTACCGTCCCTGCACACTGCTTGGTGCAGTGCATATGGAACTGCAGCACTTTGAAAAGGGCCACGAATGGTATGAGAAAGCACGAGAACGAGGTGCCCCCGCACAGGGCATCGACTCGGAACTTCGAAGCATCTTCCAGCAACTGGATTTAGTCGGACGCGAAGCCATGAGAAACTTCCTGCTCGCGGAAGATTCGCATCGATATCAGTGGGTTAACGACGAATAGTTCCCGGAAAGCAAAGAAGTAGCTGCGCTCGGGAATCTGCCAGGTGCAGGAGATGCCCTCTCAATGTTGAAGTCAGCTTCCTCGGAAAGCCAGCTCCTCAACGCAGCTAATTCAGCAAAGACAATATGGCCGCTTCTGGCCGACCTCGGCCTGATGACGAATGAGAACGGGCCGTCAGGCTGAGTTCGCCCCTTTGCTTACGCTGCGGAATTAGCGTCGCCGCCACACCTGCCAGCGTTCGCGCCCGGAAAACACCGGAATCGAGTCGTCGACCGCGGCATCCTCGATGCGCTCGAAATTGGGCGTCAAGAGTTCGTCGAGTTGTTCCGGCAGGATGCCGAAGGGCGGACCCTTCGCCTGGTCGCAGACGAAGAAGTAGCCGGCGAGCAGGCCGCCGGGCGCCAGCAGTTCGGCGACGCGGCTTCCCCAGTCGGCCCACAGCTTGCGCGGCAGGGCGCAGAGGAAGGCGCGTTCGTAGATCAGCGCCGGTGGCTGCGGCGGCTGCCAGGTGAAAAAGTCGGCGCAGACGAGGTTGACCGCGGCCGTGCCCAGTACCTCACGGGCGCGTGGCGACCGCCACCGGCGAGAAGTCGAGCGCGGTGACCGGCCAGCCGGCGGCGGCGAGATGCCGGCCTCCCAGGCGCTGCCGCAGCCGGGGATCAGGGTGTCGAGCGGCGCCGGCTGGCGGGCGACGAATTCGGCGAACGCGGCGGGCACCTTGCCGGCATCCCACGGCGTGACGCCCTCGCCGAAGCGCTTGCACCAGAAGTCGGGGTGCTCGGGGCGCTGCTCGGGCGGCTTGGCGGCTTCGCTCACGGCTTCTTCAGGGCCTTGGCGGATTCCTCGATGGCTTCCTCGAGATAGCTCTGGTAGAAGTCGGGCAGGCGGGCGCCGACGATCGGGTCGGCCAGCTTGCGCCCGTCCGGACCGTAGAAGGCGACGACCGGCACCAGCTTGATCTTCTCGCCGGCGGCGAAGCGGGCGTGGCTGGTGGCGCCACCATTGAAATCGGTCAGCGCCTGGTCGCCGTCCTGGTTGACCTGGCGCACGACGACCCGGTCGCGGTAGCGCGGGCTGGCGGCGAGCGGCTTGAGGTAATCGCGCTTGACCGTCTCGCAATACTTGCAGTCCTTGCGGCTGAAGATGACGACCAGCGGCGCGCCGTGGCGGGCCGCCGCGGCGGCTTCGGCACGCAGGTCGACGGCCGCCGGCAGGTCGGTGGCGCCCCAGGCCGGCACCGCCAGCCATGCTAGAATCAGCCCTCCCGCAAGCCCTGCAAGTGCCCGTCTCATGTCCGCTCCCTCGAAGATCGTCATCGCTTCCCGCGAATCCCGCCTGGCCATGTGGCAGGCGGTTCATGTAAGGGAACGCTTATCAAGTCTAAACCCGGGCAGCGAGGTTGTCATTCTCGGCATGACCACCCGGGGCGACCAGATCCTCGACCGCCCGCTCGCCGAGATCGGCGGCAAGGGGCTGTTCATCAAGGAACTCGAGGTCGCGATGGCGGAGGGCCGCGCCCACCTTGCCGTGCATTCGATGAAGGACGTGCCGATGGTGATGCCGGAGGGCTTCGTGCTGGCCGCCATCTCGGCGCGCGAAAATCCACGCGATGCGTTCGTTTCCAACAAGTACGCGGGGCTGGATGATTTGCCGGCCGGCGCCGTCGTCGGCACCTCCAGCCTGCGCCGCGAGGCCGTGCTGCGGGCAAAGTATCCGCACCTGACGATCAGGAGCCTGCGCGGCAACCTCGACACCCGCCTGCGCAAGCTCGATGCCGGCGAGTACGACGCGATCATCCTTGCCGCCGCCGGCCTGATCCGCCTCGGCCTGGAAAACCGCATCAGAACGGTGTTGACCGCGGAACAGTCGCTGCCGGCGCCGGGCCAGGGCGCGCTGGGTATCGAACTGGTCGCCGGCGACGCGGCGATGGCTGCCGTCGTCGCACCCTTGAACGACCCGGATACGGCCCACTGCGTCAATGCCGAGCGCGCTTTCTCGCGGGCGCTCGGCGGCAGTTGCCAGGTGCCGCTCGGCGGCTACGCGGTCAGCGACGGCGGCGCGCTCTGGCTGCGCGGCTTCGTCGCGACGGCCGACGGCAAGGAAATGGTCGCCGGCGAACTGCGCGGCGAGGTCGGCAGGATCGCCGGCGACGACGAGGCGCTTGGCCGTCGGTTGGCGGCCGACCTGCGCGCCCGCGGCGCCGACGCCATCCTGGACAAGCTCGCCCACTGCCGATGAGCCAGGGCGGCCCGCTCGCCGGCCGGACCATCGTCGTCACCCGACCGCGGGCACAGGCAGCGGCGCTGGCCGAGGCGATCGCGGCGGCCGGCGGCACGCCACTCCTCTTCCCGCTGCTCGAAATCTCGCCGGCTCCCGACCCGCGGCCACTGGCCGAGGCGCTCGCCCGCCTGCGCGGATTACGCGATGGCGGTCTTCATCAGCCCGAATGCGGTCGACCATGCGCTGCCGGCCGTCTTGCGCCAGGGTCCCTGGCCGGCCGGGCTGCTGCCGGCAGCGGTCGGCCAGGGCACGGTCAGGGCGCTGGCGGCGTACGGTGTCGCCGGCTGCATTGCGCCGGGCGAACGCTTCGACTCCGAGGCCCTGCTGGCGCTGCCGGAACTGGCGGCGACGCGGGTCGCCGGCCGGCGCATCGCCATCTTCCGCGGCGACGGCGGTCGCGAGCTGCTGGCCGGGACGCTGCGCGAACGCGGCGCTGCGGTCGATTGCGTCACCTGCTACCAGCGCTCCGGCCCGGCGCACGGGGTGGAGCCGCTGCTTGCCGCGTGGCGCGCCGGCGGGCTTGACGCGCTGACCGTGTCGAGCAGCGAAGGCCTGCGCCACCTCGTCGATCTGCTCGACGCCGAGGGTCGCGAGCGGTTGCGGGATACCCCGGTCTTCGTGCCGCACGCCCGCATTGTCGAAAGCGCGCAGGCCCTGGGCCTGCGCAACATTATCCTCACGGCGGCGACCGACGCCGGCATCGTTGCCGGCCTGCGCGCATATAATTGGTCGGCATGACACCCGACAACACCACCCCTCCGCCGGCACCGCCGGCATCTCGCCCGGCACGGGGCGGTTCGCGCCTCTGGCTGCTGGTCGCACTCGCCGCGCTGGCGCTGGCGGGCTGGCAATGGCTGGAAACGCGCGGCGAGCTGGCCGGCATCCGCCAGGAAGTGACCGACCGGCTGGCCGCGGCGGAATCCGCCGCCGGCCAGGACCGCGACGCGCTGAAGCGAATGGCCGAGCAGAGCGACGGCCTGCAGGGGCGGCTCGCTACGACCGAGGGCCGGCTGGCCGAGTACCAGGAGCAGGCCGACGCGCTGCAGGGGCTTTCGCGCAACCTGGTGCGCAGCAACGAGGAAGCGGCCTTGCTCGAGGTCGAGCAGGCCGTCACGCTGGCGGCGCAGCAGCTTCAACTGGCGGCCAACGTGCCGCTGGCGCTCGTCGCGCTGCAGGCGGCCGACAGCCGCCTCGCCCGGCTCGACCGGCCGCAGTGGCTGCCCTTGCGCAAGGCGCTGGCGAGCGACATCGACCGCTTGCGGGCCTTGCCGCTGGTCGATACCGTGGGTGTGAGCCTGCGCCTGGAGCAGGTGGCGGCGTCGGTCGACCGGCTGCTGCTGGCGATGGACGCACGGCCGCGCGCGGTACGCGAAAGTGGCGGTGAGGCGGCGCCGCTGCCGTGGTGGCAGCGCGCTGGCGCGGAGGCCTGGCAGGTCTTGCGCGGACTGGTCCGCATCGAGCGCTTCGATGCCGTCGCACCCGAACTGCTGGCGCCCAGCCAGGTTTTCTTTCTTCGCGAGAACCTCAGGCTGCGCCTGCTGAATGCGCGCCTGGCACTGCTTTCGCGTGACCAGGCGGCGTTCCGCAACGACCTGAAGCTGGCCGCCGACTGGCTGGAACGGTATTTCGACGGGCGCGACAAGGCCGTCCAGAATGCCTTGGCGACCCTGCGCCAGTTGCAGGGCGGCGAGATCAACGTGGCGCTGCCGAACCTGGGCGAAACCCAGACCGCCCTGCGCGCGCTGCGCAACGGCAAGGACCGGCGGTGAAAAGCCTGTTCTGGGTGCTGGTGCTGTTCGGGCTGGCCGTGGCGGTCGCGCTCGGCGCCCGCCACAACGAGGGCTATGTGCTGTTCGTGCTGGCGCCGTACCGGGCGGAGATCAGCCTCAATTTGTTCATTGTCGCCGTCGCGCTGCTCTTCTTCGCCATTTACGGCGTCCTGCGCGGGCTGGCGCTGACCTTCTCGTTACCGCGGCGGGTGCGCGAGTATCGCCAGCGCCGGCAGCGCGACAAGGCGGCGCTGGTCTTCCAGGATGCCCTGCGCTTCCTGTTCGAGGGGCGTTTCGGGCAGGCGCTCAAGAGGGCGGGGGAGGCGCATGCCGCCGGCACGGCGCCGGGCCTCTCGGCGCTCGTCGCGGCGCGCGCGGCGCAGCGCATGGGCGAGCCGGAAAAATTGCATGACTGGCTGGCGCGTGCCCGGAGCGACGACCCGCGCAGCGAGGCGGCGACGCTGATGCTCGAAGCGGAGATGATGAACGAAGAGCGCCAGTTCGACCTCGCGCTCGCCGCCCTGGCGCGACTGCAGGGGAGGCAGGGCCGGCACATCGCCGCGTTGCGCCTCGAGTTGCGCGCCCGCCAGGGCACCGGCGACTGGGACGGCGTGCTCAGGCTGGCGCGCCAGCTGGCCAAGCGCGACGCGCTGCCGGTCGAGGCGGTGCGGGAAATCCGGACCCAGGCGCATCTCGCCAACATCGCCCGGCGGGCTGCCGACCAGGCGCAACTGATCTCGTACCTGCGCGCCCTGCCGGCCGAGGAACGGCGGCCGCGTGTCGTGCTCGCCGCGGCGCAGGCACTGGCCGCGCTGGCTGCCGCCGACGAGGCGCAGAAGCTGATCGAGGCGACGCTGGGCGGCAGCGCCGACGACTGGCTGCCCGAACTGGCCGCGATCTACGGCCAGCTCGACGGCGGCGACCAGACCGCTCGCATCGCCCGCGCCGAGGAGTGGTTGCGCGGCCATCCGGACGATGCCGGCCTGCTGCTGGCGCTGGGCCGGATGTGCATCCGGCAGCGGCTGTGGGGCAAGGCGCAGAGCTACCTGGAGGCATCGCTGTCGGTCGCGGAAACGCAGGCGGCGCATCTCGAACTGGCACGCCTGTGCGACCAGCTCGAGCGTCCCGACGAAGCGAACCGGCACTACCGGGCGGCGACCGCCTGCTAGCAGCCTGTCAGGATCCGGCCGGCAACCGGCAACGCGATCCTGATCGCCAATTCACGCCCAGTCCTGCGGCTTCAGGAAGACCTCGTACAGTTCGGCCTCGGGCGTGCCGGCGGCCGGGTGCCAGTCGTAGCGCCATCTGACGATCGGCGGCAGCGACATCAGGATCGATTCGGTGCGCCCGCCGGATTGCAGGCCGAACAACGTACCGCGGTCCCAGACCAGGTTGAACTCGACGTAACGACCGCGCCGGTAGGCCTGGAAGTCGCGCTCGCGTTCGCCGTAGGGGGTGTCGCGACGCTTGGCCAGCACCGGCAGGTAGGCCTTGGTGAAGGCGTTGCCGACTGACTTGGTCAGGTCGAAGCAGCGCTCGAAGCCGCCTTCGTCGAGGTCGTCGAAAAAGATGCCGCCGACGCCGCGCGGCTCGTTGCGGTGCTTGAGGAAAAAGTACTCGTCGCACCACTTCTTGTATTTCGCATGGACCTCGTCGCCGAACGGGGCGAGCGCGTCCTTGCAGGTCTGGTGGAAATGGGTGACATCCTCGCGTTAACCGTAGTAGGGGGTCATGTCCATGCCGCCGCCGAACCAGAACACATCCTCTTCGCCGGGTGCGGTGGCGACGAAGCAGCGCACGTTCATGTGCGCCGTCGGGCAGTAGGGATTGCGCGGGTGCAGGACCAGCGAGACGCCCATCGCCTCCCAGGCGCGGCCGGCCAGGTGGGGGCGGACGGCGGTGGCCGAAGCGGGCAGCGACTTGCCGGTGACGTGCGAGAAATTGACACCGCCGCGCTCGAAGAAATCACCCTCCTCGATCAGCCGTGAAATGCCGCCGCCGCCTTCCGGGCGATCCCACGCGTCGGTCCGGAAGGGCTGGCCGTCGAAGGCTTCGAGTTCGGCGACGATACGGCGCTGCAGGGCGGTGAAATAGTCCTTGAGACGGACGGTATCCATGAGGTCTCCGGGATGAAAAACGGGCGGTCAGCGCCGCCCGGGTTGCCTGGTCCGGCGGCCTCAGCGACCGATCGCGCGGTGGCCGATGTCCGTGCGGAACTGCATGCCGTCCCAGGCGATCTGCGCGGCCGCCTCGTAGGCACGTCTTTGCGCCAGCTTGATGTTCTCGCCAAGCGCCGTGACACAGAGCACGCGGCCGCCGGCGGTGACCACCTGGCCATCCTTGTCGACGGTGCCGGCATGGAAGACATGGGCATCCTTGCCGAAACTGTTGCCGGCCGGCAGGCCGTGGATGACGTCACCCTTCTTCGGGGTGTCCGGATAATTGGCGGCGGCGAGCACGACACCGAGCGCGACGCGGCGGTCCCATTCGGCTTCGACCTCGTCGAGCGTGCCGTCGATGCCGTGTTCGAGCAGGTCGACGAAGTCGGACTTCAGACGCATCAGGATCGGCTGGGTTTCCGGGTCGCCCATGCGGCAGTTGAATTCCAGCGTCTTGACCGAACCGTCGTTGCCGATCATCAGGCCGGCGTAGAGGAAGCCGGTGAACGGGATGCCGTCGGCCGCCATGCCGCGCACGGTCGGCAGGATGATTTCGCGCATCGCCTTGGCGTGCACTTCCGGGGTAACGACCGGGGCGGGCGAGTAGGCGCCCATGCCGCCGGTGTTGGGGCCGGTATCGCCATCGCCGATGCGCTTGTGGTCCTGGCTGGAGGCCAGCGCGAGTACGTTCGTGCCGTCGACCATGACGATGAAGCTGGCTTCCTCGCCGTCGAGAAATTCCTCGATGACGACGCGGGCGCCGGCATCGCCCAACTTGTTGCCGGACAGCATGTCGTCGATGGCGGTATGGGCTTCATCGAGGCTCATCGCAACGACGACGCCCTTGCCGGCGGCCAGGCCATCGGCCTTGATGACGATGGGTGCACCCTTGCGGTCGATGTAGGCGTGGGCTGCGGTCGACTCCGAAAAAGTGGCAAATTCCGCCGTCGGGATGTGGTGGCGGGCCATGAAACGCTTGGCGAAATCCTTGGAGGATTCGAGCTGGGCGGCTTCCCTGGTCGGGCCGAAGATCTTCAGGCCGCGGGCGCGGAAGACATCTACGACGCCGGCGGCAAGCGGGGCTTCGGGGCCGACGACCGTGAAGCGTACGCCTTCCCGCTCGGCGAAGCTGGCGAGCGCGACAGGGTCGGCGAGGTTGACATTCCTCAGCCCGGACTCGCGTCCCGTTCCGGCGTTGCCGGGCGCGACGTAAACCCGCTGCACGCCGGGCGTCTGCGCCAGGCGCCAAGCCATCGCATGCTCGCGGCCGCCGGAACCGATGACTAGGACTTTCATGCCTGAGTTCTTGGGTTTCATTGTTTTCAGTGACGGAAGTGACGGGTGCCGGTCATGACCATCGCTAGGCCGTGCTCGTCGGCGGCGGCGATGACCTCGTCGTCGCGCATCGAGCCGCCCGGCTGGATGACGGCCTTGGCGCCGGCCGCGGCCAGCACATCGACGCCATCGCGGAACGGGAAGAAGGCATCGGAGGCGACGACGGAACCGGCCAGATCGAGGCCGGCGTGCTGCGCCTTGATGCTGGCGATCCTGGTCGAATCGACGCGGCTCATCTGGCCGGCGCCGACGCCGAGCGTCATGCCGTTGCCGCAGAAGACGATGGCGTTGGACTTGACGAACTTGGCGACGCGGTAGGCGAAGAGCAGGTCTGCGATCTGGGCCGGGGTCGGGGCGATTCGGTGACGACCTTGAGGTCGGACGCCTGGACGTTGAACATGTCCGGCGTCTGCAACAGCATGCCGCCGCCGACGCGCTTCATTTCGAAGGCGTGGTAGTTGTGGGCGAGCGGCACTTCGAGGACGCGCAGGTTCTGCTTGGCCGCCAGCATTTCCCTGGCAGCCGGCGTGAAGGCCGGGGCGATCAGCACTTCGACGAAGTGCTTGCGCTCGTTCATGGCGGCGACGACGTCGACATCGACGGTGCCGTTGAAGGCGATGATGCCGCCGAAGGCCGAAGTGGAATCGGTCTGGAAGGCCTTTTCATAGGCGCCGAGCAGCTTGCCGTCGACGGCGACGCCGCACGGGTTGGCGTGCTTGACGATGACGCAGGCCGGGCCGGCGAAGGTCTTGACGCATTCCCAGGCGGCATCCGAGTCGCCGATGTTGTTGTACGACAGTTCCTTGCCCTGCAACTGGGTGTAGGCGGCGATGGTGCCCGGCGTGACGACCGGGTCGCGGTAGAAGGCGGCCTGCTGGTGCGGGTTCTCGCCGTAGCGCAGGGTTTCGACGCGGTCGAAGGCGGTCTGGAAGGCGGTCGGGAACGGCGACAGCTTCGGCGCTTCCTCGGCGGTGGATTCGAGCGCGGTCAGCCAGTTGGCGATGGCGGAATCGTAGCGGGCGGTATGTACGAAAGCCTTCTTGGCCAGACCGAAGCGGGTTTCCAGCTTGAGCGCGCCGGCATTGGCCTGCATTTCGGCGAGCAGCGGGCTGGTAGTCGGCCGGGTCGGTGACGATGGCGACAGCCGCGTAGTTCTTGGCCGAGGAGCGGACCATGGCCGGCCCGCCGATGTCGATGTTCTCGATCGCGTCGTCGAGCGTGACGCCCGGCTTGGCGACGGTTTCGCGGAACGGGTAGAGATTGACGCAAACGAGGTCGATGGTCGGGATGCCGTGCGCGGCGATGGTCGCCAGGTGTTCCGGCAGGTCGCGGCGGGCCAGGATGCCGCCGTGTACCTTCGGGTGCAGGGTCTTGACGCGGCCGTCGAGCATTTCCGGAAAGCCGGTGTAGTCGCCGATCTCGGTCACGGTCAACCCGGCATCACGGAGCATTTTTGCGGTGCCGCCGGTGGACAGCAGATTGACACCCTGGGCGGCGAGGCCCTGGGCGAATTCGAGGACGCCCCGCTTGTCGGAGACGGAAATCAGCGCTTGCTTGATGGTCATTTCAGGGTCGAGTCGTTAGGGTCGAGTTGCCTGGGGTCTTGGTTCTTGCTGGCCGCTAATGGCTGACAGCTTGATCCTTGAGCAACTGGTGTTCGGTCAGTTTCTTGCGCAGCGTGTTGCGGTTGATGCCGAGCATGTCGGCGGCGAGCGTCTGGTTGCCGCCGGCCTTGGCGAGCACCAGTTCGAGCATCGGCTTCTCGACGCTGTTCAGGACCATGTCGTAGATGGCAGCGGGCCTTTCGCCATCGAGGTCGCGGAAATACTGCTCGAGCGAATCCGTGACGCATTTCCCCAGATCATGTTGGCTCATGCTGCCAACGCCTCCTCTGTGTCGTATTTCAGGTGATCGTGCTGTTCCGCCAGACGAAAGAAGAAGTCGTTCACCGCCTGCATCTGCTGGTCGATGCCGGGCAGGACGTTCATTTCCTTGCGGAATGCCGCCGAGCCAACCAGTCCCCTGGTGTACCAGGAAATGTGCTTGCGGGCGACCTTGAAACCCGTTTCCGGGCCGTAGAACGCGTAGAGGTCGTCGAGATGGGCCAACAGGATGCCGTGGATCTCCATGACTCCGGCCGGCGGGAGATGCTCGCCGGTCTTCAGGTAATGCTCGATCTCGCGAAACAGCCAGGGGCGGCCCTGGGCGGCGCGGCCGATCATGATGCCGTCGGCGCCGGTGACGTCGAGCACATGCTTCGCCTTTTCCGGCGTGTTGATGTCGCCGTTGGCGATGACCGGGATCCGGATCAGCGTCTTGACCATGGCGATGGTGTCGTACTCGGCCTCGCCGGTGTATTGCTGGCAGCGCGTGCGGCCGTGGATGGCGACGGCACGCACGCCGGCGCTCTCGGCAATGCGGGCGATAGCCGGCGCGTTGCGGTTGGCCAGGTTCCAGCCGGTGCGGAATTTCAGCGTGACCGGCGTGTTCGGCACGGCTGAAACCACCGCATCGAGAATCCTGCCGACCAGTCCCTCATCCTGCATCAGCGCCGACCCGGCCATCACGTTGCAGACCTTCCTGGCCGGGCAGCCCATGTTGATGTCGATGATCCGGGCGCCGTTGTCAACGTTGTGGCGGGCGGCCTCGGCCATCATCCGCGGATCGGCGCCGGCGATCTGCACCGCGACCGGTTCGACTTCGCCGGCGTGGTTGGCGCGGCGCAGCGTCTTGGCGCTGCCGTAGAGCAGCGAATTCGAGGTGACCATCTCCGACACCGCCAGGCCGGCGCCCATCTTCTTGCACAACTGGCGGAACGGCCGGTCCGTCACGCCGGCCATCGGGGCGACGAACAGGTTGTTGCGAAGCGTGAAACCGGCGAATTCCATGGGCCTTTGGGAGGGTCGGAGGAAGCGGCGAAACCGCGCATTCTACCCGAGTCGGCGCCCAGGAAATAGTCAAATGACGAATGCGAGGGACAGGAGCAAGGCGAACACGAGTTGCAGCCCGGCAGTCGCGGCGAGGATGCCGTTGAATACCGGACCGGCGGCTTCGCGGCGGAAACGCGCAATCAGTACGAGCGCCAGCGGCAGGGACAGCAGCGGCAGCGCGGCCGGCCAGCCGAGGTCGGCGAGCAGCGGCAGCAGCGCGTAGGGGGCGAGCATCTCGGCCGTGTAGAGGCCTCGGGTCGCCGGTCGGCCGAGCAGCACGGCCAGCGTATTCTTGCCGTTGCTGGCATCGCCGTCGCGGTCGCGGTAGTTGTTGACGGTGATGACTGCCGCCGCGTGCAAACCAACCAGCACGGCGACGACCAGCGCCGTCGGCGTCAGCGTCAGCGTCTGCAGGTAATAGCTGCCGCCGACGGCGACGAGTCCGAAGAAGACAAAGACGAACGCTTCGCCGAGCGGACGGTAGGCGATCGGCGCCGGCCCGCCGGTATAGGCCCAGCCAGCGGCGAGCGAGGCGAGGCCGATGACGACGATCGGCCAGCCGCCGTGGGCGACCAGATAGATGCCGCACAGGAAGGCGAGCGCGAAGGCCAGCCAGGCGCCGGCACGTAACATGTCGACGCTGAGCCAGCCCTCGGCGGTGGCCCGCTTCGGGCCGAGGCGGCCCGGCGTGTCGGTGCCGCGCAGGAAATCACCGACGTCGTTGAACAGGTTGGTGCCGATCTGGATGAAGGCGGCACCGAGCGCCGCGGCGAGCAGCGGCAGCCAGAGCAGGGCTTGCGTGTCGTGCCAGGCGACCGCCGTGCCGACCAGCACCGGCGACAGCGACACCGACAGGGTTTTCGGGCGGCAGGCGAGGAACCAGGCCTGCGCACGGCCCGGCATCATGGCCAGGCGCGTCCCCCCCAGATCATCCGCTTGGCGACGAAGTGGCGGGCGGGCGGGAACAGGTCGAGGGCGAGCAGGCCGAGGCCGCGGGCGACCCTGAGCGGGCCGAAATCGTTGGAGAAGGCCCGCACGATGCCGTCCGTGAACAGCGCGCCGCCCTTGCGGTCGAGGCGGCGGCGGGCGGCATAGTGCGCCAGGCTGCTGCGGTCGACGCCGTCGGCGAGCAGGATTTCGGCGAGTTGCCAGGCATCGCGCAGGCCGAGGTTGAAGCCCTGGCCGGAGACCGGGTGCAGCGTCTGGGCGGCGTTGCCGATCCACACCTCGTTGTCCTTGACCAGCGGGTCGCGCAGGCGCAGCGTGAGCGGGAAGCGGCTGCGTTTCCCCGGATTGGCGAAGGTCATGCGCTGGCCGAACCGGGTTTGCAGGGCGGCCGTGAAGGCAGCGTCGTCCATGGCCATGACGGCATCGGCCGTGGCCGGTGGCAGCGTGAATACGATGGAGTATTCGTCGCCGAGCGGGAGCAGGGCGAGCGGGCCGTCGGGGGTGAAGCGTTCCCAGGCGCGCTTGTTGTGACCGGGCGTCGGGGTGACTTCGCAAATGACCGCGTGCTGGGCGTAGTCGCTGACCGAGACGTCCGGGTCGTCAGCGGGCGTACCTTCGGCATGAACCAGCAATCGGGTCTGGATGCTGCGCAACTCGCCGGCGTGACGCAGCGAGACGGTGACATGATCGTCGCCGGGTGTGATGGCGAGGATCTCGGCCTCCGACAGCACGGCATCGTCGGCCAGATTGGCGGCCAGCGCGCCGGCGAGGTCACGGTAGCGGACGACGTAGCCGAGCGCCGGCAGATCGTAGTCAGTGCGATCGATCAGCGTGCGGCCGAAGCCGTCCTTCTGCGAAACGTGGATGGTCTCGATCGGCGTCGCCGCACGGGTTGGCCAGGCGGCGATCTGTTCGAGCAACTGGCGGGCGCCGTGTGACAGGGCGAGGGCGCGCGGGTCGGCTTGCTGGGCCTGCTGCGGTCGACGGTCCAGAAGCAGCGATTTCAAGCCGCCGGCGGCGAGCGCCAGGTGCAGCGTCATTCCGACCGGGCCGGCGCCGACGATCAGGATGTCAACGTCCTCGACGACAGTTTCAGTCATGGCGCATCACTTCCTCGATTTCGGCCACTGTCTTCGGCGCCGTGGTATAGATGTGGCAACCCGTGGCTGTGACGCGCACATCGTCCTCGATGCGGATGCCGATGCCCGCGAGTCCAGGCGGGACATCGGCGCCCGGGCGAATGTAGAGGCCGGGTTCGACGGTCAGCGTCATTCCCGGTTGCAGCGTCGTCCATTCGTCGCCGACCTTGTATTCGCCGGCATCGTGCACGTCGAGGCCGAGCCAGTGGCCGGTGCGGTGCATGTAGAAGCGCTTGTAGTCGCCCTTGTCGATCAGGTTGTCGAGGTCGCCGGTGAGCAGCTTGAGGTCGATCATCCCCTGGGTCAGCACGCGCACGGCGGCATCGTGGCCTTCCATGAAATGGCGGCCGGGGGCGGTGGCGTCGATCGCTGCTGCCTGTGCGGCGAGGACGATTTCGTAAACGTCCCTCTGCGGCGAGTTGAAACGGCCATTGACCGGGAACGTCCGGGTGATGTCGGCAGCGTAGCCTTCAACTTCGCAGCCGGCGTCGATCAGCACCAGCGTGTGGTCGTTGAGCAGCTTGTCGTTGGCGACGTAGTGCAGGACGCAGGCGTTGGCGCCGCCGGCGACGATGGGCGTGTAGGCGTGGCCGTCGGCGCCGCGCTTGCGGAATTCGTAAGTCAGCTCGGCTTCGAGTTCGTACTCGGCCAGGCCGGGGCGGCAGGTGCGCATGGCGCGGGCGTGACCGGCGCTGGCGATGTCGGCCGAGCGCTGCTGGATATCGGCCTCGGCGGCATCCTTGACCAGCCGCATGGCGTCCAGTTCGGCGCGCAGATCGTGAATGGCGCGCGGCGCCCGCTTGCCGGCGCGGGTCTGGGCGCGGACTTCGTTGAGTGCCCTGGCGATGCGTGCATCCCATTCGGCATCGTGGCCGATGGCGTGCCACAGCGTGTCGCGGTCGACGAGGAATTCGGCCAGTTTTTTGTCGAGTTGGCCGATCGGGTAGGCGGCATCGAAGCCGAAGGCGATTTTCGCGGCCTTGGGGCCGTAGCGGTAGCCGTCCCAGATTTCGCGCTCGTCATGCTTCTCGCGGCAGAAGAGGATGGACTTGGGTTTCCTGTCGCCAATCAGCACGACCACCGCTTCGGGTTCGGGGAAGCCGGTCAGGTACCAGAAGTAGCTGTCGAAGCGGTAAGGGTGAAGCGCGTCGCGGTTGCGGATGACTTCCGGCGCGGTCGGCACGATGGCGACGCCGTCGCCGATCGTTTTCAGCAGGCGCTTGCGGCGGGCGATGAAATGGGCGTGGCTCATGGCTTTGTCAATTCGGCATCCAGTTCGGCGAGGCGTTGCGGCGTTCCCACGTCGACCCAGCGGCCGGTGAAGCGTTCCCCGGTCAGGGTGCCGGCGGCGATGGCGGCGGCGAGCAGCGGATAGAGCTTCATGACCGAGCCGCGCGGCACGTCGGCGAAGAAAGACGGCGAAAACACCGCGATGCCGGCGTAGGTGAGTGTTTCCTCGCCCCGCGCGACCGCGATGCGCTCGCCGTCGAGGCTGAAGTCGCCGCCGGCGTGGTGCGCCGGGTTGGCGACCATGACGAGATGGGCGGTTGACTGTCGGCCCGCTACGGTCAACCCGGAAAAACGGCCAAAATCGATATCACAATAGATGTCGCCATTGACTACCAGGAACGCCTCGTTGCCGAGCAGAGGCAGGGCGTTGGCGATGCCGCCGGCGGTTTCCAGCGCGCCCGGCGGTTCCGGCGAATACTGGATGTGCAAACCCCATTGCGAACCATCTCCCAGCGCCGCTTCGATCTGCTCGCCGAGATGGGCGTGGTTGATGACGATTTCGCTGAATCCGGCTGCCGCCAGCCGTTCCAGATGCCAGGCGATGAGCGGCTTGCCGCCCACGGGCAACAGCGGCTTGGGCGTATGGTCGGTCAGCGGACGCATGCGCTCGCCACGCCCGGCGGCAAGAATGAACGCTTTCATCAGAAGGTGTAGCCGATTTCCCCGGCCTTGCCTTCCAGCTTGTCGAGCAACTCGAGCAGCGGCTTGAGCGCGAGGTAGCGGCCGGCCGTTTTGCGCGCGTAGTTCATGAAGCGCGGCAGGTCGTCGAGATACTTGCCCTTGCCGTCGCGGTAGTTCAGCCGGCAGAAGATGCCGAGCACCTTGAGGTGGCGCTGCAGGCCCATCAGTTCGTAGTCGCGCCAGAAGTCGCCGAAGTCGGCGCGCACCGGCAGACCGGCGGCGCGGGCCTTTTCCCAATAGCGGACGACCCAGTCGATTTCCTGCTCCTCGTCCCAGGAAATGAAGGCGTCGCGAAACAGTGAGACGACGTCGTAGGTGATCGGGCCGTAGACGGCGTCCTGGAAGTCGATGATGCCGGGCGTCAGGCGCGCTTCGCTTTCGACCACCATCAGGTTGCGCGGCATGAAGTCGCGGTGCACGAAAACCTTGGGCTGGTTGAGCGCCGAATTGATCAGGAACTTGAAGGTCCGGTCGAGCATGGACTTTTCGCTGTCGTCCAGTTGCACGCCGAGGTGGCGGCCGACGAACCATTCCGGGAAGAGGTCGAGCTCGCGGCGCAGCAGCGTCGCGTCGTAGGGCGGCAGCGTCGCGGCGGTCGATGAGAGTTGCCAGGTGACCAGCACGTCGAGCACCGGCCGGATCAGCAGGTCGGCGATCGCCAGATCGGCGTTCAGCGCATCGAGATAGCCGATGCGGCCGAGGTCGGTGAGGACCAGGAAACCGTTGTCGAGATCCTGGTCGAGGACGCGCGGCGCGGCGAGGCCGGCGCGGGCGAGCAGGCCGGCGACGCGGATGAAGGGCTTGCAGTCCTCCTTGTCGGGCGGGGCGTCCATCAGGATGCGCGTGCTGCCGTCCGGCCAGGTCAGGCGGAAGTAGCGGCGGAAACTGGCGTCGGCCGAGGCCGGGGTGATGAGGACGCTCTGGCCGGGGAAGCGACTGGCGACCCAGTCCTTGACGAGTTGATCGCGCGGCATCGGGTTGGGGGCGGGTTCGTTGTAGAATGCCCGATTTTAACACTCGGGCGCCTCGTGTTCCGGCGCTCATCGACCCCCTCCCCTGCTGCATGCCAGTTCCGGTACGTCGTCCGCCTGTTTTGCTCCTCTGCTGCATGCTTGCCGTTACCACGGCAAGCTTGGCTGCGGCGGACGATGGTGCGTCGGCGCAGTGCCGGACGATGGCCTCAAGCTGCGCGGCGACCGGCGGTTCAACGTGCTCGGCAAGAAGGGGCAGGCGGCGCCTGTGCCGGTCGGCGTTCCCTATCCGGCGAGCCTGCGCAAGAGCGACGCCTATCCGTTGTTCATCCGCGCCGACCGCATGGAGGGCAGGTCGGAGGAGGTGACCGAGGCGAGCGGCGACGTCGAGTTGCGCAAGGCGGGAACCCAGGTCTACGGCGACCGGATGACCTACTGGCCGCTCGACGACGAAATCGAGGCGACCAGCGGCAACCGCGTCCGCCTGCTCCAGGAAGGCCAGGAATTCACGACGCCGCACCTGCGCCTGAAGCTCTCCGAGCAGGTCGGCTTCGCCGAGTCGGCCGATTACCTGATGGTCAGGGACGTCGCGAGCAAGGCTCTACGGGCTGACGGCTGTCCCCGCCACGGCGTCGACCTCCAACGTGGCGATCGCCGCCAGTTCGGCGATGGTGACGAACATCCCCGCCAGCTACGGCCTGCCGACGACGAACCCGCCGTCCCGCCCGTCGCTGGCGAGCGGGACGGCGGAGCGAGCCGAATTCGAGGGCGAGAACCAGATCCTGCTGTCGGGCGCCACCTTCTCGACCTGCAAGCCGGGCCAGACCGACTGGTACCTGAGCGCCTCGCGGATGCATCTCGACTACGATCGCGGCGTCGGCAACGCGAGCAACGCCGCGCTCTGGTTCAAGGATGTTCCCATCTTCTACACGCCGGCTGCCACCTTCCCGCTCAACAGCCAGCGCCAGTCGGGCTTCCTGAGCCCGCTCGCCGCCGCCTCGACGCGTACCGGGTTCGACCTGACGGTGCCTTATTACTGGAACATCGCGCCCAATTACGACGTGACCTTCTTCCCGCGCTACATGAGCAAGCGCGGTGGGCAGATCGGCATCGAAGCGCGCTATCTTGACTACAATGTGCCCGCCCCCGGGGGCAGCTACAAGGCGGAGTACATGCCGCACGACCAGCAGACGGACAGCGCCCGCTGGGGATACTCCGTCGTGCACGCGCATAACCTCGGGCGCGGCTTCTCGGCGGCCAGTGTGAACTGGAACGCGGTCTCCGACGACTTTTACTGGCAGGACATGTCGTCGCGGTTGAGCCAGACCTCGCAGGTCCAGTTGCCGCAGAATGTGACCCTCAACTATGCGCCGCTGCCTGGCCTGCAGAGCAACCTGATCTTCCAGCGTTTCCAGACCCTGCAGACCGATCCGGCGAGCCCGGTGCTGCCTCCCTACTTCATGGAGCCGCAGATGAATGTCCTGGGGTTCAAGTCGGACGTGCTGGGCATGGATTTCGGGCTGCTCGGCCAGTACACCCGGTTCACGGTCACCCCGCAGTCGCGCCTGATCAACGCTATTCGTCCCGAGGGCGACCGGGCGTTCATCTATCCGCAACTGTCGCTGCCCTTCGTTCATCCGGCGTACACCCTGATTCCGAAAATCGGTGTCCAGGCCACCCAATACGCCATTACGCCGCCCGTGGGAGAGTCCTACAACCTGACCCGCACGCTGCCCGTGTTCTCGGTCAACTCGAGCCTGAACTTCGAACGCGATACCGAGTTGCTCGGCAAGGGCTTCATCCAGACGCTCGAGCCGCGCCTGTACTACGTCAACATCCCGTACAGGAACCAGGACGCCTACCCGGTGTTCGACACCTATATCAACGACTTCAACTTCACGCAAGTCTTCACCGAGAACCGCTACAGCGGCTTCGACCGGCTGAACGACGCCAACCAGATGACGGCGGCGGTGTCCACCCGCATGCTCGATGCCGAGACGGGTGTCGAGCGTTTCAAGGCTCTGGTCGGACAGCGCTATTACTTCACGGCGCCACGAGTCCTTTTGCCGGGCGAGGCGCCGATTCCGCAAGGGTGGTCCAATCTGCTGATGGCCTTCAACGGACTGGTCATGCCCAAGACCTATGCCCAGGCCAACTGGGAATACAACTACCGCGACGCAGTCAACGAGCGCCTCTCGGTGGGCATGCGCTACCAGCCCGAAATGACCAAGGCGCTGAGCGCCAGCTACCGCTTCGCGCGTAATCCGCTCGACCAGAAAACCGCACAGACCGACCAGTTCGACATCGCCGGCCAGTGGCCCCTGACGTCGCGCCTTTACCTCGTCGGACGCTACAATTTTTCGCTCAAGGACAGCCAGTTGCTCGAGGCGATCGCCGGCTTCGAGTACAACGCCGGCTGCTGGGCGTTCCGGGCCGTCGGCCAGCGCCTCGAGGCGATCTCCGGGCAGCCGAACAACGCGATCTTCCTGCAGCTCGAACTCAGCGACTTCGCCAGCATCGGCAATAACCCGATCAGCCTCCTGCGCCGGTCGATCCCGGGTTACGGCAAGTCCAACGAGTTGCCCACTTCCAGCGCCCTGCTCATGCCACAATGACGACCATGCCCATCGCTTTCCACCGCCTGTTCCTCCTTTTTGCCTTCCTCCTTGCCGCTCTCGGGGGCCAGGTCTCTGCCGCGCCGTCCGACCCGGTCGAGGCCGACCGCATCGTTGCCGTGGTCGGTGACGAAGTGATCACCATGGTCGAGCTGCGGGTCCGCGTGGATTCCGCGCTCAAGCAGTTGCAGAAGCAGGGGACGCCGCTGCCGCCGCGGGAAGAGACTGGAGCGCCAGATGCTCGAGCGGGCGATCATGGAACGCATCCAGCTGCAATTCGCGCAGGGCACCGGCCTGCGCATCGACGACGCCCAGCTCGATCAGGCGATCGGCCGCATTGCCGCGAACAACCGGATGACCCCGCAGCAGTTCAAGCTGGCGCTGGAGAAGGACGGCGTCCGCTATGCGCGCTTCCGCGAGGAAATCCGCGACGAGATGACGATGGTCCGCCTGCGCGAGCGCGAGGTGGACAGCCGGCTCGTCATCTCGGACGGCGAGGTGGATGCCTACCTTGCCAACCAGACCGCCGGTGGCGGCCAGGAATTCCAGTTGGTGCACATCCTCTTGCGGGCGCCGGAGTCGGCGACCCCCGAGCAGTTGCAGAAGCTTCGCCTGCGCGGCGAGCAGGCCCTCAAGCGGGCACGGGCCGGCGAGAACTTCGCCGAACTGGCCGCCGCCTTCTCCGATGCGCCGGATGCCCTGCAGGGAGGCAACCTCGGCTGGCGGCCGGCTGACCGCCTGCCGAGCATTTATGCCGAGGCGGCGTCCCGCCTGCAGCCGGGGGAGATCAGCGACCTCCTGCGCTCGTCGGCCGGTTTTCACATCGTCAAGCTGGCCGGCCGGCGTGGCGGCAGCGTCCAGGCTTCCGTCCAGCAGACCAAGGCCCGCCACATCCTGATCCGCGTCAACGAGGTCGTTTCGGAGCCGGAAGCGCGCCGCAAGATGGAAAATGTGCGCGAGCGCCTCGTCAATGGTGGCGATTTCGCCGAACTGGCGCGCCTTTATTCGCAGGACGGCTCCGGCGCCAAGGGCGGCGACCTCGGCTGGATCAGCCCGGGCGATACGGTGCCCGAGTTCGAGAAGGCGATGGACGCGCTCAAGGAGGGCGAATTCAGCCCGGTCGTCCAGACGTCGTTCGGCATGCACCTGATCCAGGTTTCCGAGCGGCGCCAGCGCGACGTCTCGGAGGAGCGCCAGCGCACGATGGCGCGCCAGGCGCTGCGCGAACGCAAGCTGGACGAGGCCTACCAGGACTGGCTGCGCCAGTTGCGCGACCGCACCTACGTCGAGAACCGCCTCGACGAAAAATGACCTTGCCGGTCATTGCCGTCACCAGCGGTGAGCCGGCCGGCATCGGCCCCGAGCTCTGCCTGCGGCTGGCTGACTGGCCTGGCGATGCGTGGCCGGTCGTGCTCGGTGATCGCGACCTGCTCGCCGGGCGTGCCGCGGCGCTGGGGCTGGAGGTTTGCCTCCGCGATTATTCTCCCGCAAACGCCGTCGACCGGGACTGCCTCGACGTGCTGCACATGCCGCTCGCGGTGCCATCGGTGGCCGGCCGACTCGACCCCGCCAACGGCCGCTACGTGCTGGCCCTGCTCGACCGCGCACTGGCCGGCTGCCGTGCGGGCGAGTTCGCTGCGCTGGCGACGGCACCGGTGCACAAGGGCGTCATCAACGACGCCGGCGTGCCGTTTACCGGCCATACCGAGTACCTGGCGGAGAAGACCGGCACGCCGCTGGTCGTCATGATGCTGGCCGGCGACACGGCGAACGGCCCGCTGCGCGTCGCGTTGGCGACGACGCACCTGCCGCTTCGGGACGTGCCGGGGGCGATCACGCCCGACCTGCTGGAGCGGACGCTGCGCATCCTGCACGCCGACCTGCGCGCGAAGTACGGCCTTGCCGAACCGCGCATCCTGGTCGCCGGCCTCAATCCGCATGCTGGCGAGGGCGGCTATCTGGGGCGCGAGGAAATCGAGGTCATCGCTCCGGTACTCGCCAAGCTGCGTACCGAAGGCATGCAGGTTTCGGGTCCGCATCCCGCCGACACGATGTTCACCCCGCCGCTGCTGGCGCAGGGCGATGCGGTGCTGGCGATGTACCACGACCAGGGCCTGACCGCGCTCAAGTACGCGACCTTCGGCCACGGCATCAACGTTACCCTCGGCCTGCCGGTCATCCGCACCTCGGTCGACCACGGCACCGCGCTCGAACTGGCCGGCAGCGGCCGTGCCGACCCGGGCAGCCTGTTCGCGGCGGTCGCCGAGGCGGCCCGCATGGCAACCCGGAGCGGCTTATGAAAGGCCATGTCGCCCGCAAGCGGTTTGGCCAGAATTTCCTGGTCGACCGCGGCAGTCATCGCCGCCATCGTCGCGACCATCGCGCCGCAGCGCAGCGACACGCTCGTCGAGATCGGCCCCGGTCTCGGCGCGCTGACCGAGCCGCTGCTGGCGAGGCTGGACCACCTGCACGTCGTCGAGATCGACCGCGACCTGATCGCCCGCCTGCACAGGCAGCATGCGCCCGAGCGGCTGACCGTCCATGCCGGCGATGCGCTGGCCTTCGATTTCGCGACCATCGGCAGTGACCTTCGCCTGGTCGGCAACCTGCCGTACAACATCTCGACGCCGCTGCTGTTCCATCTCGCCGAATACGGCGGGATCGTCCGCGACATGCACTTCATGCTGCAGAAGGAGGTCGTCGAGCGCATGGTCGCGGAGCCCGGCGATTCCGAATTCAGCCGGATTTCGGTGATGCTCCAGTATCGCTTTCACATCGAATGGCTGCTCGACGTGCCGCCGGAAAGCTTCGATCCGCCGCCGCGAGTGCAGTCGGCGGTCGTGCGACTGATTCCCAAGGACGTTGCCGAACTGAATGCCAGGAGTCAGGAAAAGCTGTCGCAAGTCGTTCGGATCGCCTTTTCGCAACGGCGCAAGATGCTGCGCAATACGCTTAAGGGCGCCTTGAGCGACGCGGGATTTGCCGAACTCGGCATTGACCCGACGTGCCGCCCAGAAGACACTTCGGTTGCAGACTACGTCCGCATCGCCAACTACCTGACGTAAGAAAACCCGCCGCAGCGGGTTTTCGTTCGGCGTGGCCGACTTACTTCTTGGTCGCGCAGGTATTCATGCCGAACAGGGTATAGGCAGGACACCAGCCCATCAGTCCGGTTGCGAGGGGCACGATGCCGATATAGCCCCAGACCGGCAGCATGCCGGCTACGGTGGCGCTGATCAGTCCGGCGCCGGCAACGATACGTACGATTTTGTCGATACCGCCAACATTTGCCGCCATGATTCATTCTCCGTCAAGTAGTGGGTACGATGTGCACTTTACGCCAGGCCGCACGGCCGGTCTGTAACCTGGGTCACACAGCGGCGATGCTCTTCAGCCCGTCGCGATCGCTGACGACGATCTGCTCGCGGCCGAGCGACACCAGTCCCTGCGCGGCGAAGCCCTTGAGCAGCCGGCTGACGATTTCGCGAACGCTGCCCAGTTCGTCGGCCAGTTGCTGGTGGGTGGCGTTGATCGTCACCTTCGCCGCGCGCCAGCAGCAGCCTGGCGAGGCGCTGGTCGAGGCGGGCGAAGGCGACTTCCTCGACCAGTTGCATCAGTTCGGCGATGCGCTCGGAGAAGAGGCGGAAGACGAAGTCGCGGAAGGGCGGATGCTCGACCAGCAGCGCGGCGAAGGCGCTGACCGGCAGGACGAACAGCGTCAGCGGCGCCTCGGCGATGCCGCGTGCATTGTAGTCGGCGTGCCCGAGCAGGCAACTCGACGTGATGATGCACGAACCGCCCGGCGCCACCCGATAGAGCACCAGTTCGCGTCCATTCGCCGCCTGCTTGACGACCTTGATGCTGCCGGCGACGAGGAGCGGAAAGCCGGTGCACGGCTGGCGTTCGGTGAACACCTCGCTGCCGGCCGGCAGGCAGGCGGTGACCCCGGTCGCCAGCAGCGCGTCGAGCCGGGCCGCCGGCAGGCCGGCCAGCGCCGGGTACAAAGCGAGCAGTTCGGCGCGGTCGACCGCAACAGCCATGCCGCGTCAGCCCAACTCGGCCCACACCGGCGCGTGATCGGATGGCCGTTCGCGCTTGCGCGGTGCGCGGTCGACGCCGGCGGCCGTGCATTGCTCGGCCAGCGGCGCCGAGAGCAGCACGTGGTCGATGCGCAGGCCGAGGTTCTTCGGGAAACCGAGCATGCGGTAGTCCCACCAGGAAAATATCTTCTCGGGCTGGTCGAACAAGCGGAAGCTGTCGACGAGGCCGAGGCCGAGCAGGCGCTGGAAGGCGGCGCGCTCTGGCTCCGAGCAGAGGATCTGGCCGGCCCAGGCCTTAGGGTCGTGCACGTCGCGGTCGTCGGGGGCGATGTTGTAGTCGCCGCACAGCGCCAGCCGCGGGTGCGCGGCCAGTTCCTCGCCGAGCCAGACCGCGAGCGCGTCGAGCCAGCGCAGCTTGTAGTCGTACTTGTCGCTGCCGACCGCCTGGCCGTTCGGCATGTAGGCGCAGATGACGCGGGTGTCGCCGACCGTGCCGCTGATCAGGCGTTTCTGCTCATCGGGAAAATGCGGGTTGCCGACCAGCACCTCGCCGATCGCCTGGCGCGCGAGCAGGGCGACGCCGTTGTAGGTCTTCTGCCCGGAGAACGCGGCGTGGTAGCCGGCGGCCTCGATCTCGGCCAGCGGGAACGCGGCGTCCTCGAGCTTCAATTCCTGCAGGCAGACGACGTCCGGCCGGGCTTCGGCCAGCCAGTCGAGCAGGTGCGGCAGCCGGACTTTCAGCGAATTGACGTTCCAGCTCGCTATCTTCACTTGGCCAGTCCGCCCGACGGCTTGCTGCCGTAGGGGGCGGACTTCGGGTAGCCGGCGAGGTCGAGCAGGTTGTTCCAGGCGCCGGCCTCGAAGCCGCGAAAACTCTGCTTGCCGACCTTGAGCGCCGGCACGAAGGCATCGCCGACCAGTTGCTTCAGTTCGGCGACGTCCTCCTGGCTCTGCAGCATCTTCTCGGCGAACGGCACGCCGCGACCGTTGAGCAGGTCGCGCCCGTCCTTGCATTGCGTGGTGCAGTCGGCCGAGGTGTACAGCGTGACCGGGAAATTCTCGGCCGCGCGCTTGACGGCGAAGGGCAGGCCATCGTCGTCCGCAGCGCTGGCGCCCGCCTTCGAGACGGAGTGCATGCGGCCCGGGGGCGGCGTGTCGGATATGACGGTACGCCCGGCCGGATCGACCCAGCGGTAGGTTTCGGCAACGACGCTGGCGCTCGCCAGCGCCAGGCACAGCATGAGCAGATAACGCATGATTTCCCTCCCGGAACGGATTACGCTGCAATCATACCGCTGTGACGGAGCAGGGCGTCTACCTTCGGTTCGCGGCCGCGGAAAGCGGTGAAGGATTCGATCGCCGGGCGGGCGCCACCCATGGCCAGGATTTCGTCGAGAAAGCGTTTGCCGACCGTGGCATCGAACGGATCGCCGGCCTCCTCGAAGGCGGCGTAGGCGTCGGCCGACAGCACCTCGGCCCACTTGTAGCTGTAGTAGCCGGCGCCGTAGCCGCCGCCGAAGATGTGCGAGAAGCTGTGCGGGAAGCGGTGCCACTCGGGCGGGATCAGCACGGCGACTTCGCGGCGCACCTCGGCGAGCAGCTCCATCACGGTCGACGCGCCTTTCGGGTCGAATTCGCAGTGCAGGCGCATGTCGAACAGGGCGAATTCGATCTGGCGCAGCATCATCATGCCGCTCTGGAAGTTGCGCGCGGCCAGCATCTTGTCGAACAGTTCGCGCGGCAGCGGGGCGCCGGTGTCGACGTGGGCGGTCATCCCCTGCAGCACCTCCCATTCCCAGCAGTAGTTCTCCATGAACTGCGAGGGCAGCTCGACGGCGTCCCACTCGACGCCGTGCAGGCCGGAAACGCCAAGTTCCTCGCCGCGCGTGAGCAGGTGGTGGAGGCCGTGGCCGGCCTCGTGGAACAGCGTGATCACCTCGTCGTGGGTGAACGTCGCTGGCAGGGGCTTGCCGTCCCGTTCGCCGACCGGCCGGGCGAAGTTGCAGTTCAGGTAGGCCACCGGCGTCTCGATGCCGGCCGCTGTGCGCCGGCGCGTGCGGGCGATGTCCATCCAGGCGCCGCCGCGCTTGGTCTCGCGGGCGTAGAGGTCCATGTAGAACTGCCCGACCAGGTCGCCCGCCGGCGTCTCGATGCGGTAGAAACGGACGTCGTCGTCCCAGGCCGGCGCGCTGTCCGGCTTCACGCTGACCGTGAACAGGCTTTCGATGACGCCGAACAGGCCGGCGACGACCTTGGGTTCGGTGAAGTACTGCTTCACATCCTGGTCCGAAAAGGCGTAGCGCGCCTGCAGCAATTTCTCGGAAACATAGGCCGCATCCCACGGCTGGAAGTCGGCGATCCCCAGTTCGTCCCGCGCGAAAGCCTTCAACTCGGCGATGTCCTTCTCGGCGAAGGGCCTGGCCCTGGCTGCCATCTCGCGCAGGAAGGCGAGCACCTGCGCCGGCGTGTCAGCCATCTTGGGCTGCAGCGAGACTTCGGCGAAGTTCGCGAAACCCAGCATGCGGGCTTCTTCCTCGCGCAGTTCGAGGATGCGCTGCATGACTGGCGTGTTGTCCCATTCCGGCTTGCTCGAGCCGTCGGCGAACTCGGCGGCGCGCGTCGCGTAGGCGCGGTACATGCGGGCGCGCAGGTCGCGGCTGTCGGCATACTGCATGACCGGGCCGTAGGAAGGATGGTGCAGTGTCAATTTCCAGCCGGCGCTGCCGGCTTTCTCGGCGCCAAGACGTGCGGCTTCCCGGACGTCGTCGGGCAGGCCGGCGAGCAGTGCTTCGTCGCTGACGATCTCGGCAAAGGCGTTGGTCGCGTCGAGCAGGTTCTCGGAGAACTTCGCCGAGAGCTGCGACATCTCTTCCATGATTTCCTGGAAGCGCGGCTTCTGGTCTTCCGGCAGTTCGGCGCCGCCGAGGCGGAAGTCGCGGATCTCGTTGTCGACGACCTTCTTCCGCTCGCGGCTCAGGGTCGCGTATTCCGGGCTCGCCTTCAGCGCGCGGAACTTGTCGAACAGAGCCAGGTTCTGGCCGAGCTCGGTGTAGAAGCGCGACACTTCCGGCAGCATCTCGTTGTAGGCCTCGCGCCAGGCCGGCACGTCGTTGACCGCGTGCAGGTGGCCGACCACGCCCCAGGCGCGGCCGACGGGTTCAAGGCCGTCGGCCAGCGCGCCGGCGAAGTCGCTCCACGTCGCCGGCGTGGTCTCGGCGGTCAGGCGCGCGATCAGCGCGCGGCCGTCGGCGAGCAGCGATTCGACTGCCGGCCTGACGTGTTCGGTCCGGATCAGGTCGAAGCGGGGGAGGTCGGAGAAGTCGAGCAGCGGATTGTTTTCGGTGGTCATGGTCGTCGGGGCAGGGAAATTTGGGACGGCGTCACTCGACAAGGTCACGGTAGGCGTGCCACGAGGCATGGCCGAGGATCGGCATGATGACGACGAGACCGAACAGCAATGTCGCGAAGCCGAGCAGGGTCAGAATGACGATGGTCGCCGCCCAGATCAGCAGCGTCAGGGTGTTGGCGGCGAATGCCTTCAGGCTGGTTGTGGTCGCCGTCACCAGGCTGGCGTCACGGTCGAGGATCAGCGGCGCGGAGACGATGCTGAGCGCGTAGGTGACGAGGGCCAGCACGCCGCCCAGCACGAACCAGAGGATCAGGAAAACCGTGTTGTCGCTGCTGCTGACGGCCTGCGTGACGAACTGCTTGACGTTGACGCTGGTGGTGCCGCCCAGCAAGACGAAACCGATCGACGAGGCCCGTTCCCAGCCGAGGGCGATCAGGCCGAGCAGCAGCCCGAACAGCGCGATCGATCGACCGTTGCCGCGAAACGCGCGGAGCGATTCGATGAAGGTGGGATGGAACCCCGCCGCGTGCTGGCGGCTCAGTTCGTAGAGGCCGACGGCGAGCAGGGGGGCGACCAGGAAGAACCCCGACAGCGCTGCCGTGAACAGGTGCGGGCGGCCCAGACTGGCGAGCAGGATGAGGTCGCCGCCGATACCGAACAGGAGTCCGTAGGCGAGGCTGGGAATGGGGTTGGCGCGCAGGTCATCCCAGCCGGCCCGCAGCCACGAAAATATCCTGCCGGCCGCGACCGTGCGGACGGCCGGTGCCGAAAGAAACCGATCAACTCCCCCGGGCGAGGTATTCATGGAAGCGCCCTCCAAAAATGTTGTGCGGTTCGACCGCGCCAGGCGAAGCTGGTTCGCGCCGGCGACCTACAAGGTTTCCCCGGTCAGCCGCTCGTAGGCCTCGAGGTACTTGGCGCTGGTCCGGGTTATCACCCGGGCCGGCAGCTTCGGTGCCGGCGCCTTCTTGTTCCAGTCGAGCGTTTCGAGGTAGTCGCGCACGTACTGCTTGTCATAGGACGGCGGGTTGCTGCCTTCCTGGTACTGGCTGGCCGGCCAGAAGCGCGAGGAATCCGGGGTCAGCGCTTCGTCGATCAGGTGCAGCGTGCCGGCCGCGTCGATGCCGAACTCGAACTTGGTGTCGGCAATGATGATGCCGCGCCCGCGCGCGAATTCGGCCGCTTCCTCGTACAGCCGGATGGCGGCGTCGCGCGCCTCGGCGGCGAGCTGCGCGCCGGTCTTGCCGGTGCCGGCCAGCGCTTCGCCCAGCGCGGCATCGCAGGCGGCCTCGGCCTCGGCGAAGGAGATATTCACGTCATGGTCGCCGACCGCCGCCTTGGTCGCCGGCGTGAAGATCGGGGCGGGCAGCCGGGCGGCCATGCGCAGCCCCGGCGGCAGCGCGATGCCGCAAATGGCGCCGGTCTGCTGGTAGTCCTTCCAGCCCGAGCCGATCACGTAGCCGCGCACCACCGCCTCGATCGGCAGCGGCTTCAAGCGCTTGACGACGACGGCGCGGCCGCGCACCTGGTCGCGCTCGTTTTCCGCAACGACGCTTTCCGGGTCGATGCCGGTCAACTGGTTCGGCACGATGTGGCCGAGCCTGGCGAACCAGAAGTTGGCGACCGCCTGCAGCACCTCGCCCTTGCGCGGAATCGGGTCGGGCAGAACGACGTCGAAGGCCGACAGGCGGTCGCTGGTGATAATCAGCAGCTTGTCGGCGTCGACCGCGTAGATGTCGCGGACCTTGCCCCGCGAAACGAGAGGCAGACTGGCGATGGAGGACTGGAAGAGCGGAGCGGTCACAGCAGTGATTCCAGAAGAAAGACCGGAATTATAAGTCAGTGCGCCGCGTCCTCCTCGGCGGCGAGCTTCTTGCGCATGCGCCGCAGGCTCCAGGCAACCAGCGTGGCAATCACCGGGATCGACACGGCGGTGACCACGTCGCTCGACAGGTGATGCAGATCCTTGCTGCCCTTGGCCAGGTACTGGACGAGCTGTGAGCCGTAGTAGGTCAGCACGACCACCGAGAGGCCCTCGACGGTCTGCTGCAGGCGCAGTTGCAAGCGGGCGCGGCGGTTCATCTGCGCGAGCAGTTCCTGGTTCTGGCGCTCGAGTTCGATATCGACGCGGGTGCGCAGCAACTGGCTGTTGCGGGCGACACGGCCCGACAGGTCATCCTGGCGCCGGCTCATCGCCGCGCAGGTGTTCATCGCCGGCAGCAGGCGCCGCTGCATGAATTCGTGGAAGGTCGGCAGGCCGGAGATGCGCGTTTCGCGCAGTTCCTCGATGCGCTGCATGACGAGGCCGTGGTAGGCGCGCGCGGCGCCGAAGCGGAACGTCGTGCTGGCCACCGAGTGCTCGACCTCGGCGGCCAGCGTCGACAGGCTGGCCAGCACGCTGCGTTCGTCCTCGGGGCTGCGCGCCTGGCCGATACGGTCCATCAGTTCGGCCAGCCGGGTCTCCGCCTGGTAGAGCCAGCGGCCGACCTCCTTGGCGACCGGCAGGCCGAGCAGCGCCATCATCCGGTAGGTCTCGATCTCGACCAGGCGCTGCACGGTGCGCCCGGTCTGGCGTTGCGTCATCGACTCGTTGAGGACGAGGAAGCGCGAAAAGCCGTTGTCGATCTTGAAGTCGGTAAAAATCCACGCGGCGTTGTCGGCGACCCGCGCCGCGACCATCGTGCGGCCGCTGGGCGACAGCCCGGCGAGTACCGATTCCGGGCTGATTTCGGCGGTCGACCGCAGCTCGACGTGGGTGGCCACGATCAGTTTGCCGGGAACGCCGGCCAGCCATTCGGGATGCACGGCGTCGAAGGCGGTGGCTTCGGGATCGAGCGCCTCGCCGCCGGCCAGCGGGCGGAAGAAGGTGTAGCTGGAAAACTCGGTATGCAGTTCCCAGCGCATGCGGAAGCTGCCGGTGTCGAGCATCAGGTGCGAGTCCGAACTTTCGATCGAATGGCTGGGCTGCGCCTGGCACAGGCGCGTCAGGTTGTCGCGCGCCGCCTGCGCCTTGGCGGTGCTGTGCTTGAACACCAGGTGCGAGACCAGCACCGGGCCGACCAGCGGAATCGGCGGGCGGGCGTGGAACTCGTTGTTCAGGCGCTGGCGGAGCGGGTGCTCGACGACTTCGGCGATCGTGAAACGCGGGTGCATGGCGGGATCGGGGCGGTGTTCGGGGGCGTGGCTCGTCACTTCTGCGGCTTGGCCGATTCTAGCACCGGCCCTGCGGGCGCCCGGCCGAGCTGAAGGTAAATCCCGAACTCGCGGTCGAGGCCCGCTGCCGTCTGCTCGAGCAGAAAAGTGCGGAAGTGCTGGCCGGCCGGCAGCAGCCGCTTGCTGTTCATGTGCACGACGTACCAGGTCTGCTCGATCGGCGTGCCGACCGCGTCGAGGATGCTGATCGCGCCCATCTTCAGTTCCAGCGGCATGGTGTGCAGCGACAGCAGGCTGATGCCCATGCCGGCCATCACCGCCTGCTTGATCGTCTCGTTGCTGCCCATGCTGATGGTGCGCGCCGGCGTGAACAGGTGGTTCCTGAACATCGTCTCGGCCACCCGCCGCGAACCCGAGCCCTCCTCGCGCAGCAGGAAGGTTTCATGGCGCAGTTCCTGCAGGTCGAAGCGGCGGGCGTCGCGCAGCGGATGATCGGCCGGGCCGATCAGCACGTAGGGGTGGCTGGCCATCGGCTCGGCGTGGGCGTCGATCTCGACCGGGGTGCGGCCCATCACCGCGAGGTCGATGGCGTTGTCCTGGAGCTTCTGGAGCAGCGCCTCGCGATTGCCGACGGAGAACTGCACGTCGACCCCGGGATGCGTGTGGGCGAACTGCGCGAGCAGCTTGGGCATGAAGTACTTGGCGGTACTCACCAGGCCGACCGACAGCAGCCCGGTCTCGGCGCCGAGCAGCGCCTGCAGGCTGGCTTCGGCATCCTTGATCTCGCCGAGCACGCGCAAGGCGTGGTGGACCAGCAACTCGCCGGCGCCGGTCAGCGCGACGCCGCGCCCGAGGCGCTCGAACAGCGGCAGGCCGACGTTGTCCTCGAGCTGCTTCAGCTGCATCGACACGGCCGGCGGGGTCAGGTGCAGTTCCTCGGCGGCGCGCGCGTAGCTCAGATGGCGGGCGGCGACGACGAAGATCTGCAACTGGCGCAGGGTCAGCGTACGGACAAAATTCATGGGTCTTGTGAAGTTGCGCGTTCGTAGGCTTCAGATTTCGTTGACTTTATGGCGTTGCATCGCTCGCCGTCAAACCCGCGTTCAGCGCGTCAGGTTCAGGTACACCATCGGCAACTGCTCGGGCAGCCGGTCGATGCGGTCGAGCACGCGCCAGTTGCTGGCCGAAGATGTCGCCGACGTAGGCGTCGGCCTTTGGGTCGAGGCTCAGGCAGAAAGTTGCACTGACGGCGGTTGACAGTTCATCGACGGCCTTTTTCGTGTCGGCGATCAGGTGTTGCGGATCATTGACGTCGATGTCAGCGGGTTCGCTCGTCGGTCAGGACGGGCAGGATGGATGGTCGGCAAGCCGCGGCTCCGGTCTCATCCTGCAGGTGCGGTGGATGTGCTTGCAGGCGTCGATGAGCACTTTTCCCTTGAGGCTGAGACTGGCGTAACGGATTGGTCAACCCATGGTGTGTCCCCTTTGGTTGCTTTTCGCCAGGAAGACCGTGATGGAGGATTTGTTGGCGCCCTGGAGTAGAAACGGGTGCAGAGGGCAAGGGACTTAGCTGTGCCTTCCTTTCGGGCCCTCAAACGTCCGGCGCGATCCGAATATCAGGCAAACTCGCCCGCACTTTTCAGAACAGTTCCTGAGCTCTACTTGCCCAACAAATGACTAAGAAACGCCTCGGCCACTGCTGATAGGTGCTTGCCCTTCGGATAGGCGACGTACCACTTGCGCATCAATGGAAACCCCTGCACATCGAGCGGTTGCACCAGGCCGCTGAGTCCTTCCAGCGCCAACGTGTAGCCGGAGAGCACGGATACGCCCAAGCCGCCGGCAATGGCTTGCTTGATCGCCTCGTTGCTACCCAGTTCCAGGCGAACCTTCAACTTGAGGCCGTGCTCGGCAAAATGCCGCTCGGTGGCGAGACGTGTCCCGGACCCGGGTTCGCGAAAGATGAACGCTTCCTCGGCGATGCGTGCCATTGGAATTGCCTTCTCCCCGGCCAGGGGGTGATCGTTTCTCGCGATGACGACCAAGGGATTGTCGGCGATGGGCATGGCCGCAACGTCCATGCCCTCGGGCGGAGCACCGAGGATGGTCAGGTCATCCTCGTTGTTGGCCATGCGCACCAGCAATTGCTCCCGGTTGCTGACAATCAGTTTCGCCTCGATTCCGGGGTAGTGGGCGCAGAACTCCCCCAGGAGACGAGGCAGCAGGTATTCGGCGGTGGTTACCATGGCAAGACGAAGCCGCCCACGCTTCAGGCCTTGCATATCGGCCAGGCGCATCTCCAGGCGATCCAGTCCCTCGATCGTTTCCCGGCAAGTGGCGAGTACCTCGCGGCCAGCGTCGGTGAGGTAAACTTGCTTGCCGATGCGCTCCAGAAGGAGGTGCCCGACGCCTTCCTCAAGTTGTTTGGCCTGGGTAAATACCGCCGGCTGGGTCAGGTGCAACTCCTCCGCCGCCCGCGTGTAGGAGCGGTGCCGAGCGACCGCTTCGAAGATACGGATTTGTCTCAGACTCAGGTGCATCAATTCATGTTAGTGAATGATAAACATAAAATCAATTAAGTTTTAATTAGTGTGCAACTTGCTCATACTTGCCCCAACCCGAATTTCATCGGGCGAGATTTCCGACAACATAGAGGAGAGACGAATGGCCGCAAAGACTTACAACGCTGGCGTGAAGGAATATCGCCAAACCTACTGGACCCCGGAATACACGCCGAAGGATACCGACCTTCTCGCCTGCTTCAAGGTTACCCCGCAGCCGGGTGTGGCCCGCGAGGAAGTCGCCGCTGCCGTGGCCGCCGAGTCGTCGACCGGTACCTGGACCACGGTGTGGACCGACCTGCTGACCGACCTCGACTACTACAAGGGCCGCGCCTACCGGATCGAGGACGTGCCCGGAGATGACACCTGCTTCTACGCTTTCGTGGCTTACCCGATCGACCTGTTCGAAGAAGGTTCCATCGTCTACGTGCTGACCTCGCTGGTCGGCAACGTCTTCGGCTTCAAGGCCTTGCGCGCCCTGCGCCTGGAAGACGTGCGCTTCCCGATCGCCTACGTCATGACCTGCGGCGGCCCGCCGCACGGCATCCAGGTCGAGCGCGACATCATGAACAAGTACGGCCGTCCGCTGCTCGGCTGCACGATCAAGCCGAAGCTCGGCCTGTCGGCCAAGAACTATGGCCGCGCCGTCTATGAATGCCTCCGCGGTGGCCTTGACTTCACCAAGGACGACGAGAACGTCAACAGCCAGCCCTTCATGCGCTGGCGCCAGCGCTTCGACTTCGTGCAGGAAGCGACCGAGAAGGCGCAGCGTGAAACCGGCGAGCGCAAGGGCCACTATCTGAACGTTACCGCGCCGACTCCGGAAGAGATGTACAAGCGCGCCGAATACGCCAAGGAAATCGGCGCCCCGATCATCATGCACGACTACCTGACCGGCGGCTTCACGGCCAACACCGGTCTGGCCAACTGGTGCCGCGACAACGGCATGCTGTTGCACATCCACCGCGCCATGCACGCCGTCCTCGACCGCAACCCGCACCACGGCATCCACTTCCGCGTGCTGACCAAGTGCCTGCGCCTGTCCGGAGGCGACCACCTGCACTCCGGTACCGTCGTCGGCAAGCTGGAAGGCGACCGCGAAGCGACGCTGGGCTGGATCGACATCATGCGCGACAAGTTCATCAAGGAAGACCGCAGCCGCGGCATCATGTTCGACCAGGACTTCGGTTCCATGCCCGGCGTCATGCCCGTCGCCTCCGGCGGCATCCACGTCTGGCACATGCCCGCGCTGGTGACCATTTTCGGTGACGACTCGGTGCTGCAGTTCGGTGGCGGCACGCTCGGCCACCCCTGGGGCAACGCCGCCGGCGCTGCCGCCAACCGCGTTGCGCTGGAAGCCTGCGTCGAGGCGCGCAACAAGGGCGTCGCCGTCGAGAAGGAGGGCAAGAGCATCCTGACCGAGGCCGCCAAGAACTCGCCCGAACTGAAGATCGCCATGGAAACCTGGAAAGAAATCAAGTTCGAGTTTGACACCGTCGACAAGCTGGACGTCGCCCACAAGTAATTTTGCGCCGAGCGCATGACACCCGGGGCCGCAAATGGCGGCCCGGGATCAGGACCCAAATTGAAAGGAAATGAAATGTCTGACGTGATGGATTACCACTCCCGCCTCTCCGACCCCGCCAGCCGTAAATTCGAGACCTTCTCCTACCTGCCTGCGATGGATGCCGATAGCATCAAAAAGCAGGTCGAGTATCTGGTGAAGAAGGGCTGGAACCCGGCCATCGAGCACATCGAGCCCGAGTACCTGATGGACTCCTACTGGTACATGTGGAAGCTGCCGATGTTCGGCGAAACCGACGTCGATCGGGTGCTGGCCGAGGCCGAGGCCTGCCACAAGGCCAACCCCAACAACCACGTGCGCCTGATCGGCTACGACAACTTCAAGCAATCGCAGGGCGCGGCCATGGTGATTTTCCGCGGCAAGACGGTTTAAGTCGCACGGCGGTTGGCAGTATCTGGCCCCCCGCTGCGCGGCAAGCGCAGCAGGGGGCTTTTCGTTTTTCAGGAGTTTGCCAACGAATGGTGCGCCATCGAGTTCGCGCCATTCGTGGATAAATCCGTGTTCTCGTCAAGGAGCCCCTCGTGAGCAATATCGTCGATCAATATCGCATAACCCAGCAACCCTACTATCGCGCCGTCGCCGACGAGGTGGAATTGTTCGAGGCCGCCTATTCCGTGCGCATGCCGATGATGCTCAAGGGGCCGACCGGCTGTGGCAAGACCCGCTTCGTCGAGTACATGGCGCACAAGCTCAACAAGCCGCTGATCACCGTTGCCTGCAACGAGGACATGACCGCTTCCGACCTGGTCGGCCGTTTCCTGCTCTCCGCTCAGGGCACCGAATGGCAGGACGGCCCGTTGGCCATTGCCGCACGGCATGGTGCGATCTGCTATCTGGACGAAGTGGTGGAGGCACGCCAGGACACCACGGTCGTGATCCACCCCCTGACCGATAACCGTCGCGTGCTGCCGCTGGAAAAGAAGGGCGAACTGGTGCATGCCCATCCTGATTTCCAGATCGTGATCTCCTACAACCCCGGCTATCAGTCACTGATGAAGGACCTGAAGCAGTCAACCAAGCAGCGTTTCGGCGGCCTCGACTTCACCTATCCCGAGCATGCCATCGAGACCGAGGTCGTGGCCCATGAGTCGGGAGTCGCCACCGACATCGCCGACAAGCTGGTTTCGATCGCCGAGCGCTCGCGCAATCTCAAGGGCCATGGCCTCGACGAAGGCCTGTCCACCCGCATGTTGATCTACGCGGGCTCGCTCATTGCCAAGGGCGTCAATCCGCAGGCCGCCTGCCGCGTCGCACTGGTGCGACCGATCACCGATGACCCCGACATGCGCGATGCGCTGGATGCTGCGGTAACCACCTTTTTCTAAAGATCACCCGCCATGTCATTCAATCTTGCGGACTATGCCGAACTGCTGGAAGACCTGTCGCCTCACAGTCAGGACGCGCTACGGGCCAACTGGCATGAGGCGACCAAGGTGTTCTCGCCGCGCGGCCTGGACAACTACCTGAAGGGCGCGGCCGCCATTCGGGGGCTCGGCAAAGGCGATTCGCTGGTGGAGACCTGGATCGAGGAAGCGCCGATGGTCGCCAAGGAGGTCGGCGAGGACGTGGTCGGCGACCTGGCTACCGCGTCTCTCGAACTGGCCTCGCGCACTTCGGGGGCGGTGATCGAACTGTTGCTGGCCACCTCGGCCGTTGCGGCCAATCGCCTGGGTGACGCCGAGCTCTTCATCAAGTACCTGCAATTCATCAACACCCTGGTCGCGCAAGCGCCGCGCGGCGTGCGGCCGATGTTGGACAAGCTGGAGGTCCTGTTCCAGCACCTCACGCTCGGTGGCCTGCGCCGCTGGGCCTTGTGGGGCGCGCACGCCCACCGTACCAATTACGAAGAGCAGATCCGCTATTTCAGCCTGGACTCCAGGGAGTCGCTGGCGATGTTGCAGAAAGAGCGCAAAGGCACCCTGCTGGTGGATGTGCAACGACGCATCAACATGTATCTGCGTGCGTTGTGGGCGCGCGATTTCTTCATGCGTCCGACTTCCGGTGACTTCGAGTCGCGCGAGGGCTACCGGCCATTTATCGAGGACTACTTGCTGCACCTGCCGGATGCGTTCGACGATTTCACGCCGGAAGGCCGCGAGCCAGTGTCAGGCCTGGAGCTTTATCGCGCTGCCGCTGCCCATTGCGCTGCGCATGTGGTCGAAACGAAACAGCCGATTTCCGCCGAGGCGCTCAAGCCGATGCAGATGGCGGTGATCGGCGTGATCGAGGATGCCCGGGTGGAAGCCCTCTCCATCCGACGCTTTCCCGGCCTCAAACAGCTCTGGAGCAAGCTTCATACTGCCACGCCCGACATGAATGGCAGTGTGGGCGATTACCTCAACCGCCTGGCGCGGGCACTGGTTGACGACAGCTATCAGGACGATGATTCGTGGATACAGGAGGCCCGTGCGCTGTTTGCGCTGGCCCAGGACAAGCTGGATAACAACCACACCTCCTGGGAGATCGGTGTCCAGCTTGCGCACAGCCTGGGCCAGAAAAAGATCGCCTTCAATCCGCGGACGGACTTGCTCACGGCGCCTTACCGCGACGACAACCGCTACTTCTGGGCGTTCGAGGAATTCGATTTCGACAAGGCCGCGAGTGCCGGCTATGAATCCGTCCGGCAGGTGCGCAAGTACGTCAACGTGATGGAAATGGCCAACGAGATCGATGTCGAGACGGCCGGCGACGATGCCGAGGAGGTCTGGGTGCTCGGCACCGAGCTGTTCCCGTACGAAAACATCGGTGACGAGAGCGGCGGCAAGAGCTTCAACGAGCTCGAAGGCAAGGAGCCGATCTCCGATCCCTTCCATTATTCCGAGTGGGATTACCAGATCCAGCTGGAGCGCCCGGCTTGGGCAACCGTGCTGGAAAAGCGCGCCAAGGCCGGCGACCTGCAGGTCATCGAGGCGATCACCGCACAGTACAAGCGCGAAATCCATCGCATGAAATTCCTGCTCGATGCGATGCAGCCGCAGGGCGTGCAGCGCATCCGCCGCCTCGAGGATGGCGACGAGATCGACATCAACGCGGCGATCGCCAGCCTCACCGACATCCGCCTCGGCAACCAGCCCGATCCGCGCATCATGATGCGCAGCGTGCGCAAGACCCGCGATTTCTCGATCCTGGTGTTGCTCGACCTGTCGGAATCGACCAACGAGAAAGTGCAGGACCAGGAATACTCGGTGCGCGAGCTCACCCAGCAGGCCTGCGTGCTGCTGGCCGACGCCATCAACAAGGTCGGGGATCCCTTCGCCATCCACGGCTTCTGTTCGGACGGACGCCACGATGTCGAGTATTACCGGTTCAAGGACTTCGACCAGCATTGGGACGAGACACCCAAGTCCAGGCTCGCCGGGATGACCGGGCAGCTGTCCACCCGCATGGGTGCAGCGATTCGTCATGCCGGCCATCACCTGCAGTTGCAGCGTTCGGCCAAGAAGCTCCTGATTGTCATTACCGACGGCGAACCCGCCGACGTGGATGTGCGCGACCCGCAATACCTGCGCTACGACACCAAGAAGGCGGTGGAGGAGGTGGCCAGGCTCGGTGTCACCACCTACTGCATGAGCCTCGACCCGCGTGCCGACAATTACGTGTCACGAATATTTGGCCAGAAGAACTACATGGTTGTGGATCATGTCCAGCGCCTGCCCGAGAAACTGCCGCTGCTGTATGCTGGCCTTACTCGATAGGAAAGACCATGGAAAATACCTACCCCGGTTTATACAGTGACAAGCACGGACTTACCCAACTCGGCCGTATCGTCCTCGACGGTTGGTTGTTCGGCCTGATTCCGGAGACGGAGGATTGTGCCGGTTGGCAAGGCGGGCGCATGCAGGCCCTGATGGAGCAGGTGCAGGTCGAATGGGACAAATACAGCAACCTGCCCAGTCGTCTGCCCCCGGAATTGCTCAAGCGACATGGAGAAATCTATGACCGGGCGATTCAGGTTGCCCGAGCCAAGGGCTGGGACCCGGAACTCGGTGAGGATGAATAGGATCGGACGCCGGAAAATGTACGAGCGTCTGCGCGACTGTCCCGCCCTGAACCAATACTCCTCGAGCATCCCGGCGCCGGTATGGAATGTCTGGCGGCGTTTCTGGATGCGCGAGCAGCGGAAGACCTGCTTCGGTCTGGAGGGGTTGCCACCCATGTCCATGCTGCTCGACGATGGGGAGTGGGTGCTGGTTGATTCCAGCCTTTACGACATGCCGGTCATCGCCTGGACGGATTTTCAGGACAAAGGCCGTACCGCCTTGCATGAGCCGGTGGCTTGCACCGTCCGGGATTACCATCAGGGCGCAGCCGTGGTTCGCAACAAGGCACTGCTGCTGATGGCCGAGGAACTGGAAGCACGTTTGCGAAAAACGGTGCCGAAGACTCCGTGACGAGGGCTCTGGACGACTGCCGCAGATGGGCGCCGGAATGTGGCGCTCTGCAGCGTGATGCAAGTCCCGAACAGACCTTCGGCTGATCAGCGTCGAACTTGATTTCCGGAAGTCGGCCAGTCTGGCCAGATCATCCAGCGAGGTATCGCCGAGGTCTTCGAGTACGGCGCAGGCGCCGGAGAAGTCCTGTCCCCGCGTGTATTCGCCGATCGTGATCAGGCAGGGCACTCCCGCGGTCAACGCCGATTTGAGGCCGTTTTCCGAGTCTTCGACGGCCAGGCAGTCGCTGGCCGGCAGGCCGAGGCGCTCGAGCACCCACTGGTAGATGTCCGGCGCCGGCTTTTTGGCGGGGACGACGTCGCCGGCGCCGATCACTTCGAACCAGTTTGCGCCGTCAGGGTCGAGGCTGGCGCGCAGCAGGGCGTCGACATTTTCCGGCGAGGTGGTGGTGGCGATGGCCAGGCGCAGGCCGGCCAGCCGGGCCTCGTGAATCAGCCGGGCGACGCCGGGGCGCAGCGGCAGGCCACCCTGTTCGACGATGCGCACGTAATGGGCGGTCTTGGCCAGGTGCAGGCGCTTGACCAGTTCGGGAAAGTCGGGGCGGGCGAGCATGTCCGGGGCGTAGCGTTCGACGAAGAAGCGGATGCGCTCCTTGCCGCCGGTCACCGCCAGCAGTTCGCCATAGAGGGCTTCGTCCCAGTGCCAGTCCAGGCCGTTGTCGGCAAAGGCGGCGTTGAAGGCGGGGCGGTGGCCGTCGCGCTCGGTTTCGGCCAGCGTGCCATCGACATCGAAGATCAGGGCGTGGAGTGTGTTCATGCGGCCGAAGATAGCGCGTGCTGCGTGTTTAGGCTCCAGTCACGATTTCTGAAGCGCACTGTAAGCGCTGTTGTTAATTAAGTGATGTCTTACTGTGTAGTTAAGAAAAACTGACTTTTACTTAATTAAGAAGTCACTTATCTTTGTCGTCAGTCGCAGTAACAGACCAATGACGGGAGGCACACCATGCAATTCGGACGTACCACCCTCTCCAAGTTCGTGATCGAACAGACGCGGGGCCAGCATAGCGAGATGGGCGCCTTGCTCATCGACGTGGCGGCGGCGGTCAAGACCATTGCCGCGCTGGTCGGCAAGGGCGCGCTTTCCGGCATTTTCCGGGGCGCTGGATTCGACCAACGTGCAGGGCGAAGTGCAGAAGAAGCTGGATGTGCTGACCAACGAGGCCATCCTGCACCATTGCGAATGGGGCGGCCAACTCGCCGGCATGGCCTCCGAGGAAATGGACGAGCCCTACCGCATTCCCGATGAGTATCCGCGCGGCCGCTACCTGCTGGTCTTCGACCCGCTCGACGGCTCGTCGAACAGCGACGTCAATGTCTCGGTCGGCACCATTTTCTCGATATTGCAGCGGTCGACCGCCGGCGATGCCGAAACCGCCGACTACCTCAAGCCCGGCCACGAGCAGGTGGCCGCCGGCTATGCCGTCTATGGCCCGGCGACCATGCTGGTGCTGACCGTCGGCACCGGCACGCATGGTTTCACGCTCGACCGCGAGAACGGCAACTTCATCCTGACCCATCCCGACATCCGGGTGCCGGAAGACACCAGCGAATTCGCCATCAACACCTCCAACGAGCGCTTCTGGGAGCCGCCGGTGCAGCGCTACGTCGCCGAATGCATGGCCGGCAAGACGGGCGTGCGCGGTGCCGACTTCAACATGCGCTGGATCGCGTCGATGGTTGCCGAGGTGCATCGCATCCTGTTGCGCGGCGGCATTTTCATGTATCCCAAGGACAGCAAGGATCCCGGCAAGCCCGGTCGCCTGCGCCTGCTCTACGAGGCCAACCCGATGGCGATGCTGGTCGAGCAGGCGGGCGGCGCCGCCAGCACCGGGCGCGGCCGTATCCTCGACGTGATGCCGGCGGCCCTGCACCAGCGCGTGCCGGTCATCCTCGGCTCGAAGAACGAGGTCGAGCGCCTCGAGCGCTACCACCACGAATACGACGCGGGCACTGACCGCCCCTTTGACTCGCCGCTGTTCGCCGAACGCTCGCTGTTCCGCGACTGAGCCGCAAGCATCAACGAATTTACACACTTCAAGGGAGAACACGATGTCGGTCAAACATCCGATCATCGCCATCACCGGCTCGTCCGGCGCCGGCACCAGCACGGTGATGCAGAGCTTTCATCACATCTTTCGCCGCGAGGAGCCTCAACGCGCAGGTCGTCGAGGGCGATTCCTTCCATCGCTATGACCGCATGAGCATGCGGGTGGCCATGAAGGAGCAGGAAGACAAGGGCAACCGCCATTTCAGCCATTTCGGACCGGAAGCGAACCTGCTCGAAGAACTGGAGCAACTGTTCGTTTCCTATGGCAAGAGCGGCACCGGCAAGGTGCGCAAGTACCTGCATGATGCCGGCGAGGCCGAGCCTTATGGTCAGGAGCCCGGCACCTTCACTCCCTGGGAGGAAATCCCGGGCGGCACCGACCTGATGTTCTACGAGGGTCTGCATGGCGCCTACGCCGACGACAGGATCGACATCGCCAAGCAGGTGGACCTGTGTGTCGGGGTGGTGCCGACGATCAACCTGGAATGGATCCAGAAGCTGCATCGCGACCAGAAGATGCGCGGCTACTCGCAGGAGGCGGTGACCGACACCATCCTGCGCCGGATGCCGGATTACATCAACCACATCTGCCCGCAGTTCTCGCGTACCCATGTCAATTTCCAGCGCGTGCCGATCGTCGATACGTCCAACCCGTTCATCGCCCGCGACATCCCGACCGCCGACGAGAGCATGGTGGTGATCCGCTTCGCCAATCCCAAGGGGATCGATTTCCAGTACTTGCTGAATATTCTGCATGATGCCATCCTCACGCGTGCCAACACCCTGGTGGTCCCGGGCGGCAAGATGGGGCTGGCCATGCAGATGATTTTCACGCCCATGATCCTGCGTCTGATGGATCGCAAGCGTCGCGCCTGAAAAGATTAGGGAGAAAAACATGAGTGAATCGATTTCCCGCCGGGAACTTGCCAACGCGGTCCGCTTTCTGGCGATCGACGCCGTCGAAAAGGCCAAATCGGGCCATCCCGGCGCGCCGATGGGCATGGCCGACATTGCCGAAGTGCTCTGGCGCGGCCACCTGAAGCACAATCCGGCCAACCCGGCGTGGCCCGACCGCGACCGCTTCGTGCTTTCCAACGGGCACGGGTCGATGCTGCTCTACGCCTTGTTGCACCTGACCGGCTACGACCTGCCGCTCGATCAGTTGAAGAATTTCCGCCAGCTCGGCAGCAAGACCGCCGGCCATCCCGAAGTCGGCCATACGCCGGGCGTCGAGACGACCACCGGCCCGCTCGGCCAGGGCCTGGCCAACGCGGTCGGCATGGCGCTTGCCGAAAATCTGCTGGCCCGCCGTTACAACCGCCCCGGCTTCGATGTCGTCGATCACCGCACCTGGGCCTTTCTCGGCGACGGCTGCCTGATGGAAGGCATCAGCCACGAAGCCTGTTCGCTGGCCGGTGTCTGGGGCCTCGACAAGCTGGTCTGCTTCTATGACGACAACGGGATTTCCATCGACGGCCATGTCGAAGGCTGGTTCCGCGACGATACCCCGGCCCGTTTCCGCGCCTATGGCTGGAATGTCATCGGCCCGGTCGACGGCCATGACGCCGCCGCCGTCGAGGCGGCGATCGCCGCGGTGCAAGCCGGCAGCGGCAAGCCGACGCTGATCGTCTGCCGGACGCAGATCGGCTGGGGTTCGCCGAACAAGGTCGGCTCGCACGACGTCCATGGTGCCCCGCTCGGCGCCGACGAGGCGGTGGCGACGCGCGTCGCCCTCGGCTGGCCGCATGCCCCGTTCGAGGTGCCGGCGGCAATCCGCGGGCCTGGGACGGCCGCCCGGCCGGCGCCGCCGCCGAGGACGCCTGGCGGGCGAAATTCGCCGCCTGGCAAGCGCAGCATCCGGCGCTGGCCGCCGAATTCGAGCGCACCCAGGCCGGTGACCTGCCGGCCGACTGGACGGCCGCCCGCGGCGAACTGCTGGCGAAGGCCGGCGAGCGCCAGGGTGCGGTGGCGACGCGCAAGTCGTCGCAAAACTGCCTCGATTTCCTCGTCGACCGCGTCCCCGAACTGCTCGGCGGTTCGGCCGACCTGACCGGCTCCAACCTGACCGCCGGCAAGGGCAGCGTCGCCTGGCACGACTGCGGGCCGGACGCGACGCCGAACTACATTTCCTACGGCGTGCGCGAATTCGGCATGACGGCGATCATGAACGGGGTTGCCCTGCATGGCGGCATGATTCCCTACGGCGGCACCTTTGCCGTCTTCTCGGACTACTCGCGCAACGCCATCCGCATGAGTTCGCTGATGAAGCAGCGCGTCGTCCATGTCCTGACGCACGACTCGATCGGCCTCGGCGAAGACGGACCGACGCACCAGCCGGTCGAACATGTCAGCAGCCTGCGCATCATTCCCGGGCTCGATGTCTGGCGTCCGTGCGACGAACTGGAAACGGCGGTCGCCTGGAGCGAGGCGCTCGAGCGCCGCGACGGCCCGTCGGTGCTGGTCCTGTCGCGCCAGAACCTTGCCCAGTACGGCAATCCCGAGGGCCGGGCGGACGGCATCCGGCGCGGCGGCTATGTCCTGTCGGAAGCCGACGGCGCCCCGCAGGCGGTGATCATCGCCACCGGCTCGGAAGTGTCGCTGGCGATGGTGGCGCAGGCGACGCTCAAGGCAGCAGGGGATCGCGGTGCGCGTGGTGTCGATGCCCTGCACGCGGCATTTCGACCAGCAGTCGTCCGGCTGGCGCAAGCAGGTGTTGCCGCCCGAGGTCTGCCGGATTTCGGTGGAAGCCGGGCAGACCGACTTCTGGCACAAGTATGTCGGCACCGACGGCGAAGTTCTCGGCATCGACGAATTCGGCGAATCGGCGCCGGCGCCGGCATTGTTCGAACGTTTCGGCCTGACCGCCGAGCATCTGGTGCAGACTGTATTGCGGACGATTGCCAGCTTCGGCGGCAACGACGGCGATTTCTAGGCGCGTGTGCGTCAACTAACGAGGAGACTGGCAGTGGCGATCAAGATTGGCATCAACGGCTTTGGCCGTATCGGCAGGATGGTATTTCGGGCAGTGGCGAAGGAGGCCGAGTTTTCGGACATCGAGGTCGTCGCGATCAACGATCTGCTCGATCCCGACTATCTCGCCTACATGCTCAAGTACGACTCGGTGCATGGCAACTTCCCCGGCGATATCGCCGTCGAAGGTGGCAACCTGGTCGTCAACGGCAAGAGCATCCGCCTCAGCGCGGTCAAGGATCCGGCCGAACTGCGCTGGGGCGAAGTCGGCGCCGACATCGTCATCGACTGCACCGGGTTTTTCCTGACCACCGAGAGCTGCGAGAAGCACCTTGCGGCCGGCGCGCGCAAGGTCGTCCAGTCGGCTCCGTCGAAGGACGCCACGCCGATGTTCGTCTATGGCGTCAATCATCAGAAGTATGCCGGCGAGGCGATCGTCTCGGCCGCTTCGTGCACCACCAACGCACTGGCGCCGGTGGCCAAGGTCCTGCACGACAATTTCGGCATCAAGCGCGGCCTGATGACGACGGTGCATGCCGCCACCGCCACCCAGAAGACGGTCGATGGCCCGTCGACGCAAGGACTGGCGCGGTGGCCGCGGCATTCTGGAGAACATCATCCCGTCCTCGACCGGTGCCGCCAAGGCAGTCGGTGTCGTCCTGCCCGAACTCAACAAGAAGCTGACCGGCATGGCCTTCCGCGTGCCGACCTCCGACGTCTCGGTGGTCGACCTGACCGTCGAACTGGACAAGGCGGCTTCCTACGAGGATGTCTGCAAGGCCATGAAGGCCGCCTCGGAATCCGGGCCGCTCAAGGGCGTTCTCGGCTACACCAGCGAAAAGGTGGTGTCGACCGATTTCCGCGGCTGCACCCTGCCGTCGATCTTCGACGCCGACGCCGGCATCGCGCTCGACCCGACCTTCGTCAAGGTCGTTGCCTGGTACGACAACGAGTACGGCTACACCTGCAACATGATGCGCTTCGCGCAGCACATGGCGCGCTGAAGGGACTCGCGCTGGCCTTGGTCTCGATGGGCGAGCGGTTCGACCCCTGCCGTGCGGGGTAGGCCGCTGCCGGAGAAAATGGCCGCAACCTGCCGTTGACCGCAACAGGATCGACTCTGCAGTACCTTGCGTTTACGGCCCCGAAGTCTGGGGCCGCTTTTTTGGAGAGCGCCATGAGCCAACTCGACTACGTCATCGCCCCGAGCATCCTCTCGGCCAATTTCGCCAGGCTGGGCGAGGAAGTCGCCAACGTCATCGCTTCGGGCGCCGACTGGATCCACTTCGACGTGATGGACAACCATTACGTCCCCAACCTGACCATCGGCCCGCTCGTCTGCGAGGCGATCCGCCCGTGCACCACGGCGCCGATCGACGTGCACCTGATGGTCAAGCCGGTCAACCGCATCATTCCCGATTTCGCCAGGGCCGGCGCCAACATCATCACCTTCCACCCGGAGGCCTCCGAGCACGTCGACCGCAGCCTGTCGCTGATCCGCGAGGCAGGCTGCCAGGCCGGCCTCGTCTTCAACCCGGCGACGCCGCTCGATTACATGGAGCACGTGCTGGACAAGGTCGACATCGTCCTGCTGATGAGCGTCAACCCCGGCTTCGGCGGCCAGAAATTCATCCCGGGCACGCTGGCCAAGGCCCGCCAGGCAAGGGCCAGGCTCGATGCCTACGAGCAGGGAAAGCGGCCGCCGCATCCGCCTTGAAATCGACGGCGGCGTGAACACCGCCAACATCGCCGACATCGCCCGCGCCGGGGTCGACGCCTTCGTCGCCGGCTCCGCCGTCTATGGCGCCGGCAAGGACAGCGACCCCAACCGCTACGATTCGATCATCGCCGCGCTGCGCGCCGAACTGGCGAAAGTCGTCTAAGCGATCCTCGATCCTGAAATGCTCTTCCACTCCGTTACCTTCGATCTCGACGGCACGCTGCTCGACACGATCGCCGACCTCGCCGAAGCCTGCCGCCTGATGCTCGCGGAAATCGGCGAACCGCCGCGCACGCAGGCCGAGGTGCACACCTTCGTCGGCAAGGGCATGGCGGTGCTGGTCGAGCGCTGCCTGACCCACGATGAGCCGCCGACCGCCGAAGCGCTGCATGAGGCGATCGAATCGTTCAAGCGTCACTATGCCGCGGTCAACGGCAAACTTACCCAGATTTACCCGGGGGTGCTCGATGGACTCAAGGCATGGAAGGGCGCCGGCCTGAAAATGGGCGTCGTCACCAACAAGCCGGGCATGTTCACCGAAGCCCTGCTCGAGCGCATGGGCATGACCGACTATTTCGACGTCATCGTCTCCGGCGACACGACGGCGTACAAGAAACCGCACCCGGAACCCCTCCTGCATGCCTGCCGCCTGTTCGACGTGCGCCCCGAACGCAACCTGCACATCGGCGATTCGCAGAACGACATCGAGGCCGCCCGCGCCGCCGGCTGCCCGGTGTATTGCGTGCCCTACGGCTACAACGAGGGCGCGCCCGTCCGCGCCGAAGACTGCGACGGGCTGGTGGCGAATCTGGAAGCGGCGCTGCGGATGGCGCGGCAGGGGTAGCGGCGGACTGTCTCAGGTGACTGTGGCACTTTCCGTCATGAAACGATACAAACCGTTGCATAACGCCTGCTGCAATAAACCGCAGCCTCCGCAACTATGGTGACCGGAACATGTCCGGAGGAAATCGTCTTGGCAACCCTCAGCAGCTGGCAACAAGCCACCATCACCAATTTTCTTCAGGTTTCGCGCTTGCATTTCGGTCTCGGTCATAACCGCACCGGTTATTGGTCTCGCCGGAGGCACACCTATCGAACCATAGTCAAATCGTTGTTGATTGCCGGCAGCATCGGCGGTCAGGTTGGCAATGCTGCCTATGCCGAACCAGCTGTAATGAGAACCGCCGAAACACGCACCGATCGGGAAGCGCCAAATCGTGCATCGTCTGCCGTTGAAGAGTGGCGGAGATCGCCCACGCCTGCCGAAATGTATGGTGGGCATGCCCATGAGATCCACGAGCAGTTTGTCAGGCGTGCGAGCCGGGTATTTCCTGAGGACCAAGTGAGCGCGTGGTCGCGAATCGATCGTGCGGTGTTCAATCACCTGATGTCTCAACTTATTTACCGTCATAGCTACGGTGCGATCAGCAATGAAATGCTTCAGGAAGTTCGAACCGAGATGATCGAGATCGTCAAAGGGCTGACCGGCAGCTGAGGGCGCCAATCATTTCCCGAACATCCTCGCAACACTCGCTTCGGTGTCAGCCAACTTGCCCATCGCGAGTCCACAAGAGTAGGGAATGTCACCACGCCAGTTGCTCCGTGCCAACGCTGGTGTCGAGGAAAACAGCAAGGCATGCCAGTCCTCCGAGTGTCGGCAACTAATGCGCCGGGCCGAACTCAAGCATGCCAAGACGCAATGAGATTCGCTTGGCGCGTGCCGGAATGAATGATCTCTAAAGGGGAGAAAATCAGAATGCTCAATCTGACAGGGATAGGTGAATTTGCGGTCGATGGTGCGGCTTTCGCGCTCAGCGCGCTAATGGTCGGGATCTACTATCTTTGGCTGCAAAGCAAAGTCCGTAGCGACCCAACCTATACGATCCATCGTGTCAATGAACTGGCGCGCACCCTTTGGGTAGCCAGTGTCATGCGTAATCCGGCAAAGGATGTCATGGCAGTGCAGACCTTGCGGAACTTCGTCATGGGCGCCTCGCTCATGGCCTCGACGGCAACGCTCCTGATCATCGGCACCCTGACGCTTTCCGGGCAGGCAGACAACATCGCGCGTAACTGGCACGCACTGAGCATTGCCGGCACCCACTCGGCCGAAATCTGGATATTCAAGGTGATGTGCCTGCTCGCAGACTTCATTATCGCCTTCTTCGCTTTCGCGATGGCCGTTCGCCTTTCCAATCACGTGGTATTCATGGTCAATGTTCCGGAGTCGGACGCGCACCATAATCTTTCGCCCGAAGCAGTCGCGCGCCGCCTCAACAGGGCAGGCCATATGTTTGCGGTCGGCATGCGCGCCTTCTTTTTCGCCGTTCCGCTCGTATTCTGGCTCTTCGGGGCCCCCTTTCTGGTCATCGCGAGCGCCGGCCTTGTCTTCGCGTTGCAGCATCTTGATCGCAGCGAGCCCGCGTTAGATTGACTGCATGACTGGCGGTCTGAAAAAACAGCAGCCGCCCGTGGGCGGCTGCTGCGGTCAACCGGGAAAACCGGGCTTATTTGACGATCTGGTTCAGCTCGCCCTTGGCGTAGCGTTCGGCCATCTTGTCGAGCGGCATGACCTTGATCTGGCTGGCGCGGCCGGCGCAGCCGAAGGCTTCGAAGCGCGCCAGGCAGATCTTCTTGGCGGCTTCGCGGGCCGGCTTGAGGTAGTCGCGCGGGTCGAACTTCGCCGGGATTCTCGAACAGGTAGCGGCGGATGGCGCCGGTCATCGCGAGTCGGATGTCGGTGTCGATGTTGACCTTGCGCACGCCGTGGGCGATGCCCTTGACGATTTCCTCGACCGGAACGCCGTAGGTTTCCTTCATGTCGCCACCGAATTCGCGGATCTCGGCGAGCAGTTCCTGCGGCACGCTGGAGGAGCCGTGCATGACGAGGTGGGTGTTCGGGATGCGGGCGTGGATTTCCTTGATGCGGTCGATGGCGAGGATGTCGCCGGTCGGCTTCTTGGTGAATTTGTAGGCGCCGTGGCTGGTGCCGATGGCGATGGCCAGCGCGTCGCAGTTGGTCTGCTTGACGAAGTCGGCGGCCTGGTCGAGGTCGGTCAGCAGTTGTTCGCGGGTCATGGTGCCTTCGGCGCCGTGGCCGTCTTCCTTGTCGCCCTTCATGGTTTCGAGCGAGCCGAGGACGCCGAGTTCGGCTTCGACGGAAACGCCGATGGCGTGGGCGAACTTGACCGTTTCACGGGAGACGGCGACGTTGTATTCGTAGGAGGCGACGGTCTTGCCGTCGGCTTCGAGCGAGCCGTCCATCATCACCGAGGTGAAGCCGGAGCGGATGGCGCTACATGCAGACGGCCGGGCTCTGGCCGTGGTCCTGGTGCATGACGATGGGCAGGTGCGGGTAGGCTTCGAGGGCGGCGAGGATCTGGTGGCGCAGGAAGGGCTCGCCGGCGTATTTGCGGGCGCCGGCCGAGGCCTGCATGATGACCGGGGCGTCGATCTGGCTGGCGGCTTCGCAGATGGCCCAGACCTGTTCCATGTTGTTGACGTTGAAGGCGGGCAGGCCATAGCCGTTTTCGGCGGCATGGTCGAGCAGTTGGCGCATGGATACGAGGGGCATGACGGTCTCCGGGGTGGTTTTGGGAAAAGGCTTGGGGGGAATTTTGATAAGCTGCAAGTCTAGCGCGAATCGGCAAGCCGCGGGGCGGCCGGTGCCGGCAAAGGCCCCGGCCGCCGGCGCTCAGGCCAGCAAGCGGCGCAGGACGCAGGGCAGGATGCCGTCATGGCGGTAGTAGTCGATCTCGACGGGCGTATCGATGCGCAGCAGCAGCGGCACCTCACGACTGTGGCCGTGGGCGTCGGTAATGCGCAGGCCGACCTGCTGCTGCGGCGCCAGGTCGGCGTCGATCCCGATCACGTCGAAGGTCTCGTCGCCGGTGATGGCGAGCCGGCGCGACGCTGTCGTCGCCGATGAACTGCAGGGGCAGCACGCCCATGCCGACCAGGTTGGCGCGGTGGATGCGCTCGAAGCTGCGGGCGATGACGGCGCGCACGCCGAGCAGCCGGGTGCCCTTGGCGGCCCAGTCGCGGCTCGATCCGGTGCCGTATTCCTCGCCGCCGAAGATCACGGTCGGCACGCCGGCCGCCTGGTAGCGCATGGCCGCGTCGAAGATGGGCATCACCCCGACGTCTGCGGTCGACGTCCCCGGCGGACCGAAAAAGCGCGTCAGGCCACCCTCCGGGCGCTTTCCGCCGGCATCGGGCGGGAGCAGCAGGTTGCGGATGCGGACGTTGGCGAAGGTGCCGCGCATCATCACCTCGTGATGACCGCGCCGGGCGCCGTAGGAATTGAAGTCCGCCGGGCGTACGCCCTCGCCCTGCAGCCACAGACCGGCCGGGGAACTGGCCTGGATCGAGCCGGCGGGGGAGATGTGGTCGGTGGTCACCGAGTCGCCGAGGATGGCGAGCGCCCGCGCGCCGCGAATCGGGCCGGGGCGGGTCGGGGTCGGCGAATAGCCGGCGAAGAAGGGCGGCCGGGCGATGTAGGTTGACGCCGGCCAGTCGTAAACGTCGCCGCGGGCGCCGGCAATCGCCGACCACATCGGGTTGCCGTCGGCGAAGTCGGCGTACAGCCTGCGGTAACTGGCCGGGTCGCTGGCCGCGACGAGTTGGGCGCCAATTTCTTCCGGGCTCGGCCACAGTTCGCGCAGATAGACCGGCCGGCCGTCCCGGTCGACGGCGAGGGGCTCCCGGGTGAGGTCGGTGAGCACCGAGCCGGCCAGCGCATAGGCGACGACGAGCGGCGGACTGGCGAGGAAGTTGGCCTTCAGGTTGGGGTGAATGCGCGCCTCGAAGTTGCGGTTGCCGGACAGCACGGCAGCGCAGACGAGTTCTTCCTCGCCGATCGCGGCGTTCAGTTCCGGCGTCAGGTCGCCGGCGTTGCCGATGCAGGTCGTGCAGCCGTAGGCGGCGACGTTGAAGCCCAGCCGTTCGAGATAAGGCAGGAGGCCGGCGCGCACGAGGTAATCGGTGACGACACGCGAACCGGGGGCGAGCGAGGTCTTGATGTGGGGCCGCACGGTCAAACCCCGCTCGACGGCCTTCCTGGCGAGCAGGCCGGCGGCGATCATGACGCTCGGGTTGGAGGTGTTGGTGCAGGAGGTGATGGCGGCGATCAGCACGTCGCCCGAGCCGACATCGACGCCGGGGCCCGCCGGCACGCGTTTCGCCAGCGTCGCCGGCGGGCGCCCGAAGCCATTGGCGCTGACCGGGGCGCTGTACGACGCGCGAAAGCGGCTGGCGAGATCGGGCAGGGCGATGCGGTCCTGCGGTCGCTTGGGGCCGGCCACTGAAGGGACGATGCCGGCGAGATCGAGCTTGATGACCTGCGAGTAGTCGATTGCCCCCGGCTGCGGCATGCCGAACAGTCCCTGGGCGCGGAAATAGGCCTCGAACAGCGCGACGGCATCATCGCTGCGGCCGGTCTGGCGCAGATACGTTACCGTCTTGTCATCGACCGGGAAGTAGCCCATCGTCGCGCCATACTCGGGCGCCATGTTGGCGATCGTCGCACGGTCCGGCACCGACAGGCTGGTCGCGCCGGGGCCGTAGAACTCGACGAACTTGCCGACCACCTTGGCCTGGCGCAGCATTTCGGTCACCGTCAGGACCAGGTCGGTAGCGGTGACGCCGGGCGCCAGCGCCCCCGAGAGTTCGACGCCGACCACGTCCGGGGTCAGCAGATACACCGGCTGGCCGAGCATGGCGGCCTCCGCCTCGATGCCGCCGACGCCCCAGCCGACGACGCCGATACCGTTGATCATCGTCGTGTGGCTGTCGGTGCCGACCAGCGTGTCGGGGAAGACGAGGCCGTCCTGCCGGTGCACGCCGGGGGCGAGGTATTCGAGATTGACCTGGTGCACGATACCGATGCCGGGCGGCACGACCTTGAAGCGCTCGAAGGCCTGCATGCCCCATTTCAGGAAGGCGTAGCGCTCGCGGTTGCGCTGGAATTCCAGCTTCATGTTGAGATCGAGCGCCTGCGGCGTACCGTAGTGATCGATCATTACCGAGTGGTCGACCACCAGATCGACCGGGACCAGTGGCTCGACACGCGTGGCTGGCCTCCCTTGCGCCAACGCGACGTCGCGCATGGCGGCGAGGTCGGCGAGCAGGGGCACGCCGGTGAAGTCCTGTAGCACGACGCGGGCGACGACGAAGGGGATTTCCTCGCTGCGCTGCGCGTTTGGTTGCCAGCCGGCGAGCTGGCGAATGTGCGCTTCGCTCACCGTGTGTCCGTCGCAGTTGCGCAGCAGGCTTTCCAGCACGATGCGCAATGAGGCCGGCAGGCGTGCCACGGCTGAAAAACCGGCGGCGGCGAGGGCGGGCAGGGAGTAGAAATCGCCAGCGGCGGCGCCGAAGGCGAGCGGGCGGCGGGCAGGAGCATAGCCGGACATGACGGGATCCTTGGCAGGGCGCGCGGGGTGCGCATGAACACCGACCGCGGCGGAGGCCGGAAAGTTCATCGGCCTGCCGGATTGCGGCGTGCGCATCCGGCGAGGGCAGAGGTTCCTCGACGCCGGGAACCCGGATTCCGCATGCCCGAGGAACTGCCCTTCTGGCCTCGGGCGAGCCCTCGCTGCCCAGCGCCCACGCTACGCTTGCGGCAGCGCGTGCTCGCCGACGCGGACGATCTTCAGCGTGTTGGTGCCGCCGGCGCAGCCGATCGGCTCGCCGATGGTCAGCACCATCATGTCGCCGACCGCGACGACGCCGCGTTCGATCAGCAGCGCTTCGGCTTCGGCCAGCAGGACATCGCGGTCGGTCTGGTGCTGCTCCATCAGCAGGGGGTAGACCTCGCGGAAGAGGACCATGCGTCCGAGCGATTCGGTGTCCGGCGTCAGCGCGTAGATCGGTACCCCGCAGTTGAGCCGGCTCATCCACAACGCGGTCGAACCCGACTGGGTGAGCGCGGCGATCGCCTTGACCTTGAGATGGTGCGCGGTCCAGATCGCGGCGAGGGCGATCGACTGGTCGATGCTGGTGAACACGCGGTCGAGGAATTCGCGGTCAAGGGTGACTTCCGCCGAACGCTCCGCCTCGACGCAGACGCGCGCCATCGATTCGACCGTCTCGACCGGGTACTTGCCGCTCGCCGTCTCGGCCGAGAGCATGACGGCATCGGTGCCGTCGAGGACGGCGTTGGCGACGTCGGAAACCTCGGCACGGGTCGGCACCGGCGAGTTGATCATCGATTCCATCATCTGCGTCGCGGTGATGGTCAGCTTGTTGCGGTCGCGCGCCATGCGGATCATTTTTTTCTGCAGCGCCGGCACCGTGGCATCGCCGACTTCGACGGCGAGGTCGCCACGGGCGACCATGATGCCGTCGGAGGCTTCGAGGATCTCGTCGAGGTTCTCGATGGCCTCGACGCGTTCGATCTTGGCGATCAGCAGGGCGCTGCTGCCGGCGGCGCGCAGCAACTGGCGCGCGACGTGCATGTCGGCGGCGGCCTTGGGAAAGGAGACGGCGACGAAGTCGACGCCGATCTGCGCCGCCGTGCGGATGTCCTCCATGTCCTTGGCGGTCAGCGCCGGCGCGGTCAGGCCGCCACCCTGCCGGTTGATGCCCTTGTTGTTCGACAGCTCGCCACCGACCAGTACCCGCGTGCGGATTTCGTTGGCGCGCACGGTTTCGACCTCGAGCTTCAGGCGTCCGTCGTCGAGCAGCAGGATGTCGCCCGGCTTGACGTCCTTCGGCAGATCCTTGTAGTCGAGGCCGACGCGTTCCTGGTTGCCGACCTGGCAACGCGCGTCGAGGATGAAAGGATCGCCGACAGTCAGCGTGATCTTGCCGTCGGCGAACCTGCCGACGCGAATCTTCGGTCCCTGCAGGTCGCCGAGGATGCCGACCGTGCGCCCGAGCCGCTTGGCTATCTCGCGCACCGCCGTGGCGCGGGCAAGGTGATCCTCGCTGCTGCCGTGCGAGAAGTTCATCCGCACGACGTCAATGCCGGCGAGCACGAGACGCTCGAGCACTTCCGGTGACGACGAGGCGGGGCCGAGCGTGGCGACGATCTTGGTATGGCGCGACATTTCTTGTCTCTCTCGTTGTTGTCTGGTTCTTGCCGGTTTCAGGCAGTTGACCGCAACAGTGTCGCGGTCGACACGCTCCTTGTGCTCATTTTGCCGCGCGTTCTTCGAGCACGGCGATGGCCGGCAGGGTCTTGCCTTCGAGGAATTCGAGGAAGGCGCCGCCGCCGGTCGAGATGTAGCCGACCTGGTCGGCGATGTCGAACTTCGCAATCGCTGCCAGCGTGTCGCCGCCGCCGGCGATCGAGAAGGCCGGGGAGTTGGCGATGGCCGCCGCGAGCGTCCTGGTGCCGCCGGCAAACTGCGCGAACTCGAAGACGCCGACCGGCCCGTTCCAGACGATGGTCCCGGCGTTGGCGACGATCTCGCCGAGCCTGGCGGCGGTATCCGGGCCGACGTCGAGAATGCGGTCCGCGGCACCGACGGCGTCGATGGGGATGGTGCGGGCCACCGCCGTCGCCGAGAACTCATCGGCGACCACGACGTCGCTGGGCAGCGGCACTTCGGCGCCGCGCGCCTTCATCATGTCCATGATCGCCCGGGCTTCATCGACCAGGTCGGCCTCGGCCAGCGAATTGCCGATCGTCTTGCCGGCGGCGAGCAGGAAGGTGTTGGCGATGCCGCCACCGACGATCAACTGGTCGACCTTGTCGGCCAGCGTCTTGAGGATGGTCAGTTTGCTCGACACCTTGGAGCCGCCGACGATGGCGACCAGCGGACGCTTCGGGCTGTGCAGCGCCTTGCCCAGGGCGTCGATCTCGGCGCCCATCAGCATCCCGGCGCAGGCGACCGGGGCGAATTTCGCGATGCCGTGGGTGGTGGCTTCGGCGCGGTGGGCGGTGCCGAACGCATCATTGACGAAGACGTCGCAGAGCTTGCCCATCTTCTGCGCGAGTTCCTCGTTGTTCTTCTTTTCGCCCTTGTTGCAGCGGCAGTTCTCGAGCAGGACGACTTCGCCCGGCTTGACCGCGAAACCGCCATCGACCCAGTCGGCGATCAGGCGCACCGGCTGCCCGAGCAGTTCGCCGAGCCGCGCGGCGACGGGGGCCAGGCTGTCCGCGGGGGTCAGTTCGCCCTCGGTCGGGCGCCCGAGGTGGGAGGTGACCATGACCGCCGCGCCCTTGTCCAGGCAATGGCGGATCGACGCCAGCGAGGCGCGGATGCGGGTGTCCTCGGTGATGTTGCCGGCATCGTCCTGCGGCACGTTGAGGTCGGCGCGGATGAAGACGCGCTTGCCGGAAACATCGAGGTCGGTGAGTTTGATGACGTTCATGGCCTTCTCCAATGATTAACGGTTAATTATATTGCTTACGATTGTGCCACAAGCGCGACCAGTGCTCGGCAACTTCCAGCATGCGGTTGGCGAATCCCCACTCGTTGTCGAACCAGACGAAGAGGTTCACCAGGTGCGTGCCGGCAGTACGGGTCTGGCTGCCATCGACGATGGCGGAATGCGGGTCGTGGTTGAAATCGATCGAGGCGTGGGCTTCCTCGGAATAGGCGATGAGCCGCGCCAGCGGGCCGCGGGCCGCAGCGGCGAGGAGGGCGTTGACACTGGCGACCGAAACCGGGTGCCGGGTGGTGAGGGTCAGGTCGATGGCCGAAACATTCGGCGTCGGCACCCGTATCGCCTTGGCCTGGACGCGCCCGGCCAGTTGCGGCAGCAGGCGCTCGACACCGCGGGCCAGCCCGGTCGATACCGGGATGATCGACTGCATGGCCGAGCGCGTGCGGCGCAGGTCGTCGTGGTGGTAGCCGTCGATCAGCGGCTGGTCGTTCATGACTGAATGCAGCGTGGTGAGCAATGCCTGCTCGACGCCGACTTCGCGGTCGAGCAGATCAAGGATCGGGACGATGGCGTTGGTCGTGCACGAGGCGGCGGAGACGATGCGCTCGCCGCCGGCCAGCGTCTTCTCGTTGATGCCGGCGACGATGGTGGCATCGACGTCGCCGGCGCTGAAGCCGGGGTGCGAGAGCAGCAGCCGCGGGCAACCGGCAGCGAGAAAACGGGCCAGTTCCGGGCGTCGACCGTAGCGGCCTGACGCCTCGATCAGCAGGTCGATGCCAATGCCGCGCCAGTCGACATCTTCCGGGGCCTGCGCGTGGCTGACGGCGATTGCTTGCCCGTCGATCAGCAACTTGTCATTGTCCGTTTCCACCGCGCCGGGAAAGCGTCCGTGCGTCGAATCGAATCGCGTCAGGTAGGCCATGCTCTCCAGGCCCGCCGGCTCGTTGATGGCGACGACCTGAAGATTCCGTGGCACCGGCGATTCGCGCAGCGCACGCAGAAAGCAGCGGCCGATCCGGCCGTAGCCGTTGATCGCGAGGCGGAATGGACTGGGCAACTTACTTGGCGGCCTCGGCCAGGGCCGCGGGAAGATTGAGGGAAAGGCAAAGTGCGGCGAGGGCGGTAACGGCTCTCATTTCGGGTCTCCGTGGGTTGCGTTAGCGGACTTGCTTCTTCTGTTCTCTTCGGCCGGACGGAACTCGCCCCGCGTGGGCGGGGCGAGGGGGGCAGCGCTTTCTCGGGTTACTTGGCGTTCATCCAGGCGCGGGCGGCGTCGAGCATGCGGCAGGAGTAGCCCCACTCGTTGTCGTACCAGGCCAGCACCTTGACCAGGTTGCCGTCGATGACGCGGGTCTGCGTCGCGTCGAAGGTGGACGACGCCGGGTCGTGGTTGAAGTCGGACGACACCAGCGGCTCGTTGTTGACCGCCAGCACACCCTTCAGGGGGCCGTTGGCGGCGTCTTTCATCAACTGGTTGATTTCGTCCCTGGAGGTCGGCCGTTCGGCGGTGAAGGTCAGGTCGACCAGCGAGACGTTCATCGTCGGCACGCGCAGCGCGAAGCCGTCAACCCGGCCCTTGAGGGCGGGCAGCACGAGCCCGACGGCGGCGGCCGCGCCGGTCTTGGTCGGGATGATGTTCTGGGCGCCGGCGCGGGCGCGGCGCAGGTCCTTGTGGCGCACGTCGACCAGCACCTGGTCGTTGGTGTAGGCATGGATGGTGGTCATCAGGCCCTGCCTGATGCCGATGTTGTCCTGCAGCACCTTGGCCACCGGCGCCAGGCAGTTGGTCGTGCACGAGGCGTTCGAGACGACCGTCATGTCCCTGGTCAGGATATCGTGGTTGACGCCATAGACGATGGTGGCATCGACGTCGTCGCCGCCCGGCGCGGAGATGAGCACGCGCTTGGCGTTCTGTTCGAGCAGGGCCTGGGCCTTCGCCTTCGAGGTGTAGGCGCCGGTGCATTCGAGCAGCACGTCGACGCCGTGATCGCCCCAGTCGATGTCCTTCGGGTTCTTGGTCGAGTAGAAGGGAATCTTGCGGCCATCGACGATCAGGGTGTTGTCGCCTTCGGTCTCGACGGAGGTGCGGAAGCGGCCGTGCGTCGTATCGTATTTGGTCAGGTGGGCGTTGGTCTTGAGGTCGCCGGCCGCGTTGATCGCGACGACCTCGAATTTGTCCTCCAGACCCAGTTCGTAGATGGCGCGCAGCGTGCACCGACCGATGCGGCCATACCCGTTGATACCGACCTTGATAGCCATGGAACTACTCCTCTTGCAGAAAAATCACGACGACAGCGCCGCGCGCGTCCAGGCAGCAGCGGCGGCGGAAAAATCGAACACTTCGCGGGGTGGGCCGACAGGGACAGACTCGTCGGGGCGGTCGATGCCGGGCGCGGCAACGGTCACGGGTGAGAACTCGGGAGAGGTGCTGATGCTCACGATCCGGACGTCCGGCTTCAGGAAAGACGGAATTATCCCCGAAAAACCCCGGTCTTGGTAGGGCCGGAGGGCACGACGGCAGTCGCGCTGGCGGCCGGGACAGGCGACCCGCGGCGATGCGGTCGCCGCCGACAGGGAAGGAAACGGCTGCCATGTCTAGGCATGGGCTGGCGGCGACGATGTTTTTCCCCGGGGGTGTCATTTGGCTGATAATAATGCGCATGAACCTGCCCCGTTTCTATTGCCGGGAAGCCATGGCGCCGGGTGCTCACATCGAGTTGCCGGAGCCGGTCGCACGCCATGCAATCCGTGTGCTGCGGCTGCCGCCGGGAGCGCCGATCGTGCTGTTCGACGGCCGCGGCGGCGAGTATGAAGGGCGCATTGAGCGTATCGACCGGGATCGCGTCGTCGCGGCCCTCGGCGCCTGGCATGATGTCGAGCGTGAATCGCCGCTCGAGGTGACGCTGGTGCAGGCCGTGCAGGCGGGCGAGAAAATGGACCTGACGGTGCAGAAGGCGGTCGAACTCGGCGTCACGCAGATCGTCCCGGTCGCCAGCCGGCGCAGCGTCACGCGCCTGGCAGGCGAGCGCGCCGCCCGGCGGGTGGCGCACTGGCAGGGCGTGGCGGCGGCGGCGTGCGAGCAGTGCGGCCGCAACCAGGTGCCGCAGGTCGCGCCGCTGGAGAAGCTGGAATTCTGGCTGGCGCGGCCGGCGGGCAACGGAACTCCGGCTGGTCCTCGCGCCCGACGCCGGGCAATCGCTGGTCAACCTGGCGCCGGCAGAGCGGGTGCAGTTGCTGGTCGGCGCCGAAGGCGGCCTCGATCCGCAGGAAATTCTGGCCGCTGGACAGGTAGGCTTTCAGGCAGTCGGTTTGGGGCCGCGCATTCTGCGCACGGAGACCGCGGGACTCGCGGCGCTGGCAGCGATGCAGGCTTTGTGGGGTGATTTCAGAGGGAGGAGCGCACATGTTTGAATCGGCAGAACTCGGCCACGTCATCGACAAGGAAACCTTCAAGACCGAAGTTCCCAAGCTGCGCGCGGCGCTGCTCGACGTCCAGTACGACATGCTGGAGAAGAAGGAATTCCCGGTCGTCATACTGATCAGCGGGGTCGACGGCAGCGGCAAGGGCGAAACCATCAACCTGCTGTATTCGTGGATGGATCCGCGCCACATCTCGACGCTGGCGTTTGCCGAGCCGAGCGACGAGGAGCGCTCGCGCCCCTACATGTGGCGCTACTGGCGTGCGCTGCCGCCACAGGGCAAGATCGGCGTCTTCGCCGGTTCGTGGTACTCGCAGCCGATCGCCTACCGCATCGCCAACAAGATGGAACGCGACGAGATGGACGAGCGTCTCGACGAAATCAACCGTTTCGAGGCGATGCTGGTCAACGAGGGCGCGCTCGTCCTCAAGTTCTGGTTCCATCTCTCCAGGGATGGCCAGAAGCAGCGGCTGAAGGCGCTGGAAGCCAATCCGCATACCGCCTGGCGGGTGACCAAGGATAGCTACGAGCGGGTCAAGACCTACGACAAGCTGCAGCAGGTCGCCGGCCATGTGCTGCGCGTGACCAATACCGCGCATGCGCCGTGGATCATCGTCGAGGGCACCAATGACGAATACCGCTCGCTGACCGTCGGCCGCATCGTGCTCGATGCGATGCGCCGCCGCCTGCAGCAGCAGGGCCGGCAGCAGGTGCCGGTGGCGCCGCCGATCATGCACGCCATCGACGACAAGAACGTGCTGACCGAGCTCGATCTCGACAAGAAGCTGACCAAGAGGACGTACGAGCGCGAACTGTCCAAGGCCCAGGCGCGCATTTCCGAACTGGTGCGCGATCCGCGCTTCGTCAACAAGCGCTCGCTGGTGCTGGTGTTCGAGGGTTCGGATGCGGCGGGCAAGGGCGGCGCCATCCGCCGCCTGGTGTCGGCGATCGATGCGCGCCAGTACCAGATCATCCCGATTGCAGCGCCGACCTCGGAAGAACGCGTACAGCCCTATCTCTGGCGTTTCTGGCGGCATCTGCCGCGCACCGGGCGGGTCGCCATCTTCGACCGCTCGTGGTACGGGCGGGTGCTGGTCGAGCGCGTCGAGGGCTTCTGTTCGGAAGCCGACTGGCTGCGCGCCTACGCCGAGATCAACGACTTCGAGCACCAGCTCACGCAATGCCGGTGTCGTGGTCATCAAGTTCTGGCTGCAGATCAGCGCCGACGAGCAGTTGCGCCGCTTCCAGGAGCGCCAGGACACCGACTTCAAGCGCTTCAAGATCACCGACGAGGACTGGCGCAACCGCGAAAAGTGGGACGCCTACGTTTCCGCCGTCTGCGACATGGTCGACCGCACCTCGACCGGCCTCGCGCCGTGGACGCTGGTGGAAGCCAACGACAAGAACTTTGCCCGGGTCAAGGTGCTGAAGACCATCTGCGACAGCATCGAGTACGCCTTCAAGCTGGATGCGCAGAAGGACAAGGACAGGGACAAGGAAAACGGCCAGAAGAAATAGCGGCGCACGATGATCGAATCCCCCTACGACGAGCACTTCGTCTCCTGGTTCCGGGCGGTCACGCCCTACGTCAACGCCTTCCGCGGCCGCACGTTCGTCATCGCGTTCGGCGGCAAGGCGGTGGCCAGCGAATTCGCCAAGACGCTGGCCTACGACGTCAATCTGCTGGTCAGCCTCGGCATCCGGCTGGTGCTGGTGCATGGGGCGCGGCCGCAGATCGAGGAAGAACTGCGCGAAAAGAACCTGCAGTCGAAGTACCACCGCGGCTATCGCGTCACCGATGCGGAAACGCTCAACTGCGTGCTGGATGCCGTCGGCAGCGTCTATCTCGAAATCGAGGCGATGCTGTCGCAGGGCTTGCCCAACACGCCGATGGCCAACAGCCGGATTCGCGTGATCGGGGGAAATTTCATCACCGGCCAGCCGATCGGCGTGCTCGACGGCATCGACATGCACTACGCCGGCAAGGTGCGCAAGGTCGACGGCGAGGGTATCAACGCCCAACTGGCTCTTGGCAACATCGTGCTGCTCAACTGCGAGGGGCCGTCTCCGACCGGCGAAATCTTCAACCTGCAGATGGAGGAAGTGGCGGAAGCCGTTTCCATCGCGATCAAGGCCGACAAGCTGGTGTTCCTGGCCGACAGCCAGGGTGTCACCGACCCCTCGGGAAAGCTTCTGGATGCCATGACCGCCGATGACGTCGCCAATCTGACGAAGTCGGGCGAGTGGCTTTCCGCCGATGTCAGGCGCTACCTGCCGTGCGCCGTGCGCGCCAGCCGCTACGGCGTCGGTCGGGTGCACCTGATCTGCTTCGAGCAGGACGGCTCATTGCTGCGCGAACTGTTTACCCACGACGGTGTCGGCACGGTGATCACCCGCGAATCCCTGGAGTTGATCCGCGAGGCGCGCCCGGACGATATCGGCGGGCTGGTGACGCTGATCGAGCCGCTCGAGGGCGAAGGCATTCTCGTCCATCGCCCGCGCGAGTTGCTGGAGCGCGAGATCCGGCAGTTCTCTATCATGGAGCACGACGGCATCATCGTCGGCTGTGCCGCCCTGTACCGGCATTCGGACGATGAAGCCGAACTGGCCTGCCTGGCCGTCAGCCCGGAGCATCGCGAGGGCGGCTATGGCGAGCAACTGATGCGGCGCATCGAGCGCCGGGCGAAGAAGGCGGGTATCAAGCGCCTGCTCGTGCTGACCACCAGCACCGAGCACTGGTTCGTCGAGCGCGGCTTCAAGCGTGGCACGGTCAACGACCTGCCGGCCAGGAAGCGTGACATGTACAACTACCAGCGACGTTCGAAGGTGCTGTTCAAAACCCTTTGAATTTGGCCCTGACTGCCGTGGCAGGGCGCCGGGCGCGCCTGCCGCTCAAGGCTGGTCGTTATCGCGTTCGGCCTTCAGCAGTTCCTCGAGATCGACGAGATCCTTGCGGTTCTGGCGCAGCACCAGGTAGAAGACGCAGAGCAGACCGCCGAGGATGATGATCCCCAGCGTCAGGGCGCTCCAATCGATACTTCCAACCGTGCCAGCTTCCATAGGCTTCTCCCCGCGACCTGCTGCCCCGCGTACATGCCTTCGGATCCCGGCAGTTTCTCCGGAATCCCGACGAACACATTGTGCTCCTGCCGGCACGATTGTCGCAAATCGATATGAACCGCGTGTGACAGCGGTTGCCTTGCCAGCGCTTATAATCCGCGGCATCAACCCCGAAGGAGTCTCACATGGCACGTACCGTCAATTGCGTCAAACTCGGCCGCGAGGCCGAGGGCCTCGATTTCCCGCCGTATCCTGGCGAACTCGGCCGGCGCATCTTCGATAGCGTCTCGAAGGAGGCGTGGCAACAGTGGATCAGACTGCAGACCATGATGATCAACGAGAACCGCCTCAACCTCGTCGATGCGCGCCACCGCAAGTACCTGGCCGAGCAGGTCGAGAAACATTTCTTCGGCGACGGCGCCGACCAGATCCAGGGCTACGTGCCGCCGGCGGCTTAGTCGCGTTACCGCCGGGCGCGCAGTCAGATGATCGTCCTGACGCCTTCGGGCGAGCCGAGGAGCAGGACGTTCGCCGGGCGCAGCGCGAAGAGGCCGTTGGTGACGACGCCGGCGATCTGGTTGATACGCGCCTCGAGTCCCTTCGGGTCGGTGATGCTGAGACCGGAGACATCGAGGATCAGGTTGCCGTTGTCGGTGATGAACCCGTCACGCAACGTCGGCTTGCCGCCCAGTCCGACGAGTTCGCGCGCGGCGTGCGCGCGGGCCATCGGGATCACCTCGACCGGCAGCGGGAACTTGCCGAGGGTCGCCACACGCTTCGAATCATCGGCGATGCAGACGAAGGTCTTCGCCACTGCGGCGACGATCTTCTCGCGCGTCAGCGCGCCGCCGCCGCCCTTGATCATGTTGAGGCCGCCGTCGATTTCGTCGGCGCCATCGACGTAGACCGGAATGTCATCGACATCGTTGAGGTCGAGTACCGGAAAGCCGTGCTCCTCGAGCCGGCGGCGGGTCGCTTCGGAACTGGCGACAGCGCCACGGAAGCGCGACCTGAGGCCGGCCAGTGCATCGATGAAGTGGTTGGCGGTCAACCCGGTGCCGACGCCGATGACACTGCCGGCGGGTGCGTTGGCCGCTACGTATTCGGCGGCCGCCAGAGCCACCGCATGCTTCAGTTCGTCCTGGTTCATGGTACTTCTCCGCGATTGGCAGAACGCCATTTTACCCGTCAAAAAGGTTGACACCGCAGCGCGGAGAATCCGCTAAACTTGCAGACGTTATCTTAGAGGAGAGGGAGCAGCATATGTCGGAAGATCAGGAGACCAAGCCCGCAGCGGCAGCAGCCAAGCCCGCAGCGAGCAGCCAAGCCCGCAGCGGCAGCAGCCAAGCCCGCAGCAGCAGCAGCCAAGCCCGCAGCAGGCAGCCAAGCCCGCAGCGGCAGCAGCCAAGCCGCGCAGCAGCAGCCAAGCCCGCAGCAGCAGCCAAGCCCGCAGCAGCAGCCAAGCCGCGCAGCAGCAGCCAAGCCCGCAGCGAGCAGCCAAGCCCGCAGCAGCAGCCAAGCCCGCAGCGGCAGCCAAGCCCGCAGCAGCAGCCAAGCCCGCAGCAGCAGCCAAGCCCGCAGCGAAAACAAAGGCAGCCAATCTGCCGGCAGCGACCGCGGGTACGGCGGAGCAGCCGAAGCCGGTGGCGAGCAAGAAGGTCGGGACTGGTGCCGCCAAGCGCGCAGCAGCAGCCAAGCCCGCAGCAGCAGCCAAGCCGGAGAGGTCAAGCCGGAGAAGGTCAAGAAGCCGAAGATGGTCCGTCGCACCGTCACCATGCTGGAAAGCGAATACGAGCAACTGGCGGTTCTCAAGCAGCGTGCGGTCGACCTGCTCGGCAGCGGCCCCAAGCGCAGCGAACTGCTGCGTGCCGCCTTGGCACATCTTGCCGCGCTCGGTGAGGGCGCCTTCAAGGCGGCGCTGGCTCGGGTCGAGGGTCTCAAATCGCGAACCGAGAAGAAGTAACGCGTTTCAACCCATGAGAGCCCCCGGTTGTTACAGTGTGTCATACTGCTGTAACAGCCGGGGGCTAACCTGTTTCCGGGTTGTTGCCAAGGACAGGAATTTTCAGTGATCGAAAAGATGAAAGCAAAGAAACAGGCCGAGAAGAAGGCAGAAGAGAATGCGGCGCCGGACCTGCTGGCGAAGATGAAGGCGGTGCCGATCAAGCATCCGCTGGGCAAGCGGAAAGCTCACGCCAAGGCAGAGCCTGCCGGGCGCGAACCCGTCAAGGAAGAGGCGGTCAAGCCAGCCAAGGCGGAGAAGCCCGTCAAGGCGGAGAAGGTCAGGAAGCCGAAGTTGGTTCGTCGCAAACTGAAGCTGCTGAAGGTCGAGTTGGCGCAGCTTGGAATCCTGAAGGAGAGGGCGCTCGCTTTCGCCGCGGATCCCCGGCGGAACGAGTTGCTGCGTGCCGGCCTGCTGGAACTGGCCAGCCTGGGTGAAGAAGAGTTCAAGGCTGCCATCGCGAAGTTCCAGCGCGTCCGCAAGGCGCGCAAGAAGAGCAAGAAGAAGTAGTACACGGCTCGGCCTGCGCCGCATTGTTACAGTTAGTCATCTTGCTGTAACAGGCGCGGGCTAACCTGCACGTCATCCATACTCCAGTGCAGGGTTCTTCGATGTTCCAACTTCCCATCCGTGTGCGTCAACTTGCGTCGCCGGTCCCGGTCATCGGGCGCCAGGCGCGCCGTGCCCTTCCCGGCTTCGCTGCCAGACCCGCTCCCTTCATCGTCGCGGGACGCAACAGCAGTCATTCGGCGCGGGAGGGCAGGCCATGATGCCGATCGTCCTGGTCGTCGAAGACGAGCCGGCCATTCAGGAACTGCTCGCCATCAACCTCAAGCATGCCGGCTTTGGTGTCGTCCAGGCAGGCACCGCCGAGGAGGCGGAATCGCTCGTCCGCGCCGCGCTCCCCGATGTCGTTCTGCTCGACTGGATGCTGCCCGGCCAATCCGGCGCTGCCTTGCTCAAGCGCCTGCGTGCCGACCGGCGGTCGCGCGAATTGCCGGTGATCATGCTCACTGCACGCGTCCATGAAGAGGACAAGGTTCAGGGACTGGAGGCCGGCGCCGACGACTATGTCACCAAGCCGTTCTCGCCGCGCGAGCTGATTGCCCGGATCCGTGCCGTGCTGCGCCGGCGGGCGCCGCATGTGGCGGGTGAAGCGGTCGAGGTCGGCAAGATCCTGCTCAACCCCGCCACCCATCGGGTGATGGTCAACGGCCAGCCGGTCGAACTGGGGCCGACCGAATTCCGCCTGCTCTTCTTCTTCATGACGCACGTCGAGCGCGTGCATACGCGTGCGCAGTTGCTCGACGAGGTCTGGGGCGACCACATCTTCATCGAGGAGCGTACCGTGGACGTGCATATCCGCCGGTTGCGCGCCGCGCTCGAAGCGAGCGGCCAGCACGAGCGGATAGAAACCGTGCGCGGGACCGGCTACCGCTTCAGCGGGGCCTGAGCCGGGGTGCCGGCGCCGCTGCTCCGCGCGCTGCCGCTGGCCGCGCTGGCGGCCAGCAGCGCGCTGGCGGTGGGCAGCTTCGTCGCCGACTGGGCCGGCTGGGCGGTCTTCTGCGCTGTGCTGGCGCTGCCGCTGGGCTTCCACTTCCACAATTTCATCCGGCTGGAACGCTGGTCGCGCGGGCCTTCCGGCGCTTCCCGGCTGGCGAAGGAGGCAGACAGGGATGGCGTCCTCGGCCGCCTCTATCGCCGCGAGAAGGATCTGCGCGACGAAATCACCCGCCGCGACGAGGAGGTCGCCATGCTGGTCGCCGCCGTGCAGGCGCTGACCGACGGCGTCGTGCTGCTCGACGAGGCGCACCGAATCCTGTTCTGCAACGCGACCGCCGAAGCGCAACTCGGGCTCGCGGTCAGCGTGGACCGCGGCAAGCCCATCGCCAACTTCGTCCGCTGGCCGGAGTTCGCGCCCTTCCTGAATGCCGGCGACCGCTCGCAGTCGCTGCTCCTGCGCAGCGAGTCGCCGGCCGCTTCGGTGCTCTCCGTGCACGCCGTTGCCTGTGCCGGCAACCGGCTGTTGCTGCAGGTCACCGACGTCACCCGGAGCGACCGCCTCGATCGCATGCGGCGCGACTTCGTCGCCAACGTCTCGCACGAACTGCGCACGCCGCTGACTGTGCTCGCCGGCTTTCTCGAAACCCTGCAGGACATCGATTTCGACGCGGAGGATCGCCGGCGCTACCTGGCGATGATGGCCGACCAGTCGCAGCGCATGCAGTCGATCGTCAAGGATCTGCTCGCGCTGTCGTCGATCGAGGCGGCGCCGCCGCCGGGCAACGAGGTCGTCGATATGGCCCGCCTCATCGACAAGTTGCACCGCGATGCCGAAGCACTGTCGGCTGGCCGCCATACGATCATCGTCGACGCCGACGCGCGCGGCGACCTGCGCGGCGAGGAAACCGAACTGGTCAGCGCCTTCGCCAACCTGGTCGCCAACGCGATACGCTATACCCCCGCCGGCGGCACCGTCACGGTCAGTTGGCACGCTCGCCGCGGCGGCGCCGAATTTGCAGTCAAGGACACCGGCATCGGCATCGATGCCAAGCACATTCCCCGCCTGACCGAGCGCTTCTACCGCGTCAACCGCGGGCGCTCGCGCGACGTTGGCGGTACCGGGCTCGGGCTGGCGATCGTCAAGCACTCGCTGAACCGCCATCAGGCCCAGCTCGAGATTGCCAGCACGCCGGGCAAGGGTAGCCGCTTCGCCGCCAGGTTCCCCGCAAGCCGCGTCACCGGCATCTGATTTTCGGCCTTCCCGGCGGGTCAACCGCAGCAGCCTGGCTGTCGCCGGCTACCCCGGCGGCCAGTCGCGATAGAATGGGGCCTGTTTTTCCGATTTTCACGCAAGGAGTCCCGATGTCAGGTCATGGCTTTCACGTGCATGGTCCCCGCGATGATGAAGTCGAGCACGTCGCCCATCACGCAGGTGACCGCGTGCTCGGCATCATGGGCTACCTGCATCCCTGAGCGCCGCCAGCCAATGTCACTGATCGCGCCGGTTTCCGCCATCCGCCCGCTCGCCGTCGCGGCGGCGCTGCTGGTACTCGCCGGTTGCGCCACGCCGCCGGCGCCGCCGCCCGGCGTGCTGTCGGCGTGGACCCAGTTCGGGCCGCAAGCGAGCATCTCGGTAAGGGCGATCGTCCCGCAGGGTTCGCCCTGCCCGCCGCTGAACACTGACCAAGGCACCCTGACCATGCCGGTGCGTGCCGCCGGCAACGGCGATGCGCCGCCCGCCGCATCGGCGAATCCGGCCTTCCAGCCGCCGTTCCCGGTGACTGCGTGCGCAATCGATCTTCCGGCCGGCGCCCGCACCGCGGCCATCGCCGGCGAGCCGCTGCCGTTGCCGCCAGCGGTGATCGGGCGCATCGTCATCCTCGGCGACACCGGCTGCCGCATCAAGGTGCCGGCCGCTGGCCCCGGCGACCCGATCCAGGATTGCAGCGATCCGCACGCCTGGCCGTGGGCGCGCATCGCCGCGGCGGCGGCGCGGGAAAGGCCTGACCTGGTCATCCATGTCGGCGACTACCACTACCGCGAATACTGCGATGACCCGGTGCGCTGCGCGCCGTTGCGCGACAAAGGCGTCATCGTCGGCTCCGGCTGGTCGGGCTGGCAGGCCGACTTCTTCCGGCCGGCGGCGCCGCTGCTGGCGCAGGCGCCGTGGGTCTTCGTCCGCGGCAACCACGAGAATTGCGACCGCGGCGGCGAGGGCTGGATGCGCTTCCTTTCACCGGTGCCTTACCAGGCCTGTCCGGATCAGCGCTACAAGTCACCGACCCAGTCGGTGCTCGCCAACAATCTGACCGACGACGCGTGGCGGATCGATCTCGACGCCGGCCTCGGCCTGCTCGTCGTTGACAATGCGGGACAACAGGATTACCTGCCGCTGCGCAGCACCCCGCAGGATATTGCGCTGTTCGAACGCCAGCTCGCCGTCCTCCGCCAACCGGCGCCAGCGCCGCGGCTGTGGCTGCTCTCGCATCGCCCGCTATGGTATGACCTGCTGACTCCGTCGCAGCAGCCCAACGCTTTCCAGGCGGCGCTGCAAGGGAGCCTGCCGGCCAGCGTGCAGCTGGCCATCGGCGGCCACGAGCATGCCTTCCAGACTCTCAACTTCGCCACCGCCGGCGATCCAGCGGGACGGCCGGCGCAACTCGTCGTCGGCGGCAGCGGCACGCAGCTCGAGGCGCAGGATCCGGCCTCGCCCCTCTACGAAGGCAAGACGGGTCCCCGCGGCATGGAGCGGGGACAACCCGATGGCCGCCTCTACGATGGCCTGGCGGCGCGCAGCGGCATCCTGCTCCTCCGCCACGGCTTCCTTGTCCTCGATCGCGACGAGCGCGGCTGGGCCGGGCGCCTGCTCGACGCCGACGGCGGTCTCGTCACACGCTGCCGTATCGACGACGCGCGCAAGGAAATCGCCTGCGCGTGGCCGTCCGGCTGAAAGGCGGCGCTCAGGATCCGCTGTGGTTGCGCAGTTCGCGGCGCAGGATCTTGCCGATCGGCGTCTTCGGCAGGGCATCGAGAAACTCGACATGGCGCGGCACCTTGTAGCTGGTCAGCAGCGCCCGGCAGTGTTCGATCACGCTCTCTTTCGTCAGATTCGGATCTTTCCTGACGATGACCACCTTGACCGCCTCGCCCGATCTTGCGTCAGGCACGGCGACCACGGCGCATTCGAGGACGCCAGGGTGTGCCGCGACGACGCTCTCGACCTCGGTGGGGTAGACATTGAAGCCGGACACCAGAATCATGTCCTTCTTCCGGTCGGTGATGGTGACCCGGCCTTGCTGGTCGACATGGCCGACGTCGCCCGTCTTGAGCCAGCCATCGCGCAGGACGTTGGCCGTTTCCGCCGGATTGTTCCAGTAGCCCTTCATCACCTGCGGGCCGCGCACGCAGATCTCACCGGTGTGCTTCTCGATGTCGCCGGCGCCGGTCCACACCGGCAGCTCGTTGAAATCGTCATCGCGGATCGACACCTCGGTGGATGGTATGGGCAAGCCGATGGTGCCGTCCCATGCGGCGCCCAGCGGCACGCAGCAGACACCGGGCGAGGTCTCGGTGAGGCCGTAGGCTTCGGTGAGACAGTGCCCGGTCACCTGTTGCCAGCGCTCGGCAACGGGTTTCTGCACGGCAGCGCCGCCGCCGACCACGACCTTGAGCGTGGAAAAGTCGAGTTGCGCGAACCCCGGTGTGTTCAGCAGGCCGTTGAACAGCGTGTTGACGCCGGTCATCGTGGTGAACTTCCAGTTCCCCATTTCCTTGACCAGGGCCGGCAGATCGCGCGGATTGGTGATCAGCACGCTGAGGCTGCCCCACTTCATGAACGACAGCGTCGAGGTGAGGCAGAAGATGTGGTACATCGGCAGCGGGGCGATGACGATTTCGGCACCCTCCTTGAAGCTGACCGAAATCCAGATGCCCGTCTGCTCCAGGTTGGCGAGAATGTTCCGGTGGGTGAGCATCGCCCCTTTGGCGACCCCGGTCGTGCCGCCGGTGTACTGCAGGAAGGCGAGGTCCTCCGCGTGAATGTCAACCGGACCGAGGGGCACCGCACTGCCGCGCTCCAGCGCTGCGTCCAGCGTGGTGGCACCGTCGATCTGCCAGGCCGGGACCATCTTCCTGACGTACTTGATGACGAAATTGACCAGCCAGCGCTTCGGGATCGGCAGCAGGTCGCCGACCTGCGTGGTGATCACATGCTTGACCCGTGTCTTGCCCAGGACCTGCTGCAGGGTCGAGGCGAAGTTTTCGACGATGACGATGGCCCTGGCGCCGGAGTCCTGCAACTGATGTTCCAGTTCGCGCGGCGTGTATAGCGGATTGACGTTCACGACGACCATGCCCGCGCGCAGGATGCCGAACAGCACGACCGGGTATTGCAGCAGGTTCGGCGACATGATGGCGACGCGCTCGCCCCTGGCCATGCCCGGCAGTCCCTGCAGGTAGGCGGCGAAAGCGCGCGACAGCGCTTCCAGTTCAGCGTAGCTGATGGTACGGCCGAGGTTGTGATAGGCCGGCTTGTCGGCGAACTTGCTGAAGAGCTTGTCGAGCAGGTCCGGAATGGACCTGAACTGGTCCGCGTCGATCTCGGCCGGCATGCCTTCCGGATAATTCTTGAGCCACATCTTGTCCATGTTTGTCTCCCCCATCCTTTCCTCGCGAATCCCTTTCCTGCAGCTTACTCCCGAACCGCTGGCCGGAGGTGTCCGGCTGCGACCAGCAGCCAGGCGAGGATCGCGACGGCGCAGTTCATGGTGCTGCGCCCGGCCGATCAGGCGCGCTGGATCAGTTCGATCTTGTAGCCGTCCGGGTCCTCGACGAAGGCGATGATGGTGGTGCCGTGCTTCATCGGCCCGGCTTCACGCACGACCTTGCCGCCGCGCGCCTTGATCTCGGCGCAGGCCGCCGCCGCGTCGGGCACCGCGAGGGCAACGTGGCCGAAACCGTTGCCGAGGTCGTAGCTGGTGGTGTCCCAGTTGTGGGTCAGCTCGAGCACCGCGCCCTCGCTTTCCTGTCCGTAGCCGACGAAGGCCAGCGTGAAGCGGCCCTCGGGGTAGTCGCTGCGACGCAGCAGTTGCATGCCGAGGACCTCGGTGTAGAAGGCGAGCGAGCGGTCGAGGTCGCCGACGCGGATCATGGTATGGAGGATGCGCATGGGTTGCTCCCTAGAATTGTGGAATTTCGCGCCCACGCTGGCGCAGTTCGCTGCGCAGCGCGCGCCAGTCCGGGCAAAGCTGCTCTACCACCGACCAGAAGCGCGGCCCGTGGTTCATTTCTTTCAGATGCGCCAGTTCGTGCGCGACGACGTAATCGACCACCGCCAGCGGCATGAAGACCAGCCGCCAGTTGAGCGAGATGCCGCCGCGCTGGTTGCAGCTGCCCCAGCGGGTGCGCGCGGACGACAGGCGCAGCGGCGGCACGGCGACGCCAAGGCGCGGCGCGTGCAGCGCCAGGCGCTCGCGCAGGACGGCGCGGGCGTGTTCGCGCAGCGCCGCGTGCAGCACCGCTTCCGGGTCGGCAGCGGCGGGCACCGCCAGGTGCAGCATGCCGCCGTCGATGTGCCAGGCGGCGCGGACGGAATGGCGGATGGCTGCGGTCAACGGCGTCCCGAAGGCAAGAATGACGTCGCCGTCGGCAACCTGCGCGCGCGTCGGGGCAGGCCGTTCGCGCCAGATGGCGAGCTTGTCGAGCACCCACTGGCCGTGCTGGCTGATCAGCGCCTCGATGTCGCCGAGGCGGGCGCGCAGCGGGGCGCCGACGCGCAGGCCGCGCTGGTCGATCGACAGGCCGATGGTGCGCCGCCGGCTGCGCCGCAACTGGTAGGCGACCGCCTGGCCGTCGAGCGTGATGCTGCGCGCGGCCGCCGCTTCGCCGTCAGGCCGCGGGCCGGGCATCCGGGTAGCGGTGCGGCGAGATGCGGCGCATCTCGGCCTCGATCCAGGCTTCGGCGCGCTGGTTGACCTCGGCTTCGGTCATGCCGGTGGCGTCGAAGGCCGGGCCGATGCTGACGGTGACGGTGCCCGGCCTCTTGACGAAGGCCTGGCGCGGCCAGAACTCGCCGGCGTCATGGGCGACCGGGACGACCTTGCAGCCGACGTGGGTGGCCAGGTAGGCGCCGCCGGCCTTGTAGCGCTTCGTCGTGCCGGGCGCCACGCGCGTGCCTTCCGGGAAGATGATGACGTAGAAGCCCTTCTTCAGGCGCTCGCGGCCCTGCTCGACGACCAGGTCGAGCGCTTCCTTGCCGGCGCTGCGATCGATCGAGATCATCTTCATCGCCCCCAGCCCCCAGCCGATCAGGGGTACGCGCAGCAGTTCCTTCTTCAGCACGAAGACGCAGTAGGCGCCCTTCGGGACGTAGTCCTGCAGGGTCATCGTCTCCCACGCCGACTGGTGCTTGGAAAGGATGACGCACGCTTCCTGCGGCATGTTCTCGAGGCCGACGACGCGCGGCCGGATGCCGAGGAAATGCTCGACCCCGAACTGGATGCCGAGGCGCCACAGGCGGCCGGCGTGATAACCCCAGACGCCACGCAGCAGCAACGATGCGGCGATGACGAGGGGGGCGGTCAGGAGCGTCCAGATCGCCGCCCAGATCGTGAAGACGCTCGAGCGCAGGATGTTCATTTCTTCTTGTGCGCGAGGATGTGGGCGACCGCCGCCGCCAGGTCGGCAAATTCCAGCGTGCCTTCGGGCAGGTTGCCCCCGGCGCGGGTCAGCTCGCCCTTGCCGGTGCGCACCAGGATCGGCAGGCAGCCGACGGCGGCGCCGGCCTGCAGGTCGCGCAGCGAATCGCCGATCGCCGGCACGCCCTTGAGGTTGACGTTGAGGGTTTGCGAAATGCGCTTGAGCATGCCGGGCTTGGGCTTGCGGCACTCGCAGTCCGAGTCGGCCGTGTGCGGGCAGAAGAAGACGGCATCGATGCGGCCGCCGACGGCGAACAGGGCCTTGTGCATCTTCTCGTGGATGCTGTTGAGCGTGTCCATGTCGAACAGGCTGCGGCCGAGGCCGGACTGGTTGGTCGCGACGACGACGCGGTAGCCGGCCTGGTTGAGGCGGGCGATCGCTTCCAGGCTGCCGGGGATCGGCTTCCACTCGGCCGGGGTCTTGATGAACTGAGCGGAGTCGAAATTGATGACGCCGTCGCGGTCGAGTATGACGAGTTTCATGGGCTTCCCCTTCCGGGATTACGCCGACAGCCGGGAGATGTCGGCGACGCGATTCATCGCCAGATGCAGCGTGGCCAGCAGGCCGAGACGGTTGGCGCGCAGGGCGACATCGTCCGTGTTGACCATGACGCCGTCGAAGAAGGCGTCGACCGGCGCGCGCAACGCGGCCAGCATCGTCAGCGCGGCGGTGTAGTCGCCGGCGGCGAAGGCCGCCCCGGCGCGCGGCGCAACATCGGCCAGGGCGTCGTTGAGCGCGATTTCGGCGGCTTCACGCAACAGCCCGGCGTCGACCTTCGCGGCGACGGCGCCTTCGACCTTCTTCAGGATGTTGCCGACGCGCTTGTTGGCGGCGGCCAGCGCGGCGGCTTCCGGCAGCGCCGAGAAGGCGCGCACCGCGGCCAGGCGCTTGGGGATGTCGCCAAGGCGCTGCGGCCGCTGGCTGACCACGGCATCGACTTCCTGCGGCGTGTAGCCATGCTCGCGCAGGTTGCCGGCGAGGCGTTCGTAGATGAAGTCGGCAAGCGCCGATTCGTTGCCCGCGAAGCCGTTGACCGCGGCGAACGGGACGGCGGCGTTGGCGAGCAGTGCGACGAGCGGCAGGTCGAGGTCGTTCTCGGCGAGCATGCGGATGATGCCCAGCGCATGGCGGCGCAGTGCGAACGGATCCTTGTCGCCGGTCGGGATCTGGCCGATGCCGAACATGCCGGTCAGCGTTTCCAGCTTGTCGGCCAGCGCGACGACCGTGCCGACCTGGCCGCGCGGCAGCGCGTCGCCGGCGAAGCGCGGCTTGTAGTGGTCCTCGATGGCATCGGCGACGTCGTCGGCCAGCCCGTCGTGGCGCGCGTAGTAGCGGCCCATGATGCCCTGCAGTTCGGGAAATTCGCCGACCATGTCGGTCAGCAGGTCGGCCTTGGCCAGCACCGCCGCCTGTTCGGCGTGCATTGCCAGCGTTTCGCCGCCAACCTGCTCGCCGATGGCGCGGGCGATCGCCGCGACGCGCTGCACGCGTTCGCCCTGGGTGCCCAGCCGGTTGTGATAGACGACCCGGCCGAGGCCGGCGACGCGCGATTCCAGCGACTTCCTGCGGTCCTTGTCGAAGAAGAACTTGGCGTCGGCCAGGCGCGGGCGGACGACGCGCTCGTTGCCGCCGATCACGGCGACCGGGTCGGCCGGGGTGATGTTGGCGACGATCAGGAAGCGGTTGGTCAGCCGGCCGGCGGCGTCGAGCAGCGGGAAATATTTCTGGTTTGCCTTCATCGTCAGGATCAGGCATTCCTGCGGTACGGCGAGGAATTCCTCCTCGAACTGGCCGACCAGCACGTTCGGCCGCTCGACCAGGGCGGTCACTTCGTCGAGAAGCGCGTCGTCGTCGATCGGCTTGCCGCCGGCCCCGGTGGCAGCGGCTTCGAGCTGGCGGGCGATCTCGGCGCGGCGCTCGGCGAACGAGGCGATCACGGCGCCATCCTTCTTCAGCGTCGCGGCGTAGCTGTCGGCATCGACGAAGACGACCGGATCGACTGCCGCCTCGAAGCGGTGGCCCTGCGTTTCGCGGCCGGCGGCGAGGCCGAGCACGGAAACCGGCACGACATCGGCGCCGTGCAGCGCGACCAGCTTGTGCGCCGGGCGCACGAAGTTCACGGTGGCCCAGCCGTCGGCGAGCTGGTAGGTCATGACCTTGGGAATCGGCAGCGCGGCGAGCGTCGCTTCCAGCGCCTTCTGCAAGCCCTCGGCGAGCGTCGCGCCGCTGGCGAGGCTGTCGTAGAACAGCGCGTCGGCCTTGCCGTCGCTCTCGCGGCGCAGCGCCGGGACGACGGCGGCGACGGCGTCCGCCGCGACGCCCAGCGCGGCGAGCTTCTTGACCAGTGCCGGCGTCGCGTTGCCGGCGGCGTCGAGGCCGACGGCGACCGGCATCAGTTTCTGCACTACCGGCCGATCGGCGGCGACCGCGGCCACGTCGCTGACGTGCGCTGCCAGGCGGCGCGGCGACGCGTAGGCGGTGACGGGTGCGGTCGACGGCGCCAGGCCGGCATTTTTCAGCGAACTCGCCAGCGTGGTGGCGAATGCCTCGCCGAGCTTCTTCAGTGCCTTGGGCGGCAGTTCCTCGACGAAGAGTTCAACGAGAAGGTTTTTCGACGACATATCAGGCGGCTTTCTTTTCGATCTGGGCGAGGACTTCGGCGGCCCATTCCCTCGGCGCCATCGGGAAGCCGAGGCGGGCGCGACTGTCGAGGTAGGCTTGCGCCACGGCGCGGGCCAGGTTGCGGATGCGGCCGATGTAGGCGGCGCGCTCGGTGACCGAGATGGCGCCGCGCGCGTCGAGCAGGTTGAAGGTGTGCGCCGCCTTGAGCACCTGCTCGTAGGCCGGCAGCGACAACTTGTTGCCCATCAGGTGCTGCGCCTGCTTCTCGTGCGCGGAAAAGGCGGTGAACAGGAAGTCGGGATCGGAATGCTCGAAGTTGTAGGCCGACTGCTCGACCTCGTTCTGGTGATAGACGTCGCCGTAGGTCAGGCCGCCCGTCCAGGTCAGGTCGAAGACATTCTCGACGCCCTGCAGGTACATGGCCAGGCGCTCGATGCCGTAGGTGATTTCGCCGGTGATCGGCTTGCAGTCGATGCCGCCGACCTGCTGGAAGTAGGTGAATTGCGTCACTTCCATGCCGTTCATCCAGACTTCCCAGCCCAGGCCCCAGGCGCCGAGGGTCGGGTTTTCCCAGTCGTCCTCGACGAAGCGGACGTCGTTCTGCTTGAGGTCGAAACCGAGGGCTTCGAGCGAGCCGAGGTAGAGTTCGAGGATGTTCTCGGGCGCCGGCTTCAGTACCACCTGGTACTGGTAGTAGTGCTGCATGCGGTTCGGGTTTTCGCCGTAGCGGCCATCCTTGGGGCGGCGCGACGGCTGCACGTAGGCGGCCTTCCACGGCTCGGGACCGATGGCGCGCAGGAAGGTGGCGGTATGGCTGGTGCCGGCGCCGACTTCCATGTCGTAGGGCTGGAGCAGGGCGCAGCCGTGCCTGGCCCAGTAGTCCTCAAGGCACAGGATGACTTCCTGGAAGGTCGGCTTGCTGCCGGGTTTGAGCGAAGACGCATGCCCACCGGCGGGGGGGGCGGCGGAGCCGGAAACGGGTTGGTTGCTGGTGCTCATCTGGCGCACTCGTCAGGATTCTGAAACGCCCGATTTTACTTGCTTTTGCCACCGGCGGCGCGGAACGAAGCCGGCCATCCGCTGTCTCCGATGGCATCGGATCGCAACGGAAGGGAAAACTCATGAACGAAACCGCAAGCCCCGCCATCGCCACGCTGGCCGGCGGCTGTTTCTGGTGCCTGGAGGCCGCCTTCGAGCAGTTCGATGGCGTCGTCGCGGTGCTGCCTGGCTACATGGGCGGGCACGATCCGGCGCCTACCTACGAGAAAGTCTGCCGCGGCGACAGCGGCCATGCCGAAGTCGTGCAGATCCGTTTCGACCCGGCGAAGATCAGCTACGAAACGCTGCTCGACGTGTTCTTCGCGATCCACGATCCGACGACGCCGAACCGCCAGGGGCACGATGTCGGAACGCAATACCGCTCGGCGATCTTCCACCACGACGCGGCGCAGGAGGCCGCAGCGCGGGCGGCGATCGCCCGCCTCGACGCCGAAGCCGTCTGGCCGCGCCCGGTGGTCACCGAAGTGACGCCGGCCGGGTCGTTCTTCGCGGCGGAGGAATATCACCACCGCTACTTCCGCCGCAATCCCTACCAGGGTTACTGCATGGCTGTCGTCGCGCCGAAGGCGGGCAAGGTCCGGCGCAGCTTCGCCGCGCTGCTCAAGGCGGATCCGGATTAGTCGGCGGCGCGACGCCGCCAGCAGACGATCAGCGCCAGCGCTGCGAGGGCGAGGAAACCGAGGTTGCCGGTGCGGGCATAGGGCGTCATGCCGGCGTAAGCGCGTACTTCGCTCAACAGCACCCCTTGCGTGAAGGGGGGCAGGGCGGCCTGGATGCTGCCGTCGGGGGCGATCACTGCGGTCATCCCGGTGTTGGTCGCGCGCAGCATCGGCCGGCCGGTTTCGACCGCGCGCATCCGCGCGATCTGCAGGTGCTGCGGCTGTGCCAGCGAACGGCCGAACCAGGCGGTGTTGGAGAGGTTGGCGAGGATGCCGGCCTGCGGCAGCGCGCGGATGATCTCTTCGCCGAAAACGTCCTCGTAGCAGATGTTGACCGCAACCCTCCGCCCGGCGACCTCCAGCGGCGCCTGCATCGCCGGCCCGCGCGAGAACGACGACATCGGGATGTTGGCGTGCGCCATGAACCAGGCGAAGCCGGGCGGGATGAATTCGCCGAAGGGCACGAGGTGGCGCTTGCTGTAGGTCTGGGTCGGCGAGACGCCGAGGCTGACGGCACCGTTCCAGTAGGATTCGCGTTCGCCGAGCAGGGTGCCGGCGATCAGGTCGCCGCCGTGGGCGCGCACGGCCTTGTTCAGGGCTTCCACGTAGCGCGGCGGCAGGCTGTTGAAGAAGCTTGGCAGCGCTGTCTCGGGCAACAGCGTCAACTGGGCCGGATTCTGCTCGATCAGTTCGAGGTAGAGGTTCAGCGTGCGCAGGAAGGCCTCCGGGTTGAACTTCATTTCCTGCGGCACGTTGCCCTGGATCAGCGCGACGCTGACCGGGGCGCCGACCGGTTCCGTCCAGTGAACCTGGCGCAGGCCGAAGCCGGCGAGCACCAACACGGCGACCACGGCCACTCCGACCCGCCAGCGCAGCAGCGCCGCGCCGGCCAGTGCGACGAGCAGCGACAGTCCGTGCACGCCAAGTAGCGGCGCGAAGCCGGCGAGCGGGCTGGGCGGCGCCTGCGAGTAGCCGACGGCAAGCCACGGGAAGCCGGTGAAAATCCAGCTGCGCAGCCAGTCGACCGCAGCGATCAGCACGGCAAAGGACAGTACCTGCTGCCAGAAGCGGGCGGACTGCCAGCGTTTGAAGGCCCAGCCGGCGAGCATCGGGAAGAGCGCCATCACGGTGCAGAACAGGAAGGCGGCGATGCCGGCCAGCCACCACGGCATGCCGCCGAAGACCGAAAGGCTGACATAGACCCACGAAACGCCGGTCAGGAAAAAGCCGAGGCCGAAGGCCAGCCCGGTCAGCGCCCCTTCGCGCGGTGAGCCGGCGCGCAGCAGCAGTGCGAAGAAACCGCCCCAGACCACCGGCGCCAGCCAGAACAATTCGAGCGGGGCGAAGCACGCGACCCCGGCGATGCCGAGCAGCACGGCGACGCCGAAGCGCGCTGCCGGCCGCTCAGGCAAGCAGATCTGCGTCATTGGTGCGCACCTTCTCGACCCGACAGCGACCGGCGAAGTTCAGGCGTTCGTGCAGGCCCGGGTTGCTGTCACTGTCCATGATATCTAGGCAGCGTAGGGATCGGCATACCCGAGCGCCGCCAGAATCCGGGTTTCCTCGGCTTCCATCGTCTCGGCATCGGCATCGTTGTCGTGGTCGCGGCCCTGCAGGTGGAGCATGCCGTGCACCGTCAGGTGGGCGAAGTGCGCCAGCAGCGGCTTGCCCTGTTCGGTCGCCTCGCGGGCGACGACGGCCGGGCAGATGACGAGGTCGCCGACGACCGCGGGTCGGCTCTCGTAGGGGAAGGACAGCACGTTGGTCGCGTAGTCCTTGCCGCGGTAGTCGCGGTTGAGCGCGCGGCCTTCGTCAGCGTCGACCAGCCGGATCGTCACCTGGCCGCTGCCGGCCAGCGCCGCGCGTGCCCAGCGCCGGAAATCCGTCGCGCACGGGCAAGCCGGCCCGGCCGCCGGCATATTGCACCGAGAGATCAAGTCGCCTGCTTGCTTTGCGCTTCATAGGCGGCGACGATGCGGGCGACCAGCGGGTGGCGCACGACGTCCTCCTTGAGGAATTCGGTGAAGGCGAGGCCGCGCACGCCTTGCAGGATCTCGAACGCTTCGCGCAGGCCGCTCTTCTGCCCCTTGGGCAGGTCGATCTGCGTGATGTCGCCGGTGACCACGGCCTTGGCGCCGATGCCGATGCGGGTCAGGAACATCTTCATCTGCTCCGGCGTCGTGTTCTGCGCCTCGTCGAGGATGATGAAGGCGTGGTTCAGCGTGCGGCCGCGCATGAAGGCGAGCGGCGCGATCTCGATCGCATTCTTCTCGTACAGCTTGGCGACGCGGTCGTGGCCCATCAAGTCGTAGAGCGCGTCGTAGAGCGGGCGCAGGTAGGGGTCGATCTTCTGCGCCAGGTCGCCGGGCAGGAAACCGAGCCGCTCGCCGGCCTCGACCGCGGGGCGGGTCAGGATGATGCGTTCGACCAGGTCGCGCTCGAAAGCGTCGACCGCCGAGGCGACCGCCAGGTAGGTCTTGCCGGTGCCGGCGGGGCCGATGCCGAAGGTGATGTCGTGCTCCTGGATCGCCTTCAGGTAGGCGACCTGGCGCGGCGTGCGTCCGTGCAGCTCGGCCTTGCGCGTGACCAGTTGCGGGCCGTCGACCGGGCCTTCGGCGCCGCGCGAGATGCGCCGCACCGGCGCGTTGGTCAGCTCGATGATGCCGAGCTGGATCGCGTCCACCGACAGCGGCGCGCTTGCCATGCCGTAGAAGTGGCGGATGCCGTCGGCGGCAAGCCGGGAATTGTCGCCGGCGATGGAGAAGCGCTCGTTGCGGCGGCGGATGACGACGTCGAAGCCGGCCTCGATCTGCCGGATGTTCTCGTCGAGCGGCCCGCACAGGTTGGCCAGCAAGGTGTTGTCGACCGGCGCCAGCGCGATGTCGAAGGTCCTCGCCGCAGCCGGACGGCGGGCCGCCGGCTGCGGCTTGTCGTGGGTTTCCCTAGTCTTCGCGGATGACAATTTCGCCCCTCAGGCTGTGCGGCAGCGCCGCGGTGATGCGGACATCGACGAAGGTGTCGACCAGCCGGCGATTGCCGACGAAGTTCACGACGCGGTTGTTGTCGGTGCGCCCGGCCAGTTCGGCGGCGTCCTTCTTTGCAGCACCCTCGACCAAGACGCGCTGGATGCTGCCGACCATCGCCTGGCTGATGACCTGCGCCTGCTCCTCGATGCGTTTCTGCAGGCGGGTCAGGCGGGCGGACTTGACGTCGGCCGGCGTCGCATCGTCGAGTTCGAGCGCCGGCGTGCCGGGACGCGGGCTGTAGATGAAGGAGAACGAAGCGTCGAAGCCGACCTCGTCGATCAGCTTCATCGTCTTCTCGAAATCCTCGTCGGTCTCGCCGGGGAAGCCGACGATGAAATCGCTGGAGAGCGAAATGTCCGGCCGCGCCGCCCGCAGCTTCCTGATGATCGACTTGTATTCGATGGCCGTGTAGCCCCGCTTCATCGCCGCCAGTACGCGGTCGGAACCGGCCTGCACCGGCAGGTGCAGGTGCGACACCAGCTTGGGCACCTTGAGGTAGGTGTCGAACAGGCGCTGCGTCATCTCGCGCGGATGCGAGGTCGTGTAGCGGATGCGCTCGATGCCCGGCACCTCGGCGATGTACTCGATGAGCAGCGCGAGGTCGGCCTTCTCGTCGCTGTCCGCCATGTCGCCGCGATAGGCATTGACGTTCTGGCCAAGCAGGGTCACTTCGCCGACCCCTTGCGCGGCGAGGCCGGCGACTTCGGTCAGCACGTCGTCAAACGGGCGCGACACCTCGCCGCCGCGCGTGTAGGGCACGATGCAGAAGGTGCAGAACTTCGAGCAACCTTCCATGATCGACACGAAGGCCGAGGCGCCCTTCACCTCGGCTGGCGGCATCGCGTCGAACTTCTCGATTTCCGGGAAGGAGACATCGACCGCCGCCTTGCCTCTGGCCTTGCGTTCGGCGATCAGTTGCGGCAACCGGTGCAGTGTCTGCGGGCCGAAGACGATATCGACGTAAGGCGCGCGGGCGACGATGGCATCGCCCTCCTGGCTGGCGACGCAGCCGCCGACGCCGATTACGAGGTCCGGGTTGAGCTTTTTCAGGTGGCGGACCCGGCCGAGGTCGTGGAACACCTTCTCCTGCGCCTTCTCGCGTACCGAGCAGGTGTTGAACAGGATGATGTCGGCCTCTTCCGGCTTGTTGGTCCTGACAACGCCTTCGGCGGCGTGGAGCACGTCGGCCATCTTGTCCGAATCGTACTCATTCATCTGGCACCCGAAGGTGCGGATGAACAGTTTCTTGGGCATGGGGGATACGCTAGAAATCGTTGGCTGCCGCTTCGGCAGGCGCCCAGCGGAAAAGTTGCACATTATACGCGTTGACCGCGCCACCGCCGGCCAACTATAATCCGCGCCCTTGAGGCGTGGTGATGTAGCTCAGTCGGTTAGAGCGATGGATTCATAACCCATAGGTCGGTGGTTCAATTCCACCCATCACCACCACAGTTTGAAAAGCGGAGCCCGGCCGAAACGCCGGGCTCCGTCGTTTACCCTTCGTCGCAGCGCTCGGCTCAGTATCGCGAGCACTCGATGACGAAATCGGTGGCCCGCCGGTCGTCGTATTTTGCCGGTACGCGGATGCTCACCTTGGCGACGCCGGCGAGGCCGGTGCCCATGCCGCTGCCGACTTTCAGGCCGTCGATCGCGGCGCTGCACTGGATGGCGGGCCAGTCGGTGGCGAAGGTCAGGCTGAGGACGTCGCCGTACTTGTCCGCATTGGTGAGTTGGTAGCTGCTGCCGCCCCCTTTCTGGACGCCTTCTGGCCGGCCTTCTGGCCACCGGCGGAAGAGCAGGCAAACAGCGACAGCACGCTCAACAACATAACCAGGCTTTTCATTCGCGTTCCTTTTCTCGGCCTTTGCCGGCCAATGGAATGTCCATGGCCGACATTGTCCGTCCATCCCGTATGCCCGACAAGGGCGACGCCAACGGGCGGCGTGTCGTTCAGGTTACGAGAATGACGATGGCCCACGATCTCTCGTGGGCCATCGTCATTTCTGGTGGGCCCGCAGGGGCTCGAACCCTGGACCAAAGGATTATGAGTCCTCTGCTCTAACCAACTGAGCTACAGGCCCGCAAGACTAATTGCCGTTCTGGTCGAGGAAGCTGCGCAACTTGTCGGAACGGCTCGGGTGGCGCAGCTTGCGCAGCGCCTTGGCTTCTATCTGGCGGATGCGCTCGCGGGTGACGTCGAACTGCTTGCCGACTTCTTCCAGCGTGTGGTCGGTGTTCATTTCGATGCCGAAGCGCATGCGCAGGACCTTGGCTTCCCGTGTGGTGAGCGTGTCGAGGATGTCCTTGGTCACGCCGCGCAGGCTGGAATACATGGCTGCGTCGGCCGGGGCGAGGGTGGACTGGTCCTCGATGAAGTCGCCGAGGTGGGAGTCGTCGTCGTCGCCGATCGGGGTTTCCATGGAGATCGGCTCCTTGGAAATCTTCATGATCTTGCGGATCTTGTCCTCGGGCATGTCCATCTTGCGCGCCAGCGTCGCGGGATCGGGCTCGGCGCCGGTTTCCTGCAGGATCTGGCGGCTGATCCGGTTCATCTTGTTGATCGTTTCGATCATGTGCACCGGGATGCGGATGGTCCGTGCCTGGTCGGCGATCGAGCGGGTGATGGCCTGGCGGATCCACCACGTGGCGTAGGTCGAGAACTTGTAGCCGCGACGGTATTCGAACTTGTCCACCGCCTTCATCAGGCCGATGTTGCCTTCCTGGATCAGGTCGAGGAACTGCAGGCCGCGGTTGGTGTACTTCTTGGCGATCGAGATGACCAGACGCAGGTTGGCCTCGGTCATTTCGCGCTTGGCGCGGCGGGCCTTGGCTTCGCCGGTGGACATCTGCTTGTTGATGTCCTTGAGATCCTTCAGCGGGATACCGATGCGCTCCTGCAGGGCGATCAGCTTCTTCTGCTCTTCCTTGATGTCGGGTGCGTTGCGCGTCAGGATGGCGACGTAGGTCTTGGGCGCAGCGGCGATCTCGGCGTCGACCCAGGCGAGATTGGTCTCGTTGCCGGGGAAGACATGGATGAAATGCGGGCGCGGCATCTTGACGCGGTCCACGCAGATCTGCTGGATCTTGCGTTCCGACGAGCGCACTTGATCGACCATGCTGCGCACGCTGTCGCACAGCCGTTCGATCGAGCGCGAGGTGAAGCGGATGTTCATCAGTTCGTCGGAAATCTGCTGGCGCAGCTTGAGGTAGGCCTTGTCCTGCGAACCCTTGCTGGCGAGCGAACGCTGCATCCTGACGTGCAGACCCTTGATCGTGGCGAAGCGCTCCAGCGCGTCCATCTTGAGTTGCAGCAGCGAAGCGGAAACGGCGGCGGCGCCGCCATCGTCCTCGGTTTCTTCTTCCTCGGCTTCCTCGGTCTCTTCCGGCAGTTCAGCGGCGGGGACGGCTACGTCAGCGTTGAGGTCGATCAGGCCATCGACCAGTTCGTCGATGCGCATTTCGTCGGCCTCGACCCGGGCGGCCGTGTCGATGATGTCGGCGATCGTCGTCGGGCAGGCGGAAATCGCCTGGACCATGTGCTTGAGGCCGTCCTCGATGCGCTTGGCGATCTCGATTTCGCCCTCGCGGGTGAGCAGTTCGACCGAGCCCATTTCGCGCATGTACATGCGCACCGGGTCGGTGGTGCGGCCGAATTCGGAATCGACGGTGGACAGCGCCTGTTCGGCCTGTGCTTCGACTTCCTCGTCGTCAGCGGCGACAGCAGCGGTGTCGGACATCAGCAGGTCTTCGGCGGCCGGGGCTTCGTCGAAGACCTGGATGCTCATTTCGCTGAAGGTGGAGATGATCGCTTCGATGCTCTCGGCGTCAACGACGTCGTCCGGCAGGTGGTCGTTGATCTCGGCGTAGGTCAGGTAGCCGCGTTCCTTGCCGAGCTTGATCAGGTTCTTCAGGCGCGTCTTGCGCGCTTCGGCGTCGAGCGGGGCCGGCGCCTCGGTCAGCGCGCCTTCGAGCAACGCCTTCTCCGCGGCCTTCTCGCGTGCCTTGCTGACGCGTGCCTTCGGAGCTTCCTTAGCGGTGATGTCTTTTGCCTTGACCATGACCACGACCCATAGAATTTGAGAAAACCGCAAATTGTACCATAACTTAGCCTCGATTTCCACGGTTGGCGAGCAGGTCGACATAGGCCCGCTTTTCCTCCGGCGTCAGGCCGGTGACGCCGAGTCGTTGCACCCTGGCCTGGAGTTCGGCGAAGGCGCGCTTCTGGCCGCTTTCCTGCAGCTTGTCGAGCGTCGCGCCAAATTCGGCTTCCGCTTCGCCTTCGTCAAACGGCTGGGCGAGAAGTTCCGAGGCGGCGTTCTCGATCATCGCTTCTTCCGGCAGGCCGCGCAGCTTCTCGCGCAGCGCGGCATAGCCGGGCACCTCGCCGGCGGCTGCGACGAGCTCGTGCAGGCGGACGAGAGCGGGGCGCTCGGGGGTGTCGGGCAGCAGCGCGAGTGGCAGCGCGGCGGCCAGTTGCGGCCGGTGCAGCACGAGGCGCAGCAGGTTGCGGGTCAGCGACGGCGCCGCCCGCCTCGCTTTCGCTGGCGCGGCCGGCGCATACGACTTCAGTTCGCACAGGCGCTCGACTTCGCCCTGGACAAAGCCGCTTGCCTCGGCCAGCCGCTTGACCAGTTGCAGGCGGAGCAGCGGTGTCGGCAGCCTGAGCAGCAGCGGCTTGGCTTCGTAGATGAGCTGTGCCTTGCCTTCCGAGCTGGTCAGGTCGCAACGCTGGGCGAGTTCGCGCAGCAGGAAGTCGGAAAGCGGCATCGCTTCCTTGACCAGGCGCAGGAATTCAGCCTTGCCGTGGGTGCGGATGAAGCTGTCGGGATCGTCCTCGGCGGGCAGGAAGACGAAGCCGAGCCGCTTGTTGTCGGCGAGCGCTTCGAGCGAGTTCTCGAGCGCCCGCCAGGCGGCCTTGCGGCCGGCGGCGTCGCCATCGAAACAGAAGACGATGCGGTCGACCTGGCGCAGCAGCTTGTTTACGTGCGTCGCGGTGGTCGCCGTGCCGAGCGTCGCGACCGCGTTGCCGACGCCGTTCTGGGCCAGCGCGATGACGTCCATGTAGCCTTCGGTGACGATCGCGGTGTCGGTCTCGCGCAGCGCCTGGCGCGCCTGCGGCAGGCCGAACAGTTCGCGGCCCTTCTCGAAGAGCGGGGTTTCCGGCGAGTTCAGGTACTTCGGCTCGCCCTGGTCGATGATGCGCCCGCCGAAGGCGATGATGTCGCCCTTGGGGTTGACGATGGGGATCATCAGGCGGTCGCGGAAGCGGTCGTAGCGGCGCCCCGCTTCGTTGTCGATGACCAGCCCGGCGAGCTTCAGTTCGTCGGCGGCGTAGTCGGGGAAGACGGCTTGCAGGTTCTGCCAGCCGTCGGGCGCATAGCCGATCCCGAAGCGCGCGGCGATCTCGCCGGAGAGGCCGCGTTTCCTGCAATAGTCGATGGCGCGCGGCGAGTGCTTCAACTGGTCCTTGTACCAGGCGGCGGCACGAGCCATCGTGTCGATCAGCGCGCGTGCCTGGCCGGGCCTGTCGTCGTCGAAGCCGCGCCCTTCACTCTCCGGTACCTGCATGCCGGCGCGGCCGGCGAGTTCCTTGACCGCGTCGATGAAGCCGATGCCCTGGTATTCCATGACGAAGCCGATCGCCGTGCCGTGCGCGCCGCAGCCGAAGCAGTGGTAGAACTGCTTGGTCGGGCTGACCGTGAAGGACGGCGATTTCTCGCTGTGGAACGGGCAGCATGCCGCGTAGTTGGCGCCGGCCTTTTTCAGCGGGACGTAGCTGTCCACCAGATCGACGATGTCAACCCGGGCCAGAAGATCCTGAATGAACGACTCAGGAATCATCGGCGTGAATCAGCCGGCAAGCGCCGCCTTGACCAGCTTCGACACCTCGGCCATGTCGGCCTTGCCGGCGAGGCGGGGCTTGAGGATGGCCATCAGCCTGCCCATGTCGGCCGGGCCGGCGGCGCCGGCTTCGGCGAGCGCGGCCTGCACGGCGGCGGCGACTTCGGCGCTGCCCATCTTCTCCGGCAGGTAGGCGGCGAGTACCGTGATCTCGAATTTCTCGGCGTCGGCGAGTTCCTGGCGGCCGGCGGCCTCGTACTGGGTAACGCTGTCCTTGCGCTGCTTGGTCAGCTTCTCGATGACGGCGACGACGCCGGCATCGTCGAGGTCGACGCGCTCGTCGATCTCCTTCTGCCTGACCGCTGCCAGCAGCAGGCGGATCGCCGCCAGCCGGGCAGTTTCCCTGGCCTTCATGGCGGTCTTCATGTCGTCGGTGATGCGGGTCTTGAGAGTCATGGCACTCGATCCTCGATCCTGAAAGAAAAAAACCGCCAGGCTTTCTGCAAGCTGGCGGCTTCCGTGTTCCGATCGGTACTGGCTCAGTACATCTTCGGCGGCAGGGTCAGGCTGCGGAGGCGCTTGTGCTGGCGTTTGACGGCAGCGGCAGCCTTGCGCTTGCGCTCGGCGGTCGGCTTCTCGTAGAACTCGCGGGCACGAAGCTCGGTCAGGAGACCGGTCTTTTCGACCGTGCGCTTGAAGCGGCGCAGGGCCACCTCGAACGGCTCGTTTTCCTTGACACGAATGTTCGGCATAAAAATCACCCCCTTCCGTCAGGCGCCCGCCCGGTCAAGTTTGGGGCGGTGCGCGCAAATCAGTGTCCGCCCGGTGGCGGAAAGCCGATCAGTATAGGCGAAAAGCTGCCCGGCGTTCAAGTGTTAGAATGCGCGCCGATGTTGGTCCTCGGTGTCGAATCTTCCTGCGACGAAACCGGTATCGCGCTCTACGACAGCGCCGCCGGCCTGCTCGCGCACGCCCTGCACTCGCAGGTGGCGATGCATGCCGAGTACGGCGGCGTCGTGCCGGAACTCGCCTCGCGCGACCACATCCGCCGCGTCGTGCCGCTGCTGCGCGAAACGCTCGGGCGGGCCCGGCGGTCGCTGACCGACATCGACGCCGTCGCCTACACCTGCGGCCCCGGCCTTGCCGGTGCGCTGCTCGTCGGCTGCGCCTTCGCCGAGGCGCTGGCGCTGGCGCTCGACCGGCCGACGATCCCGTTGCATCACCTCGAGGGGCACCTGCTGTCGCCGCTGCTGTCGGCCGACCCGCCCGCCTTTCCGTTCGTCGCGCTGCTCGTTTCCGGCGGCCATACGCAACTGATGCGGGTGATCGGCGTCGGCGAGTACGAACTGCTCGGCGAAACGCTCGACGATGCCGCCGGAGAAGCCTTCGACAAGAGCGCCAAACTGCTCGGCCTGCCGTATCCGGGCGGCGCGCTGCTGTCGGAACTGGCCGGGTCGGGCACGCCGGGCGTCTACGAACTGCCGCGGCCGATGCTGCATTCCGGCGACCTGAACTTCAGCTTTTCCGGCCTGAAGACGGCGGTGCTGACGCTGGTGCGCGAGCAGGGCGCAACGCTGACCGACGAATTCCGGGCGAACGCGGCCCGCGCGTTTCAGGAGGCCATCGTCGAGGTGCTGGTGAAGAAGTCGCTGAAGGCATTGAAGCTGACCGGGCTGAAGCAACTGGTCGTAGCCGGCGGCGTCGGCGCCAATAGCCAGTTGCGGTCGACCCTCGATGCGGAGGCAAAACGCAAGCGCTTCCACGTCTTCTACCCGGAACTGGAATTTTGTACCGACAACGGCGCGATGATCGCGCTGGCCGGGTGTCTGCGCCTTCAAGGCGGGCACGCCGGCGAAGGCGGCCGGCGATTTTGCCGTGCAGCCGCGCTGGCCGTTGATGGAAATGTCGGTCAGCCGCCCGAAGTAGAAATTCGACCGTCGTTCCTGGTTGACCGCAGCGATCCCCATTGTTTTCGTTCGCTTTGGGCGGCTCTGCGTTGCAGCCCGTCATTGCCTCGCGTGTTTGTGGCTGCCCGCTTGAATCCGCTCAGCCGCTTCCCTGCCCGGATGAACCCGATGCCAGGTCGCGGCTGAGCGTTACAGAACTTCTCCGTCGAGATCAGGCAAGGTCGTAGCGATCGAGGTTCATCACCTTGTTCCAGGCCGCCACGAAGTCACGCACGAACACCTGCTGCGCGTCGCTGCACGCATAGACTTCGGCGAGGGCCCGGAGTTGGGAGTTCGAGCCGAAGACGAGATCGACGACAGTGCCTGTCCACTTGATCTCGCCTGTCGCCCGATCGCGCCCTTCCAGCACACCTTCAGCAGTGGCGGACTTCTGCCATCTCGTGTTCATGTCGAGGAGATTCACGAAGAAGTCATTGGTTAGCGTCTCGGGCCGCTTGGTGAACACGCCGTGTGCTGAATGATCGAAGTTCGCATTCAGGACGCGCATGCCGCCAATCAGGACCGTCATTTCGGGAGCGGTCAGCGTCAGCAACTGCGCTTTATCCACCAGCAGTTCGGCTGCCACTCCTTCCTGACCCTTGCGGACATAGTTGCGGAACCCGTCTGCGGCCGGTTCGAGTACGGCGAACGAGACCGCATCGGTCTGCTCCTGCGATGCGTCCATGCGCCCCGGCGAGAAAGGAACCTTGACGTCATGGCCTGCCTTCTTCGCCGCGGCCTCGACCGCTGCGCAGCCACCCAGAACGATCAGGTCGGCCAGCGAAACCTTCTTGCCGCCGGACTGTGCGCCATTGAAATCCTGCTGGATTGCTTCCAGTTTGTGAAGGACCTTGGCCAGTTCAGCCGGCTGATTGACTTCCCAATCCTTCTGCGGCGCCAGGCGAATACGTGCGCCGTTCGCGCCGCCGCGCTTGTCGCTGCCACGGAACGTCGCTGCGGACGCCCAGGCGGTGGTGACCAGTTGGGAAATGGTTAGGCCGGACGCCAGGATCCTGGCCTTCAGGGCGGCGATGTCCTGCTCATCGACCAATTGGTGATCCACGGCGGGGACGGGGTCTTGCCAGATCAGTTCTTCCTTCGGCACCAACGGGCCCAGGTAGCGGGCACGCGGACCCATGTCGCGGTGCGTCAGCTTGAACCAGGCGCGGGCGAAGGCGTCGGCGAACTGATCCGGATTCTCCATGAAGCGCCTTGAGATTTTTTCGTAGGCCGGGTCGAAGCGCAGGGAGAGATCGGTGGTCAGCATGGCAGGCGCGTGACGCTTGGACGGATCGTGGGCGTCCGGCACCGTACCGGCGCCCATGCCATGCTTCGGCGTCCACTGATGCGCGCCGGCCGGGCTCTTCGTCAGTTCCCATTCGTAGCCGAACAGGTTCCAGAAGAAATTGTTGCTCCACTTCGTCGGCGTGGTGGTCCACGTGACCTCCAGGCCACTGGAGATCGTGTCGCCGCCTTTGCCGGTGCCAAAGCTGCTCTTCCAGCCCAGGCCCTGCTCCTCGATGCCGGCAGCTTCCGGCTCGGGTCCCACCAGTGCCGCATCGCCGGCACCGTGGGTCTTGCCGAAGGTGTGACCCCCGGCAATGAGTGCAACCGTCTCTTCGTCGTTCATCGCCATGCGCGCGAAGGTCTCGCGGATGTCCCGCGCCGCGGCGACCGGGTCCGGGTTACCCTCCGGGCCTTCCGGATTGACGTAAATCAGACCCATCTGCACGGCAGCGAGAGGATTTTCGAGATCCCGCTCTCCGGAATAGCGTTTGTCACTGCCCTTCCAGGTTTTCTCGGTGCCCCAGTAAATGTCTTCTTCCGGTTCCCATATGTCCGCACGGCCACCGGCAAAACCGAAGGTCTTGAATCCCATCGATTCCAGAGCGACGTTGCCAGTGAGGATCATCAGGTCAGCCCAGGAGATCTTGCGGCCATACTTTTGCTTGATCGGCCAGAGCAGCCGGCGCGCCTTGTCGAGGTTGACGTTGTCCGGCCAACTGTTGAGGGGCGCGAAGCGCTGGTTGCCGGTCCCGCCGCCGCCGCGGCCGTCGGAAATACGGTAGGTGCCGGCGCTGTGCCAGGCCATGCGCACGAACAGCGGTCCGTAGTGGCCGAAGTCGGCGGGCCACCAGTCCTGCGAATCCGTCATCACGGCATGGAGATCCTTGACGACGGCGTCCAGATCGAGGCTCTTGAACGCTTCGGCGTAGTTGAACGCCTCGCCCATGGGGTCGGACTTCGAGGAGTGCTGATGCAGGATGTTCAGCTTCAGTTGATTGGGCCACCAGTCCGCGTTCGATGGGGCTCCAGCCACTGTGTTCTTGCCGGCGGCGCCCGAGAATGGGCATTTTGTTTCGTTTGTCATGGTGATTCCTCCTGGGTCAGAAGTTGTCGGGGATGCCGGCCAGGATGTCAACGTAGCTTTCCCAAGCATGGTCCGCCTGGATGAAAGGCTGAATGATGCGAGCAATCATGATGGCCTCCACTGACTGAAGCAGGTCTTGATGACCTGATGCTTGCAGTCTAGGCTGCCGTGCCCGATTGATCCAATCGATTGTAAATATATGGTCGATTGGTGATTGCTATCTGATCGCGATTACTTTTTCTTGCTGCCGATCTTTGCTTCCTGGCCGCCCAGCAGCCGCTGGAGGTTCTGCCAGTGCTTGCCGATCAGCGCCAGGGCGAGGATGCCGACGACGATGGTCTGGCCGTTGGCGCCGTGGATCATGATCTGGAAGACCGGGGCGAGGGCAGCCGCGAGGACGGAGGCGAGCGACGAGTAGCGGAAGGCGAAGGCAACGAAAATCCATGTCGCCAGCGTCGCCAGGCCAAGCAGCGGGTCGAGGGCGAGCAGCACGCCGGCGGCGGTGGCGACTCCCTTGCCGCCCCTGAACTTGAGGAAGACCGGGAACAGGTGGCCGAAGAAGACGGCCAGCGCGACGAGGCCGACGGCGTTGTCGCTGAAACCGAGCTTCTGCGCCGCGAAGACGGCGACCCAGCCCTTGAGCGCATCGCCGACCAGGGTGAAGACCGCCGCCTTCTTGTTGCCGCTGCGCAGCACGTTGGTGGCGCCGGGGTTGCCCGAGCCGTAGGTGCGCGGGTCGGCCAGCCCGAACAGCTTCGACGAGATCATCGCGAAAGGCACGGAGCCGAGCAGGTAGGCGGCAACGACGGCGAGAGCGGTTTCCATGGTCGGGGGCGATCCCTAGGGTAGAATCGCGCCGAATTCTACACCCCGCTGCGGTCGACTGCCCCATGGACATCATTTTCATCGAAGAACTGCGCGCCGCAACCTGGATCGGCATCTATCCGCGCGAGAAGGCGATGGCGCAGACGGTGGAGATATCGCTGCAGATCGGCGTGTCGACCGCATCTGCCGGCGCCAGCGACGATATTCGCGATACGGTCGATTACGCGGTGGTGGTCGAGCGATTGCGGGCCGACTTGTCGTCCGTGCATTTCAATTTGCTGGAAGCCTTGGCCGAGCATGTGGCCAGCTACGTGCTGGAAACCTTCGCCGTCCATTGGGTGCGGGTTTCGGTTGCCAAGCTCGGCATGATGCCGGCCGTCAAGCGGGTCGGCGTCGTCATCGAGCGTTCGCTCTAGAATACCGTCGCCAGCAACGTCATCACCGTGAAGCCACTGGTCAGCCCTTCAATGCCGCCTCGACCGTCATTCGGTTTCAGCGTGCGCAGGATGTCGTGCGGGTGGATGCCGACCAGAAAGCCGCGCCGGCCGCCGTTGATGTAGATCAGCGGCAGGTCGAGGATGGTCTTCTCCAGGTAGACGGGTAGCGCCTTGCGGGTGCCGAACGGACTGGTGCCGCCGACCAGGTAGCCGGTGTGCCGGTGGGCGACCTCCGGTGCGCACGGCTCGACCTTCCTGCAGCCGATCTGGCGCGCCAGCTCCCTGGTCGAGACCTTGCAGTCGCCGTGCATCAGCACCAGCAGCGGCTTGCCGTTCTCGTCCTCGAAGACCAGGGTCTTGACCACGGCATGTTCGGGCACGTTCAGCTCGCGTGCCGAAACGCGGGTGCCGCCGTGCTCTTCGTAGGCGTAAAGATGATTGGAATACGGCACCTTGTGTGATTTCAGGAAACGGGTGGCCGGGGTTTCCGGGGTGTGTTCGTTCTTGATCATGCCCCAGTTACCCCCGTGGATGGTGGGTTGCGTGCAGCCTCTTCAGCCGCTCGCGCGCCACGTGGGTGTAGATCTGCGTCGTCGAGATGTCGGCATGACCGAGCAGCAGTTGCACGACGCGCAGGTCGGCGCCGTGGTTGAGCAGGTGCGTTGCGAAGGCGTGGCGCAGCACGTGCGGCGAGAGCTTTTCCGGCGCGATGCCGGCGACCAGGGCATAGCGCTTGATCAGTTGCCAGAACGCCTGGCGTGTCATGGCACCGCCGCGGGCAGTGACGAACAGCGCGTCGCTCTGGCGGCCGGCGAGAATCTCCGGGCGGGAGGCGGCGAGGTAGCGGCGCAGCCAGTCGATGGCGATTTCGCCGAGCGGCACCAGCCGCTCCTTGCTGCCCTTGCCGAGGGCGCGCAGCACGTTGTCGTTGAAGCTGACCTCGTGCAGCTTGAGGTTGACCAGTTCGGAGACGCGCAGGCCGGTGGCGTAGAGCGTTTCGAGCATGGCGCGGTCGCGCAGGCCGAGCGCGGCATCGACGTCGGGCGCGGCGAGCAGGGTTTCGACCTGCCTCTCCGACATCACCTTGGGCAGCCGCGACGGGCGCGCCGGGTTGGCGAGCTTCAGCGTCGGGTCCGCGGCGATGCGGCCGCGCGCCAGTTGCCAGCGGTAGAAGCGGCGCAGCGTCAACATGTAGCGCGACTGCGAGCTCGCCCTCGTGTCGCGGGACAGGCGCGCGATGAAGGCGATCAGCGTTACCTCGCGGGCGTCGAGCAGCGGTTCGCCGCCGTTGTTCGCGAGCCACAGCGCGAGGCGGCGGAGGTCGGAGCCGTAGCTGTCGAGGGTGGCCTTGGCGAGGCCGTCCTCCAGCCACAGCGCGTCGCAGAAGGTGTCGACTTCCGCCAGGTCAGCCGGCGTCGCAGCCTTCATGTCGCAACAGCCAGCGTTTGACGTCAAGCAGGAAGCCGCCGCCCTGACGGGCAAAGCCGCCAAGGCCGCCGTCAGCGGCGACGACGCGATGGCAGGGGACGACGAGCGGGAACGGGTTGGCGCCGCACGCCTGGCCGACGGCACGCGGCGCGTTTTTGAGGTCTTTCGCCAGTCAACCGTAGCTGCGCGTCTGGCCGTTGGGAATGGCCGCGATCTGCTCCCAGACGCGGCGCTGGAAGGCGGTGCCCGACGGGCGCAGCGGCAATCCGAACTGGAAGGCGGGGTCGGCGAGGTAGGCATGCAACTGGCGCACGGCTTCGGCGGCGAGGGGGTTTCCCGGTGCCCGCTCCGGTTGCGGTTCGAGGAATTCGATACCCGTGACTTCTTCGCCGGTGCAGCGCACCCCGAGCGCGAAGCCCGGCGCGGCGACGATGGCGGCGAAGGACTCAGGCGCGGACATGGCCGTCGCCGAGCACGACCCACTTCTGGCTGGTCAGCCCTTCGAGACCGACCGGGCCGCGCGCGTGGATCTTGTCGGTCGAGATGCCGATCTCGGCGCCAAGGCCGTACTCGAAGCCGTCGGCGAAACGCGTCGAGGCGTTGATCATCACCGAGCTCGAATCGACCTCGTGCAGGAAGCGCATCGCCTTCGGGTGGTTGTCGCTGACGATGGCGTCGGTGTGGTGCGAGGAATACTTGTTGATGTGGTCGATGGCCTCGTCGATACCGGCGACGACCTTGACCGAGATGATCGGCGCCAGGTACTCGGTGTAGTAGTCGTCTTCCGTCGCAGCGACGGCATTCGCCACCAGCGCTTGAGTTTCGGCGCAGCCACGGATCTCGACGCCCTTGGCGGTCAGCATGGCGGCGATCGCCGGCAACTGGGCAGCGGCGACCGAACGGGCGACGAGCAGCGACTCGGCGGTGTTGCAGGTGCCGTAGCGCTGGGTCTTGGCGTTCTCGACGATTCGTCAGCGCCTTGGCGGCGTCGGCGTCGTCGTCGATATAGACGTGGCAGTTGCCGTCGAGGTGCTGGATCATCGGCACGCGCGACTCGGCGAGCAGGCGGGCGATCAGGCCCTTGCCGCCGCGCGGCACGATGACGTCGACGAATTCGCGCAGGGTGATCAGTTCGCCGACGGCGGCGCGGTCGGTGGTGGCTATGACCTGCACGCATTCGGCCGGCAGGCCGGCGGCCTGCAGGCCTTCCTGGACGAGGGCGGCGATGGCGCGGTTGCAGCGGATGGCTTCCGAGCCGCCGCGCAGGATGGCGGCGTTGCCCGACTTCAGGCACAGCGCGGCGGCGTCGGCGGTGACGTTCGGGCGGGCTTCGTAGATGATGCCGATGACGCCGAGCGGCACGCGCATCCTGCCGACCTGGATGCCGGAGGGCCGGAACTTGAGGTCGGACATCTCGCCGATCGGATCGGGCAGCTTGGCGACCTGTTCGACGCCTTCGGCCATGCTGTCAACGCCTTTTTCAGAAAGCGTCAGGCGGTCGAGCATGGCGGTTTCCAGCCCGGCGGCGCGCGCGGCGGCGAGATCCTCCTGGTTGGCGGCGACCAGCGCGGCCTTGTCGCGGCGGATGGCGGCGGCGATGTGCAGCAGCGCGGCGTCCTTCTCGGCGGTGGTCGCCATCGCCAGCCGCCGCGAGGCGGCACGCGCGTGGCGGCCGACGGTCTGCATGTATTCCTTGATTTCCATGGTATTCAGGCGGGTGCAAAGAGACCATTATAGCGAGCTAATTCCGGGAACTTCCGGAAGCGGGCAAACTCTTATCCGACACGACAACAAGGCTTTCCATCGAGGACGAAATGGCTGAAAAATTGATTTTGCCGACCGAGCTCAAGGTCTGTGCGACTTGCAGTTTCTGGGACGGTGAACGGCGTGTAGATGAGGAAATCAGCGTCGTCGTTGTGGGCGAAGAATCCCACGGAGAATGTCTGGTAACGGAAAGCAGCAAGTCTTGTCTGCATCACACCAGTAGCGATGAGGCCTGTCTGTGGGAGGACATCGTGCCTGATTCTCCGGCTGGCGAAACCGCCGCCTAGTCACCTGGTTGCGCCGAGGCGCAAACCCAGGCGCAGGAATTCTTCCCAGATGTTGCCCTGGCCGAGTCCCTTGGCCAGCAGGTCGATTTTCCCCGCATGCCGTAGCGCCGCTTCGAGTGTCGCGGTCGACAGCCGGGCGACGGCCTTTTTCACCGGATGCTGGCGCGGCCCCCAGACCTTCGCGTCCTTCAGCAGCGCATCGAGCGGGCGGCCAGCGTCGATGCCGGCGCGAATCACCGCCAGCGCCCTGATCTCCTCGCACATCGCCCAGAGCACCAGCGGCGGCGGCTCGCCCTCGTGCATCAGGCCGTCCAGCGTCCGCGCCAGGCGGGCGACGTCGCCGGCCAGCAGCGCTTCGCGCAGGCCGTCGATGTCGTAGCGGGCAACGTTGAGGACGGCCTCGCGGACCTGGGCGCCGCTCAGATGGCCTGGTGGATGGAGAAGGCCGAGCTTCTGGATTTCCTGGTGCGCGGCGAGCAGGTTGCCCTCGACGCGCTCGGCGATGAACCGCAGGCTTTCCTCGTTGGCACTCTGCTGCTGGCGGCGCAGCCGGCCGGCGAGCCAGCCGGGCAACTCGGCCAGCGTTGGCGCGACCAGCCGGATGACGATGCCGGCATTGACCAGCGCGGTAAACCAGGCAGCCTTTTCCTCGCGCCAGTCCAGCTCGGGCAGCGTGATCAGCAGCAGGTTGTCGAGCGACTGGTGGCGGCACCATTCCTCGAGCGCCGCCCCGCCTTCCTTGCCCGGCTTGCCGGTCGGGATGCGCAGGTCGATCAGCTTGCGGTCGCCGAACAGCGACAGGTTGCCGCCGGCGGCGAGCAACTGGTTCCAGTCGAAGGAGGGCAGGACGGTAAGAACCTCACGCTCGCCGTAACCCTGCTGGCGCGCCTTCGCCCTGATGGCGTCGGCGGCTTCGATGACCAGCAGCGGGTCGTCGCCGTAGACCACGTAGAGCAGGCGCAGCTCGCGCTCTAGGTGCGCGGCGAGTTGCTGTTCGCCCCTGAGCAGCATCAGTCGTCTTCTTCGAGATCCGGGTTCTTCGGCTTGATGATCGACAGCCGGCGCATGATCTGGTTGACCAGGTCATTGTTCATGTCGCGCCAGAGCAGCCCTTCTTCCAGGTCCTTGGCGAGCACGTTGGAGTCGCTGTAGGTGATGTCGCGCGACAGGCCGATGTCGTTGGCACCGACCAGTTCGCGTCCCTTGGCATCGACGACGCGGAAGCTGTAGTTCAGCTGCAGACGGTATTCGGTCACGCGGCCCTGCGTGTTGACCGTCAGGATGGTCTTGATGCGGCTGTCCTGCAATTGCTGGAAGACCGCCTCCGCATCCTTGGCGTTGTCGACGATCTCCGTGGCGCCGCTCGACCGGATATAGCGCTGCAGCCAGATGCGCACGTCGGCGGTCTCCGGCAGCGCGATGTACATCGACTTGTAGGGCAGGTTGGCACTCGATCCGCGCAACTTGAAGCCGCAGCCGGCGATGATCGCCGCCAGCAGCACGATGAAGACGGCACGGAGCGGGATGCGCATGGCGGTTCCTCAGGCGACGATATTGACGAGACGGCCGGGCACGACGACCAGCTTTTTCGGCGCCCTGCCTTCCATGAAGCGGATGGCACCCTCGCAGGCCAGCGCGGCTGCCTCGACCGCGGCCTTGTCGGCGGCTGGCGGAACGCGGATGGTGCCGCGCAGCTTGCCGTTGACCTGGACGACCAGCTCGATCTCGTCCTGCGTCAATGCCCCGGCGTCCGGCTTCGGGAAGGACTGCCGGCTGGCGTCGGTACCCGGCTTCAGCTCGGCGTAGAGCGCCTGGCCGATGTGCGGGACGATGGGGAAAAGCAGCAGGGAGATGCTTTCCAGCGTTTCCTGAGCCAGATGGCGGCCGGTGGTGTCGGAAAGATCGCACTTGTCGTAGGCGTTGAGCAGTTCCATGACGGCGGCGATGGCCGTGTTGAACTGCTTGCGGCGGCCATAATCGTCGGCGACCTTGCCCATGGTCTGGTGCAGCTTGCGGCGGAGGTCGGCTTGTGCGGTCGACAGCGAATTCTGCTCGATTTTCGCATCGACGAGGCCGGCCTGGACGTGGTCGTAGGTCGTCTTCCACAGGCGACGCAGGAAGCGGTAAGCGCCTTCGACGCCGGCGTCCGACCATTCCAGCGACTGGTCGGGCGGCGAGGCGAACATGATGAACAGGCGCGCCGTGTCGGCGCCGTACTGGTCGATCAGCGCTTGCGGATCGACGCCGTTGTTCTTCGACTTCGACATCTTCTCGGTGCCGCCGATGACTACCGGCAGCCCGTCGGCCTTGAGCGTGGCGCCGGTCGGGCGGCCCTTTTCGTCGGTGACGACATCGACATCGGCCGGGTTGATCCACTGCTTCTTGCCGCCGTCGAGTTCGCGATAGAAGGTCGGAGCGACGACCATGCCCTGGGTCAGCAGATTGGCGAAAGGCTCGCCGAGGTCGCCGATCAGGCCGACATCGCGCATCAGCTTGGTGAAGAAGCGCGAATACAGGAGATGCAGGATGGCGTGCTCGATGCCGCCGATGTACTGGTCGATACCGCCCTTGCACCAGTAGGCGACGCGCTCGTCGACCATCGCCGTGGTGTTGTCGGGACACGCATAGCGCAGGAAGTACCAGGACGACTCGAAGAAAGTGTCCATGGTGTCGGTTTCACGGCGTGCATCGCCGCCGCAGGTCGGACACTTGCACTCGTAGAACTCGGGCATCTTCGCCAGCGGCGAACCGGCGCCGGTGATCTCGACGTTCTCGGGCAGCACGACCGGCAACTGGTCGTCGGGCACCGGCACGTCGCCGCAGGTCTTGCAGTGGATGATCGGGATCGGGCAGCCCCAGTAGCGCTGGCGGGAAATACCCCAGTCGCGCAGGCGGAACTGCACCTTCTTGTCGCCGAGGTCCTTGGCGGCGAGGTCGGCGGCAATGGCGTCGACGGCGGCTTCGTAGCCGAGGCCGTCGTACTTGCCGGAATTGACCAAGACGCCACGTTGCTTATCGGCGTACCACTCGGCCCATGCTTCGTGGCTGAACGAGGTTTCACCGTCGACGGCGACGACCTGTTTGATCGGCAGGTTGTACTTCAGGGCGAAGGCGAAGTCGCGTTCGTCGTGGGCCGGCACGGCCATCACGGCGCCGTCGCCGTAGCTCATCAGCACGTAGTTGCCGACCCAGACCTCGACCTTGTCGCGGGTCAGCGGGTGGGTGACGTAGATGCCGGTCGGCATGCCCTTCTTTTCCATCGTCGCGATGTCGGCTTCGGCGACGCCACCCTGCTTGCATTCCTCGATGAATTTCGCCAGTTCCGGGTTGTTCGACCGCGGCACGCGTCGCCAGCGGGTGTTCGGCGGCGACGGCGACGAAGGTGACGCCCATGATGGTGTCGGCGCGGGTGGTGAACACCCACAGCTTTTCGTCGGCATTGTCGGCCAGCGGGAAGGCGAAGCGCACGCCGGTGCTCTTGCCGATCCAGTTCTTCTGCATCAGGCGCACCTGTTCCGGCCAGCCCGGCAGGTTGTCGAGTTCGGCCAAGCAGTTCTTCGGCGTAGGCGGTGATCTTCATGTAGTACATGGGGATCTCGCGCTTTTCGATCAGCGCGCCGGAGCGCCAGCCGCGGCCGTCGATGACCTGCTCGTTGGCGAGCACGGTGTGGTCAACCGGGTCCCAGTTCACGGTACCGAGCTTCTTGTAGACCAGACCCTTTTCGTAGAGACGGGTGAACAGCCATTGTTCCCAGCGGTAATACTCGGGGGTGCAGGTGGCGAATTCGCGTTCCCAGTCGATGGCGAAGCCGAGCGACTTGAGCTGGCTGCGCATGGTGTCGATGTTCTGGTAGGTCCACGCGGCCGGCGGCACGTTGTTGGCCAGCGCGGCGTTTTCGGCCGGCATGCCGAAGGCGTCCCAGCCCATCGGCTGCAGCACGTTGTAGCCCTGCATGGTGTGGAAACGGGAAAGGACGTCGCCGATGGTGTAGTTGCGGACGTGGCCCATGTGCAGCTTGCCCGACGGATACGGGAACATCGACAGGCAGTAGTATTTCGGCCGCGTCGCGTCTTCATTGGCGCGGGTGGCGCCGGTCAGGTCCCAGTGGGCCTGGGCGGCGCGTTCGATGGCGGCCGGGAGATATTTTTCCTGCATGGAGGGTTCTCTGGCGGGTCGATGAACAAACGCCGAATTATACCGGCCCGGCGGCGCGCCGCGCAGGCGCCGCATGGCTGCCAGAGCGCACGAGTGAATTCAGGGTGATTTCGCGGGTTAACCGCGACCGGCCGGCAGGCCTTCGCGCCGCGCTCGTGGCCCGGACTCAGCGGCGTCCGGTCAAACTGCCTTTTTTGGCAGCCCGAAACTACCCCACGTGTTCTGCCAGAAGCGGTAGGCGTTTTGAGCTGCCATCAGCGATAGCAGCGACATCCGGCTCTGGTGGCGCAACATCCACGACAGGCGCGGCGTCTGTCCCAGGCTATGGCGGACGTCTTGACCGCTCTCGTCCTCGACGAGGCTCAGGAAACGTTCGACGGTCAGGCCCCAGAATTCGGAACCGGACGATTTGCCCGTCAGATGCCCGGCATCGGAAACCGCCCTCCGCCACAGTTTCAGGGCGAGTTCGTCGCTGATGCCCGCCTTCCTGGCGATCCAGGGGAGGATCTTCGGTGCGTTCATGGTCGTGTTCCTGTTCATGCTTTTACTCCTCTTGCAACGTGGTGGTGGCCACTTGTCGCTATGACTGCCTTGTGGGCAAAAAGTTTTGTGCACTGCAATATTTCTGATGAAAGTATACTGCCAAGCTGCAACAGGGAAGTAGGGGATTCCTACTAACGCTGATGTTGCATCGCACAATTTCAACAAAAGAGTCTGTCCAGGTGCCCCGCACGGGGTTTGGCGGGCCTGAAGCCGCAGCCTGTCGAATACGGATCGCCCCATGTCGGATCTCCTCGCCAATCTGAATGCCCCCCAATTGCAGGCGGTCACCCTGCCGCCGGTGCATGCGCTGATCCTCGCCGGGGCGGGCAGCGGCAAGACGCGGGTGCTGACGACGCGCATCGCCTGGCTGATCTCCACCGGGCAGGTCGGCCCGCACGGGGTGCTGGCGGTGACCTTCACCAACAAGGCGGCACGCGAGATGGCGACGCGGCTGACCGCGCTGGTGCCGATCAATCCGCGCGGCATGTGGATCGGCACCTTCCACGGCCTGTGCAACCGCCTGCTTCGCGCCCACTGGCGCGAGGCCGGGTTGCCGCAGACCTTCCAGATCCTCGATTCGGCCGACCAGCTGGCGATGGTCAAGCGCCTGCTGAAGAACCTCAACGTCGACGACGAGAAGTATCCGCCGCGCGAACTGTGCCATTTCATCAATGCCCACAAGGAGCAGGGCATCCGCGCCGGGCAGGCCGAGGCCTTCGACAACTACACGCAACGGCGCGTCGACTTGTACGCCGAATACGAGGCGCAGTGCAACCGCGAGGGTGTCGCCGACTTCGCCGAGTTGCTGCTGCGCTGCCACGAATTGCTGCAGCGCAACGAACCGCTCCGTCGCCATTACCAGGAGCGCTTCCGCCACATCCTGGTCGACGAATTCCAGGATACCAACCGCCTGCAGTACGCCTGGCTGCAACTTCTGGCCGGCGGTGGCGCCAGGGTCTTCGCGGTCGGCGACGACGACCAGAGCATCTACGCCTTCCGCGGCGCCGAGGTCGGCAACATGCGGGACTTCGAGCGCGACTACGCCGCTGCCAACGTGATCCGCCTGGAGCAGAACTACCGCTCGCACGGCAACATCCTCGCTGCCGCCAACGCGCTGATCCGGCACAACCGCCAGCGGCTGGGCAAGAACCTGTGGACCGACGCCGGCGCCGGCGAGCCGATCCGCGCCTTCGAGGGCTGGTCGGACCTCGACGAGGCGCGCTTCGTCATCGACGAAGTCGGCGAACTGGTGCGCGAAGGCATCGGCCGCGACCAGATCGCGCTCCTCTATCGCTCGAACGCCCAGTCGCGCGTGCTTGAGCACGAATTGTTCAGCCGCGGCATTCCCTACAAGGTCTATGGCGGCCTGCGCTTCTTCGAGCGCCAGGAAATCAAGCACGCGCTGGCCTACTTGCGCCTGCTCGGCAATCCCGACGACGACACCGCCTTCCTGCGCGTCGTCAATTTTCCGACGCGCGGCATCGGCGCCCGCTCGCTGGAAAGTCTCCAGGCGACGGCGCACCAGATCAACTCGAGCCTCTACAACGCCGCCGCCTCGCTGACCGGCAAGGCCGGCCAGGCGGTCGGTGCCTTCATCAGGCTGGTCGAGACCTTGCGCCGGGAAACCGAGAGCCTGCCGTTGCCGGAGATCATCGCGCACGTCATCGAGAAATCCGGCCTCGCCCAGCATTACCGGACCGAGAAGGAAGGCCAGGAGCGGCTGGAAAACCTCGACGAACTGATCAATGCCGCCGCCACCTTCGTCGACGACGAGGGAGCCGTCGGCGAAGGCGGCGCGCTCGCCTCCTTTCTCGCCCATGCCTCGCTGGAAGCCGGCGAGCACCAGGCCGGCGAGGGCGACGAGGCGGTGCAACTGATGACGGTGCATTCGGCCAAGGGGCTCGAATTCGACATCGTCTTCATCACCGGCCTCGAACAGGGGCTGTTTCCGCACGAGAACGCGGTGCTGCAGGGCCAGGAAGGGCTGGAGGAAGAACGGCGGCTGATGTACGTCGCCGTCACCCGCGCCCGCCAGCGCCTCTACCTGTCGTGCGCGCAGACCCGGATGCTGCATGGCCAGACCCGATACTGCCTGCCGTCGAGCTTTCTCGACGAAATTCCGGAAAACCTGCTGCTCAAGCTGAACCGCAGGGCAGCGCGGGAGCCCGCGCCGGCATCCGGCGGCGGCTACACGGCCGAAACGGCTGCCGGCGGGCTGCGCATCGGGCAGACGGTGGAGCATGCCAAGTTCGGCATCGGCGTCATCGTCGCGGCCGAGGGGCGCGGGGCCGACGGCCGCGTGCAGGTCAATTTCAGCGGCAGCGGCATGAAGTGGCTGGCGCTCGAGTACGCCAAGCTGACGCCGGTCTAGGGCGCTGCAGCACGTTTCTGTGGATCGCAATCGCGGCGTGATGATACGCTCCCGACTTCGGCGATAATTTTCGACAAGATGCCGCAGGAGACAACCATGGCGCACGCAATCCGCATCCACGCTCCCGGCGGCTCGGAAGTGCTGAAATGGGAGGCGATCGAGGTCGGGGCGCCGGCTGCCGGAGAGGCGACCGTGCGCCAAAATGCCGTGGGCCTCAACTACATCGACGTCTATCACCGCAGCGGGCTCTACAAGCTAGCGGAGTTCCCGGCCATTATCGGCATGGAAGGCGCCGGGACGGTCGAAGCCGTCGGCGCCGGGCGTGACCGAATTGAAGGTCGGCGACCGCGTCGCCTATGCCGGTGTCCTCGGCGCCTATGCCGACGAGCGGCTGATCCCCGCTGATCGCCTCGTCAAGCTGCCCGATAGCATCGACGACGATTACCGCTGCCGCTATGATGCTACAGGGCATGACGGCCCGCTACCTGTTGCGCGAGACCTATCGCTGCACACCCGAGACCGTGCTGCTGTTCCACGCCGCGGCGGGCGGCGTCGGTCTGATCGTCTGCCAGTGGGCGAAGGCGATCGGCGCGACGATGATCGGCACCGTCGGCTCGGAGGAGAAGGCCGAGCTCGCCAAGGCGGCCGGCTGCACCCACGTGATCAATCTACCGCACCGAGGACTATCGTCGGCGCGCGTGCGCGAGATCACCGGCGGCGATGGCGTCGACGTCGTCTACGACGGGGTCGGCAAGGATACCTTTCCTTCATCGCTCGACTGTCTGAAGCCGAGGGGCATGTTGGTCAGCTTCGGCAATGCCTCGGGGCCGGTGCCGCCGTTCGACCTGCAGATCCTTTCGGCCAAGGGCTCTCTCTATGCGACCCGGCCGACGGTCATGACCTACACGGCGCGGCGCGAGGACCTCCTGGCCCGACGCCGAGCTGTTCGAGGTGGTTGGCAAGGTGCGCATCGCGGCAAGCCACACCTATCCGCTGGGCGAAGCGGCTCAGGCCCACCGCGACTTGGAAGCGCGCAAGACCACCGGATCAATCGTTCTCATCCCTTGATGGTGAAACTCAAAGCCAGGCTGCTCTCACTGCGCGACTTGTTCGCCACCGCGTGGTGGATCTTCCTGATCGCCGGCATCGGCTTCTTCATCGCCTACCAATTCGTCGCGCCGGCGCCACCGAAGACAATCGTCATCACCACCGGCGGCGAGGCCGGCGCCTATTACCAGTACGCCAGGCGCTACGCGGCGATCCTTGCGCGCGACGGCATCACGCTGGAGGTCAGGACGTCGGCTGGCTCGCTGCAGAACCTCGAGCGGCTGACGAGTGGCGAGGTTCAGGTCGGCTTCGTCCAGGGCGGGGTCGTCGTGCCGAAGGACGAGCAGGCGGGCGAGACCGACTCCGGCCTCATGTCGCTCGGCAGCATGTTCTACGAGCCGCTCTGGGTATTCCACCGTGGTGCCGCGCCGTTCGACCCGGCTGACCGATCTGCGCGGCAAGCGCATCGCCATCGGCCAGGAGGGTTCCGGTGTCCGCCAGTTGGCGCAGCAGTTGCTGGCGGTCAACGATATCCCGCTCGGCGAACTGGTGCTGCCGCTTGCCGGCCTGACGGCGGCCGAGGAACTGCAACAGGGTCGCATCGACGCCGTCTTCGTCGTCGCCGGCGAGACCGCTCCAGTTGTCCAGGTTCTGGTGCGCTCGCCCGGGGTCAGGGTGATGAGCTTCGATCTGACCGACGCCTACCAGCGGCGCTTTCCGTTCCTGACCAAGCTGACGGTCCCGCACGGGGTCATCGATCTGGTGCGTGACCTGCCGCCCGACAACATCAGGCTGCTGGCGCCCACCGCCAACCTGGTCGTCCGCGACGACCTGCATCCGGCGCTGCAGACCCTGCTGCTGCAGGCGGCGAGGGAGGTGCACGGCAGGTCGGGCTTCTTCCAGGACGCCGGCGAATTCCCGTCGTACAAGGATCATATGCTGCCGCTGTCGCCCGAGGCGGCGCGCTTCTAGCAAGTCCGGCCCGCCCTTCCTGCAGCGCTACCTGCCGTTCTGGCTGGCGGTGTTGGTCGATCGGCTGATCGTGCTGCTCATCCCGGTCTTCGCGCTGCTCATCCCGCTGCTCAAGATCGCTCCGGCGCTCTACACGTGGCGGGTGCGTGCCAAGGTGTTCCGCTGCTACGGCGAACTGAAGTACCTCGAGGAGGATCTCCGGCTCCGCTTCGACCCCGCCCGGCTGGCCGAGTACCGCGCCCGGCTGGACGCGCTCGACGACGATGCGCGCGGGCTGCGCGTGCCGCTGGGCTTCACCGACCTGGTTTATACGCTGCGCGAGCATGTCAATCTCGTGCGGGAAGCTCTCAAAAAACTGGAGACACCAAAATGAAAGCTTTTCTCGTCGCCAACCCCAAGGGGGGGTCCGGCAAGAGCACGCTGGCCACCAACCTGGCCGGCTATTTCGCCTGCAACCGGCACGAGGTGATGCTGGGCGACATCGACCAGCAGCAGTCGTCGCGCGAATGGCTGGGCATCCGTCCCTTCGCGCTGCCCACCATCGACACCTGGGAGACCGGCCCCGACAACATCTCGCGGCCACCCAAGGGCACGACGCATGTCATCCTCGACACGCCGGCCGGACTGCACGGCCGCATGCTGGAACGCGTGCTGCATTTGTCCACGCGTGTCCTCGTGCCGGTGCAGCCGGGGCTGTTCGACATGATGGCGACGCGTCGCTTCCTCGACGCGCTGCTCGACGAAAAGGTGGTGCGCAAGGGCAAGACCGACGTCGCCGTGATCGGCATGCGGGTCGATGCGCGGACGCGGGCGGCACACGATCTGGAGCGCTTCTTCGCCGGCTACGACCTGCCCGTCCTCGCTTACCTGCGCGACACCCAGGTGTATGTCCAGGCGACGGCCGCCGGCATGACCATCTTCGACCTGCCGCCCTCGCGCAACCAGCGCGACGTCGCTCAATGGCAGGCGATCATCCAGTGGGCCGAAATGACCGAAAAGCAGGAAACCTAGCGGTCGTCGCCGCCGGTTGCGGTTCTGGAACCCGCCGCAGGGGGCGATTTTCACGACAGCGAATTCGTCCAGCCCCGGCAGCAGGTCGCCGAGCGGCCGGCAGCGGGCGCCGCGCAGACTTCGTGGCCGGCCGCGTAGGGCGAGTGGGTCAGCAGCAGCGCGGCCTGCGCCGCCACCGCCGGCCGGTAGTGCCAGACGCCATCGACCAGCAGCGCGCCGTCCGGCGGCTTCCATGCCGGCGCCGCTGCCGCGGATGCGCGCGGCGACCAGCTGCAGGCGCTCGCCGACCTGCCAGTCTTCCTCCCAGCGGATCTTCTCGATCGAGTGCGTCCAGGCCAGCGTGAATGATTGCACGGCGAGGCTGGCGGCGAGCGCCCCGGCGCTCAGGCAGAGCGGCATCAGCGGCGACGGCTGCGGAAGCAGTGCCAGGCGCCGAAGACGGCGGCCAGCGCGAAGCCGAGCTCGTCGGTGACCGGCAAGCGCGGCGACCAGCAGCCCGGCGGCGGCCGCCGCGACGAAGCCGCTCGCCGAGGTCGAGCGGCGACCACAGGTAGCCGATGGCTGCGGCGCCCCAGAGCACGATGGCCAGCACCGCCTTGGCGACGATGTAGGCGACCGCGAGCGAGTGAGGGGTCGCCCTGCAGCATCAGCGCCGGGTCGTAGACCGCCATGTAGGGAATGACGAAGCCGGCGATGGCGATCTGCACCGCCTTGAAGCCGATCTTCATCGCGCGATTCCTTGGCGATCGAGCTGGCGGCGAAGGCGGCGAGCGCCACCGGCGGCGTCAGGTCGGCCATGATGCCGAAGTAGAAGACGAACATGTGGCTGACGATCAGCGGCACGCCGAGCTTGAGCAGCGCCGGCGCGGCGATGGAGCTGGTGATGATGTAGTTGGGGATGGTCGGGATGCCCATGCCGAGCACCAGGCAGACCAGCATGGTCAGTACCAGCGAGAGGAAGAGGCTCTTCTCGCCGACGCGCGAGGATGAAGCCGGCGAAGTTCGAGGCGGCGCCGGTCAGGGTCAGCACGCCGATGATCACGCCGACGACGGCGCAGGCCACGCCGACCGGCACGGCCTGGCGGGCACCGTCGGCGAGGCTCGCCTTGAGCAGGTGCAGGGTGGTGCGGCCGCCCTTGACCAGGGCCACGGCGGCGACCAGGTGGCGACGATGCCGAGCACCGGGTAGATGCCCCATTTGAACACCGACGAGCAGGCAATGCCCAGGGCGATCCAGAAGAAATAGCGGAAGGCCATGCCGGAAAGCCGTGCCGCCAGCGCCGCACCGAGGATCAGCACGGCGGTCAGCGCCAGCCCGACCATGCCCGAATACATCGGCGTGAAGCCGTTGAACAGCATCCAGACCAGCACGACCAGCGGCAGCACCAGGTACCACTGGTCGCGGATGGCGCGCAGCGGGTCCTGGGCACTGCTCCTTGGGCAGGCCGACCAGCCCCTTGCGCCCGGCTTCGAGATGGACCATCCAGAATGCCGTCACGTAGTAGAGGATGG
>CAVTQL010000027.1:0-54555 GCA_963736845.1 uncultured beta proteobacterium
CGACGTCTACGACCCCTGGGTCCACCCCGCCGAGGCGCAGCACGAATACGGCATCACGCCGGTTGTCGAGCCACAGGCTGGCGCCTACGACGCGGTGATCGTCGCCGTCGCTCACCGCCAGTTTAGGGAATTGGGCGAGCAGGGCATGCGCGCCTTCGGCAAGCCGGCGCCGTGTGCTGTATGACCTCAAGTATGTGCTGTCGGCTCAGGAATCGGATCTGCGCCTTTGACCATTGCCGGTTGGACCGCTCTGCAGATAGCGCTTGGTTGTTCCAGCTACCGGTAGACTTCGCTCCGGGTTCCAACGCGAACGACGAGGGTGCGCAGAGCCCCATCCTGAATATCGCAGATCACCCGGCAGTCGCCGATACGGTAACGCCAAAGACCTCCCAGCGCGCCAACCAGGGGCTTGCCTGCGTTTCGGGGGTTTCCAAAGTGGCGATGCGTTCATCCATGTAATTGACGATGCGGCACGCCAAAGATTTGTCGAGCTTACGGAGTTGCTCCCTGGCCGTGTTGGAATAGTCAATCGTCCAACCCAAGTTCTTTCCTTACTTCATCCGCGGAATGCACCTTTTCCTGCCCTTTGCGGATACGCTCAGTACCTCGGTAGCAAGGTAGTAATCTTCAAGATCCTCGAGGCCCTTCTCGATGATCTCGCGCAGGTAGTAAGCCTTGTTCGACCAGTCTGCGCGGCGAGGAAATCCAGCCGCTGTTCGGTTTCCGGGGCAAGGCGAATTGAAGTGGCCATCTTTTGTCTCCAGATGAATACGTGTAGTCACTATATCACAACGACGCAGCAGATTGATCCAGCACTCGCGCCACAATGACGTCGGCTTTCCCGTGGGGGGGGGAATTGCTATAATTAGCCCTTTTCGAGCAGGGGGCTCTTGTGTGCGGCATCGTCGCGGCCGCAGCCGCCAGCAACATCGTTCCCGTCCTGGTCGAAGGCCTGAAGAAGCTCGAATACCGGGGCTATGACTCGGCCGGCCTCGCCGTCATCAGCGGCAACGACATCGAACGCATCCGCTCGGTCGGCCGCGTCGCCGAACTCGAAACCGCATCCGCCAATACCCGATCCGTCACCGGCATCGCCCACACCCGCTGGGCCACCCACGGCGTCCCCTCCGAGCGCAACGCCCACCCGCACGTCTCCGGCGCATCGCCGTCGTGCACAACGGCATCATCGAGAACTACGAGACCCTGCGCCGCGAACTCACCGCCCAGGGCTACGTCTTCACCTCCGACACCGACACCGAAAGCATCGCCCACCTGATCGAAGCGACGCTCAAGAGCGAACCCGACCTGTTCGCCGCCGTCCGCCTCGCCTGCCAGCGCAGCTCGTCGGCGCCTACGCCATCGCCGTCATCGACCACCAGCAACCCGGCAAGGTCATCGTCGCCCGCGAAGGCTCGCCGCTGCTGCTCGGCCTCTCCGACACCGGCAACTACGCCGCCTCCGACGCCTCGGCGCTGCTGCAGGTCACCCGCAACATGGTCTATCTGGAAAACGGCGATATCGCCGAGTTGACCGCAACCGGCGTCACGATCACCCGCCTCGACGGCACCCCGGTCGAACGCCCGGTGCATGTCTCGCAGCTTTCCGCCGCCGCCGTCGAACTCGGCAACTACCAGCACTACATGCAGAAGGAAATCTTCGAGCAGCCGCGAAGCGCTGGCCAACACCCTCGAAATCGTCGGCGGCAGCAAGACCATCCAGCCCGGCATCTTCGGCGCCGCAGCCGCCGACCTGCTCCAGGACGTCGATGCCATCCTGATCCTCGCCTGCGGCACCAGCAGCCATTCCGGCTACACCGCCCGCTACTGGCTCGAAGCCATCGCCGGCGTCCCGTGCACCGTCGAGATCGCCAGCGAATACCGCTACCGCACGTCGGTCCCCAACCCGAAGCAACTGATCGTCGCCATCTCCCAGTCCGGCGAGACCGCCGACACCCTGGCCGCGCTGCGTCACGCCAAGCGCCTCGGCCAGGACAAGACCCTGGCCATCTGCAACGTCCCCGAATCGGCCATCGTCCGCGAATGCGCCCTGCGCTTCATCACCCGCGCCGGCCCCGAGATCGGCGTCGCCTCGACCAAGGCCTTCACCACCCAGCTCGCCGCGCTGTTCCTGCTCACCCTGGTCATGGCCAAGGTCAAGCACAAACTCGACCCGGCCCAGGAAAGCGCCTACCTCGACCAGCTGCGCCACCTGCCGGTGGCGGTCAACAAGGTGCTGCAACTCGAACCCGAGATCAAGGCCTGGGCCCAGCGCTTCGCCGACAAGCACCACGCCCTGTTCCTCGGGCGCGGCCGGCACTACCCGATCGCCCTGGAAGGCGCGCTGAAGCTCAAGGAAATCTCCTACATCCACGCCGAAGCCTACCCGGCCGGCGAACTCAAGCACGGCCCGCTGGCGCTGGTGGACGGCGACATGCCGGTGATTTCGATCGCCCCCAACGACCAGTTGCTCGACAAGCTGAAGTCGAACCTCAAGGAAGTGCAGGCGCAGGGGCGGGGAACTGTATGTCTTCGCCGACCAGGACTCCGAGCTTGCCGCAGTCGGAAGGCGTGCATATCCTGCGCCTGCCGGAGCACTACGGGGAACTGTCGCCGATCCTGCATGTGGTGCCGCTGCAGTTGCTGTCCTACCATGCGGCGCTGGTCAAGGGGACGGATGTGGACAAGCCGCGGAATCTGGCCAAGTCGTGACGGTGGAGTAATGGCCACCTACGCCATCGGCGACATCCAGGGCTGCTACGACTCGCTGCAGCGCCTGCTCGCCCTGTGTGACTTCGACCCGGCGCGTGACCGGCTGTGGATGGTCGGCGACCTGGTCAATCGCGGCCCGCACTCGCTCGAAACGCTGCGCTTCTTCCGGTCGCTCGGCCCGGCGGCCTTGACCGTCCTCGGCAACCACGATCTCTACCTGCTGATGGTGGCCGAGGGCGGCGTCGCCTACCGCAGCCGCAAGGACACCCTCGCAGGACATCCTCGACGCGCCCGATTGCGACGAATTGCTCGCCTGGCTGCGCCAGCAGCCGCTCTGCCACACCGAGGGCGATTACTGCCTGGTGCACGGCGGCCTGCTGCCGCAATGGACGACAGCCCGCGCCCGCGAACTGGCGCGCGAGGTCGAGGCAAAGCTGCAGGGGCCGGATTTCCGCGAATTCATCCTCAACCTGTGGGGCAGCGAGCCAACCGCCTGGTCGGACGACCTGACCGGCTGGGATCGCCTGCGCGTGATCGTCAACGCGATGACGCGGATGCGTTTCTGCACCCTCGACGGTGCCATGGAGTTCAAGACCAAGGGAACCCTGGACAACGCGCCGGCCGACCATCTGCCCTGGTTCGACCTGCCCGGCCGGCAAAGCGCCGACGCCGTGCTGGTCACCGGCCACTGGTCGGCGCTCGGCCTCAAGATCACGCCGAACCTGCTGGCCCTCGATTCGGGCTGCCTGTGGGGCGGCCACCTGACCGCGGTGCGGCTGGAAGACCGCCAGGTATTCCAGGTCGATTGCTCGGCCAGCGAAGCGCGGCCGCGGGGCGAGTAGAACTGCCCGCTTGGCCGCTGCCTACCAGGGCAAGACGCCGAATTCCCGCCGGTAGCGCTCGCCGATTTCCTCGCGGCTCGGCTGGTGGTTCTGGCCGCCGCGGTGGGCGATCTTGATCGCACCCATGACGGCCGCCAGGCGGCCGGTGCTTTCCCAGTCCATGCCGTTGGCGATGCCGTAGAGCAGGCCGGCGCGGTAGGCGTCGCCGCAGCCGGTCGGGTCGAGCAGTTCGTCGGCGGCGACGCAGGGGATGTCAACACGCGGCCGCCGGTGTGGATTTCGGAGCCTTCGCCGCCGCGCGTGACGATCAGCGCCTCGACCCCGCCGGCCAGTTGTTCGAGGCTGTGGCCGGTGCGCTCGGTGAGCAGCTTGGCCTCGTAGTCGTTGAAGCAGGCGTAGGTCGGCGAGCGCCATGAAGTCGAGCAGTTCGTCGCCGCTGAACATCGGCATGCCCTGGCCGGGGTCGAAGATGAACGGAACGCCGGCGGCGGCGAAATCGCGGGCGTGCTGCATCATGCCCTCGCGCCCGTCCGGCGCGACGATGCCGAGCCCGGCGTTGGCGCGGTCGACCTTGTTGAGATGGGAAAAAGTCATCGCGCCGGGGTGGAAGGCGGTGATCTGGTTGTCGTCGAGATCGGTGGTGATGAAGGCCTGCGCGGTGAAGGTGCCGGGCACGTGGCGGACGTGCGCGCGGCTCGAGGCCGAGCGCGTCGAGGCGTTCGAGGTAGGCCGGCGCGTCGTCGCCGACGGTGGCCATGATCAGCGGATCGCCGCCGAGCAGCTTCAGGTTGTAGGCGATGTTGCCGGCGCAGCCGCCGAACTCGCGGCGCATCTCGGGCACGAGGAAGGCGACGTTGAGGATGTGGATCTGCTCCGGCAGGATGTGGTTCTTGAAGCGGTCGGGGAAGACCATGATGTTGTCGAAGGCGAGCGAGCCGCAGATCAGGATGTTCATGGTGGAAGGGTTCACGGGTAGAAGATGTAGATGCGGTAGCCGGCGGCGCCGAGGCCCTTGGCGTTGATCCACAGGCGGACCGGAATTTCGGCGCCGGCGGGGAAGGGCTTGTCGTCGCCGCCTGCCTGCAGGTAGTCGGCGGCGGCCAGCACGCGCCGGGCGACGACGGTGTCCTGGGCGTCGGTCAGCGTCAGTTCCAGCGCCGGCCAGGCCTGGGCGTAATCGGCCCGGTTGCGCAGCACGGCATTCAGCACGAGCAGGCCGCGCCCGTTGTCCGCCTGGAGATCGGACGACTCGATGCTGACCAGCTCGCTGCGCTGCGGCAGGGGCACGTCGACACCGAGCATGGCGAAGACATCCTCGGCCACCGGCAGGCTGCGGATGAGATCGGAGCGGAAGCGATAGGCGAGCTGGCCGGCGAGAACGACGACCAGCAGCAGCGCGGCGGCGACGAAGGGCCAGCGCGGCAACCGGGGAGCATCGCTGGCGAAGCCTCCGGACGTGTCGCCAGCCAGCGGGCTGGCCGCCCAGCGGTTGTAGGCAGGCGTTTCGGCCAGGTCGCGCGCCGCCACCAGGCCGGCCTCGCGCGCCGCGCGGGTGGATTCCTCAGGAGTTTCGGGCGCTTCGTCCGCCGGCGCTTCGCTGTCGGTTGCGGTTGACGCGTCGACAGGGGCGATTTCGGCGCTTTCAACGAATTTGGCGATTTCGGCAAGTTCGTCGATCTCTTCCTCGGCAGCCTCTTCGGCCTTCGCAACCTCGTCGAGATCCGGCTGCGGACCGACCGCTTCCGCCTCAATCTCGGGCTCCGGTTCGGACTCGGGCTCGAATTCCGGTTCCGGTTCCGGTTCCGGTTCCGGCTCAATCTGAAACTCGCCGTCATTCCCGCGCAAGCGGGAATCCATGTGCTCACCGCCTTCCACCTCCACCCCGGCCGACTCAGCCATCGGCAGGTGCTCCTCTGGCGGGATCGCAACCGCTTCGGATTGGTCTGCCAAGGCGGCTGCGGGCGGCAGCACCGGCGTTTCCTCGACGAGATGGTCGAAGGCGTTGAACAACGCCTGGCAGTGACCGCAACGGACCTTGCCGGCCTTCGCCCGCAGTTGCTCGGACGTGACGCGGAAAACCGTGCGGCACGCCGGACAGCGGGTCCGCGTCACGGCTTCGTGCCGGCGAGGCATACCCAGTCCTCACGCGTGTCGGCTACCTGCAGCGGCAGCCAGCGGGAATAGATGGCGATGATTTCGTCCGCCTGCTCGCGCAGGATGCCGGACAGCGCCAGCCGCCCGCCGCGGCGGACATGGGCGCAGATGGCGGGCGCGAGGACGCGCAGCGGATTGGAAAGAATGTTGGCCACGACCAGATCATACTCGCCGGCAAGCGGCTGCGCCGAATCGGTGAAGCGCGCGACGACGCCGTTGCGCTCGGCATTGGCGGCAGCGGCGGCGACCGCCTGCGGGTCGATGTCGACGCCCGCCACCGTGCCGGCGCCGAGGCGCGCGGCGGCAATGGCGAGGATGCCCGAACCGCAGCCATAGTCGAGCAGGGTGCAGCCCGCCACCACGTTGCGCTCGAGCCACTCCAGGCACAGGCGGGTGGTCGGGTGCGAGCCGGTGCCGAACGCCATCCCCGGATCAAGGATAAGGTTGACCGCGGCCGTGTCCGGCGCCTCATGCCACGAGGGGACAATCCACAGGCGGCCGGAGATGCGGATCGGATCGAACTGCGATTGCGTCAGTTGCACCCAGTTCTGTTCGGCCACGGCCGCGACCGACCAGGCGGGAACTGCGGCGAGTTCGAGCGCGGCACAGGCGGTAGCCAGCAATTCGCCGGCGTCGGCGTCCGCCTCGAGCAGCGCGACGATGCGCGAATGCTCCCAGCCCGGCGACGTCTCCAGCCCCGGCTCGCCGAACTGCGGCTGCTCGTCGGGCGTGCCGGCATCGGCATCCTCGATGGTCGCCGACAGCGCGCCGGCTTCCAGCAGCGCATCGCACAGCGGCTCGGCATGCGCTGCGTCGGTCAGGAAACTGACGCTTTGCCAGGACATCGGCTAGTGCTTGACTTCGCCCTTTTCGGCGAGCCGCTGTTCCAGGTAATGGATGCTCGTGCCGCCCAGGATGAAGCGTGCGTCCTGCAGCAGTTCCTGGTGCAGCGGGATGTTGGTCTTGATGCCCTCGACGCTCATCTCCGACAGCGCGATCCGCATGCGCCGGATGGCCTGCTCACGGGTGTCGCCGTAAGCGATGACCTTGGCGATCATCGAGTCGTAGTGCGACGGCACGGTATAGCCCTGATAGATGTGCGAATCGACCCGGATGCCGGGGCCGCCGGGCGGGTGATAGAAGGTGATCTTGCCGGGAGATGGCACGAACGTGAAGGGATCTTCGGCGTTTATGCGGCATTCGATCGCATGGCCGCGGAAGACGATGTCCTTCTGGCGATAGCGCAGCCGCTCGCCGGCGGCGACCCTGATCTGCTCCTGGACGATGTCGATGCCGGTGATCGCCTCGGATACCGGATGCTCGACCTGGACGCGCGTGTTCATCTCGATGAAGTAGAACTCACCGTTCTCGTAGAGGAATTCGAAGGTGCCGGCGCCACGGTAGCCGATCTTGCGGCAGGCTTCGGCGCAGCGTTCGCCGATGCGGCCGATCAGGCGCGCCGGGATGTCCGGCGCCGGCGCCTCCTCGATCACCTTCTGGTGGCGGCGCTGCATCGAGCAGTCGCGCTCGCCAAGGTAGATGGCGCTCTTGAATTCGTCGGCGAGGATCTGGATCTCGACGTGGCGCGGATTCTCGAGGAACTTCTCCATGTACACGGTCGGGTTGCCGAACGCGGTCTGCGCTTCCTGGCGGGTCATCTGCACCGCGTTGACCAGCGCCGCTTCGGTATGCACGACGCGCATGCCGCGCCCGCCGCCGCCACCGGCCGCCTTGATGATGACCGGGTAGCCGACGGTGCGGGCGATGCGCACGACCTCCTTCGGATCCTCCGGCAGGGCGCCATCGGAACCTGGCACACAGGGCACGCCCGCCACCTTCATCGCGTCCTTGGCCGAGACCTTGTCGCCCATCAGGCGGATCGTTTCTGCCCGCGGGCCGATGAAGACGAAGCCCGATTTTTCAACACGCTCGGCGAAGTCGGCGTTTTCCGAGAGAAAGCCGTAGCCGGGATGGATCGCCTCGGAATCGGTGACTTCGGCCGCCGAGATGATCGCGGGGATGTTCAGGTAGCTGAGCGCGGATTGCGCCGGCCCGATGCACACCGATTCGTCGGCCAGGCGGACGTACTTGGCCTCGCGGTCGGCCTCGGAATGCACCATGACCGTCCGGATGCCGAGCTCGCGACAGGCGCGCTGCACGCGCAGGGCGATCTCGCCGCGGTTGGCAATGAGGATTTTTCCGAACATGGCGCGCTCAGCCGATGACGAACAACGGCGCGCCGAACTCGACCGGCTCGCCGTTTTCAAGCAGGATGGCCTTGACGACGCCGGCCGCATCGGACTCGATCTCGTTGAGCAGCTTCATCGCCTCGATGATGCAGAGGGTGTCGCCTTCCTTGACGACCTGGCCGACCTGGACGAAGGCCTCGGCGCTCGGCGACGGCGCACGGTAGAAGGTGCCGACCATCGGCGACTTGACGACATGCCCGTCCGGCAGCGCATCTTCGTCGTCCAGGCTGACCGACGAGGCGCCAGCCGGCGTGGCACCAGGCATCGGCATCGCCGCCGGTATCGTGTATTGCTGCACGGGCATGCCGACGGCGCCATAGTTCTTGGCGATGCGCACCCTTTCCTCGCCTTCGGTGACTTCCAGCTCGGTGATGCCGGATTCCTGAACGAGATCGATAAGCTTCTTGAGTTTGCGCAGATCCATTGAGACTCCCCTCTCAGTGTTGCGTTGACTGGACGCGGAATGCCGGTGAACGCCGGCTAGTGTTCGATATTGAGCTTGTTGAGCAGGTATTCGAGCGCGGCCAGATAGCCCTCGTGACCCAGGCCGCAAATGACGCCGATGGCCAGGTCGGAAAAATAGGAATGTTGCCGGAACGGCTCGCGGGCATGCACGTTGGACAGATGCACCTCGACGAACGGGATCGCCACCGCCGCCAGCGCGTCGCGCAGCGCGACGCTGGTGTGCGTATAGGCCGCCGGATTGATGATGATGGCGTCCACGCCCTGTTCGCGCGCGGCATGGATGCGCTCTATCAGCGCTCCTTCGTGGTTGCTCTGGAAGGCTTCCAGCTCGGCGCCGGCGCCTTCCGCCATGCGGACCAGCGCCATGTCGATGTCGGCCAGCGTGACCTGACCGTAGTGCTCGGGCTCGCGGCTGCCGAGCAGGTTCAGGTTGGGGCCATGGATGACCAGGATGCGCGCTCTGCTGTCCGCCGCTGACGCGTTTTTTTGCTTCTTCATGGCTGCAAGTTTGCCGCAAATGGCGGCATTTTGTCCAGTCTAATCGTCGATCAGCGCGCGCAGCGCGGCGCTGCGGATGCGCTCGCGCGGGCGTCCGTCGCGCTGCTTGAAGGCAACCCGCTCGAGTGCCGGCGGCATGATGATCAGGTTGGCGTCGGCGGTGTCCGTTTCGAGGACGAGGACTGCCTCGACCCGCTCGTTGCGCACCTCGGCATGCTCGAACGAGAGACCGCGGTTGAGCAGGAAAATCTCCACTTCCTTGGCACTGTCGGCGAAGAGCAGGATGTCGATGCGCGAATGCTGGCCGGCCGTGCCGTCGAGCACCGAACCGGTCAGGTAGGGCCGGAAGTCGGCGAGCAGGTCGAGCAACCCGAGCGCGGTGCGGCGCATGGCGCCCAGCACCTCGGCGTGGTCCTCGTCCTGGTAGAGGCTGCGGTAGGCGCGCAGTTCGGCCTCGACTTCGGCGTTGTCAGGAAGGTGCGCCTGTTCCGGCAGGCCGAGAACGCGGGCGGCCTTCTTCTTGGCGTGGTGATAGTCGGTGATGCCGTCCTCCGCCATCAGGCGGGCGGCGGTGCTGGCGATGCTGGCGCGGACGCCGGCCGATGGGCGTTGCCTTTCGGGGCGGGGCATGGCGGCTCGTTCAAGGTAAAATCCGCCCCATTCTAACGGGTCCGGCCAACATGCACATTCACATCCTCGGTATTTGCGGCACCTTCATGGGCGGCGTCGCCCAGCTCGCGGTCACCGCCGGGCATCGCGTCACCGGCTGCGACGCCAATGTCTATCCGCCGATGAGCGACCAGTTGCGGGCCGCCGGCGTGGACCTGATCGAAGGATTCGACGCCGGGCAGACGGCGCTGCAGCCGGATGTCTTCATGATCGGCAACGCCATTTCGCGCGGCAACCCGCTGCTCGAGGCGATCCTCGACGCCGGCCTGCCGTATGTCTCCGGCCCGCAGTGGCTGGCCGAACATGTGCTGCAGGGGCGCTGGGTGCTCGGCGTCGCCGGCACGCACGGCAAGACGACGACCGCTGCGATGCTCGCCTGGATTCTCGAAGACGCGGGCCTCGCGCCCGGTTTCCTGATCGGCGGTGTGCCGCTGAATTTCGGCGTCTCGGCCCGCCTCGGCGACACGCCGTTCTTCGTCATCGAGGCCGACGAGTACGACACCGCCTTTTGCGACAAGCGGTCCAAGTTCGTCCATTACCGGCCGCGGACCGTCGTCCTCAACAACCTGGAATTCGATCATGCCGACATCTTTGCCGATCTTGCTGCCATCGAGACGCAATTTCACCATCTCGTGCGCACCCTGCCGGCCTCCGGCCTGATCGTCGCGAACGCCGCCGAGGCCAGCCTGGAGCGCGTGCTGGCGCACGGTTGCTGGACGCCGGTCGTGCGCTTCAACGATCCGGCCGGATTCCGGGTGACCGGCAGCGATGCCGGCGGTGAACTGGTCCTGCACGGCCCCGCCGGGGAACTCGGCCGCGCCGTCTGGCAGCTTTCCGGCGAGCACAACCGGGCCAACGCCTGCGCCGCGCTGCTCGCCGCCCGCCATGCCGGCGTGCCGCTCGTCCGGGGCCTGGAGGCGCTGTCGCGCTTCGCCAATGTCAGGCGGCGCATGGAAGTGCGGGGCGAGGCGGGCGGCGTCACCGTCTATGACGACTTCGCCCACCACCCGACGGCGATCGCCACGACCGTCGCCGGCCTGCGCCGCAAGGTCGGCCGGGCGCGCATCCTGGCCGTGCTGGAACCGCGCTCGAACACGATGAAGCTGGGGACGATGAAGAGCCAGTTGCCGGCCAGCCTGGCCGACGCCGACGCCGCCTTCTGCTACGCCGCCGACCTCGGCTGGGACGCCCGCGCGGCGCTGGCGCCGATGGGCGACTCGGCGGTGGTCGAAGACGACCTCGAACAGTTGATCCGCCACATCGTCGCCGCCAGCCGGCCGGGTGACCATGTGCTGATCATGAGCAACGGCGGCTTCGGCGGCATCCACGGCAAGCTGCTGGCGGCGCTGGCCGGCTGAACTGGCCGGTTGCGGTCGACCCGCGGGCGAGCCGAAAAATTGGCCGGGGGCACGCCCCCGGCGCTCAGCGCGCCATCGACTCGACGACGGCCATGGCCGCCATGTTCACCAGCCGGCGCACGGTCGCCGTCGACGTCAGCACATGCACCGGCCGCGCCGCGCCGAGCAGGATCGGGCCGATCGTCACGCCGTCGCCGCTGGTCATCTTGAGCAGGTTGTAGGCGATGTTGGCGGCGTCGATGTTGGGCATGATCAGCAGGTTGGCCTCACCCTTGAGCGGGGAGTCCGGATTCGCGGCGCGACGCACCTCGTCGGACAGCGCCGAGTCACCGTGCATTTCGCCGTCGACCTCGATGTCGCCGGGCGCCAGCGTCGCCAGCAGCGCCGCCGCACGGCTCATCTTGCGCGCCGATTCGGAATTGCCCGAGCCGAAGTTGGAATGCGAGAGCAGCGCGACCTTCGGGTGCATGCCGAAGCGCCTGAGCTGCTCGGCCGCCATCAGCGTCATCTCGACGATCTCCTCGCTCGTCGGATTCTCGTTGATATGCGTGTCACACAGGAACAGCGAACGCCCGGGCAGCATCAGGTAGTTCATCGCGGCCAGCGAGTTGACCCCGGGGCGCTTGCCGATCAGCTGGCTGATGACGCCCAGGTGGTGCATGTACTCGCCGGTCATGCCGCACAGCAGGCCGTCGGCATAGCCGAGCCGGAGCAGCATGGCCCCGATCACCGTCGGCTTGCGGCGCAGCTTCTCCTTGGCGATCGCCGGCGTCACGCCGCGGCGCACCATCAGCTTGTGATAGGCCATCCAGCATTCGCGGTAGCGTTCGTCCTGCTCGGGATTGACGATCTCGAAATCGACACCCGGCACCATGCGCAGCTTGGCCTTTTCCAGGCGGTGCTCGATGACCGGCGGGCGGCCGATCAGGATCGGCCGCGCGAAGCCTTCGTCGATGACCACCTGGGCGGCGCGCAGTACGCGTTCGTCCTCGCCCTCGGCGAAGATGATGCGCTTGCGCTTGGCCCGGCGGGCGGCCTGGAAGATCGCCCGCATGCCGACGCCGGTGTGGTAGACGAATTCGGAAAGCTTGGCGCGATAGGTGTGCCAGTCGGTGATCGGCCGCGTGGCGACGCCGGAATCCATGGCGGCGCGCGCGACGGCCGGCGCGATCTTGACGATCAGGCGCGGGTCGAAGGGTTTCGGGATCAGGTATTCCGGACCGAACGACAGTTCCTCGCCCGGGTAGGCCAAGGCCACCTCGTCGGTCACCTCGGCCTCGGCAAGTTCGGCGATGGCGCGCACCGAGGCCATCTTCATCTCCTCGGTGATGCGTGTCGCGCCGACATCGAGGGCGCCGCGGAAGATGAACGGGAAGCACAGCACATTGTTGACCTGGTTCACGTAGTCCGAACGGCCGGTCGCGATGATGGCGTCCGGCCGCACCGCCTTGACCAGCTCCGGCATGATTTCCGGCGTCGGGTTGGCCAGCGCGAAGACCATCGGCCGGTCGGCCATGCCGGCGACCATGTCCTGGGTCAGGACGCCAGCGGTGGACAGGCCGAGGAAGACGTCAGCACCCTTGATCGCGTCGCCCAGCGTACGGGCGTTGGTGTTGCGCGCATAACGCGCCTTGGTCTCGTCCATGCCGCCGGGGCGGCCGGCGTAGATGACGCCCTTGGAATCGCAGACGGTGATGTTGTCGCGCTGGACGCCGAGCTGGCACCACAGGTTCAGGCAGGAAATGGCCGCGGCGCCGGCGCCCGAACAGACCACCTTGATCTCGTCGACTTTTTTGCCGACCACGTTGAGGCCGTTCAGCATGGCGGCGGCCGAAATGATCGCCGTGCCGTGCTGGTCGTCGTGGAAGACGGGGATCTTCATCCGCGCCTTGAGCTTCTCCTCGATGTAAAAGCACTCGGGCGCCTTGATGTCTTCCAGATTGACGCCGCCCAGCGTCGGCTCGAGCGCGGCGATCATGTCGATCAGCTTGTCCGGGTCGTTCTCGGCCAGTTCGATGTCGAAGACGTCGATGCCGGCGAACTTCTTGAACAGGCAGGCCTTGCCTTCCATCACCGGCTTGGCCGCGAGCGGCCCGATGTTGCCGAGTCCGAGCACCGCCGTCCCGTTGGTGACGACGCCGACGAGATTGGCACGCGACGTCAGTTCGGCGGCCGTGGCGGGATTGGCGACAATCGCATCGCAGGCGGCGGCGACGCCGGGGGAGTAGGCGAGCGCGAGGTCGCGCTGGTTGGTCAGGCCCTTGGTCGGGCAGACGGCGATCTTGCCCGGCGTGGGCAGGCGATGGTATTCGAGTGCGGCTTCGCGCAAGTCCTGTTCCACGGAATCTCCTCGGAATTCGGCTATTCGGAAAAGCCCCGTAGGTTACCCGAAAGGCTGGGGGCCGGCAAAACGTAATTATGGATTATCGGGACAGATTCCGGGCGGAGTCATTGCCGGAGGGGCCGGCACTTCAGCCGCCCCTCAACCGCCGTTCAGGCAATTGCCGACCTGCGCGTCAGCCGCATCGCGGCGACGAAACTGATGGCGATAATGGCGACCAGCGCACCGCCGAAGACCAGTTCCTTGCCCTCGCTCCATGCGTCGATCGCCGGCGACACCAGTTTCGCGGCGCCGAAGGCGGCGACCAGCAGGCTGATGGCCGAGACCACCAACCCCATGACGCGCGAGGCGACCAGCGCGACCTGGTCGGCACGGGCGATCAGGCGGGCGATCCACAGCCCGTTGATGCCGTCGGTCAGCAGCATGCCGAGCATGAACAGCAGGGCGAGCACCAGCGCATGCTGCCAGCCGCCAAACTGCGTCGCGGTCAGCGCGAAGAAGGCGGCCTGCGACAGCGTATCGAAGGAGAGCGCGAACAGCGCGCCGACCAGCGCCACCAGCACCGGATGCGAGACGTGGCGCAGGCTGCCGAGGAGGCGCCCCTTGAGGCCGACTGGCTGCACGACTGCATCCGGCGCGGTACGCAGCACCGCCGCCAGGTTCAGGCTGCCAAGAGCGACCAGGAAGGCGATCGAGATCAGCGAACCGAGCAGCCCGAACCACTCCGGCACCGCCCATTGCCCGGCGATGGCCGAGACGCCCAGGGCGATCGCCATCACCACGGCGCCGTGGCCGAGCGAGAAAAGCGTGCCGCAATAGCGCGCCATGCCCGGCCGGGTGCGGGCGTTGTAGCGGGTCAGGCCGTCGATGGTCGCCAGGTGGTCGGCGTCAAAGCCGTGCTTCATGCCGAGCACGAAGGTCAGGATCAGCAGCGAAAGCCAGTCGGTAGGCAGGGTTTCCATGAGCGCAGTCCGAATGAGTGGTCAATTGCCATTCAAGGAGTGTGCCAGAAATCCAAGTCGTTGTTTCGCCGGGATTCGTTCGCCAGCAGGGCCGTTGCCGCGAGCGAAGGTGGTCAGCGACTTTCCAGCGGCAGTGTCAGCGTGAATTCCGCTCCGCCCTGCGGCCGGTTGGCCGCGCTCAGGTGGCCGCCGTGGCGGTCGACGATGCTGTAGCTGATCGACAGGCCGAGACCCGTACCCTGGCCGACCGGCTTGGTGGTGAAGAAGGGTTCGAAGAGGTGGTCCAGGTGTTCCGCGGGAATGCCTGGCCCGTTGTCGGCGAAGCGCAACGTCGCCATGTCGCCGTCGACGCCGCCGGTCACCGTCAGCGACGGATCCTGCCGGCCCGCCAGCGCGTCGCAGGCGTTCTGCACCAGATTCATGACGACCTGCTGCAACTGGCCGGACGAACCGCTGCAGCGCAACCCCGGCGGCAGGTCAATGGCCAGCGCAAAGTGCGCCGGCGCGCTTTGCACCACCCAGCGCACCGCGCGCTCGACGACCTCGTTGAGATCGACCTGCTCGCCCCCGGCCCGATCCACCGTCGAAAATCGCTTCAGTGCGTCGACGATGTCGCGCGTGCGCTCGGCGCCTTCGATCATGCCGCCGATCAGTTCCGGCATGTCGGCAAGGATGCGGTCGACGCGCAATTCTTCCCGCTTTTCGCGCAACGCCGGATCGTCGGCCGCCGGCGCCGGCGTGGACCGCGGCCAGGTAGCTTTCGAGCCGGCTGGCATAGCGCCGCAGCGACAGCACGTTGCCGAGGACGAAGCTGATCGGGTTGTTCAGCTCATGGGCGACGCCGGCCACCAGCCTGCCGAGCGAGACCATCTTCTCGGCATGCAGCAGTTGCCCCTGGGTGCGCTTGAGGTCTTCGTGCGCCTGGCGCAGCGCGTGGTAGGCGCGGCGCAGTTCGCCGACCGGGCGGCCGGTGACGACCATGCCCTTCAGCTTGCCGGTCTGCGAAAGGCGCGGCGTGCAGTTCATCGACACCGGCACGGTCGACCCGTCGCCGGCGCGCAGGAAGAACTCGCTGTCGGCGACGCCGTCGCGACCGAGATTGCTGAAGATCCGGTGCGCCCGCTCGCGCTCGGCATCGTCGGCAAAGAGGGCGAACAGCGGCAGGCGGGCGAGCGCCTCGGCACTCTTGCCGACGAGGCGGCAAAGCGAGGGGTTGACCTCGACGATCAGCGCGTTGCGATCGCAGACGATCAGGATGTCCGACATCGAGGCGAGCACGCTCTCGATGAATTGCTGCGACTCCTCGAGCGCGGCGTTCTTTTCTTCCAGCGCCACCTCGTACTGGAGGAGGTCGTTGTAGACCTCGTCCATCTTCTCGATCACCTCGATCCAGGCCTGCTCGCCGAACGGCCCGGCGTCGGTCGGCACTTGTTCCGGCGAGTTGGTGATGGGGTCCATAGGCGGCCGATCCTCAATGCACCGTGCACACCATGCACGGGTCGAAGGAGCGCACCACGTGCTGCACCAGCGGCGGCGCGCCGTCACCGGCCGGCAGGCCGACCAGCGCGAGTTCGAGCGGCCCCGGCCGGCCGCGACGGTCGCGCGGCGAAAAGTTCCAGGTCGTCGGGGCGACGATCTGGTAGTGCGCGATGCGTCCGCGCTCGATGCGCAGCCAGTGGCCCAGGCTGCCGCGGGCGGCCTCGACCAGCCCGGCCGCCTCGGCCTCGTCGGGCAACGGCGCCGGTACGCAGAACGGCTCGCCGGGAACCAGTTCGCGCACCCAGCCATCCATCGCCGGCAGCACGGTCGCCAGTTCGACCATGCGGGCGACGACACGCGCCGTCACGCTGGCGCCGTGGCGGGCGACAAGGTCGCACGGCAACGACGTCCCGGCAACGAGTTGGCGCGCCAGCGCACCTGTTTCGAGCGCCTCGCCGGCATAGCGCGGCGCCTTGCACCAGGTGTAGGCGCCTTCCTTGTCAACCAGCACGCGCGTCTCGCCGCGCGCCGGCGGCAGCGGCTCGCCGTCGACCAGCCAGGCATGGCGCGCGTCCTCGGTGATTTTCGTCGGGTCAACGGCGTCGACCGCACCATCCGGCCGGCGGATGCCGGCGGGGAAGAGGCCGTCGTAGGCACCGAACGAGATGAAGCTGTCGCCCGCCCGGCCGATGCGTTCGAGGCCGAGGTCCCCGGCGGCGCCCAGGAAGGCGGGGAAGTCGCCGCGCCGGCCCGCCGCCCATGCTTGCAGTTGCGGCCAGGTGGCGAGGGCGGCGAAGTCCTCCAGCGTGTCGCCGAGCAGGACGCCTTCGACGAAAGCGCGCACCTCGCGCAGCAGCGAACGCAGGCGTACCCGCTCGGCCGCGGTCACCGCCCGGGTGCTGCCGCCCGGCTGCAGCGCCAGCGTGTGCGGCCAGCGTCCGGCGAGGAAGCCCATCACGTTGAGCAGGCGGGCCCGCGCCGGCAGCAGGTCGTCGCCCGCGCTGCCGCGCAGCGCCGTGAAGCGGGTGGCGATGTCGCCGTGCCAGGGGCGGCCGGCGTAGGCCGGGTGCGCGAAATCCGGCATGAAGAACAGGTAGAAGTGGCTCAGGTGGTCGGCCAGGTTCTCGGTCGCCTGCACCAGCACGCGCGCCAGCTCGCCGTTGCGCGGCGGGCGCACGCCGGCCGCGGCGGCCAGCGCGGCGGCGGCGGCGGCCGACTGCGCCACCGAACAGATACCGCAGATGCGGGGGACGATGGTCAGTGCGTCCTCTGGCGCGCGCCCCGCCAGCAGTTGCTCGAAGCCGCGGAACAGCGGCGCGTTGACGCGCGCTGCGCGGACGCTGCCGCCGGTCGACGTCGAGCAGGACTTCGAGATCGCCCTCGACGCGGTTGAAGGGGCCGAGCCGGATGCGCGTCATTTGCCGGCCTTGCGCACCGGCGGCCGGACGACCGGGTGATCCTCGACCGCATTGTCGCGGACACGCTTCGGCGTCGCCGACTTCGACAGCGCGGCGAGCGCGACGAACCAGGCCTTCGGCATGTCGGTCGGCAGGCCGATCGGGATGCCCGCCACCTTGTAGGTCCGCTGGAAGGCGTGGCCGGGCCACTCGAAGCCCGGCTCGGTGCAGGCGATGCAGGCGAAGCCGCCCTTCAGGCATGAGCCGCGCCCGTTCCACCCCCGCTGGTTGCAGTCGGCATGCGCCTGGGTTCCCTTGCAGCCGAGGTTCTCCATCAGGCAGCCGAGATCGGAATGCTTGCGGGCGCTCGCCTTGAATTCGTAGTACTCGTTGCGCGCGCAGCCGTGGTGGACCAGTTCGCCGGCATACAGCAGCGGACGCCCGAATTCGTCGAGATCGGCTGCGGTCAACCCTTCCAGCGCCAGCTTTTCCAGGGTCTCGACGACCCAGCCCGGGTGGGTCGGACAGCCGGCGACGTTGACCACCGGCAGGCCGCCGCCCGAGCGGAAATCGGCGCCGAGCAGGCCGCCCGGCGTGTCCTCGTCGTACTGGAGGCCGCAGGCCTCGAGCGGATTGCCCGGCGTCGCCGCCGAAATGCCGCCCCAGGCGGAACACGAGCCGATCGCGAACACCCAGCGCGCGCGCTGCGCCAGCCGCTCGACCCATTCGGCCAGCGGCCGGCCGTCGCCGGCCATCAGGTGGAAGCGGCCGCTGCCGTTCGGGCCGCGCAGCATGGCGCCCTCGACGCACAGCACGTCGAACGCGCGCCTGCCGCTGGCGCAGTCGTCGAACAGGGTCGCCGCGTCGCGGTCGCTCGCGGCCGCCAGCGCCGGATGCCAGACGAATTCGATGCCGGCGGCGCGCAACTCGGCGAACAGCGAACCCGGCTCGTGGCAGAGCAGCGACTGGGTGCAGCCGCCGCAGCCGGCGCCCTGCAGCCAGAGCACCTTCATTCGCCGCGCTCCAGCCCGTAGCGCACCAGCTTGGCGCGCAGCCCGACACGCGACAGCCCGAGCTCGCGCGCCGCTTGCGACTTGTTCCAGTGGTGACGCAGCATCGCTTCCTTGAGCAGCTCGGCTTCGAGTCGTTCCATCCGCTCCTTGAGATCGCCCGGCTGGTCGAGCAGGCCCCAGATGTCGCTGCCCAGCGTCTCGGCGACCGGCGCACGCAGCACGCGCGGCGCCAGCATGTCGGCGTCGATGCAATCGCCGTCGGCGAGGGCGACCATGCGCAGGATCTCGTTCTGCATTTCGCGCACGTTGCCCGGCCAGCGATACGCGGTCATGCTGGCGAGTGCCTGGTCGGTGAAGCGGTCGACGCGCTTGCCGAGCGCCGCGCAGCTCGTTTCCAGCAGCCGGCGCGCGAGCAGCGGCAGGTCCATCGGCCGGGCGCGCAGCGGCGGCACGTGCAAGGCGACGGTCGCCAGCCGGTAGTAGAGGTCCGCGCGGAAACCGCCCGAGCGCACGGCCTCGTCAAGATCGCGGTTGGTCGCCGCGATGACCCGGACATCGACCGACACCGGACGGTTGCTGCCCAGCGGCCGGAATTCGCCTTCCTGCAACACGCGCAGCAGCTTGACCTGGAACGCCGGGCTGGTTTCGCCGATCTCGTCGAGCAGCAGGGTGCCGCCGTCGGCCTGCTGGAACAGCCCGACGCGGTCCTCGACCGCGCCGGTGAAGGCGCCGCGCCGGTAGCCGAACAGTTCGGATTCGAGCAGCGTGTCGGGCAGGGCGCCGCAGTTCTCGCTGATGAACGGCCTGTCGGCGCGTCGGCTCTCGTAGTGCAGGGCGCGCGCGACCATCTCCTTGCCGGTGCCCGATTCGCCGGTGACCAGAACCGACAGGTCGTAGGGCGCGATGCGGCCGACCAGTGTCGCACACGGCTTCGAGCGGGCTGCCCGGTGCGCGGATGATGCTGGCCAGCCCGAAGCGGCTCCTGGCCCTTTCCTGCTTGTTGCCGACGACTTTCCTGAGGACCGGCTCGGCGGTGCGCAGGTCGAGCGACAGCCGCTGGTTCTCCTGCTGCAGGCGCCAGACCTCGGCAGCGCGCCGCATCGTCAGCAGCAACTGGTCGGGCTGCCAGGGCTTGAGCAGGTATTGCCAGATACCGGCCTCGTTGACCCCGGCGATGATGTCCTCGGCGTCGGTGTAGCCGGAGAGGATGATGCGCACGATATCCGGCCAGCGCTGGCGGATTTCGCGCAGGAACTGCACGCCGGTCGTCACCGGCATGCGCTGGTCGCACAGCACGATGCGGATGCCGCCGGCGGCGTGCTCGCGTTCGAGGATCTCGAGCGCGACCGCGGCGGCGGGGGCGCAGAACACCTCGAAATCCTCCTCCAGCGTCCGGCGCAGGGCTTCCAGCGAACGCGGCTCGTCATCGACGACGAGAATCGCCGGCAACTTGCGCTGACTGCCGGGGGAATCCGGAGGAATCATGCGGGAATCTTCCAGTCGAGGTCGCGGTGGCGGGCAAGGTGACGCGGCGTCCAGGAATGCGGCGAGCGCACGACAAAATGATAGCGCGCGACGTGGTACGAAGGGTCGAATCCGTAGAAGTTGCGGCGCATTTCGTTCAATTCGGCCGCGCGGTACGCGGCGAGCGGCCTGGCGGCCTCGTCGGCGGCGCGCCGGGCGACCTTGGCGGCAAGGCGTCCGGCGAAGTCGGTGGCGGCGGCCAGTTCGGCCGCGCGCCGGGCGACATCGACGGCAAAGCCGGGGCCGGGCAGGCAGGCGTCGTAGAAGCCGAGCCTGACCGCCGCCGCCGCCGTCATCGGCAGCCGGCGACGCATGATCGCCCTGGCGCCCTCGTCGCCGACCCGCGGCGGCAGCAGGCAGGTCCAGAATTCCGAGCCGTACAGGTTGCCCATGTTCCGGTAATGCGGGTTGAGCATCACCCCGTCGCGCACCCAGACGAAGTCGGCGGCGCGCGCCAGAAAGCAGCCGCCGGCACCCGGCGTTGCCGCCGACCGCGGCCACGGTCAACTGCGTTTCGCAGCGCAGGATGGCCTCGGCGAGGTCGTCGATCGCGTTGATGTTGGCCCACGATTCGTCGGCCGGGCTGTCGGCGGCCTCGATGGTGTGCAGGTGGATGCCGTTCGACCAGAAATCGGCGCCGCCGCGCAGGACGATGACGCGGGTCGGCCGTGCCGCCGCCCAGCGCCAGGCTTCGCGCAAGCGTTCGCACTGGCGCGTGCTCATCGCGCCGTTGGCGAACTCGAAGCTCAGGAAGCCGACGCCGCCAGCCTCCTCGTAGGCGATGTCCTGCCAGGTCGCCAGCGGCGATTTCCACCAGCCGGCGAGCGGCGCCTCGGGCAGCGCGGCAGCCTCGGGAAAGGCCAGCGTCGCCGGCAGCTTGATGCCGTCCGGGCGCCGGACCTGGCCGAGCCACAACGCGCCGTCGCCGTGGCGCGGCAGAGCGCCGTCTCGCGGCGCGCGAGCAGCGCCCCCGGCACCCCGCGCAGCGTCGCTTCCGGCCACGCGTCGAAGAGCTGGCAGGGCTGGCCGAAGAGTTCGCCGGCGACGCCGGGAAAGCCGTCGGCGGCGTTCAGCTTGGCGAGGATGGCGGCGGTTGGCTCGGCCTGCCAGTCGATCGCACGCTCGGCCTGGCGCAGCGGCGGATGCGCGCTGCCGGGCACGCGGCGCGGCGTGAAATTGCCCGCCGTGAAGCGGTCAACCGCAACCAGCACCGCGTGGACGGCCGCCTCGGTAACTTCGTTGCGGTAAATCGACGACTTCTTCGCCCGGCGCATGGGAAAGGTCGCCGACGCCCAAACCGGCCCGGCGTCCATCTCGGCTTCGGCCTGCAGCACGGTGACGCCCCATTCGCCAAGACCCGACTGGATCGCCCGGTCGAGCGCCGCCGGGCCGCGGTCCCCTTCGACGCCGGGATGGACGACCAGGCAGACATGGCGCGACCACACGGATTCCGGGATCGCCCGCTTCAGGTAGGGTGCGACGATCAGGTGCGGGCGGAACAGTTCCACGGCTTCAGCGGTGACAGCATCGGCGATGTCGAACTCGACGCTGACCTCGTGGCCGCGATCGCCCAGTTCGCAGTGGAGGCGTTGGGCGAGGCTGTTGAAGCCATGTACGAGAAGAAGGATGCGCATGCCGGCTGCTACCGCCGGTCTCAGCAGATGCGCGGCAACTGCTCGCCGGACAGCCAGTCGACGATGCGCCGGCCACCGAAGGCGGTGGTCATCTGCACGAAATGGTGGTCGTCCGCATGCACCGTGCCGACGATCGCCGCCGCCACCCCGAGGGGATGGGCGCGCATCGTTCGCAATAGCCGATCGGCGTCATCTTGCGCGCAGATCGCCACCAGTTTGCCTTCGTTGGCGACATAAAGGGGGTCGAGGCCGAGGAACTCGCAGGCCGCCGCGACCGCCTGCGTCACCGGCAGCGCCTTCTCGTCCAGCATCATGCCGACCCCGGATTGCCCGGCGATCTCGTTGAGCGTCGTCGCCAGCCCGCCGCGGGTCGGATCGCGCAGCACATGAATGTCGGCGCCGCTCGCCAGCATCGCCTCGATCAGCCCGTGCAACGCCGCGGTGTCGGAAACGATGGGCGACTCGAAACCGAGGCTCTCGCGCTCGGCCATGATCGCCATGCCGTGGTCGCCCAGCGTGCCGGAAACCAGGATGACGTCGCCCGGCCGCGCCCGGCGGCCGGAAAGCTCGCGTCCGGGCGGCACGACGCCGACGCCGGTGGTGGTGATGAAGACACCGTCGCCCTTGCCGCGCTCGACCACCTTGGTGTCGCCGGCCACGACCGGCACCCCGGCGGCCTCCGCGGCCGCCGCCATGCTCTGCACGATGCGCGCCAGATCGGCGAGATTGAACCCCTCTTCAAGGATGAAGCCCGCTGAAAGCCACAAGGGCCTGGCTCCCATCACGGCTACGTCGTTGATCGTGCCGTGCACCGACAGGCAGCCGATGTCGCCGCCGGGAAAGAACAGCGGCGAGACGACGTGGCAATCGGTCGCCATGACCAGTCGGCCCGCAGCGGGCGCCGGCAGCACCGCGCCGTCGTCACCCTGGGCCAGCCATTCGTTGCCGAGATGCCGCGCGAACAGTTCGCCGATCAGTTGCGCCATCGCCCGCCCGCCCGACCCGTGCGCCATGTCGACCAGGCCGTGCGCGATGTCGAGGGGACGCGTGTAGTCGCTGCGCTTTCCGCTCATGCGGCGTCCCGGTAGCGCCCGTAGGTGTAGTGCGCGGCGCAGGCGCCTTCCGACGACACCATGCAGGAGCCGACCGGATGCTCGGGGGTGCACACCGTGGCGAAGATCTTGCAGTCCTGCGGCCGCTTGACGCCGCGCAGGATGGCGCCGCATTCGCAGGCCTTGTGGTCGGGCACCGGCCGGTAGTCGAGCGAAAAGCGCCTTTCGGCGTCAAATTCGGCGAACGTGCCGCGAATGCGCAGCGCCGAGTACGGCAGCACGTGCAGTCCGCGCCATTCGAAATTCTTGCGCAGCTCGAACACTTCGGCGACCAGTTGCTGCGCCTTGAGGTTGCCGTCGCGGTCGACCGCCCGCGAGAACTCGTTTTCGACCTCGGCACGGCCGTCGTTGACCTGGCGGATCAGCATGCGGATCGCCTGCATGACGTCGAGCGGCTCGAAGCCGGCGATCACCACCGGCTTCCGGTATTCCTCGGCGAAGAATTCGTAGGGCCGGCTGCCGATCACGGTCGACACGTGCGCCGGGCCGATGAAGCCGTCGAGCGGCACCGTGCCCCAGCGCCGCACCTCGGGCGATTCGAGGATGCTGGCGATGGCCGACGGGGTCAGCACGTGGCAGCACAGCACCGAAAAATTCTTCAGCCCGAGCGCCGCCGCCTGCCTGATCGCCACCGCCGTCGGCGGCGTCGTCGTCTCGAAGCCGATGGCGAAGAAAACCACCTGTTTGTCCGGGTTCTTCTGCGCCAACACGACGGCGTCGGCGCTCGAATAGACCATGCGGATGTCGCCGCCCCGCGCCCTCGCCTTGAGCAGTGACAGACCGTCCGAAGCGGGCACGCGCAGGCAGTCGCCGTAGGTGCACAGCATGACGCCCGCGTCCAGCGCGAGGCGGATGGCCTGGTCGACGCGCCCGATCGGCAGCACGCAGACCGGGCAGCCCGGGCCGTGGATCATCCGCACGTTGTCCGGCAGCAGGTCGACGATGCCGTAGCGCGAAATCGCGTGCGTGTGACCGCCGCAGAATTCCATGAAATGGTAGCGGCGCGCCGGATTCGCCTCGCGCCGGATGGCGGCGGCGAGTTTCCGGGCCGTATCGCCGTCGCGGAATTCGTCGATGTACTTCATCAATGGACGCTCGGCGCCTCGTTCGCCTCGTCCAGCGCAGCGAACAGCGCCAGCGTCCTGGCTGCCTCGTCGGGATCGAGGCGGTTGAGCGCGTAGCCGACATGGACGATGACGTAGTCCCCGACGCCGACGCCATCGACCAGGGCCAGCGAAATCTCCTTCCTGACGCCCGCCAGGTCGACCACCGCCTTGTCGTCGTCGCGCAGTTCGACGACCTCTGCCGGTATCGCGAGACACATGCCGCTGCTCCTCCGTGCTGGTGGCGCCGGGATCAGCGCCGCCCGGCCAGTTTACGCAAAAAAACGCGGCGGGAAACAGTTTCCGCCACCTGGCTGCGGTCGACCGCAGCCGGCGGCGGTTTTTCGATCATTGCACCGGCCGCAACCGCGTCTTCCGGCGATACGAAAACGGCGGCCAGCGCATCGGCGGCAACTTGGCGGGCCGTCGCCATATCAGGCAGCGAGCCGACCGGGGCGATCAGCGGACTGTACTGGTAGGGGCCGAGGTCCGGGTCGTCGTCAGCCAGGAACTGCAGGGTGCCGCAGGGCAGGTTCAGGTAACGCCGCTCGCCGGCCGGAATGTCGCCCCACAGCGCGCCACCACCGTAGATCAGGAAGAGATTCAGGAACCACGGGGTGATCATCACGCCCAGCCAGTCACCGTCGTGACGCCTGAAGCCAATCGCCTCGACGCCCAGCGCCGGATTGACGAAGGGCATGTCGTGCATGCGCGTCATCCAGAGGTGACGGTAGTGGGCCTCGAGAAAGGCGCCCGGCTCGGCTTCCCTCGGTTGCGCCGGACGTATCGGCGGCGGTGCCAGGGCGGGTTGACGGATGCGCTCGCTCACTTCGGCTGAAGATCGCTGAAATAGCGACTTGCGTCGTAATTGTCTTCCAGCGATGCCGCAAGGGCGGCAAGAGCTTCCTCGATCAACGCCAGTTGCCCGGACTCGACCACCTCCTTGGCCAGTCCCAGCGATGCCAGCACCCAGGCGCCGAGCGGCTGCGGTCCGATGAGCATCATGTTGACGAGCTCGCGGCGACCGGCGCGTTCGACCCAGGCAAAATCTCCGTCACCCTCGAGGGCCACCACCTGCATCGGAATCGACAGGCACATCAGGCACGCTCCGTTATCGTCAGGCCACGGGCACGCAACTCGTCGACGGTCAGCGCCAGCAGTTCGGGCAGCCGCGCCGCCACGGCGGGGCTCAGTTCCATGCCAAGCGCCATGGAGGCTGGCTCGACACCGATGATGATGGTCTCCTTCGGGGCGCGACCGGTGAATTCGAGACTGGCCAGCACATCGGAAAGGCCGACCTGATGTGGCGACAACTTGGTCCTGAAGAAAACGGGCACATCGGCACCCTTGAGCACGACAGGCGTTGCCGGAGTCCGGTTGCCGCGCACACAATCGACGACGATCAGGGTATCGAGGTCTTCCAGTTGCTCGAGCATCTCCATGGCGCAGGTCCCGCCATCGACCAGTTCGACTTCGGCCGGCGTCTGCCACCCGGCAGCCAGCGCCTCGACCACGCGCACGCCCACCCCCTCGTCGGAGAGCAGGATGTTGCCGAGGCCGAGAACCACGATGCGCATTGTCGTCACAAGGAAGAAGGCGCGATCAGTGTCGCGCCCCCAGCGATTGATTGAATTGCGCCAGATCAAACAGCCGAGACGGTGACCACCGGATTGTTCTCCTGGTCAACGACATGGACGGCGCAGGCCAGACAGGGGTCGAAGGAATGCACGGTGCGCAAGACCTCCAAGGGCTTTTCGGGATCAGCCACCGGATTGCCGACCAGGCAGGCCTCATAGGCGCCGGGCAGACTATTCTCGTTGCGCGGCGCTGCGTTCCAGGTCGTCGGCACGACGCACTGGTAGTTCTTGATCTTGCCGGAGTCGATGACTATCCAGTGCGACAGCACGCCGCGCGGGGCTTCGTGGAAGCCGACACCGCGCTGCTCACCCTTCGGAAACTCCGGCCGGTTAAAGGTCTTGAGATCACCCTTGGCCATGTTGGCAACCAGAAGATCCCATTGCTTTGCCAGTTCGTCGCATTGCACCGCGCAGCCGACGGCCCGCGCCGCATGGCGACCGATGGTGGAATGCATGGCATCGAGCCCGACCTTGGCGCCGGCCAGGCTGGAAACCAGATCGAGCGCCGTGGTCGCATATTGTTTGGTTGGCTCGTGCCCGGCGGCCAGCATGCCAAGAACCCGGGCCAATGGTCCGACCTGCATCGGCTTGCCGTAGAAGGTGGGCGACTTGAGCCAGGAGTACTTGCCGTCATCCTGGAAGTCGGTGTACTTCGGCGTCGTCTCGCCGATGTACGGGTGCAGCGACTTCTCGTTGCCTCCCTTGTAGTCATACCACGAGTGCTTGACCGCCTCGGAAACGCCATCGACGAAATACTTGTCGCCGAAGGTCTTGATCTGCTTGAAGCTTTCCAGTTTTCCGCCCTCGATGTGGCCACCTGGCAGCGCGAACTCGGTGCCCTTGCCATCGAGCGGGATGTCCGGCACCGACAGGTAGTCGGTGATGCCGCGACCATATTTTGTCCAGTCGGCATAAAACGCGCCAATCGCAGCGACGTCGATGAGATAGACGTTCTTGACGAAGTCGTCGAGCGAATCTATCCACTTCCTGACTGCCATCAGGCGCTCAAGGGTCAGTACCGATTGTGAATCGAGCGATAGCGGATTGGAGACGCCGCCGACGGCGACATTCTGGATATGCGGTGACTTTGAGCCGAGGATGGCGACAATCTTGGAAGCGTGGCGCTGGACCTCCAGCGCCTGCAGGTAATGAACCACGGCCAGCAGGTTGACTTCCGGCGTCAGTATCATCGCCGGATGACCCCAGTAGCCGTTGGTAAAGATGCCGAGCTGACCGGTGCCGACGAAGCCCTTGAGCCGTTCCTGAACCTGCGTGAATTCGGCCTTGCTGTTGCCCTTCCAGCTGGACAGGCTCTGCGCCAGGCTGGCCGCCTTGCCGGGATCGGCCTTGAGCGCGGAAACCACGTCGACCCAGTCGAGCGCCGAGAGGTGGTAGAAGTGGACGATATGGTCATGCACGGCGTGGGCCAGCATGATCATGTTGCGGATGTATTGGGCGTTGACCGGGATTTCCAGTTGCAGCGCGTTTTCCACCGCGCGCACCGACGCCATGGCATGAACCGTCGTGCACACGCCGCAGATACGCTGGGTGATCGCCCAGGCATCACGCGGGTCGCGCCCGATCATGATGGTCTCGACGCCGCGGAACATCTGGCCGGAAGCCCAGGCCTTCTTCACCCTGCCGCCGTCCACTTCGACGTCAACGCGCAGATGGCCTTCGATGCGGGACACCGGGTCGATCGTGACTCTCTTGGACATTTGTATTCCTCCCTGAAATTCAGTGGGCCGCAGTGGCTTCTTCGCGCGGCAGTACCGGGAATAGGCGGGTAACGACGATGAAGCCAAGCACCGCGACCGCGGTCATGCCGAATGTGACGAGCAGTTCGGGAATCGACGGGAAGTAGCGCCAGCCCGGACCCGTGTCGTAACCGATCAGATAGCCGTTCAGTCGCAGAAGTGACGCCTCCGAGCATGATGGCGGTACCCCCGAGGAAGAGCCGGGCCGGGTTGCGGCGGGCTTCGACCGTGCCGATCAGCGCGAAGGGCAGGCAGAACATGATCATCTCGATCCAGAAGAAGGTCGCCACCAGGCCAAAGCTGAAGGCGTTGCCCCAGGCACCGCGTACCGTCAGGTCGCCAACACGCACGACCAGATAGACTCCGAGCATGCCGAGCATCACCTTGGCCATTGGCCCCAGCATGTGCGTTTCGATTTCCCGCCGGTAGGCCGCGGACGCCAGGCAGGACTCGAACAGCACCACGCCATAGCCCATGAGGACTGCTGACAGCAGATAGAGAAGCGGCACGATCGGCGTCTGCCAGAGCGGATTGACCTGGCCGCCCATCAAGATCAGCAGCGTGCCGATCGACGACTGGTGCATCATCGGCAGCACGGTGCCGAGGGCGATGAAGAAGAAGAGCACCTTGCTCAGTTTCTCCTTGGCCACGTTCAGGCCCCACTTCTCCATGAAGACCGGCGAGAACTCGATCCACATCACGAGGATGTAGATCGAGATGCACAACGCCGTCTCGAACAGCGCCGAATTCAGGTTCCAGTAGCCAGGCCAGAGGATGTGCCAGAAGTTCCAGTAGCGCCCGAGGTCGAACATGACGCCTACACCGGCCAGCGTGTAACCGAACAGGCTCGTCAGCAGCGCGGGACGCACCAGAGGGTGATACTCGCCCCGGTTGAAGATATAGACCAGCATCGCCACCGAGAAGCCGCCGCAAGCGAGAGCCGAACCGATGAGGACGTCGACCACCACCCAGAGACCCCAGGCATAGCCATCGTTCAGGTTGGTCACGGCGCCCAGGCCGAGGATGAAACGTGCCGCCAGGACTGCCAGCATCAGCACGATGAGGATGCCACAGACGACCGTGGTGCTATTGATCAGCTTCCCGCCGACCGGAGCCGTGGGCAAATGGGCGCTCATGACTCGCCTCCTTTCGAATCATCGTCATCCTTCTTGACGTTGCGTCTGGCAGCCCAGGTCATGGCGCCGAGAACGGCGATCGGCATGATCATGCCCTGGTACAGGGTGTGCTGAATGGTTTCCGACAATGACGCGGACGACTTCGGCGGCAGCGCGGGCATGCCGACCTTCTCGAAATCGACAGCGGACAGTTTGAGCACCTGCGTGCCGCCGTACTCGGTTTCGCCATAGACGTGCTGCAGGTATTTGCCGACCTGCGCCTCGTAGCGCTGGTCGGGTTCCTGGCGCCAGGTGCTGGCCTTTTCGGCATCGGCATCGCTGTATGGCAGGCGACCGCGCGGAATCTTCGTCGTCTCGCCCGGCTTGAGCGCCAGGCGCCGCCTGGCTTCGGCCAGCAGATCGACGGTCCGGCCGAACAGCGTCGCGCCGGTCGGGCAGACCTCGGCACAGGCCGAGTAGTGGCCGTCCTTGTGGCGGTGGTGGCAGAGTTCGCACTTGCCAATCCGGCCGGTCGGCGAGTCGTACTGGAACTTGGGAATGCCGAAGGCGCAGGCGGCAACACAGTAGCGGCAGCCGAAACACGCATCGGGGTCATAAGTCACGATACCGGTCACCGGATCCTTCTGCATGGCCGATACCGGGCACGCCGACACGCAGGAGGGGTCGGCACAGTGCAGGCAGGAGGTCTTCATGAAGGCGAAGCCGTCGATCTCGACATCCTTGGTTGCCCCGGTGCCGTTGGTATAGACCTTGATCACGTTGAAGGTGTGACCCGTCGTATCGAGCGGGGTATCCCACAAGCTGATCCATCGTCTTGAATTCGGCCGGATTGTTGTTCGCTTCCTTGCACGCGGCGACACAGGCCTGACAGCCGACGCACAGCGTGGCGTCATAGAGCAGTCCGAGGGCACCAGGCGGGCTTGTCCAGGTTGCCGCGGGCGCTGGCTGGCGCAGGCACCAGTGCCGCAGCCGCAGCGCCGCTGCCGGCCAGGCAACCCTTGAGAAAATTGCGTCTGCTCAGCATCTCACACCTCCGCTGATTCGCTGTTGCTCTTGCCGGTCTTTTTCGCTCTTTCCATTTCCTCGGCCTCGTGCGAAAGGCCCAGGTTCTTCGCAAACTTCACGCCGGCACCAGCCGCAACCCCGGCGACGGCCGCCAGTACGGCAGCGGCGCCCAAGGTGACGCCGACTCCCTTTTCCTCGACGATGCCGGGCAGGAACACCCCGGGCTGAATGTTCTTCATCTTGGCCAAGGAATGGATGGGTTTCTGGAAGCCGATACCCTGCTCGGTGCAACCGATGCAGGGATGGCCGCAACCGATCGGCCAGGTGCCGGCGCCCATGTCGCCGAACTGGATGGTCGGGCAATTGGCATAGGTTTCCGGACCCTTGCAACCCAGCTTGTAAAGGCAGAAGCCCTGGCGGTGCGCATCGTCGCCGAACTCGAGCGCGAAGCGCCCGGCATCGAAGTGCGCGCGCCGCTCACAGTTCTCATGAACCAGGCGGGAATAGGCAAATTTCGGCCGGCCGAGATCGTCGACCGCAGGGAGGGCGCCAAAGGTCAGGAAGTGCACCACCGTGGACAGGAAGTTGTACGGATTGGGCGGGCAGCCGGGAATCGTCACCACCGGCTTGCCGAGCACCTGCGCAACGCTGGAGGCGCCGGTCGGGTTGGGATCGGTCGAGGGCATGCCGCCCCACGAGGCGCAGGAGCCGATGGCGATCACTGCGGCGGCATCGGCCGCGCATTCCTTGAGCAATTCGATCGCCGTCTTGCCGCCGATCTTGCAGATATATGCCACCATCCTTGGTCGGAATGGCGCCCTCGACAACCAGGATATATTTACCCTTGTTCTCGGTCATCGCCGTCTTGCGCGCCGCCTCGATCTGGTGGCCGGCGGCGGCGAACAGTGTCTCGTGGTAATCAAGCGAGATGACGTCGAGGATCAGCTTTTCCAGCGTCGGGTGTTCGGCGCGCAGCAGCGATTCGGTGCACCCGGTGCATTCCTGGAAGTGCAGCCAGATCACGCTGGGGCGCTTCTTGGTCGCCACCGCTTCGGCGATCGCGGCATCGGCGCCCTGCGGCAGGCCCAGCGACGCCGCCAGCGCCGCGCAGAACTGCAGGAACTCGCGTCGCGACATGGCGAGCCGTCGCGCGGCCGCGCCGATGCGCCTGTCGCGTTCCAGAGAAATCAGTTGTTGGTTGGCCATCACACTCCCCCTCCTCTTTTCACCCGGCTCACGACCGGCCTGGATTTCCTGCCGGGAAATCGCTTCCCCATCGCAGGGGCAAGAGCAGCAAGGGCCGTGCCATTCGCGAACATGCACGCCAAATCAATTGGTTGGGGGAAATTGCCGGTAATCGGCCGACGGCTTCCCGGGCCAATTCATGACAAACTGAAAAGCCAGGTGGTCAGCAACTTGCCAGGCGATGAAACCAGCCCTTCCAGCCGACAGGCGTCGAAGAAGAGCCGCCGGAGCGGAACCGGCTCAGGCGCCGGCCGCGTGGCGGCGCGCGACCCAGGCCTGACCGAGCGCCAGCCCGCCGTCGTTGGGTGGCGCTCGGCGGGCTTCGAGCAGGTGAAGACCGGCAGCCGCCAACCGGTAGCGCAGGGCGTCGAGCAGTACCGCGTTCATCGCGCAGCCCCCGCCGATGGCGATTTTTGACGTTTTTTGCCGGTTGACCGCAGCAATCAGCCAGTCGGCCAGGCCGGCAGCGAGCGTCGCGTGGAACAGCGCCGCGCCGCCAGGCGGGTCGTCGCTATCAGCCAATGCGGCGAGGAGCGGGGCGAAATCGAGAAGGTGGCCGTCATCGCGCACGCGGTAGCCGCCGGGCAGCGCCGCGACCGGCCCGTGGCCGACCGCCAGCCCTTCCAGTTCCATCGCCGGCTGGCCTTCGTAACGCGCTGCGCCGCGCACGCCGAGCAGGCCGGCCGCGGCATCGAACAGGCGACCGAGGCTGGAGGTCGGCGGGCAGCGCACGTCGCGCGCCAGCATTGCGAGCAATGGCGCGGCCTCGCGTCCCGGATGGCGGCGCGCCAGCCAGGCCGTCGCCTCGCCATCCCGCCCCAGCGCATGCAGTGCTGCGAGCGCCATGCGCCACGGTTCGCGCGCCGCGCGGTCGCCACCGGGCAGCTTGAGCGGCACGAGATGGCCCAGGCGCACGCACTCCGCACCATCGACGCGCAGCAGTTCGCCGCCCCAGGCGCCGCCGTCCGGCCCCAGCCCGACGCCGTCGATGGCCAGCCCGATGACCGGCCCGTCGACGCCGTGTTCGGCGCAGACCGCAGCGATATGGGCGTGATGGTGCCCGACGGCGACCGCCGGCACGCCCCAGGCGTCGGCCAGGCGCAGGGCGAGCCGGGTCGACGGGAAATCGGGATGCAGGTCGTGCGCCACCAGGTCGGGCCGGATGTCCAGGATGTCGAGCAGGTGTTCAACCGTCTCCTCCAGGAAGCCGACAGTGGCCACGTTGTCGAGGCTGCCGACGTGCTGCGACAGGAATGCCTGGTCCCCCTTGAGCACGCATACCGTGTTCTTGAGGTAGCCGCCGAGCGCCAGCACGGCCGGGCCGCCGTCAGCGAGGGTGATAGGCACCGGCACCCAGCCACGCGCCCGGCGGATGAAGGCGGGGCCGTCCGGCGCGGCGCGCACCACCGAATCATCGCAGCGCACGACGATTTCCCGGTCATGCACCAGGAAGGCATCGGCAATGCCGGCCAGCCGCTCCAGGGCCTCGTCGTTGCCGATGACCAGCGGCTCGCCCCCCGGATTGGCGCTGGTCATCACCAGCAGGAGTTCGTTCGGCTCTTCCAGCCAGCTGGTGCCGGCCGGCCGGCCGGCGGCTTCGTGCCAGAGCAGCAGGTGGAGCGGCGCCGCCGGCCGCATGATGCCGAGCCAGGCCAGCCCCGGCGCACTGCCCGGCAATTCCGCCGCACCCTTGCGGCAGAGTACGACGGGGGCCTCGATCGCGGCGAACAGCGCCGCCTCGTCGGAGCCGACCGCCGCCAGTCCGGCGAAGGAAGCCACGTTGAGTCCCATGACGGCGAACGGCTTCTCGTCGCGCGCCTTGCGCCGGCGCAACTCGGCCACCGCTTCGGCATTGCGCGCGTCGCAGGCGAGGTGGAAGCCGCCCAGCCCCTTGAGCGCGACGATGCCGCCGGCGCGCAGCCGCGCCAGGGTCGCGGCAACCGGGTCGCCGGGCAGTTCGCGCCGATCCGCATCGATGAGGCGCAGGCGCGGCCCGCAGTCGGGGCAACAGGTCGTTTCGGCGTGGAAGCGGCGATCCGCCGGATCGCCGTACTCGGCGGCACAGGGCGGGCACAGGGGGAAGGGCGCCAGGCTGGTGCGCGCCCGGTCGTAAGGAACGCCGCGGCTGACCGTGTAGCGCGGCCCGCAGTGCGTACACGTGGTGAACGCGTAACGCCAGCGGCGGCCGGCCGGGTCGCAGAGGTCGGCGATGCAGGCCGGGCAAGGCGCGGCGTCGGGTCCGATGGCCGTCGCCACGGCGCCGCCGGCGCTGTCGAGAATGGCAAATCCGCCGGCCGGCAACGCGCCGCAGGCTTCGACCTCGAGCGCGTCGAGGCGCGCCAGCGGTGGCAGTTCGTGGGGCAGGCGGGCAATGAATTCCGCCACTTTTTCGCCGTCGACCGCAATCGTCACGCCGCCGCCGTCGTTGCGCACCCAGCCGTCGAGGCCGAGTTCGCGCGCCAGGCGCCAGACGGCCGGGCGGAAGCCAACCCCCTGCACCAGCCCGCGCACGCGGACCAGCCGGGCGCTCATTTCGCGGCGAGCTGGCGTTCCAGTTCGGCGACGCGGGCCTTCAGCGCGGCAACCGTCTCGCCATGCTTGCCGCGCTGCGCTTCCAGGCCGGACTCGATCCAGTCGAGCCAGGCGGCCATGCCGTCGCCGCTGGTCGCCGAGACGCGGAACACGGTCAGGCGGGGATTGACGCGGCGCGCATTGGCTTCGGCCAGATCGGCGTCGAACGCCAGGTAGGGCAGCAGGTCGCACTTGTTGAGCAGCATCACGTCGGCGGCGCGGAACATGTCCGGGTACTTGAGCGGCTTGTCCTCACCCTCGGTCACCGACAGGATGGCCACCTTGTGGTGCTCGCCGAGGTCGAAGGCCGCCGGGCACACCAGGTTGCCGACGTTTTCGATGAGGAACAGCGACGATTCCGGCGGTTGCAGGCGCTCGATGGCGTGGCCGACCATGTGGCCGTCAAGGTGGCAGCCCTTGCCGGTGTTGATCTGCAGCGCGGCAACGCCGGTGGCGCGGATGCGCTCGGCGTCGTTCGAGGTTTGCTGGTCGCCTTCGACGACGCTGATCGCCACCTTGTCCTTCAACAGCTCGATGCTCCTGACGAGCAGCGTGGTCTTGCCGGAGCCGGGGCTGGAGACGAGGTTCAGCGCGAAGATGCCGCGCTCGTCGAACCACTGGCGGTTGGCGGCGGCGTAGGCGTCGTTCTTGGCCAGGATGTCCTGCTCGATCTGCACCATGCGCGCCTGCGACATGCCCGGCGCGTGCGCGCGGGCCGGACCGGCGCCGAAATCGAGGTCGCCGCCGACGCCATGTTCGTGATGGTGGTCGTGCGCATGAACGCTGCCGTCGGCGTGACGGTGGCTCTCCGGGTGAGCCGCGCCGGCCGCCACCGCAGGTTCGTGGTGGTGATCGTCACCATGCTCGTGCGGGTGGCTGTGTACCGTGCCGTCCGCATGAGCATGCTGTTCACCTTCGATCTTCGTCTCGCCCGCGCCACAGCCGCATACTGTACACATTGCTCTGTCTCCCGCTATTCGATCTCTATTTCCCTGACCCGCATCTCGGTGCCGCCGGTCGCCTGCACCTGATAGCCGCCGCATCGGGGACAGGCGCCGAACACTTCTGCCATCGCCACCGTTGCCGAACACGCCATGCACCAACCGGCGCCCGGCACGTCGACAATTTCCAGCGCGGCCCCCTCGGCAATGCTACCGCGAGTCACCGCCGCGAAGCAGAATTTCAGCGCTTCCGGCTCGACCGACGACAGGCGGCCGATTTCCAGCACGACCAGCGTCACGCGACGGGCATCTTCGCGCCGCGCCGTGTCCTCGACCAGTTGCATCACGCCCTCGGCGAGCGACATTTCATGCATCTTCCAGTTCCACGACATGCGGCAGGCAGGGATCGAGCGCCAGGATGGCCTGCTCCAGCACGCGCCGCGCCTCTTCCCGCATGGCGAAGCGCTGGCCGGCGAGGAGCCCGGCGAGCGGTGCGGCAGTGGCGAAGGACTCGTCGGTCGGCGCCTGCACGCGGTAGCGTGTCACCAGCCCGTTGTCGACACTGACCGCATGGGTCAGGACGCCGCGCGCCGTCAGCACCTGCGCCACGCCCCAGCCGGAATCGCCGGCGGCTGCCAGCGGAAACGGCTGGCCGCCGGCCAGCGCAGCACACGCCCGGCGGGCGGCCACCAGCCGTTGCCGGTAGGCCGCCGCAATCGAAGCCGGCACCGGCCACGGCGGCGGCCGCTCCGCCGCGCCCCGCCAGAAGGCGAGCCATGGCTCCGGCAACAAGGCGGGGAAGGCGAAATCCGGCTCGTCGCGGTCAACCAGACGGGCGAGGCATTTTTCGGCGAGTTCGTCGAGCGTGCCCGCGAACAGACGCTGCGTTGCGGCCACTGGGTCGCCTTCGCGACCGGCGGCACGCCAGGCAACGAAAGCGTCCGGCGCCGGGGGCACGCCGAGGGCGGGCGGCCAGTCGAGCAGCAGCCGCCAGAAGGTCTCATGCAGGAATTCGAGCCACAGCGCGCGCTCATCCGCCGCCGTGGCAGGTTCGCCTGCAGCCGCGGCCAATGCGGCATGCGCGGCCACCTGCTGGGCGGTCCGGCACAGCGCGTAGAGACGGGGAACGGCGTCGCACACGAATTGCGGCGGCCGGCCGATGAAGATCCGGGCAACCGGCGGCCTGACCAGGCGGACCTGCAGATCGACGATCACCCCGCCCGCCCGCCGCGCGGAAATATGCAGCGAGCCCGCGGCGGATAGGGGTGGTTCGGGGGGGTCGGACTTGGCCAGCATCGCTCCTCCGGCGACGAGATCAGGCTTCCATTCTAGCGATAGAGGATAATGTCGGTGATCGATGATTAATGCCACCATGCTCCGCCGCCTGCCGAACGCTCTCCTCGTCCCGCTGTTCGCGCTCAGCCTCGCGCTGTCCGCGTTTGCGGCCGCCGACGGGCAGCCGTTGCGCTGGTTCGCCGATGGCCGGCCGACCGCCGCCGCGCTCGAGGTCGTCGCGATCCTCGCCGCCGCACCCGATGACGGGCTCGATGCCCGCGATTACGACGCCGACGGCCTGCGCGCCGCAGTCGTGCGCGCCGACCGGGAATCACCGGCGGCGCCCGCTTCGCTCGCCTCTCTCGACGCAGCGCTGACCGCTGCCTTCTCGCGCTACCTCGGCGACCTGCGTTCCGGCCGCATCGATCCCCGGCAGATTGGCGAGAGCTTCGACCCGCCCGGCGGGCGCTACCCGCCGGGCGCGTCGTCGCTAAACGAGATGATCGCCGACGGCCGACTGGCCGAGGCAGTTGCCGACGCTCGCCCGCCGCTGCCGGAATACGCGGCCCTGCGCGAGGCGCTGGCCGGCTACCGCGCCTTGGCCAACGATCCGGCCTGGCGCAACAGCCTGCCGCCGCTTCCCGGCAAAAAGCTCGAACCGGGCCAGGCCTGGGCGGGCGTGCCGGAGTTGCGGCGCCGCCTCGCACTGCTCGGTGACCTGCCGGCCGGCACCCCCGCGACCACCCGCTACGAAGGGGCGACCGTCGACGGGGTGCGCGCATTCCAGTCGCGCCACGGGCTGACGCCGGATGGCGTGGTCGGCAAAGCAACATTCGAGCAGTTGAACGTGCCGCCGGGCGCCCGCGCGCAGCAGATCGAACTGGCCATGGAACGTCTGCGTTGGACGCCGCGGCCGCCGCGCGCGGTCGTCGTGAATGTTCCGGAGTTCGTGCTGCGCGCCTACGATGCGCGGCGCGGTTCGGCCGAGCCGGTGGCAAGAATGAACGTCATCGTCGGCAATGCGCCAAAAACACTGACGCCGATCTTCGGGGCCGAGATGCGCTACGTCGAGTTCAGTCCCTACTGGAACGTGCCGCCGTCGATCGCCCGCGGCGAAACCATTCCCAAGCTGCGCCGCGACCCAGCCTACTTCTACCAGCAGGGGTTCGAGTTCGTCGGTGCCGACGGTCGGGTGATCAATTCCGTTTCCGATGAGAACATCGACGCCGTCCAGCGTGGCCAGATGCGCATCCGCCAGCGGCCGGGCGCCAGAAATGCGCTGGGCGACATCAAGTTCATCTTTCCCAATCCGGACAACATCTACCTCCACCACACTCCCACGCCGCAGTTGTTCAAGCGCGACCGCCGCGATTTCAGCCACGGCTGCATCCGCGTCGAGGCGCCGGTCGAACTAGCCAAGTTTGTTCTTGCCGACGCCCCTGAATGGAGCGAGGAGCGCATCGTCGAGGCGATGACGCGCGGCCGCTCGGCCACGCTGCCGCTGCGCGAACCGTTGCCGGTCATCATCACTTACCGGACGACCGTCGTCGAGGACAGCAAGGTACGTTTCTTCCCTGATCTCTACGGCCGCGACGCCCGCCTGGCCGAAGCGCTCCGCCAGCGTGCGGAGGCCTTCCGAAGCCGGGAAAAATAGGTGTATAATCAACCGATTAAAATTGCTACGGTCATACACGAAAAGTGCAGAAACACTCCCGCCGCCTTTTCCTCAGCCACGCTGCCCGGCTCGTCTTCGCCGGATCGATGCTGCCGCTCGCCCGGCCAGCGCTGGCCTGCGCTGCCCAACGCGCGCAGCCTCGATTTCGACCATACCCACACCGGCGAGCGCGTCTCGGTCGTCTTCGCCGTCGGCCATCACTACGTTCCCGAGTCGCTCGGCACCTTGAATAATTTCCTGCGCGACCATTATTCGGGCGAGGTCGGCCGCATCGATCCACAGCTTTTCGAACTGCTCTACCGCGCGCGCCAGGAACTCGGTACCGACCAGCCCTTCCAGGTGATTTCCGGCTACCGCTGCGCGACGACCAATTCGCGGCTGCGCAATGCGCGCGGCGGCGGCGTCGCGCGCCAGAGCCTGCACATGGAAGGCCGGGCGATCGACATTCGCATTCCCGGCGTGGCGTTGTCCGACCTGCGCGATGCAGCCATGTCGCTGCAGGCAGGCGGTGTCGGCTTCTATCCGCGCGACAAGTTCGTTCACGTCGACACCGGCCGGGTGCGCCACTGGTAGACGGGTGCCGGCAAGGCGCACAGGACTGGGGCTGTGGCCCCGTCTTTCTCGCCCGCTCTTGTTTGATTCCCGTCAATCCGCCGGTACACTTGCGCCTTCATAATCTGCCGCTGATTTATTTCGGTTTTTTCCCCGATGCTTGAAGCTGACAATCTGGAATGCGTGCGCGGCGAGCACCGGCTGTTCGCGGGCCTCGGCTTCAAGCTGGAAGCGGGAGAATTGCTCTACCTGCAAGGGCGGAACGGCTCCGGCAAGACCAGCCTGTTGCGCATGCTGATCGGCCTGCTGCCCCCCGAAGCGGGCGCAATCCACTGGAAGGGGACACCGATCAAGGCGCTCGCCGACGATTTCCGCGCCGATCTCTGTTACCTCGGCCACCTCAACGCGATCAAGGAAGAACTGACGCCGCTGGAAAACCTGCTCGCCGCCGCCCGCCTGGCCGACGAGGAAATCTCCGAAGATGATGCCATCGACGCGCTGGAACAGGTCGGCCTTGCCGGACGCGAGGATCTCGCCTGCAAATATCTGTCGCAGGGCCAGAAGCGGCGCGTCGCACTGGCCCGGCTGGTCAAGGAAAAACGCCCGCTGTGGATACTCGATGAACCCTTCGTGGCGCTCGACACTGCTGCGGTCGACTGGCTGGCGGGCATCATTTCCGGCCACCTGCAACGCGGCGGCATGGCGGTGATGACGACCCACCAGGTGGTGAACATCCCGGCCGGCAACGTACGCGAACTGCGTCTTTCCTGATGTTCAGGATCATCACTGCGGTGATCGGCCGCGATCTGAAGCTGGCCATGCGGCGGCAGGCGGACATCGTCTCGGCGCTGTTCTTCTTCATCATCGTCGTCAGCCTGTTCCCGCTCGGCGTCGGGCCGGAACCCGACCTGCTGCGCAAGCTCGCCCCCGGCGTGCTGTGGGTCGCCGCCCTGCTCGCCACCATGCTGTCCCTGCCCCGGCTGTTCGCCGACGATTATCGCGACGGCACGCTGGAACAACTCGCCCTCGCACCGCACCCTCTCGGGCTGGTCGTTACCGGCAAAGTGATCGCTCACTGGCTGGTTTCCGGCCTGCCGCTGGCCTTGATCGCCCCGGTGCTCGGCATCCAGTTCGACCTCTCGGCCGACGCGCTGATCGTCCTCACCGGCGCCATCCTGATCGGCACCCCGGCGCTGTCCGGGATTGGCGCCATCGGCGCCGCGCTGACCCTGGGTTTGCGCGGCGGCGGCGTGCTGCTCTCGCTGCTGGTGCTGCCTCTCTACATCCCGGTGTTAATATTCGGCGCTGGCGCAGTGGATGCGACGGTGACCGGGCTCGGGGGGGAGGGTCACCTTTCCCTGCTTGCCGCGCTAACCCTTGCCTCACTTGGCTTCGCCCCCTGGGCGGCGGCCGCTGCCCTGAAGATCGCCCTCGAATGAAAGACCGCTTCAATCTCTATCGCTTCGCCTCGCCGGCGACGTTCTATCCGCTGGCCGGCGCGATGATCCCCTACTTCGCCGCCGTCTCGGTCGTCTTCGGCCTCGCCGGCCTGTGGCTCGGCATGCTCGTCGCGCCGACCGACTTCCAGCAGGGCGAGGGCTACCGGATCATCTTCATCCACGTGCCGGCCTCGTGGATGTCGATGTTCATCTACCTGGTGATGGCCTTCTGGGCCGCCATCGGCCTGGCCTTCAACACCCGCCTGTCGGGGATGATGGCGCAGGCGCTGGCGCCGACCGGCGCGCTGATGGCCTTCCTGTCGCTATGGACCGGCGCGCTGTGGGGCAAGCCGATGTGGGGCACCTGGTGGGTGTGGGATGCGCGGCTGACCTCCGAGCTGATCCTGCTCTTCCTTTACATCGGCTACATGGCGCTGACCGCAGCGATCGACGACGCGCGCCGCGCCGACAAGGCCGGCGGCCTGTTGCTGCTGGTCGGCGTCGTCAACATCCCGATCATCTACTTCTCGGTCAAATGGTGGAACACGCTGCACCAGGGCTCCAGCGTCAACCTGACCAAGTCGTCGATGGCCGAAACCATGCTCTGGGGCATGCTGTTGATGGCGATGTGCTTCTGGATGTACTCGATCGCCATCGCCCTGATGCGCGTGCGCACCATCATGCTCGAACGCGAGCGGCACACCGACTGGGTGCGCGCCGAACTCGCCGGAGACCGGTCATGATCCACTGGAACAGCTTCGCCGATTTCCTGGCCATGGGCGGCTACGGGCTCTACGTCTGGGGCTCGTTCGGCGTCACCGCATTGATCATGGCGGTTGAACCGATCATGGTCGCGCGCAATCAAAGGCTCACCATCGCCCGCCTGAAGCGCCAATTGCGCGCTGAATCACGCGCAGAAACCAGGAACACCACCGAATGAAATCCCGTCACAAGAAACTGGCGCTGATCGGCGGCGCACTCGCCATCATCGGCATCATCGCCGCCCTGGTACTGAATGCGCTGAACAGCAACATCGCCCTCTACATCACGCCAACCGACGTCGCCGCCGGCAAGGCACCGAAGGACAAGTTGTTCCGCATCGGCGGTCTGGTCAAGGAAGGCAGCATCTCGCGACAGGCCGATGGCGTCACCATTTCTTTCGCCATCACCGATACCGAAAAGCAGATTCCCGTGCATTACAAGGGCATCCTTCCCGACCTTTTCAAGGAAGGCAAAGGCGCCGTCGCCCAAGGCAAACTGACCGCCGATGGCACTTTCGTCGCCACCGAAGTGCTGGCCAAGCACGACGAAAATTACATGCCGCCGGAGGCTGCCAAGGCGGTCAGCGACGCCCAGGCCCGCGCGGCGGAAGCGACGCCGGCCGAAAAAGCTGCCAGCGACACTGCCGCCAAACCCGGCCAGGGCTACTGAAGATGATTCCCGAACTCGGCCATTTCGCCCTCATTCTCGCGACACTGGTCGCCCTGGTCCTCGGCACCCTGCCGCTGATCGGCGCCCACAAAAACCGCATGACCTGGGTCGCCGTCGCCCGGCCGGCCGCCTCGGCGATGGCGTTGCTCATCACCTTCTCTTTCGCCTGCCTGACCCAGGCTTTCGTGACCAACGACTTCTCGGTGGTGTACGTGGCCCAGCACTCGAATTCGCTGCTGCCGATCCAGTACCGTGTCGCCGCCGTCTGGGGTGGCCACGAAGGCTCGCTGCTGCTGTGGATGCTGATGCTGAGCTGGTGGGCCTTCGCGGTCGCGATGCTGTCCCGCCAGTTGCCTGAAGCGATGGTCGCCCGCGTGCTCGGTACGCTCGGCCTGGTCGCCTTCGGCTTCCTGCTCTTCATCCTGTTCACCTCCAGCCCCTTCGAGCGCCTGTTGCCCGGTGCTGCCGAGGGGAAGGACCTCAACCCGCTGCTCCAGGATTTCGGCCTCGTCATCCACCCGCCGCTCCTTTACATGGGCTATGTCGGCTTCTCGGTCGCCTTCGCTTTCGCCATCGCCGCGCTGCTCTCCGGCCAGCTCGACGCCGCCTGGGCGCGCTGGTCGCGTCCGTGGACGATGGCCGCCTGGTGCTTCCTGACGCTGGGCATCGCCATGGGCTCGTGGTGGGCCTACTACGAACTGGGCTGGGGCGGCTGGTGGTTCTGGGACCCGGTCGAGAATGCCTCCTTCATGCCGTGGCTGGTCGGCACCGCGCTGATCCACTCGCTGGCGGTCACCGAAAAGCGCGGCAGCTTCAAGAACTGGACCGTGTTGCTGGCCATTTCCGCCTTCTCGCTGTCGCTGCTCGGCACCTTCCTTGTTCGCTCCGGGGTGCTGACCTCGGTTCACGCCTTCGCCACCGACCCGCGGCGCGGCATTTTCATCCTGATTTTCCTGGTCGCGGTCATCGGCACGTCGCTCGCGCTGTTTGCCTGGCGGGCGCCGAAGGTCGGACTGGGCGGTCGTTTCGGCCTGGTCTCACGCGAATCGATGCTGCTCACCAACAACGTGCTGCTGGTCGTCGCCTGCGCCACAGTGTTGCTCGGCACGCTTTATCCGCTACTCATCGATGCCCTTGGCGCCGGCAAGATCTCGGTCGGCCCACCGTACTTCAATGCGGTGTTCGTGCCGGTGATGACCCCGGTCCTGTTCCTGATGGGGATCGGACCCTTCGCCCGCTGGAAGGAAGCCTCGATCGGCGAAATCCTGCGCACGCTACGCTGGGCATTCGCCGCCGCCGCGGTGGTCGCCATCGCCCTGCCTTTCGTCTACGGCGCCTGGACCCCGCTGACTGCGCTCGGCTTGCTGATGGCGGCCTGGGTGACGCTGTCCTCCGCCCTGAACTTCATCACCCGCGTCCAGCATACGCGCGGCGGGCAATCCTTCCTGGCCGCCGCACTGAAGCAGCCGCGCAGTTTCGTCGGCATGAATGTGGCGCATATCGGCATTGCCGTCTTTGTCGTCGGCGTTACCATGGTCAGCAGCTTCCAGGAAGAGAAGGACGTCAAGATGGCGCCCGGCGAGAGTATCGATGTCGCCGGCTATCACTTCACCTTCAACGGCGTGAAGGCCGTCGAAGGCCCGAACTACGTGGCTGCCCAAGGCGATTTCGATCTTGCGGTCAACGGCAAATTCCAGCGCAAGATGAACCCGGAAAAGCGCAACTACCACTCGTCGCAGATGCCGATGACCGAAGCCTCGATCGACGCCGGCCTGTTGCGTGACGTCTATGTCTCGCTCGGCGAACCCATCGACCGCGCCAAACCGGAAGGCGAGTGGGCGGTGCGCGTTTATTACAAACCCTTCGTCAACTGGATCTGGGGCGGCTGCGTACTGATGGCGCTTGGCGGCCTGCTCGCGATGCTCGACCGCCGCTACCGTGCCCGGGCTCGAAACACTGCCAAACTGCCTGCCGGAAGCCAACAAGCATGAACCGCTACTACTGGATCCTTGGCGCCTTCGCCGCCCTCGTCGTCCTGCTTGCCGTTGGCCTCGGCCTGAATCCGCGTGACATTCCCTCGCCGCTGGTCGGCAAGCCGGTGCCCACCTTCAGGCTGGCAGTGCTGGCCACGCCGGACAAGACCTTCGGCCCCGAAGATCTGCGCGGCAAGCCGTGGCTGCTCAACGTCTGGGCCTCGTGGTGCGTCTCCTGCCGCCAGGAGCATCCGATCCTGGTCCAATTCTCGAAGAAGGTGGACGTGCCGCTGATCGGCCTCAACTACAAGGAAGTGCGCGGCGACGGCGGCTTCGACATGAGCAAGCTGCCCGCCGAGGAAGAGCGCAAGCTGGCCCTGCAGCGCGCCAACGGCTGGCTGCGCGACCATGGCGATCCGTACCGGCTGACGGCGATGGACATCGACGGCCGGGTCGGCATCGACTTCGGCGTCTACGGCGTGCCGGAAACCTATGTCATCGACAAGGAAGGCATCATCCGCATGAAGCACACCGGTCCGATCACGCCGGACGTACTGGCGAAGAAGATCATGCCCCTGCTGGCGGAGCTCGGCAAATGATGCTGCGCGCCCTGATTCTCGCCCTCTGCCTGGTGTCCACAGGCGCCGTCGCCTCCTCCGCCAGGGAAGCCGCCCTGGCCGCCGACCCGGTCGCCGAAAAGCGCCTCCAGGCGCTGTCCAAGGAATTGCGCTGCCTGGTCTGCCAGAACGAGACCATCGCCGATTCCAACGCCGAACTGGCTGTCGATCTGCGCCGCGAAATTCGCGGCATGATCGCCGACGGCCGTTCCGATGGCGAAATTCTCAACTTCATGGTCACCCGCTACGGCGATTTCGTCCTTTACCGGCCGCCGGTCAAGGGCACGACGCTCCTGCTGTGGGGCGGACCGATCGCCTTGCTCGTCCTCGGCCTTGTCGTCCTGGTCCGCTATCAGCGCCGCCGCGCCGAACGAGTCGCCGCGCAGGACAGGCCGCTGACCGCCGATGAGACCCGCCGCGCCGAGGCGCTGCTCAGCGAAGCCGACCAGCGATGACCCAGTTCGTCGTTTTCGCCCTGCTGCTCGTGCTCGTCGTTGCGGCCTTCCTGCTGCCGCCGCTCTGGCTTGGACAGCGCGCCACGGGGGCCAAGGCCGACCGCAAGGCGGCCAACCTCGCCATCTTCCGCGACCAGCTCGGCGAACTGGAGCGTGAAAAGGCCGACGGCACGCTGGCCGACGGCGACTTCGAACAGGGCAGGCGCGAACTCCAGCGCCGCCTGCTCGAGGAAGTCGAGCCGGACGCCGCGGACACCCCTTCGGCCAGCCACGCCCCGAGCCGCAAGCTGGCCGTCGCGCTGTTCCTGCTGCTGCCCATCCTCGGCCTCGCCGGCTACGGCCTGCTCGGCAACCCGCGCGCGCTGGATCCGCTGCAGACCGTCGCCCAGCCGCAGATGACGCCGGAGCAGATCAACGCCATGGTCGCCAGGCTGGCTGAACGCATGCAGGCCAACCCGGACGACATGCAGGGCTGGCTGATGCTGGCGCGCTCCTACAAGACCATGGGGCGTTACGAGGAGGCCGCCGATGCCTACGGCAAGGCCGAAAAAGTCATCAACGACGACCCGGACCTGCTCGCCAGCTACGCCGAAACGATCGCCATGGCGACCGGCAAGGGCCTGCAGGGCAAGCCGGCGCAACTTGTCGAGCGCGCCCTGAAGATCGAGCCGAAGCACGGCCACAGCCTGTTTCTCGCCGGTGCCGCGGCGATGGATGCCGGCGACAAGCGCAAGGCCATCGCCTACTGGGAAGCCCTGCTGCCGCAGGTCGAACCGGGCTCGGAAATCGACCAGATCCTGCGCGAAGGCATCGACAGGATGAAAGGCACGAAGTAAGGCGTGGTCGATGCCGCCCGCCGCGCCTTCTTCCGCGGTCGACCGCGGGTGCGGTCCGAAATCCGGCCGCCGTGGGCGCTGGCCGAGGTTGAATTCAGCGGCCGCTGCACACGCTGCGACGACTGCCTGGCTGCCTGCCCGACCGGAATCCTCGTCGCCGGCGACGGCGGCTTCCCGACGGTCGATTTCCGCCGCGGCGAATGCACCTTCTGCGGCGACTGCGTCGCCGCCTGCCAGCCGCAGGCGCTCCGGCGCGATGCCGGCAGGGCACCTTGGCCATACGTTGCCGTCGTCGGCGCGGCCTGCCTGCCGCACCATGGCGTCGAATGCCGCGTCTGCGGCGAATTCTGCGATGCCCGCGCCATCCGTTTCGCCCCGCGTGTCGGTGGCAGCCCGCTGCCGGAAATCGACGCCACCCGGTGCAGCGGCTGCGGCGCCTGCGTCGCGCCCTGCCCGGTCGTCGCCATGACGGTACGCACGCCGGGCTGACCGCCGCGACGGATGGCGCCGGCCCCCTATTTCGTCATGAATTCGAGGAAGCGGTCGGCGAACCTGCCGTAGGGCGGGGCCATGAACTTCAGCGCGCTGAAACGCGCCTGGTAGAAGATCGGCCGCAGCTTGGAGAAGGTCTCGAAGCCCTCATGGCCGTGATAGTGGCCCATGCCGGATTCGCCGACACCGCCGAACGGCAGGTCGTGCTGGCCGACGTGGAAGAGGGCGTCATTGACCGAAACGCCGCCCGACATCATGCGGTCGATCAGCATTTGCACCTGCGCGTCGTTCTTGCTGAACGGGTAGATCGCCAGCGGCCGCGGCCCGGCATTGACCTTCGCCACGACCTCTTCGAGCGAGGCATAGCCGCGTAGCGGCAGGATCGGGCCGAAGATTTCGCGCTGCATCAGCAGGCTGTCGTCCGGTGCGCCAAGAACGAGGGTCGGCGCGATCTTGCGCGTCGCCGCGTCACAGGCCGGGCCATCGAGGAGCGGGATGATGGTCGCGCCGCGCTGGCGCGCATCGTCGAGCGCATGCAGCAGCCGCTCGTAGGAGCGCTGGTCGATGATCGACGTGTAGTCGGGCGTCGCCAGTTGCGGATAGCGGGCGGGAACGATCTCGCGCGCCAGGCGGACGAATTCGTCGAGGCGCTGTTGCGGCAGCCAGGCGTAGTTGACCGTGGTGCAGATCTGGCCGGCGTTCAGGCATTTGACGTAGAGGATGCGCTCGGCCGCTGTCCGCAGCGGGGCATCGGGGCAGACGATAGCCGGCGACTTGCCGCCCAGTTCGAGCGTCACCGGGCAGAGGTTCTGCGCTGCCGCCGCCATGACCGCGCGGCCGGTCTGGCCGGAACCGGTGAACAGCAGATGATCGAACGGCAGGCGCGAGAACTCGATGCCGACGCCGCCGGTCTCGTCGAAGACCTGCAATTTCTCGGGCGGGAAAAAGGCGGGCAGGCGCTCGCCGAGCAGCCGGGCGAGGTGACGGGAGTTCTCGCTCATCTTGACCATCGCCCGGTTGCCGGCGGCGAAGATATAGGTCAACGGCACCATGCTCAGGTTGAGCGGAAAATTCCACGGCACGATGACGCCGACCACGCCCAGCGGCTGCGGAATCACCCGGTTGCGGGCACCCAGGAAGTTGCGCTTGTCAACATGGCGCCGGCGCGGCTTCATCCATTCGCGGAGGTGCTTGAGCACATGATTGATGCCATCGATCGCCGGGAAAATCTCCGCCAGCATCGTTTCGTGCAGCGAGCGATGGCCATAGTCGGCGCTGATCGCGGCACAGATGTCGTTGCGGTTCTCGCGGATGAAACGCTGCAGCGTGCGCAGGTCCTGTGTGCGCTCCTCCAGCGTCGGCACCGGGTGGGCCAGATAGGCGGCCCGCTGCAGCGCCAGCGCCGCCTTGAGCCGCTCGTGCAGGCTTGCTTGTTCCAGAATTTCCATCTTTCTTCCAGTCTGTTCGGGTTTGCCGGTCAGCACAGCAGCGCCACTGCCGCACTCATTGCAGCTTTCCGCGCGCCTTGTCGGCCGCCCAAGTGTCGTGATGGACGCGCAGACACGCCTCGACCTCGCCCCGGCTGGCGAGGTCGAGGCCACAAATCGCCGCATGGTGGCGAATCTCGTGGTCCAGATCAGCCAGTTCGCACTCATAATGTTCGAAACTACTCATGACCGAAGGATAACCTGAAAGGAACCTCCATGCATTGGCCGCATCTACCCGACGCACGCTCGGATGCCGACCTTGCCTTCACCGATGCGGCCACAGCCAAGGTCTGGCTTGCCTCGCTGCCGTCAGAGGCGCACGGCGAGGCGCTCTCCGCCCTGCTACGCCAGGTCGAAGCGATCGACGTCGCCGGGCTGCCCGCGCCGCGCACGGTTGCCCTGCTCAACGTGTTGCGCACGGCAGCCGTGCCCCGGCTTGCCGACCTCGAACCCGGCTTCGCGCGCAAGCCTCTGCCGATGACGGAAGGCGAGGCGAAGCGACTTTTCCGTTGCCGTGCAGTTCTGGATGCGCCTCGGCATGTCTTATCTGCGGCCAGTGCCGCTTTGCACGCCGGCCAACAGGTGCGTGCCGCTGCTGCGCGCTGCCAGCGCCTTCCGCCTGGCGCAGCGGGTACACTACGTTGCCGGTCGCAGTTGCCCGGCACTGTTCGATCAGCTGCTGATCGCCACGCTCTCCGCAGCCATCGCCAACGACGTTGTCCACAGAGGTCATGGCCGATCCCGACTTCCCGCGCCACGGTAGCGGAACGATCGCCGGGCAGGTTGCCTGGGCCTTCCTGCTCCGCGCGATCGATCCCTACCACCTGACTGCCATCGAGTTTCCGGTAGCCGAACGCACATTCGGCCGCTGGCGCGAACTGGCCGTCTTCCGCAACGATCGGCCGGCAGACCACCGATGAGGTGTCGGTCATCGACCTCGTGATCGGTTACCGGCGGCAGCGTGCCGGAGGGGTTCCCGCGCTGGCTGGACATTCTCGCCGTGACGCACAAGATCGCCCGGCGCATCGAGTTGCTGGAGGACGGCGAGCCACCCGGATCGCTGAAACTGGGGCGCGAACTGTCGGCCGCAGCGGTGATCCGTCTGCTCGCCGATCTCGACCTGCACCTTCGCATCCGGCCGGACCAGCCCGTCGACAGGACGGCAGCGAACTGAACCTGGTCTTCGGCGCCGAGAATGCTTACGCGACGCTGACCGGCGCAGTTCCTCAACGCCACGCCTACAACCGCGGCCCAACCGGCCGCGCCGCGGGCTATCAGCAGACTGGCGATCTACGGCTCGATCAGGAAGGAGACGAACTCGACCGGCGAACGGTGGCGGCTGAACGGCGACCTCGCGACGCGCGCACCAGCGGACGGTGCCGCACGCGTTCTGGCGCCCTGCCTGGTCGCTGCGGAAATCGACGGTGCACCGCGGCTAGGCATTGCCAAGAGCCTGCGCTGCGAAGCCGACAGCACACTGTCGATGCGACTGGAATGGTTTGAAACGGTCGAGGCGGGCAGCCTGAAGCAACTGGCGCCGCAGGGCGAGCGACTGGTCCGCGTACCGGCATTCGTGCTGGCGGAAGCCGGGCAGCCGACCTCGCTCATCGTGCCCCCCGGTGCCGGCGTCCGCCTGCGCGTTACCGTCGAAATCGCCGGAACTTCGATCCACGCGCTGGTGCCGACCGCGATCCTCGAACGCGGCACCGACTTCATCCGCTACGCCTGCACCCGGCGCTGAGAGGCGGCGCCGACTGGTTGCGGTCGACCGCGAAAACCCGCCGGTTTTCGCGGTTGCCGGCGGTTACCCGAACTCGATGATCACCTGGTCGACCGACAGGCTCTCGCCGGCGGCGGCGGCGATCTTCTTTACCTTGCAGTCCTGGTCCGCCCTGAGGATGTTTTCCATCTTCATGGCCTCGATGACGGCCAGCTTCTCGCCGGCCTTGACCTCCTGACCGACCGTGACCGCGACTTCGCGGAGCAGGCCGGGCATTGGCGAGAGCAGGAACTTGGAAAGGTCGGGTGGCAGCTTCTCGGGCATCAGCGCAAGCAATTCCGCGGCGCGGGCGCTCATCACCATGAAGCTGGCGTGGGCGCCCCAGTGGAAAAGGACATACCGGGTCCTGCGGCGCTCGACCTGCAGCGTGAATTCCTGGCCGTTGCAGGTTCCGTTGAACAGCGACTCACCCAGCTTCCAGTCTGAACGGATCTCGTAGTTCTCGCCCTTGTACTCGACGTCGTAACCGCCCTGGATCGGCCGGGCAACGACCATATGCTTTTCGTTGCCGCGTCGGCGCAGGCGCACCACGCACCACTTGTCGCTGACGATGCGCTCGTGGCCCTGCAACTGGCCGGAAACGGATGCACCACGGTCGGTGTAGGCGCGATAGACGTAAGCGGCCACGGACACCAGCAGCGCCGGGTCGTCGTGCGGCACCATCGACGCATTGAAGCCCTTGGGGTATTCCTCGGCGATGAAGCCGGTATTGAAATTCCCGGACTGGAAACGCGGATGCTGCATCAGCGCTGCCTGGAACGGGATGTTCGAGGAGATGCCGCGGATGACAAAGGCGTTCAGCGCGTCACGCATGCGCGAAATCGCCTGCTCACGCGTGGCGCCATGGACAATCAGCTTGGAAATCATCGAGTCGTAGAACATCGAGATTTCGCCGCCCTCATAGACGCCGGTATCGACCCGCACCTGACCCGGGATCTCCTTCGGCGGCTGGAACTTGATCAGACGACCGGTGGACGGCAGGAAGCCGCGGAACGGATCTTCGGCGTTGATCCGGCATTCCATGGCCCAGCCATTCAGTTGCACCTGATCCTGTGTCAGCGGCAGCTTTTCGCCGGCGGCGACGCGGATCATCAGTTCGACCAGGTCGACACCGGTAATCAGTTCGGTGACCGGATGTTCCACCTGCAGGCGGGTGTTCATTTCCAGGAAGTAGAAGCTCTTGTCGGCGCCGACGACGAACTCGACCGTCCCGGCCGATTCGTACTGCACGGCACGGGCCAGGGCGACGGCCTGTTCGCCCATCGCCTTGCGCATTTCCGGATCGACGAAAGGTGACGGCGCTTCCTCGATGACCTTCTGGTGACGACGCTGGATCGAGCAGTCACGCTCGTTCAGGTAAACGTAGTTGCCGAAGGAATCGCCGAGCACCTGGATTTCGATGTGGCGCGGTTCCAGAACGTACTTTTCGATGAAGACGCGGTCGTCACCGAAGGCGTTCTTGGCTTCGCTGACGCAGGATGAGAAGCCTTCATGCGCTTCCTGGTCGTTGAAGGCAACGCGCAGACCCTTGCCGCCACCGCCGGCGGAGGCCTTGATCATCACCGGGTAACCGATGCCCTGGGCAATCTTGACCGCTTCGTCGGGCCCGGAAATGGCTTCGTTGTAGCCGGGAATGGTGTTGACCCTGGCTTCGATCGCCAGTCTTTTGGATTCGATCTTGTCGCCCATCTTGCCGACCGAGTAATGCTTCGGACCGATGAACTTGATCCCGTCCTCTTCCAGACGCCGCGAGAACTCGGCGTTCTCGGACAGGAAGCCGTAGCCCGGGTGGACCGCCTCGGCGCCGGTCTGCTTGCAGGCGGCGATGATCTTGTCGATGGCCAGGTAGGACTCCTTCGACGCAGCCGGGCCGATACAGACGGCTTCGTCGGCAAGATCGACATGCAGGGCGTCCTTGTCGGGCTCGGAATAGACGGCGACTGTGGCGATGCCCATCTTGCGGGCGGTCTTGATGACGCGGCAGGCGATTTCTCCCCGGTTCGCGATCAGGATCTTGTTAAACATTTTTGTCCTCCGGGGAGAAATCGCCTGAGCACGCTGCGCGTGCAAGGCAATCTAGCTGCGCTGCTGCGCCGCTACGCGGCTGGTCACCGCGGTTTGCAATCAGGATTTTCTTGAACATTGTTGTATTCCTCCCCGGCGCTTACAGCGGAATGTTGCCGTGCTTGCGCCACGGGTTGTCGAGTTTCTTGTCACGCAGCATGGCCAGCGAGCGGGCGATGCGCTTGCGCGTGGCATGTGGCATGATCACGTCATCGATGAAGCCGCGCGCCCCCGCGACGAACGGGTTGGCGAACTTTTCCTTGTACTCGGCTTCACGTCCGGCCAGCTTGGCAACGTCGTTCTTTTCTTCGCGGAAGATGATTTCGACCGCGCCCTTCGGCCCCATGACGGCGATTTCGGCGGAGGGCCAGGCAAGGTTTACGTCGCCGCGCAGGTGCTTCGACGACATGACGTCATAGGCGCCGCCGTACGCCTTGCGGGTGATGACGGTGACCTTGGGTACGGTGCATTCGGCATACGCATAGAGCAGCTTGGCGCCATGCTTGATGATGCCGCCGTATTCCTGCGCGGTGCCGGGCATGAAGCCCGGGACGTCCACGAAGGTGACGACCGGAATGTTGAAGGCGTCGCAGAAGCGGACGAAGCGCGCGGCCTTGATCGACGACTTGATATCCAGACAGCCGGCCAGCACGAGCGGCTGGTTGGCGACGAAACCGACCGGATGGCCGTCGATGCGTCCGAAGCCGATGATGATGTTCCTGGCGTAGTCGGACTGCAACTCGAAGAAGTCGTTGTCGTCGACCACCTTGATCAGCAGTTCCTTCATGTCGTAGGACTTGTTGGTGTTGTCCGGAACCAGCGTGTCGAGCGAGTAGTCCATGCGGCCAGCCGGATCGTTGGTCGGCGTGTGAGGCGGCATTTCCCTGTTGTTGGCCGGGATGAAATTCATGAAGCGGCGCAGCATGGACAGGGCTTCGACATCGTTTTCGAAAGCGAGGTCGGCGACGCCGGACTTGCTGGTGTGGGTGATGGCACCACCGAGTTCCTCGGCGGTGACATCTTCATGGGTGACGGTCTTGACCACTTCCGGACCGGTGACGAACATGTAGGACGAGTCCTTGACCATGAAGATGAAATCGGTCATCGACGGCGAGTAGACCGCGCCACCGGCGCAGGGGCCCATGATCAGGGAAATCTGCGGCACGACGCCGGAAGCCATCACGTTGCGCTGGAAAACGTCGGCGTACCCGCCGAGCGAGGCGACGCCTTCCTGGATGCGCGCGCCGCCGGAGTCGTTCAGCCCGATCACCGGGGCGCCGACCTTGATGGCATGATCCATGACCTTGCAGATCTTCTCGGCATGGGTCTCGGACAGCGAGCCACCGAACACCGTGAAGTCCTGCGAGAAAACGAAGACCAGACGACCGTTGATGGTGCCGTAGCCGACGACAACACCGTCACCCGGCGTCTTTTCGGCCTGATCCATGCCGAAATCGACGCAGCGGTGTTCCTTGAACATATCCCATTCCTCGAAGGAATCCGGGTCGAGCAACAACTCGATACGTTCGCGTGCAGTCAGCTTGCCCTTCTTGTGCTGGCTGTCGATGCGCCTCTGGCCGCCGCCGAGGCGGGCCAGTTCGCGCTTTTTTTCCAGCTGGCGGATGATGTCGATCATAGGAAACTCCCTAAGTGGTTCGGGTAATTTGAATCAGTGTTTCAGGTAGTCGAGCAGCGCATACGCGGCGGCGGCCGGCGTCGTATGTCCCTGCTCGACGGAACGGGTGAGGGCCGGCAGGTTTTCCCTGACGAGCCGGTGCTGGCGGAAATGCTGGCGCAGGCCGGAATCGATCAGCTGCCACATCCACGACAGCGACTGGTGCTGGCGCTTGGCGGCGAATTCGCCGGTCGGTTTCAGCGCAGCCTGGTACTGCTCGACCTGCACCCAGAAATCGGTGATGCCTTCCTTGTGCAGCGCCGACAGGGTGATCACCGGCGGCGCCCAGTTCTTTGATGCCGGGCGCAGCATGTGCAGCGCGTTGCGCCACTGGGAGCGCGCGACAGCGGTCGCCCGCGGATCGATGTCGGCCTTGTTGATGATGACCAGATCGGCAATCTCGACGATGCCCTTCTTGATCGCCTGCAGGTCGTCGCCGGCATTGGGCAACTGCAGCAGGCAGAACATGTCGACCATGCCGGCCACGGTCGTCTCCGACTGGCCGACGCCGACCGTCTCGACGATGATCACGTCGTAGCCGGAGGCTTCGCAGAGCAGCATGGCTTCCCGCGTCTTCTCGGCCACGCCGCCGAGCGAGCCGGCCGACGGGCTCGGGCGAATGAAGGCCTCCTCGCGCTGGCTCAGCATCTCCATGCGCGTCTTGTCGCCGAGGATGGAGCCGCCGGATACGGTCGACGACGGATCGACAGCCAGAACCGCCAGCCGCTTGCCCTGCTCGATCAGCCAGACGCCGAGCGCTTCGATGAAGGTGGACTTGCCCGCCCCCGGCACGCCGGAGATGCCGAGGCGCACCGCGCCGCCGGTCTTCGGCAACAGCGCGTTGAGCACCTGCTGCGCGCGCTGCTGGTGGTCTGGCCGCGTCGACTCGATCAGCGTGATCGCCTTGGCCAGCGCGCGCCGCTGCCCGGCCAGAACGCCATCGACCAGCGACTGGTCGGCAGCGGAAGAACGTTGGCCCGCACGGAAGCTTCGCCCAGATTCATCCGTCGCTCAGGGTATTGGCACGCACGGGTGCTTCGCCCAGATTCATCAGTCGCCTAGCCGCGCGCCTTGCGGATCTCTTCCATCACCTTGCGGGCGGAATCCTCGATGCGCGTACCCGGACCGAAGATGGCCTTGGCGCCGGCGTTGAACAGGTAATCGTAATCCTGCGCCGGGATGACGCCGCCGGCGAAGACGATGATGTCATCGGCGCCCTGGTCCTTCAGCGCCTTGACCAGCGCCGGCAGCAGCGTCTTGTGGCCGGCGGCCAGCGAGGAAACGCCGACCGCATGGACGTCGTTCTCGATGGCCTGGCGCGCAGCCTCTTCCGGCGTCTGGAAGAGTGGCCCCATGTCGATGTCGAAGCCGAGATCGGCGTAGGCCGTAGCGACGACCTTGGCGCCACGGTCATGGCCGTCCTGGCCGAGCTTGGCGATCATGATGCGCGGCCGGCGGCCTTCTTCCTCGGCGAACCTGGCGACATCTGCCTTGATGGCTTCCCAGCTTTCCTGGCCTTCCACGATGCCCCCATAAACACCCGAAATGGTCTGGTTGTTGGCGCGGAAGCGGCCAAAGACGACTTCCAGCGCGTCGGAAATTTCGCCAACGGTAGCGCGCAGGCGGACCGCCTTGACGGTCAGGTCGAGAAGGTTGCCCTCGCCGACTCTTGGCGCAATCGGTCAGCGCAGCCAGCGCGGCATCGACCTTGGCCTGGTCATCGCAACTTGCGGATACGGGCGAGGCGCTCGACCTGTGCTTCGCGGACGACGTGGTTGTCGATATCGAGAATGTCGATCGCGTCTTCCTTGGCCAGCTTGTACTTGTTGACGCCGACGATGACGTCCTTGCCCGAGTCGATGCGCGCCTGCTTGTCGGCAGCGCAGGTTTCAATCTGCATCTTGGCCCAGCCTGATTCGACGGCAATGGTCATGCCGCCCATGGCCTCGATTTCCTGGATGATGCCCCAGGCCTTGTCGGCCATGTCCTGGGTCAGCTTTTCCATCATGTAGGAACCGGCCCACGGATCGACGACGTTGGTGATGTGGGTTTCTTCCTGAATGATCAGCTGCGTGTTGCGGGCAATGCGCGACGAGAACTCGGTCGGCAGGGCAATCGCTTCGTCGAGCGCGTTGGTGTGCAGCGACTGGGTGCCGCCGAAAACCGCCGCCATCGCTTCGATGGTCGTACGCACGACGTTGTTGTACGGATCCTGCTCGGTCAGCGACCAGCCGGAAGTCTGGCTGTGCGTGCGCAGCATCATCGACTTCGGGCTCTTGGCGTTGAAACCGGTCATGATGCGGTGCCACAACAGGCGCGCGGCACGCATCTTGGCAATTTCCAGATAGAAATTCATGCCCACCGCCCAGAAGAAGGACAGGCGGCCCGCGAAGGTATCCACATCCATGCCCGAGGCAACGCCGGTGCGAATGTATTCCATGCCGTCAGCCAGCGTGAAGGCCAATTCGATGGCCTGGTTGGCCCCCGCCTCCTGCATGTGATAGCCGGAAATCGAAATTGAGTTGAATTTCGGCATGTGCTGCGCGGTGTAGCCGAAAATATCGGCAATGATCTTCATCGACGGCTTGGGCGGATAGATATAGGTATTCCGCACCATGAACTCTTTGAGAATGTCGTTCTGGATCGTGCCTGTCAGCTTTTCCTGGGTAACGCCCTGCTCCTCGGCGGCGACGATGTAGCCGGCCAGGATCGGCAGCACGGCGCCGTTCATCGTCATCGACACCGACACCTTGTCGAGCGGGATGCTGTCGAAGAGGATCTTCATGTCCTCGACCGAATCGATCGCCACGCCAGCCTTGCCGACGTCGCCGGCGACACGCGGGGATTATCGGAGTCGTAGCCACGGTGCGTCGCCAGGTCGAAGGCCACCGAAACGCCCTGGCCGCCGGCGGCAAGCGCCTTGCGGTAGAAGGCATTGGAAGCCTCGGCGGTGGAGAAGCCGGCGTACTGGCGGATGGTCCACGGCTTGACCGCGTACATCGTC
>CAVTQL010000028.1:0-60902 GCA_963736845.1 uncultured beta proteobacterium
CTGTGACCTTGCGCAAGGCGCGGGCATTTCCGATTGTAGGTATCATCGCCCGAGCATCACCCGAATCCCAAGTTCATTTCCGACCAATCATGGAGTGGAGCCAAACATGAAAAAATCGACCGTATCCCTCGCCCTGCTTGGTGCTGCGCTCGCCGTCGGCAGCTTGTCAGCCAACGCCGCTGCTCCCGACTGGAGCAAGGTGCCGAAGCGCCAGATCGAGGTTTTCAGCCCCGGCGTGACGCCGATCGAATGGATGATGAGCAAGTCCGACCACAGCGGCCGTACCGACATCAGCAAGGGCGAGAGCTGCGCCGGCTGCCACGAGGAAAAGGGCGCCCTCAACTTCGACTTCAAGCGCCTGGCCGGCAAGGAGCTTGAACCGGTGGGGGCGCCGAAGACGATCAGGTTCCCGGTTGCCATGCAGGCCGCCTACGACAAGGACAACCTCTACGTCCGCCTGAGCTTCAAATCACCGGCCGATGCCGCTGCCGGGGCGGACAGGGAGGACAAGGCTCCCCACCATGAAGTCAAGGCGGCCATCATGCTGGCCGGGCCGAAGGTCGAGAGGGGCGAGCAGATCGGCTGCTGGGCGACCTGCCACAAGGATGTGCGCTCGATGCCGGGCGCCGATCCGAAGAAGAAAAAATACATCAAGGATGCCAACGTGGCGGGCGGCAACTACATGGACTACTTCCAGTGGAAGAGCGGCGAAGGCGGCAGCGGCGCCACCCGGCTTGACGGCCACGTCGCCGGCGAGCGCGTCAACAAGGGCGGTCAGGCGCTGGTCTCGGCCGAAGGTGAATGCAAGGCCGGGATGTGCACGGTCACCTTCACGCGCAAGCTGACCGGTGGCGAGGCCGATCTGGCGCTGGCCGAAGGCCAGAAGGTGCCGTTCGGCATCGCCATCCACGCCGACAAGACCGTCCACCGCTTCCACCACGTTTCGCTGGCCTACACGCTTGGTCTGGGGGTGGATGCCGACGTCAAGGCGAGCAAGTAAGCGACCGGCCGGTGCCGGCCACCGATTGCGGGAGGTCGGCAGGCACCGGCGTTAGCCGCTAAAATGGCGGCATGCTGAATCTCATCATCAACGGCGAACCCCGCCAGTTCGCCGTTCCATTGACTGTCGCCAGCCTCGTCGAGCAGATGGGCTATGCCGGCAAGCGCATCGCCGTCGAGTTGAACGGCGAGATCGTCCCGAAGAGCCGGCATGCGGAAACGCCGCTCGCCTCGGGCGACCGACTCGAAATCGTCGTCGCCGTCGGCGGCGGCTGAACCGGAGAACCTCCCATGCATCAACTGACCATCGCCGGCAAGGCGTACCGTTCGCGCCTGCTGGTCGGCACCGGCAAGTACAAGGATTTCGCCGAGACGCGCGCCGCCATCGACGCCTCGGGCGCCGAGATCGTCACCGTGGCGATCCGCCGCACCAACATCGGCCAGGACCCGGGCCAGCCCAACCTGCTCGATGCGCTGCCGCCCTCGCAATTCACCATCCTGCCCAATACCGCCGGCTGCTATACCGCCGACGATGCGGTGCGCACGCTGCGCCTGGCGCGCGAACTGCTCGACGGCCACCCGCTGTGCAAGCTGGAAGTGCTCGGCGACCCGACCAGCCTGTTCCCGAACATGCCGGAAACGCTGAAGGCCGCCGAAACGCTGGTCAAGGACGGCTTCGACGTCATGGTCTACTGCTCCGACGACCCGATCCAGGCCAGGATGCTGGAAGAGATCGGCTGCGTCGCGGTGATGCCGCTGGCCTCGCTGATCGGCTCCGGCATGGGCATCCTCAATCCGTGGAACCTGCGCCTGATCATCGACAACGCCAAGGTGCCGATCATCGTCGATGCCGGCGTCGGCACCGCCTCGGATGCGGCCATCGCCATGGAACTCGGCTGCGACGGCGTGCTGATGAACACCGCCATCGCCCACGCGAAGAACCCGGTGCTGATGGCGAGCGCCATGAAGAAGGGCATCGAGGCCGGCCGCGAGGCCTTCCTCGCCGGCCGCATGGCGAGGAAGCTCTACTCGGCCGACCCCTCGTCGCCGACTTCCGGATTGATCGGCTCGTGAGCGACGGCGTCTACAATGCCGGCCGCGCCGGCGAAGCGCCGGAACATGGACACATCAAGAGCTTCGTCCGCCGCGCCGGCCGCATGTCGCTGGCGCAGGAGCGCCATTACGCCGAGATGATGCCGAAGATCGGCATTCCCTGGCAGGCGCAGCCGATCGATCTTGTTGCGGTCTACGGCCGCGACAACCCGAAAATCCTCGAAATTGGCACCGGCATGGGCGAAACCACGGCGCAGATTGCCGATGCCAACCGCGACAACGATTACCTCGGCGTCGAAGTCCATGTTCCCGGTGTCGGTGCGTTGTGCAAGCATATTGCCGAGCGCGGGCTGAGCAACCTGCGCATCTGCCAGCACGATGCCGTCGAGGTGGTGCGCGACATGCTGCCGGAAGGTTCGCTCGACGGCGTCCATGTCTTCTTCCCCGACCCCTGGCACAAGGCGCGGCACAACAAGCGCCGGCTGATCCAGCCGCCTTTCGTTGCGCTGCTCGCGTCACGGCTCAAGCCCGGCGGCTACCTGCACTGCGCCACCGACTGGGAAGAGTACGCCCACCAGATGCTGGCCGTCCTCGCCGCCGAACCGACGCTGGTCAACAGCGTCAACGGCTTCGCCCCACGCCCCGATTACCGGCCGCTGACCAAGTTCGAGAACCGTGGCCTGCGGCTGGGACACGGGGTCTGGGACGTCATCTTCAGGAAGCGTTGAACAGCGCCATCAAGGAACGCAAATTCATGTGGTTCAGGAATCTCCAGCTCTACCGCCTGCCGACGCCGTGGCAGGTCGACCTCGCCCGCCTTGAGGAGCAACTCGCGCACGGGCCTTTCCGACGCTGCGCCAGCCATGAACCGTTGTCGCGTGGCTGGGTGTCGCCACGCGGCGACGGCGCGCTGGTCCATGCGTCCAACCGGCAATGGCTGATCGCGCTGGCCGTCGAGCAGCGCCTGTTGCCGGCCGCGGTGATCAACCAGGAAGCGCAGGAGCGCGCCACCGCGCTCGAGGAGCAGCAGGGCTACGCGCCGGGCCGCAAGCAGATGCGCGAACTGCGCGAGCGGGTCAGCGAGGAATTGATGCCGCGCGCCTTCACCAGGCGGCGGACGACGCTGGTCTGGATCGACCCGCAGGCCGGCTGGTTCTGCGTCGATGCCGCGAGCCAGGCCAAGGCCGAGGAGGTCATCGAGCACCTGCGCCACTGCCTCGACGAATTTCCGCTCACGTTGCTGCACACGCAGCTTTCGCCGCAATCGGCGATGGCCGACTGGCTGGCCGGCGGCGATGCTCCGGCCGGCTTCACCATCGACCGCGACTGCGAACTGAAGGCCGTCGGCGAGGAGAAAGCCGTCGTGCGCTATGTCCGACATACGCTCGAAGGCGACGAAGTGAAGGCTCACCTTGCCGCCGGCAAGCTGCCGACCCGCCTGGCGCTGACCTGGGACGACCGGATCTCGTTCGTGCCGTCAGCGAGAAACTGGAGATCAAGCGGCTGGCCTTCCTCGACATCCTCAAGGAAGAAGCCGAGAAGTCCGCCGAACATGCCGACGAGCAGTTCGACGCCGACTTCGCGCTGATGACCGGCGAACTGGCCCGCTTCCTGCCGGCGCTGGTCGACGTGCTGGGCGGCGAAGTCGACGCGGCGGCTTGAAGCCGGCCGAGCCCTGTCCCTGCGGCAGCGGCAAGGGATATGCCGCCTGTTGCGGTCGACTCCATTGCGGGGCCGAAATTGCCGCGACCGCCGAGGCGCTGATGCGCTCGCGCTACAGCGCCTACGTGCTGAAGCTGGAAGACTACCTGCTCGCCACCTGGCACCCGGCCACCCGCCCGAGCGAACTCGACCTCGCCGCCGACGGCACGAAATGGCTCGGCCTCGAGGTCAGACGGCACGAAGCGCGGGACGACAGCCATGCCACGGTCGAGTTCGTCGCCCGCTACCGCATCGGCGGGCGCGGCCACCGGCTGCACGAGGTCAGCCGCTTCGTGCGCGAAGACGGGCGGTGGTATTACCGGGATGGGGATTTGCTGTAATTCGCCGCTGTCAGGCCGACACCGGGTTTTGGAAATCCGGCGAAACGGTCATAGTTGACACCTTGGTGCCATCGACCTGCACGATGCCGCGACGGCAGAGCGAAGCAGAACAACTGGCAAGCTGTTGCTCGAAAGCTCGCTTTTTGAACAGCGGCATGTAGGGTGCTGTAACAGGGTCTGCTGGGACTCGCGGCTTCGATGCCTTGCGACGCAAAAGGTCTGCGACGACGATTTCAATTTGTGCGTCTGGCTCGGAGCGGTAACAGCCGGCGTTTGAAGTACGGGATGCAACAACGCACGTCGACCAGCTGAGCGAAGACTTCTTGCCTTTGCGGTGCTTTTCAGCGGATCAGATCTTGAGTCCCTTGAAATGATTGAAAGCGACGGAGCGGTCTTCAGCCGATCCAATGCCGCATGTAGTACGCGATGTGACAAGCTCGAGCGCGTTGTTCCAGCGGTTTCGAGGACAACATAGGCGCCAAGGCTTCCGTGAGACTGCAGTGCGAACGCTACATCGACGTGGAATCCTGCCTGACGGAGCCGAGACGACTTGCCTTAAGACGAGGCCATCGCCCTGATGCGCCCAGGTCGTTGAGCTGGAACGTTCTCAAATCGACTGAGGACCCGAAGCTCGTTCGCAGGATGAAGCGTTAAGCTCGTAGACGTCAAAAACGTCCAATAACCCCGCGAACTATCCAGGCGGTGGCTCTGGACAAGGAAAGCCCCACAGTTTCCAAGCCGTTCCGAGACGGGCGTGTCGATCGTTTCTGCTCATGACGGCGTGGCAAACCGGAGAGTGCGGTTGGCTGCCAATCATACTGGATATCGGTCAGGACTCTCCGATGGGCGCGCGGGCGCTGCGCAATTCTTCACCGCGATTCATGCCGTTCGTCTAGGATGAGGGCTCTTGCTTCATGGAGGTAGCGAACATGGGTCTTTTCGATTCCGTCGTCGGCGCGCTGGCCGGCGGACAGTCCGGCAATGGCAACCAGTTGCTGGATGTCGTCATGCAGTTGATCAACAGCCAGCCGGGCGGCCTCGGCGGGCTGGTGCAGTCGTTCCAGCAGGGCGGGCTGGGCGAGATCGTCAATTCGTGGGTGTTGACCGGGCAGAACCTGCCGGTTTCGGCCGAGCAATTGCAGTCTGTGCTCGGCGGCGGGCAGTTGCAGGATATCGCCGCACAGCTCGGCATGTCGCCGGAGCAGGCGACGGGCGGCCTGGCCGACCTGTTGCCGCAGGTGGTGGACAATCTGACGCCGACGGGTCAGTTGCCGGAAGGTGGCGACTTGCTGGCGCAGGGCCTGGACATGCTGAAAAAGGGCGGACTGTTCGGCTGAGCCGGCGTCAGACCAGGAAGCGTTCGAGCAGCACGTTGAGGAAGCGCCGGCCCCGCGGGGTCGGCGCGATGCGTTCCGGTCGATGGCGAGCAGGCCGTCGGCCTCGGCCGCTTTCAGGCGCGCCATGATGGCGGAGAGTGGCTGCGCCGTCCGCGCCTCGAACAGCGCGGGATGAAAGCCATCCGACAGGCGCAGCGCATTCATCAGGAATTCGAACGGCAACTGGCCGGCCGCCACATCCCCCGTTTCCTGCACCGGGTGGCCGGCGGCGGCGTGTTCGAGGTAGGCGGCCGGGTGCTTCCAGCGCATCTGGCGCAGCACGCGGTCGTGCAGCGTCAGCTTGGAATGGGCGCCGGCGCCGATGCCGAGGTAATCGCCGAACTGCCAGTAGTTCAGGTTGTGCCGGCAGCGGTGGCCGGGACGGGCGAAGGCCGAGGTTTCGTAATTGGCGTAGCCGGCGGCGGCCAGGCGGGCCTCGATCGCTTCCTGCATGTCGGCGCAGGTGTCGGCATCGGGCAGTTCCGGCGGAAAGGCGGCGAAGCGCGTGTTCGGCTCCAGCGTCAACTGGTAGCAGGACAGGTGCGGCGGCGCGAATTCGAGTGCCGTCTCGATGTCGGCGAGCGCCTGTTCGAGCGTCTGTCCGGGCAGGCCGTACATCAGGTCGAGGTTGAACGAGTCGAAATGTTCGCCGGCCAGTTGCGCGGCGCGCTTCGCTTCGGCGCCGCCGTGGATGCGGCCGAGGGCTTTCAGGTGTTGGTCATTGAAGCTCTGGATGCCGAGCGACAGGCGATTGACGCCGGCGGCGCGAAAGCCGGCGAACTTCTCCGCCTCGACGGTGCCGGGGTTGGCTTCCAGCGTGATTTCGGCTTCCGGCGACAACATGGCCAGCGCGCGGAAGGCGGCGAGCAGCTCGTCGATGGCAGCCGGCGACAGCAGGCTGGGCGTGCCGCCGCCGAAGAAGACGCTGGCCACCGGCCGGCCCCAGATCAGCGGCAGCGCCGATTGCAGGTCGGCGATCAGCGCGGCGACGTATTCGGCTTCCGGGATATCCCCGCCCGCTTCATGCGAATTGAAATCGCAGTACGGGCACTTGCGGACGCACCACGGCACATGCACGTAGAGCGCCAGCGGCGGCGGGGCGGAAAATTCGAGGACGGTTGCGGTCGACGCCGGTTTTTCGGCGAAAACCGGGATGACGCGGGCCACGCTAGAGGCTGGTCAGCCGGGCGATCAGCCGGGCCATCGCCTGGCCGCGGTGCGACAGGCGGTTCTTGGTGACGGCATCGAGTTCGGCGGCAGATTGGCCGTATTCCGGCACGAAGAACAGCGGGTCGTAGCCGAAGCCGCTGTCGCCGCGCGGCGATTCGAGGATTTCGCCGTGCCACTCGCCTTCGGCGATGACCGGCTGCGGATCGTCGGCGTGGCGGACGAAGACGATGACCGAGACGAAGCGGGCACGCCGGTCCGCTTTGCCGCCAAGTTCGGCGAGCAGGCGCTCGTTGTTGCGCGCGTCCGACTTCGGTTCGCCGCCATAGCGCGCCGAATACACGCCGGGGGCGCCGCCGAGCGCGTCGACGCAGAGGCCGGAATCGTCGGCCAGCGCCGGCAGGCCGGACGCCCGGGCGGCGTGGCGGGCCTTGGCCAGCGCGTTCTCGACGAAGGTGCAATGGGGTTCCTCGGCTTCCGGGATGCCGAGTTGTCCCTGCGGGATGACTTCGAAGCCGAGCGGCGCGAGCAGGGCGTTCAGCTCCTGCATCTTCTTGCCGTTGTTCGAGGCGAGGACGAGTTTCTTCATGTCGCGAGCGCGGATTGCTGGGCGGCGATCAGCCGGCGGATGCCGGCTTCGGCGAGGTCGGCCAGGGTGTTCATCTGCGGCCGCGTGAACGGTTCGCCTTCGGCGGTGCCCTGGATTTCGACGATGCCGCCGGCGCCGGTCATGACGACGTTCATGTCGGTATCGCAGGCGGAATCCTCGGCGTAGTCGAGGTCGAGCACCGGCGCGCCCTGCCAGATGCCGACCGAGACGGCGGCGACATGGTCGCGCACCGGGTTGGCCGGCAGCTTGCCGGCGGCCACCAGCTTCTCGCAGGCGTCGAAGAGGGCGACCCAGGCGCCGGTGATCGACGCGCAGCGGGTACCGCCGTCGGCCTGCAGCACGTCGCAGTCGAGCGTGATCTGGCGCTCGCCCAGCGCCTTGAGGTCGGTGACCGCGCGCAGGCTGCGGCCGATCAGGCGCTGGATCTCCTGCGTGCGGCCGCTCTGCTTGCCCTTGGCCGCCTCGCGCGCCGTGCGCGTGTGCGTCGCGCGCGGCAGCATGCCGTACTCGGCGGTGACCCAGCCCTGGCCCTTGCCGCGCAGGAAGGGCGGCAGGCTTTCCTCGATGCTGGCCGTGCACAGCACGCGGGTGTCGCCCATCTCGACGAGTACGGAGCCCTCGGCGTGGCAGGTGAAGTTGCGGCTCAGGCGGACCACACGGAGTTGGTCGGGTTGGCGCTGGCTGGGGCGAATGGTCATTGTCCTTGCTTTCTCGGGTTGTACTTGTCGATGGCGGTGCGGATCTCGGCGATCGCGCGCTCGATTTCATCTTCGGTCAGGTCGCTCTTGTGCGCCGGGTCGCGGCCGAACTGCTCGATGTGGGTGGAGACCTCGTCGAGGCCCATGGTCTGCGTCGAGATGCTGCTGCTGCCGTCCTTGACGTAGGTGTCTTCCCAGCGTACGGCGACTACCGACAGGTTGTCGGTGTGCTTCCCGCCCTTCGCTTCCGCCTGCGACAGCAGCATCGGCATGGTGTGGACCAGGTTGGCACCCTTGAGCGCGATTGCCATCTGCTCGCCGGAAACTTCTCCCCAGAGGCCGTCGCTGCACAGCAGCAGGATGTCGCCGCGTTTGAGGGGGGTCTTGCGCGAGAATTCGATCTCCGGGCTGACGGGCCCGCCGAGGCAACTGTAGATCTTGTTGCGGTCGGGGTGCAGCGCCGCGCGCGCCTCGGAGATCAGGCCCTCCTCGAGCAGCATGCGAACGCGCGAGTGATCCCGTGTCTGGGCGACGACCTTGTCGCCACGCATCAGGAACAGGCGCGAATCGCCGGAGTGAGCCCAGTAGGCGATGCCGTCCTGGATCACACAGGCGACGCAGGTGGTGCGCGGCGTGTCGCTCAGGCGGCGGCGTCCGGCGTAGTCGATGATGGCGTGGTGGGCGTTGACCAGGCCCTTCTGCAGGAAGCGGAATGGGTCGGCAAGGCTCGGCCGGGCCTCGCGCTGAAAATTGCCGGCCAATGTCTGCACGGCGATCTGCGCGGCGATCTCGCCGTGGTGGTGGCCGCCCATGCCGTCGGCGACGACCATCAGCAGCGCTTCACGCGAGTAGCAGTAGGTGGTGCGGTCCTCGTTGTTCGGGCGCCCGCCCTGGCGGCTTTCCTGGTAGATGGTGAATCTCATCGGACCGCCTTGTGGTACTTGTCGACGACGCGGTCGAGCCAGTTCGGGATTTCCTTCGGCTCCGGCGGTGTCACTGCCTCGACCAGCGCCCTCTGCAGCGCGAACACGCTTTGCGGGCGGTAGAAATGATTCAGGTTGAGGCACCAGTCGATGATTTCCAGCAGCCGGTCCGAGTACTCCCCTTCCCAGCGCACCATGGCCGGCCGCAGGGTGTCCTGCACGTAGCGGTCGCTGGCCGCCTGCGGCGCGCTGCCGGCGAGGCAGGCGTACATCGACGCACCGACGCTGTAGATGTCGCTCCACGGCCCGAGGTCCTTGCGCGACCCGTAGTGCTCGGGCGACGCGAAGCCGGGCGTGTACATCGGCTTCAGCATCGGCTCGTCGGCCGCCAGCGTCTGCCGGGCGGCGCCGAAGTCGATCAGGACGGGGGTGTTGTCGCTGCGCAGGTAGATGTTCGACGGTTTCAGGTCGAGATGCAGCAGCTTGTGCGAATGCACCTCGCGCAGGCCGTTGAGCAGGCGGGTGAAGACGCCGCGGATGAAGCCCTCGGACATGCCCTCGCGGTGCGTCTGGATGAATTCCTGCAAGGTGCGCCCGCGCTCGTATTCCATGACCATGTAGACGGTATCGTTGGCGCGGAAGAAGTTCAGCACGCGGATGACGTTCGGGTGCGACAGGCGGGCCAGCGAGCGGCCCTCCTCGAAAAAGCACTTCATGCCGTAGCGGAAAGCGCCCTCGTGCTCGGGCGTGATCTGCGGCCGGATTTCGCCCTCGGCGCGCAGGGCGAGGCTGTTGGGCAGGTATTCCTTGATCGCCACGCGGTTGCCCTCGGCGTCGCTCGCCAGATAGACGATCGAAAATCCGCCGAGCGAGAGTTGGCATTCGATCGTGTAATCCTCGAGGCGATGGCCGTCGGGTAACGCATGGTTGGCTTGTTGCGCCATTGATCTCGCGGTTATGATGCAAAAATTCAGGCATTGTCGGGCGTGTTGTCCGGCCTGTAAAGCTGGAGACCCCGCCAAGATGATTTGCAGCATGACCGGTTATGCAGTGAAAACCCGCGATGTCGAGCGTGGCAGCCTGCAGCTCGAACTCAAGAGCGTGAACTCGCGCTACCTCGATTTCCATTTCCGTGTCGCCGAAGAACTGCGCGCCCTCGAAATGCCGCTGCGCGAACTCCTGGCGGCTCGCCTCGCACGGGGCAAGGTTGAGTGCCGCCTGGCATTCACCGTGGCGACGGCGCGCGCCGACCAGCTCGAGATCAACGGCGACCTGCTCGCGACGCTGCACGCGCTCGACGGCCGCGTCCGCCGGCAGATGCCGGAGGCGCGGCCGTTGTCGGTCAGCGACGTGCTGCGCTGGCCGGGCATGTTCGGCGACCAGGACATCGACCATGCCGCGCTCGCCCCCGAGGTGCTGGCGCTGGCGCGCGAGGCCCTCGACGAATTCGCTGCCAGCCGCGGCCGTGAAGGCGAAAAGCTGGCGGCGATGATCGTCGACCGCGTCGCCGCCATGCGCGCCATCGTCGCCCGCGTCGCGCCGCGCATCCCGCAGGCGCAGGCGCTCTACACCGACAAGCTGCGCGAGCGGCTGAACGAGGCGCTCGGCAGCGCCAGCGACGAACGCATCCTGCAGGAAGTGGCGGTGTTCGCGACGCGCATCGACGTCGCCGAGGAACTGAGCCGGCTGACGACGCACCTCGACGAAGTCGAGCGCGTCCTGAAGCATGGCGGCGCCTGCGGCAAGCGCCTCGATTTCCTGATGCAGGAACTCAACCGCGAAGCCAACACGCTCGGCTCGAAGTCGGCGATCACCGAGGTCTCGCAGGCGTCGATGGACCTCAAGCTGCTGATCGAGCAGATGCGCGAGCAGATCCAGAATCTGGAATAGCGAATGAGCGGTAATCTCTACATTGTCGCGGCGCCGTCCGGGGCAGGGAAGACGACGCTGGTGCGCCTGCTGCTCGAGCGCGACGACGAAATCCTCCTGTCGGTCTCGTTCACCACGCGGGCGCCGCGTCCCGGCGAGCAGGACGGCCGCGACTATCACTTCGTTGCGGTCGACGCCTTCAGAAGCATGATTTCGCGCGGCGAGTTCCTCGAATGGGCCGAGGTGCATGGCAATTTCTACGGCACCTCGAAGAAGTGGATCGCCGATCAGCTCGCCGCCGGACACGACGTGCTGCTCGAAATCGACTGGCAGGGGGCGGCGCAGGTGCGCGCGCTGTTTCCGGCGGCGATCGGCATCTTCGTGCTGCCGCCGTCACAGGAGGAACTGGCCCGGCGCCTGACCGGGCGCGGCACCGACAGCGCCGCAACGATCGCCGGCCGCCTCGCGGCGGCACAGGCGGAGATGAGCCATGCCGGCGAATTCGACTATGTTATTATCAACGATCGTTTGGATCAGGCGCTGGACGATCTGCGTTGTGTCGTGCGTGCATCCCGCCTGACCTGCGCCGCGCAGCGTTCGCGGAACGCTGCACTTTTTGCCCGAATTGATTGACTACCGAGGTTCCGCATGGCCCGCATCACGATCGACGACTGCCTGAAGAAGATTCCCAACCGCTTCCAGATGACGCTGGCGGCGACCCATCGGGCACGTCAGATTGCCAATGGCGCGACACCCATGGTCGAGGCCGATCGCGACAAGCCGACGGTCATCGCCCTGCGCGAAATGGCACTCGGAAAGTTCGGGCTGGAAGTGCTGAACCGCGGCCAGGCCTGAGGCTCTGGCGGTGAAGGCTGATGGACCGCGCGCCGTCACTCAATCCCCCCGCTGAAGAGGATCCCGCTTACCGGGTTTTCCTCGATAGTCTCGATTATCTCGCGCCGGTCGATATCGAGCGGATCAAGGAGGCCTACGCCTTCTCGGCCAACGCCCATGCGCACCAGAAGCGCATGTCCGGCGAACCCTACATCACGCATCCGCTGGCGGTTGCCGGCGCCGTCGTCGAGTGGCGCATGGATGCCGATGCCGTCGCCGCCGCGCTGCTGCACGACGTGCTCGAAGACACCGGCACGACCAAGCACGAACTGGCCGAGAAATTCGGCCGCGAGGTCGCCCAGATGGTCGATGGCCTGTCCAAGCTCGACCGCATCGAGTTCGCTTCCTACGAGGAAGCGCAGGCGGAAAACTTCCGCAAGATGCTGATGGCCATGGCGCGCGATCTGCGCGTCGTGCTGATCAAGCTGGCCGACCGCCAGCACAACCTCCAGACGATGGCCGGGATGCGCCCGGACAAGCGCCGCCGCATTGCCGTCGAGACGCTCGAGATCTACGCACCGATCGCCTTGCGCCTGGGTCTCAGCAAGCTCAACCGCGAACTGCAGGACATTTCCTTCGCCCTGATCCATCCTTTCCGCGCCGAGGTGCTGCGCAAGGCGATGCTGGCGGCGCGCGGCAACCGCAGCGAAATTCTGTCGCATATCCAGGATGAAATTACCGCGCGCCTCGCCAGCGCCGGGCTGAATGCCGAGTTCTTCGGGCGCGAGAAGACCCTCTATTCGATTTACCGCAAGATGCGGGAAAGACACGTCTCCTTCTCGCAGGTGCTCGACATCTACGGCTTCCGTGTCGTCGTCAACAGCGTGCCGGCGTGCTATCTCGCGCTCGGGGCGCTGCACGGCCTCTACAAGCCGGTGCCGGGCAAGTTCAAGGACTACATCGCGATCCCCAAGGCGAACGGCTACCAGTCGCTGCACACGACGCTGATCGGCCCCTACGGCACGCCGATCGAGGTGCAGATCCGCACCCGCGAGATGCACCACGTCGCGCAGGAAGGGGTCGCCTCGCACTGGCTCTACAAGGATTCCAGGGAGACCGGCGCCGACCTGCAGATCCGCACGCACAAATGGCTGCAATCGCTGCTCGACATGCAGAGCAACGACTCGTCCGAGTTCTTCGAAAACGTCAAGATCGACCTCTTCCCCGACGACGTCTACATCTTCACGCCCAAGGGCAAGATCATGGCGCTGCCGCGTGGGGCGACGGTGGTCGATTTCGCCTACCAGGTGCACACCCACGTCGGCAACCACTGTTCGGCGGCGCGCGTGAACCAGGACCTGGTGCCGTTGCGCACCGAGGTACGCAACGGCGACCTGGTCGAGATCATCACCTCGCCGCAGGCGACCCCCAACCCGTCCTGGCTCAATTTCGTCAAGACCGGCCGCGCCCGCGTCAAGATCCGCCATTTCCTGCGCACCATGCAGAACGAGGAGTCGGCGCGCCTCGGCGAGCGCCTGCTGCACCAGGAGTTGCTGACCCTCGGCGTCGTGCCGATCTCGATTCCGACCGCGGCCTGGGACCATCTCGTCAAGACCACCGGCTACAAGGCGCTGGAGGACATCTACACCGACATCGGCGTCGGCAAGCGCCTGCCGTCGGTGGTCGCCCGCCGCTTGCTGGCCCGCGAAGGCCTGTCGGCGGAATCGCCGAGCAAGATGGCGCTGGCCATCCACGGCACGGAAGGCATGGCCGTCCAGCTGGCGACCTGCTGCCAGCCGATTCCGGGCGATCCGATCATCGGTTCGATCCGCAAGGGCAGCGGGCTGGTGATCCACACCCACGATTGCCCGATGATCCGCAAGTCGCGCAGTTCCGAGCCGCAGAAATGGATCGACGTCGAATGGGAGCCGGAAGAGGGCAAGTTGTTCGACATCCGCATTCGCGTCGAGGTCAGGAACTCCCGCGGCGTGCTCGCCCAGGTCGCCGCGGCGATCGCCGACGCCGGATCGAACATCGAGAACGTCGCCATGTGTGCCGAGCCGGACCAGTTGTTCACCGTGCTCTGCTTCACCATCAAGGTCGCCAACCGCACCCACCTGGCCAATGTCATGCGCGGCCTGCGGCGGATTCCGGAGGTCACGCGTATCGACCGCGAGCACGGGGGCGAGGCTTGAGGGTTCTGGTTCTGGGCGCCGGCGTCGTCGGGACGGCCAGCGCCTGGTACTTGGCGCGCGCCGGCCACGAAGTGGTCGTGGTCGACCGCCAGCCGGTCCCCGGCAACGAGACCAGCTTCGCCAACGGCGGCCAGATTTCCGTCTCGCACGCCGAGCCGTGGGCCAACCCGCATGCTCCTGCCGCAGGTCTTGCGCTGGCTGGGGCGGGAGGATGCGCCGCTGCTCTGGCGCTGGCGTGCCGATCCGTCGCAACTGGCCTGGGGCCTGCGCTTCCTGCGCGAGTGCCTGCCGCAGCGCACCCGCCGCAACATGGCGGCCATCGTCGCCCTCGCGCTCGACAGCCGCGCCCGCCTGCAGGCGCTGCGCCGCGAGCTCGGGCTTGAGTACGACCAGCAGGAGCGCGGCATCCTGCACCTCTACACCGATGCCCGCGCCTTTGCACAGGCGACAGCGGCGGCGCGCACCATGCGCGAATTCGGCCTCGACCGCCAGACGGTGAGCGCCGACCGCTGCATCGAGATCGAGCCGGCGCTGGCCGGCGCGCGTTCGTTGCTGGTCGGTGGCGACTACACCGCCTCCGACGAATCGGGCGACGCCTACAAGTTCACCCTGGCGCTGGCCGAGCGGGCAGCGGCGTTCGGCGTCGAATTCCGGCTCGGGCGGACGGTCGACCGCATCATGGCCGATGGCGGGCGCTTCGCCGGCGTGCTGGCCCGCGCTCCGGATGGCGAGGAGCGGCTGACCGCCGACGCCTGCGTCGTCGCGCTCGGCAGTTACTCGCCGCTGCTGCTCAGGCCGCTCGGCATCGGCCTGCCGGTGGTGCCGGCCAAGGGCTACTCGGTCACCCTGCCGCTCGCCGCCGGTTCGCCGGCACCGACCGTCAGCCTGACCGACGACGAGCGCCGGCTGGTCTTCTCGCGGCTCGGCGACCGCCTGCGCATCGCCGGCACCGCCGAGTTCAGCGGCTACAACCTCGACCACAACCCGGTGCGTTGCCAGGCGATCGAGGACCGCGTCCGCCAGCTTTTCCCGCGCCTCGAGCCGGCCGGAGAACCGCAGTACTGGTGCGGCCTGCGCCCGGTGACGCCGTCCAGCGTGCCGGTGATCGGCCGCACGCGCTGTGCCAACCTGTGGCTCAACACCGGCCACGGCACGCTCGGCTGGACGATGGCCTGCGGCTCGGGCGTGGCGCTCGCCGACCTGATCGGCGGCCGGACGCCGGCGCTTGCGTTCCCGTTCCGCGCATGCTGATCGACACCCACTGCCACCTCGACGCGGCCGAGTTCGACGCCGACCGCGACGCGGTGCATGCGGCGGCGCTGGCCGCCGGGGTCGGGCGCATCGTCGTGCCGGCGGTTGCGGTCGACGGCTTCGGGAAGGTCAAATCCACGTGCGCCCGCTACCCTGGCTGTGTCGCCGCCTTCGGCATCCATCCGCTCTACGTGATGCAGGCGCGGGAGGCCGACCTCGCCGTGCTGTGCGACTGGCTGGCGAACGAGAGGCCGATTGCGGTTGGCGAGATCGGCCTCGATCTGCATGTCGCCGATGTTGATCCGGCCCGCCAGGAATTCTTCTTTGGCGAGCAACTGAAGCTGGCGTGCGCCTTCGATCTGCCGGTCATCCTGCACGTACGCCGCGCGGTCGACCCGATTCTCAAGCACCTGCGCCGCCAGCGCGTGCCGGGCGGCATCGCCCACGCCTTCAACGGCAGCCGGCAGCAGGCAGACGAATTCATCCGGCTCGGCTTCCGGCTCGGCTTCGGCGGGGCGATGACCTTTTCCGGGTTGACGCGTATCCGTCAACTGGCGGCGACCCTGCCGGCGGAGTCGATCGTGCTGGAAACCGACGCCCCGGACATCCCGCCGGCCTGGCTCGACCGCGGGCGCAATTCGCCCGCCGAACTGCCGCGTATCGCCGGGGTTCTGGCCGAGTTGAGGAAAATCTCTCGCGAAGACCTGGCTGCCCTGACCACGGCCAACGCGCGCAGCGTCCTGCGCGGTCTTTGACGCGGGGCAATGTTCGCGGGTTTCCCGGACTGATTGAGGTCTGTTTGATCCAGGCCAAGTATTCGTCAACGCTGATGGAGTAGATTCCGCACATCGGATTCCCACGACAAGGCAACCAGGGAGCGCCGTGATCAGGGCAGCGAGACGGCCCCGTCCGGTGGCCGATTCTGGATGCCAGCCAGCATGACGAAGAGCAATACGCCAAAGAGCGCCGCCGCGCGCCGCCAGTTCATTTTCGATACCGCCCGGATGGTTTGCGGCGTCGGCATGCTCGGCCTCGGACTGGGCCTTTACGCCAAGCAGGTGAAGGCCTTGCCGGCGCTGGCGCTGCGTCCGCCCGGTGCGCTGGCCGAAGACGACTTCCTCGGCGCCTGCATTCGCTGCGGCCTGTGCGTGCGCGACTGCCCCTACGACACGCTCGCATTGGCCAAGCTGGAAACGCCTGTGGCGCCGGGGACACCGTACTTCACCGCGCGCAGCGTGCCGTGCGAGATGTGCGAGGATATCCCCTGCGTCAAGGCGTGCCCGACTGCGGCGCTCGATCACGGACTGACCGACATCAACAAGGCGAAAATGGGCATCGCCGTGCTGATCGACCATGAGACCTGCCTGAATTTCCTCGGCCTGCGCTGCGACGTCTGCTACCGCGTTTGCCCGGTGATCGACAAGGCGATCACGCTGGAGATGCTGCCCAACCTGCGCACCGGCCGCCACGCGATGTTCCTGCCGACGGTGCACTCCGAGCACTGCACCGGTTGCGGCAAGTGTGAAAAATCCTGCGTGCTCGAAGAGGCGGCGATCCGCGTGCTGCCGCCGAAGCTGGCGCAGGGCGCGCTCGGCAAGCATTACCGGCTGGGCTGGGAAGAGCAGAAGAAGGCCGGCCGTTCGCTGCTCGACGAATCGAAGATGCTCGACCTGCCCGATCGCCTGCCGGAGGGCGTGACCCTGCCCGGCCATTACGACCCGGCTTCCGGCCACACCGAGCCGATGCGCGGCATGGCCGGCAGCGAGGCGGGCATCATCCCGAGCACGCCGCCGGGGCTGGGAGGCAAGCCATGAGCGGCAAGCGCATCGGTGCCGACGCGGTCGCCGAGAAGGGCTGGCTTGCCGCGCACAAGTGGCTGATCCTGCGCCGGGTTTCGCAGTTCGGCATCCTCGGGCTGTTCCTGCTCGGGCCCCTGGCCGGCGTCTGGATCGTCAAGGGCAACCTGAATTACAGCCTCACGCTCGACATCCTGCCGCTGACCGATCCTTACGTCGCCCTGCAATCGCTGCTGACCGGCCACGTGCCCGAAAAGCTCGGCGTGATCGGCGTCGCCATCGTCCTTGCCGTCTATTTCCTGGTCGGCGGCCGCGTCTATTGCAGTTGGGCCTGCCCGGTCAATGTCGTGACCGATGCCGCCGGCTGGCTGCGCGACCGGCTCGGCATCAAGGGCAGCGTCCACCTGGCGCGCGCCACCCGTTACTGGATTCTCGCCATGACGCTGGCCGGTTCGGCGGCGACCGGCGCGGTGCTGTGGGAACTGGTCAATCCGGTGTCGATGCTGCATCGCGGGCTGATTTTCGGCCTTGGCGCGGCGTGGACCGTGGTGCTCGCCGTCTTCCTGTTCGACCTCTTCGTGATGAGCCGCGGCTGGTGCGGCCATCTCTGCCCGGTCGGCGCGTTCTACAGCCTGCTCGCCCGCTGGAGCCCGTTGCGGGTCTCGGCGCCGCGGCGACAAGCCTGCAACGACTGCATGGATTGCTTCGAGGTTTGCCCCGAGCCGCAGGTCATCCGCCCGGCGCTGAAGGGGGAGGGCAAGGGTGTCGGCCCCGTCATCCTGGCCCCAAACTGTACCAACTGCGGCCGCTGCATCGACGTCTGCTCGAAGGACGTCTTTGCCTTCGGCCTGCGCTTCAGCAATCCGCCTGCCATCGTCCCGCCGGGCATCAAGGCCGACTGAATCCGGCAGGATGGCAAAGAAAAGGAGGCGCCGGGGCGCCTCCTTTCGCTTGCAACTCGCCGGAGATCAGGCGGCGGCCAGGAGTCCGCGCATCTTCTGCAGCGCCTTGGCCTCGATCTGGCGGATGCGCTCGGCGGAAACGCCGAATTCGGCCGCCAGTTCGTGCAGCGTCGCCGCTTCGCCGTCGTGCAGCCAGCGCGACTCGACGATCCGCCGGCTGCGCGGATCGAGCGCGGCGAGCGCTTCGTGCAGGCCGTGCTCCTGCAGACGGGCCATGGCCTTGTTCTCGATCATCCGTGTCGGCTCGTAGCGGCTGTCGGCCAGGTAGTCGATCGGCGCGAAGCTGTCCTCGCCGTCGTCCGGGTTGCCGTCGAGCGCCAGGTCGCGGCCGCTCAGGCGGGTTTCCATCTCGACCACCTCTTCCCGCTTGACGCCAAGGCGGTGGGCGACTTCCGTCGCCTGCGTGCCGGACAGCGTGTCGATGCCTTCATAGTTGTTCTTCAGGCTGCGCAGGTTGAAGAACAGCTTGCGCTGTGCCTTGGTCGTGGCGACCTTGACCAGGCGCCAGTTCTTCAGGACGTACTCGTGGATCTCGGCCTTGATCCAGTGCATGGCGAAGGAAACAAGACGGACGCCGCGTTCCGGATCGTAGCGCTTGACCGCCTTCATCAGGCCGATGTTGCCTTCCTGGATCAAGTCGGCATGCGGCAGGCCGTAACCGAGATAGCCGCGCGCGATCGAGATCACCAGACGCAGGTGCGAAAGAACCAGTTGACGCGCCGCATCGACGTCGCCGTCATTGTGGAAACGTTTGGCCAGCCGCAGTTCCTCGGCCTCGGAGAGCATCGGATAACGGTTCGCTGCCTGGATATAGGCATCGATGCTGCCAACGGTCGAGGGGACGGAAAGCGAAAGGACATGGGTCATAACGTAAGATTCTCCTGTTTCGGACAACTTCATTTTAGCACTCGCCGCTTGAGAGTGCTAAAGGCGAGAAAAGTTTCCTGGGTTTTTCCCATTGGCCGGGCAGCGAACTTTCTCTCTTGCGAGGCCTGCTCAGGCATCTCCCCGCTGGGTTAGAATTGCTTCCCGGCAAACACACGAAATGCACACGCGCATTGCCGGCTGCTTTGCCGGTCGATTTGGCGGAACAAGATGGCTTATCTGGCTCTCCGGTTGCTTTCCATGCTGCCGCTGCCATTGCTTCACGGCCTCGGTGTCGGGCTGGGCTGGCTGATGTGGCTCTGGCCTGGCCGCCATCAGGACCGGGTCAGGGGAAATCTCGCCCAGAGCGGATTGTTGCAGGCGAAAAGAGGCCTGCTGCGCCAGGTCGTCCAGGAAACCGGCAAGGGTCTTGTCGAACTTGCGGTGGTCTGGCTGCGCCCTCAGGAAAAGCTGGTACGTCTGGTCCGCGAGGTGAGGGGCAATGAGCACTTCGAGCGGGCGATGCAAAGCGGAAGAGGCGTGATTGTCATCGGACCGCACGTCGGATGCTTTGAAATGGTCAGTCAATATGTCGCGGCGCACCAGCGGTGTACCGTCATGTACAAGCCTGCTCGTGATCCCTCTCTCGACCGGTTGATGCGCCAAGGACGCGAGCGCGGGCAGGCGAGGTTGGTGCGGACCGATTTGTCAGGCGTCAAGGCGCTGCTTGGCGCGTTGAGAAGAGGCGAGGCGATCGGGGTGCTTCCCGACCACGTGGCCACGCAAGGTGATGGCGTATGGGCGCCGTTCTTTGGCCGCTGGGCTTATACGCCGACACTGACCATGCGCCTGATAAGAACCACGGGCGCCGTACCGCTGATGGCCTATGTCGAGCGACTGTCGTGGGGGCGTGGCTACCGGCTTCATTTTGTTCCGGTGGACCTGCCCGTGACGGAGGACCGCCTGGCAGCGGCGACGGCGCTCAATCGCGAGGTCGAGCGGGTGGCATCCAAATTGCCTGAACAATACATGTGGAGTTATGCCCGCTACAAGAGACCGGGTGGTGTCGAGCCGCCGCCGGAAACGCCTGCCACATGACCGCATTCTTCACCCGCCTTGGCGTCTTCCTGCTGTGGGCCTTGCACTGGTTGCCGCTCAGCCTGCAGGCGATGATTGGCGATCTTGTCGGCTGGCTGGCCTATTTCCTGACCAGTCGCCGCAGAAAGGTTGCCCAGCGCAATCTTGAGCTTTGCTTCCCGGAAATGTCGGGCCCCGAAATACGGCGCCTGGTGCGTCGAAACTTTCAGGCCAGTGTCCGTGCCGTCCTCGAACACGGCCTCCTGATCTGGGCTAGCGGCGAACGCCTCAGGCGAATCATCCGCGTCGAGGGCCAGGAACATCTTGACGACAACATGGGCGAGCCGCTTATCCTGCTCGCCCCGCATTTCATCGGGCTTGACATGGCTGGGGCAAGGCTGGCGATGATGGAACGGATGGCCTCATCCTATGCGCCGATGCGCAATTCCATCGCCAATCACTATATTTGGTACCTGCGCAGTCGTTTCAACCAGCCGGAATTGGTCTCGCGGCACGATGGAATTCGTTCCGTGATCAAGATCATCCGGTCTGGATTGCCGTTCTATTACCTTCCCGATCAGGACTCCGGTCGGCGCGAGGCGATTTTCGTGCCCTTCTTCGGCATTCCAGCTGCAACCTTACCGGCGTTGTCGAGACTGGCGAAGTTGACCGGTGCCAAGGTTGTTCCCGTCGTGGCTCGCCAGCTTCCAGGCGGACAGGGGTACCTGGTGAAATTCTATCCGGCTTGGGAAAATTATCCTTGCGGGGATGTCGAAGCCGACACCCGACGCATGAATGCCTTTATCGAAGACCGAATCCGCGAGATGCCCGAACAGTACCTGTGGACACACCGTCGTTTCAAGACGCGGCCCGAGGGTGAACCCGGCTTTTATTAGCAATTCGGGACCTGGCGTTTGATTCAGCATGAAGCAAGGCAAGTTGGCGGTTTGGCAGCCGTTCCAGTGAAAAAACAGGAGGAGTCCGAGTGATGATCGATGCGCGACATTTCGAGGTGCGCGAGACCTTGCGTAACGGCAGCGAAATCTGCATCCGGGCGCTGCGCCCGGACGACGGTGAGCGAATGGCGGAGGCGTTCGGCAAGCTCGATCCCGAATCAATCTATACGCGCTTCTTCGGGCCCAAGATGGCGGTGACCGAGGCAGACTTGCGGCGGATCCGCGAGATCGATTTCGAGAGCTACGTCGCGCTGATCGCCACGGTGATTCAGGACGGGCATGAGGTGGTCATCGCCTCGTCGAGTTACACTCGACTCGGTGCAGACGCCGGCCGAGGTGGCCTTCATCGTCGAGGAGGACTACCAGGGCCTTGGTATTGCCCGCCGGCTACTCGGTCACCTCGGACGGATCGCCGTCGACCGGGGCCTGACACGCTTCGAGGCCGAGGTGCTGCCGCAAAACCGGTCAATGCTGCGGGTATTCACCGCGTGCGGCTGGCCGATCCGGACGCGGACCGCCGACGGGACGGTGCATGTGACCCTGGCGTTGACGGCGAGCGGCGGCGGATGACGGCGCCGCGGCCGCGGGGGGATACCGGGGCCGCTTTGCACCATCGCCGACCGGGCCGCTGCATTTCGGCTCGCTGGTCGCGGCGGTCGGCAGTTACCTCGACGCGCGGACCTGCGGCGGCGCCTGGCTGGTGCGCATCGAGGACATCGACACGCCGCGCAACGTGCCCGGCGCTGCCGACAGCATCCTGGCGACACTCGCTGCGTTCGGCTTCGAATGGGACGGCCCGGTGCTGTGGCAGAGCAGCCGGCTGGAGGCTTACGCCGAGGCGCTCGAGCGCTTGCGGCAGGCTGGAGTGGCGTATGCCTGCGCCTGTTCGCGCAAGGAAATCGCCGCCGCAGCGAAGCGGACGGCAGTCGATGGCGGCTTGGTGTACCCCGGTACCTGCCGTGGCGGCGTTCCGGCCGGGCGCCGGGCGCGCGCCTGGCGGCTGCGCGCGACCGATGAGGGGATCGGTTTCGTCGATCGCGTGCAGGGCGAGGTGATCCAGCATCTGGAGAGCGATGTCGGGGATTTCGTTCTGCGCCGCGCCGACGGTCCTTTCGCCTACCAGCTCGCAGTTGCGGTCAACGACGAATTCCAGGGAATTTCCGACATCGTGCGTGGCGCTGACCTGCTTGACTCGACCCCGCGCCAGATCTGGCTGCAACGCTGTCTCGGCTACGCCACGCCGCGCTATGCCCACTTGCCGGTGGCGACCAACCCGGCCGGGGAGAAACTGTCCAAGCAGACGCGGGCGCCAGCGCTCGACGTCCGGCAGGCGGGGGCGACGCTGGCGGATGCCCTGCGCTTTCTCGGGCAGCCCTTGCCGGACGGGCTGGCGGGCGCGCCGTCGTCAGAAATCTGGACGTGGGCGCGCGCCCACTGGTCGCTCGCCGCAGTGCCGCGGCGGGGTTCTATTCCTTTGCCGCGTCGGCCGTGAGGCCGGGCTCTTCCTCGTCGGCCTGCCAGTGCTTCGGGCCGTAACCGGTGATGCCGACGAGCAGGCGCACGATAGCGTAGGCCAGCCAGCGCAGCAGCTTCGAAGGGAAGGGCTGCTGCGCCAGTTCGTCGGGCAGCATCTCGCGTGCGCCGACTACCATGTGCTCGTGGATGTTGTGGCGCAACTGCTGCGCGAAGGTCGCGTCGCGCACCACCAGGTTGGCTTCCTTGGCGATCAGCAGGCTGAAGGGGTCGATGTTCGACGAGCCGACGGTCGCCCATTCGCTATCGACCACGGCGACCTTGGCGTGCATGAAGCTCTTTTCGTATTCGAAGATGCGCATGCCGCTGGCCAGCGACCGGGCGTAGAGGGTCTGCGTGGCATAGCGGAGAAGCCGGTGGTCGGTCTTGCCCTGCAGCAGGATGGTAACCCGCACACCGCGTCGCGCCGCCGCGTGCAGCGCTCGCCCGAAACGGACGCCGGGCAGGAAATAGGCATTGGCGATCAATATCTCGTGCCGTGCCGCCTTGATCGCGTTCAGGTAGGCGTTGAGGATGTCGTGGCGGTGGATGATGTTGTCGCGGACCAGCAAGGCGGCCAGTTGCCCTTCTGCCGGCGCGGTCGCGTCGGCGGATGGCGGTGCGCTGCGGAAACGCTGGCGCAGGTTGGCCCAGGCGACGATTTCCCACATGCGCCGTGCTGCGCGCTGCGCCTGGCGCAGCACCGGCCCCTCGCAGCGCGCCGCGTAGTCGTAACGCGGCCGCATGTCTTCCTGCGCGTTGTCGTCATCGATGATGTTGATGCCGCCGACGAAGGCGACGCGGCCGTCGATCACGACCAGCTTGCGGTGCAGGCGGCGCAGGCGGTGGCGGCGCAGCCGGAAGAGCCCGGTTTCCGGGCGATAGACGTTGACGTGGACGCCGCCAGCGACCAGCTGGGGCACGAAGTCGTCGGCGAAATTGCGTGCACCGAAGCCGTCGACCGTGACATGCACCCGGACGCCGCGTCCGGCGGCGGCGCGAAGGGCGCCGGAGACCGCGCGGCCGACCGGGTCATCGGCGAAGATGTAGCTCTCCAGGTAGATCTCGCTGCACGCCGCCTCGATTTCGGCAAGCAGCGCCGGAAAGTACTCCGCGCCTGAATCGAGCAGGGTAATCCGGTTCCCGGGCAGGAACTCAGCCGCCATGCCGCTCCAGGTGGGCCGACAGCGCCGCATGGTCGGAAATTGCGGACCATGGTTCGCCGAAGTGCAGTTCGGTGCGCTGGACGCGGAAGCCGCGCACGTAGATGCGGTCGAGCCGGAACATCGGCAGCGCCGCCGGGTAGCTGCGCACCGGCACGCCCTCCTGCCGGCTGAACACCTCGGTCAGTCCCAGCCGCTGCGCGAGGTGGCTGCCGGCACGGTTGTTCCAGTCGTTGAAGTCGCCGGCGATGATCAGCGGTGAATCGGGCCCGGCCACGCGGTCGAGGTAGTTGGCCAGTTCCGCCATCTGCCGCCGCCGCGAATAGCCAAACAGCGAGAGATGGACGCAGACGCAGTGTGCCGCCGGCCTTTCCGGCAAGGCGATCCGGCAGTGCAGCAGGCCGCGCTTCTCGAACAGCAGGTGAGTCACGTCCTGGTTGTGCGCGTGCAGGATGGGGAAGCGCGAGAGGATCGCGTTGCCGTGGTGGCCGTGGTCGTAGATCATGTTGCGACCGTAGGCGGACGATTGCCAGACGTCTTCGGCGAGGAACTCGTGTTGCGGTTCGGTCGGCCAGTCGCCGTGATTCTCCGCATGGCCGAGGTGCAGCCCCTGCACCTCCTGCAGGAAGACGATGTCCGGGTTCAGCGAGCGCAGGCGATCGCGCAGTTCATGCACCATCATGCGCCGGTTGAACTGCGAAAACCCCTTGTGGATGTTCAAGGTCGTGACGTGCAGCGCGGGCTTGCTCATGGGTCAGGAAATGGCCAGCATGCGGTCGAGCGCCAGTTTGGCCAGCCTCGCCTCGTGTTCCGGCACTTTGATCTGGTTGACGACCTTGCTTTCGGCGAGGTTTTCCAGCGTCCACGCGAGGTGCTGCGGGTCGATGCGCTGCATCGTCGAGCACATGCAGATGGTCGTCGCCATGAACTGGACGATCTTGTTCTGCGGCAAGACTTCCCTGGCCAGGCGGTCGACCAGGTTGAGTTCGGTGCCGACCAGCCAGCGCGTGCCCTCCGGGGCTTCCTTGATCGTCCTGACGATGTGTTCGGTCGAGCCGACGGTGTCGGACGGCGGCGCAGACCTCGAAACTGCATTCGGGATGGGCGATCACCAGACCGTCCGGGTATTTGGCGCGGAAGGCGTCGATGTGCGCCTTCCGGAACATCTGGTGCACCGAGCAGTGGCCCTTCCAGAGGAGGATGCGCGCCTTCCTGATCTGGTCGACCGTGAGGCCGCCCATTTCCAGGTCGGGATCCCAGACGACCATCTCGTCCATCGGGAAACCCAGTTGGTGGCCGGTCCACCGGCCGAGGTGCTGGTCGGGGAAGAACAGCACCTTGGGGCGGCGCTCGAAAGCCCACCGGGCGATGGTGCCGGCGTTGGACGAGGTGCATACGATGCCGCCGTGCTCGCCGCAGAAGGCCTTGAGGTCGGCGGCGGAGTTGATGTAGGTGACCGGCGTCACCTCGTTCTCGGCATCGAGGACTTCGTTCAACTCGCGCCAGCAACGCTCGACCTTGGCCAGGTTGGCCATGTCGGCCATCGAGCAGCCGGCCGCGAGGTCGGGCAGGATGGCGATCTGGTGCGGCGCGGTCATGATGTCGGCGACCTCGGCCATGAAATGAACGCCGCAGAAGATCACGTATTCCGAGTCGGTCTGCGCCGCGAGGCGCGACAGTTTCAGCGAGTCGCCGGTCAGGTCGGCGTACTGGTAGACATCGGCGCGCTGGTAGTGATGGCAGAGGATGACGGCCTTCTTGCCCAGCCGGGCGCGGGCGGCGCGGATGCGCTCATGGCAGTCCGGGTCGGCGAGGTCGTTGAAGCGGTCGAAATGTATCGGGGTGGCGGGCACGGCAGTCGGGAAACTTTGAATTGGCGGCAGGAGAGCGCGGTGATGAAGCGCTCTGTCGGTCGGGATTCTATCAGCTTGCCGCTTCGCCCTCGCACTGAGATCGCTCGCAAGCGCTGGCTGCGCATCCGCCGGAGTTGCACCAATTTGGTGCGACAGTTTCAATGCTGCACGAGTCTGGTGCATTGAATCTTGGCGTGAAACCAGCATCTCGTTGTGGCAGAATGAAAAGTCGAGTTGGCAGGCATTGGCACGTTTTCTGCTAAATACCCCGCGTTGCGATTTTTCAATTGTCGCCGGCCTGGCCGGCAACCTGTTTTCTTAGGAGACTGCACTCATGGCAACCCCGCAAGACGTGATGAAAATGGTCAAGGAAAACGACGCCAAGTTCGTCGATTTCCGCTTTACCGATACCCGGGGCAAGGAACAGCACGTCACCGTGCCGGTTTCCGCCTTCAGCGAAGACAAGTTCGAAAACGGCCACGCCTTCGACGGCTCCTCGATCGCCGGCTGGAAGGGTATCCAGGCGTCGGACATGCAGTTGATGCCGGATCCCAGCACCGCCTACATCGATCCCTTCTTCGATGAAACGACGATCGTCCTCACCTGTGACGTCGTCGACCCGGCCGACGGCCGTGGCTACGACCGCGACCCGCGCTCGATAGCCAAGCGCGCCGAAGCCTACCTGAAGTCTTCCGGCATCGGCGACACCGCCTATTTCGGTCCCGAACCGGAATTCTTCATCTTCGACTCGGTCGAGTGGAACGTCAACATGTCCGGCTGCAACCTGAAGATCTACTCTGCCGAAGCGGCCTGGACTTCGGGCGAGAAAAGCGAAGGCGGCGGTGGCACCGGCCACCGTCCGACCGTCAAGGGCGGCTACTTCCCGGTTCCTCCGGTCAACAGCCTGCACGACATCCGTTCGGCCATGGTGCTGGCGCTCGAATCCCTCGGCGTGCCGGTCGAAGTTCACCACCACGAAGTCGCTACCGCCGGCCAGTGCGAAATCGGTACCGTCTTCTCGACCCTGGTCAAGCGTGGCGACTGGACCCAGATCCTGAAGTACGTGGTGCACAACGTTGCTCACCAGTACGGCAAGACAGCGACCTTCATGCCGAAGCCCATCGTTGGCGACAACGGTTCCGGCATGCACGTTCACCAGTCGATCTGGAAGGATGGCAAGAACCTGTTCGCCGGTGACGGCTACGCAGGCCTCTCGGAACTGGCCCTGTTCTACATCGGCGGCATCATCAAGCATGCCAAGGCCCTGAATGCGATCACCAATCCGGGTACCAACTCCTACAAGCGCCTGGTTCCGCATTACGAAGCACCGGTCAAGCTGGCTTATTCCGCCAAGAACCGTTCGGCTTCCATCCGCATCCCGCACGTTGCTTCGTCCAAGGCCCGCCGTATCGAGACCCGCTTCCCGGATCCGATCGCGAACCCGTACCTGTGCTTCTCCGCGCTGATGATGGCCGGCCTGGATGGTATCCAGAACAAGATTCACCCGGGTGACCCGGCCGACAAGAACCTGTACGATCTGCCGCCGGAAGAGGATGCGAAGATCCCGACCGTCTGCGCCTCGCTCGAGGAAGCCCTGGCTGCGCTGGACAAGGACCGCGAGTTCCTGACCCGCGGCGGTGTCTTCTCGAATGACTGGATCGATGCCTACATCGCGCTGAAGATGGACGAGGTCAACAAGGTGCGGATGACCACGCACCCCGTCGAGTTCGACCTCTACTACAGCTGCTGACCCTGGGGCTTCCCCGGCAGGCTAGAAGGGCGGGATTTCCCGCCCTTTTTTGTCCACCGCTTGTTGCGACGGCCGCCAAGTCCGGTAAACTCTAGCCGTTACGAGGAACGATGACGATGACACGCTGCATTCTTGCCACGCTTCTGGCGGTCCTGGCCATTCCGGCCTCGGCCCAGTCCATCTATCGATGCACCGACGCCTATGGCGGCACGCTGTACGCCAACACCCGCGTCGACAAGAGCTGCAAGCCGGTCGTCACCGGGCCGGACTCGTCGATCCCGGCGCCCAAGGCGAAACCCGGCGGGGCGGCGGCCAATCCGACGCCGGGAAGTTTCCCGCGCGTCCAGGAAGATACTCAGAAGGCGCGCGATACCGACCGCAAGCATATTCTCGAGCAGGAACTGGCCAGCGAGCAGCGCAGTCTCGAACAGGCCCGGCGCGACCTCGCCGAAATCGAGGCAACGCGCAATCCGGACGGCAGCCGGCCGCCGCCGGATCGCCTGCAACCCTACCGGGATCGCGTCTCGCAGCACGAGCGCAACATCGGAGCGATCCAGAAGGAAATTGGCAACCTTCGCTAGCCGCGAGCTCTCAGGATCGAGTTGTTGCAAATATTCGAGGGCGCCTATGGCGCCCTCTGGTCTTGCTAATGGCCGACCACTCGATCCTCGCCTTTTACCCTGTACCAGGCGGCGTAGAGCGCCGGCAGGAAGAGCAGGGTCAGCGCGGTGGCGACGATCAGCCCGCCCATGATGGCGACCGCCATCGGCCCGAAGAAATCGTTGCGCGACAGCGGCACCATCGCCAGCACCGCGGCGGCGGCGGTCAGCACGATCGGCCGGAAACGGCGCACCGTCGATTCGATGATCGCCTCGCGGCGCGCTTTGCCCTCGGCCAGATCCTGCTCGATCTGGTCGACCAGGATCACCGAGTTGCGCATGATCATGCCGAACAGCGCGATGGTGCCTAGCAGCGCCATGAAGCCGAACGGCTTGTCGAAAACGAGCAGGAAGAGGGCGATACCGATCAGCCCGAGCGGTGCCGTCAGCAGGACCATGACGACGCGCGAGACGCTCTGCAACTGGATCATCAGTACGCTGACGACGACCAGGATGAAGATCGGGATGCCGGCCATCACCGAGTTCGATCCCTTCGCCGATTCCTCGACCGAACCGCCGGTGGCGATCCGGTAGCCGGCCGGCAGGCTTGCGGCGATTTCGTCGATGCGCGGCTTGAGGCGGCCGACGACGGTTGCGGGCTGGGTCGTGCCATAGAGGTTGGCGCGCACCGTGATCGTCGGCAGGCGGTCGCGGCGCCAGACCAGTCCGGGTTCGAATTCATGCCGCAGGCGGGCGATCTGGGCGAGCGGCACGCTGCCGCCGGCGCGTGTCGGCACGGCCAGATCGGGCAGCGCCGAGAGCCTGGCGCGCTCGTCGCGGTCGCCGCGCAGCACGACGTCGATGGTCTTCTGCCCTTCGCGGAAACTGGTGATCGTGTAGCCGCTGAGCGACATGTTGAGCAACGTGGCCAGATCCTGGGCCGACACGCCGAGCAGGCGGGCCTTGTCCTGGTCGATCTCGATGGCGACTGCCTTCGACAGCTCGCTCCAGTCGAAATTGACGTTGGCCAGTTCGCGGTCGGCGCGCATCACCGCCGCGATCTCGCCGGCAATGCGCCGCAGCGTCACGGGATCCTCGCCAGTGACGCGGTACTGGATCGGGTAGCCGACCGGCGGCCCGTTCTCGATACGGACGACGTTGGCGCGCACGCCCGATGCGTCGTTTTCGTACTTTGCGATCAGTCAACCGCGCAAGGCCTCGCGCGCCGTGACATCGCGGGTCAGGATGACGAACTGGGCGATGTTCGTCGCCGGCAGTTGCTGGTCGAGACTGAGGTAGTAACGCGGCGCGCCGGTGCCGATGAAGGTGGTGTAGTGCTCGAACTGGTCGTGCGCGGCGCGGTCGCTCTCGAGCCACGCTTCGAGGCGGCGCGCTTCGGCATCGATGGCGGCGAGCGATGCCCCCTCGGGCAGGCGCAGTTCAACGTTGAGTTCGAGACGGGTCGAGTTGGGGAAGAACTGCTTCTGCACCTTGGTCATGGCGAAGATCGCGGCGACGAAGAGCAGCAGTGTCAGGCCGATCACCAGCCATCGGTAGCTGACGCAGGTACCGACGAGAACCCGGAAACGCCGGTAGAACGGCGTGCCATAGACGTCGTGATCGGCCGCATGCGGCGGGCCGCCGAGGCCGAGCCGTTCGAGGCGGGCGGCCAGCGCCGGCAGGCGGCGGGCAATCAGGCCGGGACGGCGCGGCGCGCGCGGATCGGGCAGCAGTTTGTAGCCGAGCCAGGGAATCGCGACGACGGCGGCCAGCCAGGAGATCAGCAGCGCGAAGGCATTGATCTGGAAGAAGGCGAAGGCGTACTCGCCGGTCGCCGACCTCGCCAGCGCGATGGGCAGGAAGCCGGCGACGGTCACCAAGGTGCCGGACAGCATTGGCCCGGCAGTGCTGGTGTAGGCGAAGGAGGCAGCGCGCGTGCGTTCCCATCCCTGCTCCATCTTCACCCACATCATCTCGACGGCGATGATCGCGTCGTCAACCAGCAGGCCGAGCGCCAGCACCAGCGCGCCGAGCGAGACCTTGTGCAGGCCGATGTTGAGCAGCGCCATGGCAAGGAAAGTGGCGGCCAGCACCAGCGGAATCGACAGCGCGACAACCATGCCGGTGCGAATGCCGAGGCTGACGAAGGTGACGAGCAGGACGATGCCGACCGCTTCCGCCAGCGCCCGCGCGAAGGCGCCGATGGCGCGCCCGACCGCGTCCGGCTCGCTGGTCGCCTCGCTGAGGTCGACGCCGAGCGGCAAGGTGGCGCGGACAGCGGCGACATGGGCGCGCAGCGCCTTGCCGAGCTGGATGATGTCGCCGCCTGGCGCCCGTGAGATGCCGATGGCAAGCGCCCGCTTGCCGCCGTAACGCACTTCAGGCGTCGGCGGTTCGCTGGTGCCGCGCCTGACCGTGGCGATGTCGCCGAGACGGAAGCTGCGGCCGTTGCCGCGGATCAGCGTGTCGGCCACCGCCTGGACGGTGTCGAAGGCGCCGCTCGGACGGATCTGGATGCGCTCCCCGGCGGTTTCGAGGAAGCCCGCACCGACGACCGCGTTCTGCTGCGCCAGTGCCTGGACGATAATGTTCTGGTCGAGGCCGAGCGTCGCCAGCTTGGCGTTGGCAAGCTCGACGTAGATCTTCTCGTCCTGGATACCGAAGATTTCGACCTTGCCGACGTCGGGAATGCGCAGCAGCCCGTCGCGCAGACGCTCGGCGATGTCCTTGAGTTGCGGATAGTCGAGCTCATCTGCGGTCAGCGCGAAAATCGTACCGAAAACGTCGCCGTACTCGTCGTTGAAGAACGGGCCCTGGATGCCGGCCGGCAGCAGGTGGCGGATGTCGCCGACTTTCTTGCGCACCTGGTAGAAGACGTCGGGGACCGACGCCGGCGCGATGCTGTCCCGGGCGAAGAACATCACCGTCGATTCGCCCGGCCGCGAAAAGCTCTGGATGCGGTCAACCTGGGAAATCTCCTGCAATTTCTTCTCGATCCGGTCGGTCAAGTGCTGTTCGACCTGGGCCGCGGTGGCGCCCGGCCAGAAGGTCCGCACGACCATCAGCTTGAAGGTGAAAGGCGGATCCTCGGCCTGGCTCAGGCGGCCATAGGCCATCGCGCCCATGATCGCGATGGCGAGCAGGAAGTAGCCGACCAGCGTGCGGTGCCGTAGCGTCCAGTCGGAGAGATTGAAGCGGTGCTGCACGGTTCAGCGCTGCTGCGCGGGCGGCGGCGCGGGACGGGCAAGCACCGCCTGGCCCGCGGCCAGCCGGCGCTGGCCGGCGACGATCACCGGTTCGCCGGGTTCCAGGCCGGCGGTGATGGTTGCCCCGTCCTCGCCGAAGCGGCCGACGGTGACCGCACGCGGCACGGCCTTGCCGTCGGCGACCACCCATACCTGCGGGCCGCTGCCGTGATCGACCACCGCCGCCAGCGGTACGAGCAGGTATTCCGCCTGGCCACTGGCGGCGAAGGCGACGCGCGCCGTCATGCCGAGCTGGAGCGACGCCGGTGCATCCACGATGCGGATCCGGGCCGCATAGGTGCGCGTCGCCGGGTCGGCGGCGGCTGCCAGTTCGCGCAGCTCGCCCTTGAGGCGCAGTTCCGGCTGGGCCCACAGGCCGACGGTGATGTGCGAAGCCTTCCGTGCTTCGGCCAGCCGGCCTTCGGGGATCGCCAGCGCGACTTCCTTCTCGTCGTGTCGCGCCAGCCGGAACACAGGTTGACCGGCCGTGACGACCTGGCCGGCGTCGGCGAGCACCGTCGCGACGACGCCGGCGTGGTCGGTGGTGAGCGTCCCGTAACCGACCTGGTTGGCGCTGATGCGACCTTGCGCGCGGGCCTGTTCGAGACGTGCCCGGGCGTTGCGGAAGGCGTTCTCCCTGGCATCGAACGCCGCCTGGCTGACGAAGCGCCTGGCGAGCAGGTCGGCGTAGCGCTGGCGCTCGGCGCTCGCGGTCGCGAATTCGCTCTCGGCCGCAGCCTCCTGGGCGGCGGCCGCCTGCCGGGCGAGTTGCAGATCGGCAGGGTCGAGGCGGGCGAGCGGCTGGCCGGCCTTGACGACCATACCGGCATCGACGAGGCGCTCGGCGATCTTGCCGCCGACGCGGAAAGCCAGGTCGGCCTCGTGGCGCGCCCGTACCTCGCCGGTGTAGGTGGTCACGCCGGCGTCGCCGGGAGCGGCGACCTGGACCAGGACCGCCGGCACGGCCGGGGGCGGCGCTTCGCCGCTGCCACAGCCCGCGAGCAGGGTGGCAAGACAGAGGGCGGCCGCAGTCGGCTGGGGGAAGGAGTACATCGGGAGTGGCCTCGGGTCGAGTCCGCCATGATAATGAACGATGGGTCAGTAACACAACAGTTTCGGTCCCGGCTACCGGTAATCGCTACAATGGGGGCGATGAACGATCCGCTGGACGCCTTCCCCGGCCTCGATCTGCTCGCGTCGACGGTGCTCCTCCTCGATGCCGGCCTGATCGTGCGCTACGTCAATCCGGCCGGCGAGAACCTGCTCGCCGTGAGCCTGCGTGCGGTGGCCGGCAAGCCGCTGGCAGCAGTCTGCAAGTGCTCGGCGACGCTGCAGGAAGCGCTCGACAACGCGCTCGACAACAACTGGGGCTACACCGGGCAGGGCATCGAGCTCAGGCGCGGCGACGGCGAGGTGCTGCACATCAACTGCACGGTGACCCCGTTGCGCCGGGAAGCGGTCGGCGGCGCGCGCCTGCTGCTCGAACTCCAGCCGATCGAGCAACAACTCGCCGCCTCGCGCGAGGAGCGCCTGATCGAACAGCAGAAGGCCAGCCGCGAGCTGATCAGCAATCTTGCGCACGAGATCAAGAACCCGCTCGGCGGCATTCGCGGCGCGGCGCAGTTGCTCGAGCACGAGCTGAGCAACCCGTCGCTCAAGGAATACACCCAGGTCATCATCAAGGAAGCCGACCGCCTGAAGGACCTGATGCAGCGTCTGCTGACGCCGCATCGCGCGATGTTGCCGAGCACGGTCAATATCCACGAGATCCTGGAGCGTGTTCGCAGCCTGCTGACGGCCGAATTTCCCGGCTCGCTGGCGATGCGCCGCGACTACGACACCAGCCTGCCGGAACTGGTCGGCGACCGCGAGCAACTCATCCAGTCCGTCCTCAACATAGCCCGCAACGCCGCCCAGGCGATGAAGGGGGAGGGGACGATCGTCCTGCGTACCCGCGTCCTGCGCCAGGTGACGCTGGCGAAGAAGCGCTATCGCCTGGCCATCGAGTTGAAGGTCATCGACAACGGGCCGGGGATTCCGGAAACGGTCCGCGAGCGCATGTTCTATCCGCTGGTCTCCGGGCGTCAGGGCGGCAGCGGGCTCGGGCTGACGATCGCCCAGAACTTCGTCCAGCATCACCACGGCACCATCGACTGTGCCAGCCAGCCGGGGCATACCGTGTTTACCATCCGCCTGCCCGTCGAACAGGCCTGAGTCTTGCTTGATTCCCGTATCGCCAATCAATAGATGAGCAAGAACACCATGAAACCCGTCTGGATCGTCGATGACGACCGTTCCATCCGCTGGGTCCTCGAGAAGACCCTGGCCCGCGAGGGTATCCCGTTCACCAGCTTTGCCTCCGCCACCGAGGCCATGGCGCAACTCCAGCAGGGCGGCGAACCGCCGCAGGTGCTGCTGTCCGACATCCGCATGCCGGGCCAGTCGGGCCTTGAACTGCTGCAGGAGATCAAGACGCGCTTCCCGGCTGTGCCGGTCATCATCATGACCGCGTATTCGGACCTGGAAAGCGCGGTCGCCGCCTTCCAGGGCGGCGCCTTCGAGTACCTGCCCAAGCCCTTCGACGTCGACCAGGCGGTGGAGCTGATCCAGCGCGCGATCGACGAATCGTTGCACCAAAGTGGTGCCACAGAGGAAGAGGTCGTCGCTCCGGAGATTCTTGGCCAGGCGCCGGCCATGCAGGAGGTCTTTCGCGCCATCGGCCGCATGGCGCAATCGCACGCGACCGTGCTGATCACCGGCGAGTCGGGCACCGGCAAGGAACTGGTGGCGCGCGCGCTGCACCGGCATAGTCCGCGCGCCGTCAAGCCGTTCATCGCCATCAACACGGCGGCGATCCCGCGTGACCTGCTCGAATCGGAACTCTTCGGCCATGAGCGCGGCGCCTTCACCGGCGCCCAGACGCAGCGGCGCGGGCGCTTCGAGCAGGCCGAGAGCGGCACGCTGTTCCTCGACGAAATCGGCGACATGCCCTCCGAGCTGCAAACACGGCTGCTGCGCGTGTTGTCCGACGGCCATTACTACCGGGTCGGTGGCCACGCGCCGATCAAGGCCAACGTCCGGGTCATCGCGGCGACCCACCAGAATCTCGAAACGCGGGTCAAGGAAGGGTTGTTCCGCGAGGATCTCTTCCACCGCCTCAACGTCATCCGCATCCGCCTGCCGGCGCTGCGCGAACGGCACGAGGACATACCGCTGCTGACCCGCCACTTCCTGCAGAAGAGCGCACGCGAACTCGGCGTCGAGGCCAAGCGGCTGTCGGATGCCGCGCTCAGGTACCTGAGCGGGCTCGAATTGAGTGGCAACGTGCGCCAGTTGGAGAACCTCTGCCACTGGCTGACGGTGATGGCCCCCGGGCAGCAGGTCGAGGTGGGCGACCTGCCGGCGGAACTGCGCGAAGCGGAATCGATTGCGCTGGCGACCGACTGGGAGAGCGGGCTCGAAGGCGAGGTCGACCGTCTGCTGGCGGCGGGCGTGCCGGACATCCACGGGCGTCTCGCCCAGACCTTCGAGCGCATCCTGATCGCGCGCGCGCTGGCGCGCACCGGGGGGCGCCGGATCGAGGCGGCGCAGGCGCTCGGCATCGGTCGCAACACGATCACGCGCAAGATCGCCGAACTCGGCATCGAGGGCGGCAAGGAGTCGGCGGCGGAGTAGAATCCGCCCATGGCGCTGCTCGACCTTGTCCTGCTCAAGTCCCGTCTCGGCCTGCTGGCCGGGCGCTTCGACGTTGACGCGGTAGACACTTGCGACTCGACCAGCAGCGAACTGCTGCGCCGCGCCGAGCGGGGCGCGCCGGCCGGCGCGGTTGTCGTCGCCGACCGGCAGACGGCCGGGCGGGGGCGGCGCGGGCGCACCTGGCTGTCGGTGCCGGGCGAGAGCCTGACTTTCTCGCTGCTCTGGCATTTTGCCTGCCCGTCCGGCGGTCTTGCCGGCCTCTCGCTGGCCGTTGGTGTCGCCCTCGCGCAGGGTCTCGAAGCGCTGGGCGCCGGCGGCATCTGCCTGAAATGGCCGAACGATGTATTGCTCCGCTGCGGCGACGATTTCGCCAAGCTCGCGGGTGTCCTCGTCGAGCTGGCGAGCGACGCCCAAGGTACGCAGGCGGTCATTGGCATCGGCCTCAACCTGCGGCCGCCGCGCGCCGACCTGCCGCAGCCGGCAGCCGGCCTCGACCAGGCGCTGGCCAGCCAGCCCGACCCGGCCGTCGTGCTCGCGGCGATCCTGCAGGCGCTGGCCGGCGTGCTCGACACTTTCGCGGTCGACGGCTTCGGCGGGGTCAAAATGCAGTGGCAGCAGCGCCACGCCTGGCAGCAGGCCGAGGTGCAGGTCGCTTCGGGCGATGACGTGCCACTCGCCGGCCGCTGCCTGGGCGTCAACGACGACGGCGCGCTGTTGCTGGCAACCAGCGACGGCATCCGGCGCATCCTCGCCGGTGACGTCAGCCTGCGCCGCGCATGATCGTCTGCCTGGACAGCGGCAATACCCGCATCAAGTGGGGCGTGCATGACGGAAAGCGCTGGCTGGCGCAGGGCGCCGTAGCGCAGGAGGAATCCGGGCGGCTGGCGGAACTGGTCGCCCGCTGGCCGCAACCGGCGCGGGTGGTGCTGGCCAACGTGGCCGGCGAGCAGGCGGCGGCGCGCATCGCCGCCGCGCTCGCCGCCTGGGGGCAGCCGCTCACGGCGGTGCGGGCCGGCAAGCACTGCTGCGGCGTGACCAATCTCTATGACGATCCGGCGCGACTCGGCGTCAACCGCTGGTGCGCGCTGATCGGCGCGCACCACCTGCTCGGCACCGCCGCCGTCGTGGTGATGGCGGGAACGGCGACGACGATCGACACCCTCGATGCCGACGGCAACTTTCTTGGCGGCTTCATCCTGCCCGGCCTGCGCCTGATGCAGGCCGCGCTGGCGCACGGCACCGCCGGCTTGCCGCTGGCGGCGGGGCAATACGCGCCCTGGCCGCGCAACACCGACGACGCCATCCACGCGGGCGCGATCGAAGCCTTGCGGGGAGCCGTCGAGCGCGCCTTCGGGCGGCTACAGGCGCCGGCCAAGACCTGCCTGGTCGCCGGCGGCGATGCCGAGATCATCGGCGCGGGGCTTGCCGTTCCCTGGCGCCTGGCCCACAATCTGCCGCTGGAAGGGCTGAAGGAAATCGCCCTGCACTCCTGACCGGGAAGGCCGCCAAGCGCATATGGAGATTGTTTCTGTCAGCGATCTGAAACTCGGCATGTTCGTCGCCGAGCCGGACTGCCCGTGGCTCGAACTGCCGTTCGCGCTGCAGGGGTTCGTCATCTCCCGGGTGGATGAGATCGAGGCATTCCGCAGCAAGTGCCGGTTCGTCGTCATTGACCGTACCCTGTCGGTCGGCGACGTGTACGCGGAGGCGAAGCGCGAACGCGATCCGCCGCGCCGCGCGGCGCCCACGCCCAGTGTCACGACGGTCGCGAGGGAGAAGAAGGTTCTCCGCCGCCCACTACCGACGGTGGAAATAGCGGAGTTGCGTACGCGCCGCCAGCGCTTCCTCAATTTCCTGCACGATCTCGACGACAACGACCATGCGCGCGAACTGGCGCGCGAACTGGTCACTGTCGAGCCGACTTTCGACGAATTGAGTGTCGCCTTGCAGCAAACCGTCGAGACCCTTGAAGAAGGCGGCAGCGTCAACGTCGGCTATGTGCGCGAGGGATTGCGGGAGGTTCTCGGCAGCCTGGAGCGCAATGCCGATGCCCTCACCTGGCTGCTGCAGCTCAAGCGCATGGACGAATACAGCTTCGACCACGCGATGGAGGTTTCCGTCAACATGATGCGCCTCGGCTCGCACATCGGCTGGCGCAAGAAATACCTGCTCAATCTCGGCTTTGCCGGGCTGCTCCAGGACGTCGGCAAGACGCGGCTGCCGCCCGAACTGCTGGCCAAGACCGAAGCATTGACCGCGGCGGAACGGGAGACGGTGCATTCGCATGTCGCCACCTCGCTCGAACTGCTGTACGAGCAGTCCGGTCTGCCGACCGAGGTGATGGTCATCGTCTCGCGCCACCACGAGCGCTGGGATGGCAGCGGCTATCCGCGCGGACTGCGTAGCGACGACATCGGCCTGGCGTCGGAGATCGCCGGTCTGGTGGACTCGTTCTGCGCCATGCTCAAGGACAAGCCCTACCGTCCCGCGCTGGGACACCAGGAGGCCCTCGAGGAACTCTACGCGCTGCGCGGCACCCAGTTCAACACCGTGCTGATGGAGCAGTTCGTTCAATGCATCGGCCTCTATCCGGTCGGCGGCCTGGTCGAGCTGGACAGTGGCGAAGTCGGCGTCGTCATCCAGCAGAACCAGGTCCAGCGCTCGCGTCCGCGCGTACTCCTGACGCTGGATGCCGACAAGGAGCCGGTGCGCATCTACACGGTGATCGATCTGCGCGAAGCGGCGCATGCCGATCGCCGCATTGCCCGCTCGCTGCCGAGCAACGCCTATGGACTATCGGCCCGTGACAACTACCTTGGATGACCAGCTGCTGATCGACAGCGTCGGCTTCGGCCTGATGCCGACCGACCTGCGTTCGCTGCGCGCCCTGGGGTCGGTATGGCCGGGGGCGCTGTGGGAGGCGGCGGAGCGCATCATGGCCGGTACGGCGGCGGGTGAATTCGTCGAGATCTCCGCCGGGCTGCCGGCCGGGATCGGCGATCCCGACTGGCAGGAGCGGTGGCTGCGCGCCTGGCAGGATCTGGTGGCGCGGGGGACCTCGCCGGCCGACCTGCTGGTGCTGTTCACCCTGGCCGCCGGGAACTGCGAACGGGCTCTTTATGGCGACCGCTCCCAGCTCAGCCGCCTCCATGTCGACCTCTGCGCCATCCTGCACCGTTGCGCCGCCGCGGCGGTCTGCGGCGTTCTCCAGTTCGGCGAGAAGGCGAACCGTGTTGCCGCCGCGCTGCCGGACGAGCATGCCGCCATCCGGCGCCTTGGCGAACTGGCCGAGGCTGCCGGCAAGGTGGCCGTGCTGTCGATGTCGATGGTCAACCGGCAGGCCCTTGCCTATCTTTCCGCCAGCGACCTGCAGGGCATTCCGGCGCTGCTCGCCGAGCGCCTGGCCGCATCGCTGCGCCGGGAGGACGAGGTCTTCGTCGGGCGGGACGTCGAATGGCTCCTGCTGCTTCCGGACGTGCGCTCGCTGGCGTCGCCGGCGCTGGCTGCCATGCAGCTACGCCGGGCGTTCGCCGAACCGCTGCAACTGCCGGGCGGCCGCGGCGTCGTGCTCGATGTCGTCGTCGGCGCCGCGATGCTGCCCGAGCACGGCGGCAATCCCGAGGAAGTCATCCACGCCGCGCGCCTGGCGCGGGCGACGCTGGTCGCCTCGCACGAGCCTTTCGCCATGTTCCAGGAAGGCTTGCGTGACGACTGGCAGTTCCGCCACCTGCTGGCCGAGGAACTCAACGCCGCGTTGCACGATGAGGAACTTGCCCTTTACCTGCAGCCGCAGGTCGATCTGGCGAGCGGCACCTGCTTCGGGGCGGAACTGCTGTTGCGCTGGCGGCGCCGGAACGGCCAGTGGGTCGCCCCGCCGGTGGTCGTCGATATCATCGAGGAAAACGGCTGGCACTCCCTGTTCACCAGCTGGCTGCTGCGCACCGCCGCGCGGACCGCCGCGGAGTTGCAGGCGGCAGGCGTCGACATCAGGGTCTCGCTCAACCTGACGCCGGCCGACCTGCTCGATACCGACCTGCCCGAAGTGCTGGCGCAGAGCCTGCAGACCTGGCGGGTGGCGCCCGGCCGTATTGCCGTCGAACTGACCGAGACGGCGATGATGGGCGACCGCGAGCGGGGCTTCGGGATCATGCGCAGGCTGCGCGAGCTGGGGGTGTTCCTTGCGCTCGACGATTTCGGCACCGGCTACTCGTCGCTGAGCTACCTGGCGACCCTGCCGCTCGACGAAATCAAGATCGACCGTTCGTTCGTGATCGGCATGGGTGCGTCGGCGGACGGGCTGCGCATCGTCCGGACCATCATCGACCTGACCCGTGACCTCGGCATGGTTCCGCTGGCGGAAGGAATCGAGGACCAGGCGCAGCGCGATCAGCTCTTCGCGCTCGGCTGCGAGGCGGCGCAGGGCTATTTCTACGGCAAGCCGATGCCGTTCGACGACTTTGTCGCCTGGTACCGGCAACGGCAGGCTTGAATTTGGCGGGGCGAGCGGCGACAATCATCCGTCATCGTGCTTCGCGGGAGGTTCCATGTTCGATCCGGTCATCAACAGTCTGGCGGCCTTCGCCGGCTTCTTCCTGACCGCCACCGTCCTGCTGGCGGGCTTCATCGCGGTTTACCTGATGGTCACGCCGTACAAGGAGCTGGCACTGATCCGCGCCGGGAACGAGGCGGCTGCCCTGAGCCTGGGCGGGGTGGTGATCGGTTTTGCCTTGCCGATCGCCGTCTCGGTGGCGGTCAGCCACAATCTGTACGCGATGATCGGCTGGGGCGTCGTCGCCGGCGTCGTCCAGTTGCTCGCCTATGTCGTGGCCCGCCTCGCGCTGCCGCGACTGAACGAACACATTCTCCAGGGGCGGGCAGCCTCGGGGATTCTTGTCGCTTCACTGGCCATCGGCGTCGGCATCCTGAACGCCGGCTGCATCGTCTGACCATTCAAGGAGAACGTCATGGCACTCATGGACTTCATCAAGAAACAATTCATCGACATCCTGCAATGGACGGAGGATGCCGACGGCACGCTGGCCTGGCGTTTCCCGATGGCGGAGATGGAAATCCAGAACGGCGCCAGCCTGACCGTGCGCGAGTCGCAAATGGCGCTGTTCGTCAACGAGGGCACGGTGGCCGACGTCTTCGCGCCCGGCATGTACAAGCTGACGACGCAGACGCTGCCGGTCCTGACCTACCTGAAGAACTGGGACAAGCTGTTCGAGTCGCCCTTCAAGTCGGATGTCTATTTCTTCTCGACGCGCACCCAGCTCGACCAGAAGTGGGGCACGCCCAACCCGATCACGATCCGCGACAAGGAATTCGGCATCGTCCGCCTGCGCGCCTTCGGCATCTATTCGTATCACCTGAGCGATGCCAAGGTCTTCTACCAGAAGATTTCCGGCACGCGCGAGCGCTACACGCGCGAGGAACTCGAAGGCCAGTTGCGCAACACGATGGTCGCCGGGCTGACCGACCTGTTCGGCGAATCGGGCGTCCCGTTCATCGACATGGCCGCCAACCAGGACGAGTTCGGCAAGGCGATGCTGGCCAAGGCGGCGCCGATGTTCGCCGATTTCGGCCTGACCCTCGATTCGCTGGTCGTCCAGAACGTCTCGCTGCCCGACGAACTGCAGAAGATCCTCGACCAGAAGATCGGCATGAACATGATCGGCGACATGGGGCGCTTCACGCAGTACCAGGTCGCCAACGCGATTCCCGAGGCGGCGAAGAACGAGGGCGGCATGGCCGGCATGGGCGTCGGTCTCGGCGCCGGCGTCGGCTTCGGGCAGGTCATGGGGCAGGCGATGGCGTCGGCCATGCAGCCGGCTGCCGGTGCAGCCGCTGCGGCCGCGGCGCCGGTGTCGGCCGACGATGTCGTCGCGACGCTGGAGAAGCTGCACGGGCTGGTCGAGAAGGGCATTCTCTCCGGGGAAGAATTCGAGGCCAAGAAAGCCGAGCTGCTCAAGAAGCTGACCTGATCCGCCGACCGTGGCGCTGACGGCTTCCTGTCCCTCCTGCGGCGCGCCGGTCGTCTTCAAGTCGGCGGGTTCGGTCTTCGCCGTCTGCGAGTACTGCCAGAGCACGCTGGTCCGCCACGACCAGGCGCTCGAGGACATCGGCAAGATGGCGGCGCTGGCCGAGGACCGCTCGCCGTTGCAGCTCGGCGCCGAGGGCAGCTACGACGGGGTCCATTTCGCGCTGATCGGGCGCATCCAGATTCGCTACAGCCAGGGCTACTGGAACGAATGGCACCTGCTGTTCGACGACATGCGGACCGGCTGGCTGTCGGAAGCCGGCGGCGAGTACGTGGTGTCCTTCCTGCGGCATGTGCAGGAGCCGCTGCCGGCCTTCGCCGAGCTGAAGATCGGCCAGCGCTTCCCGGTCGCCGGCCAGCCGTGGACGGTCAGCAACATCGAGAATGCGGAGTGCGTCGCCGGCGCCGGCGAGCTCCCGTTCAAGGTCGGCGCCGGCTACCCGGTCGCCACGGTCGACCTCCGGAACGGGGCCAATTTCGCGACCCTCGATTATTCGGAGACGCCGCCGCTGCTCTTCGTCGGCGAGCCGGTCGACTTCGCCTCGCTGAAGATGAGCAACCTGCGCGAGGGAATGCCGATCCCGACGCACACCGTCGAGGCGCAGGTTTTCCGCTGCCCGAGTTGCGCCGCGCCGATGCAGACGCGTTCCAGGGAAATTCTGGCAGTCGGCTGCGTCAGCTGCGGGGCGGTGGTCGATACCGCCGACCAGAACCACAAGCTGTTGTCGAAAGCGCTCGGCACGCGCGACGAGAAATTCACGCCGCGCCTGGCCTTGGGCAGCAAGGGCACCCTGGAGGGCAAGCCGGTCGAGGTCATCGGTTTCCTCGTCAAGGAGTCGCGAGTCGACGGCATCGCCTACGACTGGCGCGAGTACCTGCTCGCCGGCGCGAACGGCACCTACCGCTGGCTCACCGAATACGACGGCCACTGGAATATCGCCGACGTGCTGTCCAACCCGCCGGCGACCAGCGGCGCGATGGAACTCGCCGACGTGCAGTTCGCTGGCGAGCGCTTCCGGCATTTTTCCAGCACGCCGGCCGCCGAGGTGATCCAGGTCGCCGGCGAATTCACGTGGCGGGTGCGCCGCGGCGAAACCTGCCGGGTCGCCGACTACGTCGCGCCGCCGCTGCTGCTGTCGCGCGAGGCGACCGACAACGACCTCAACTGGTCGCTCGCGACCTACGTCGCGCCGGAGGTGATCGGCGACGCCTTCAAACTGCCGGGGCGGATGATCGCCCCGGTCGGCATCTACGCCAACCAGCCCAATCCGTGGGCGGAAACGAACCGCCGCGTGTGGCACCTGTTCTGGAAACTGGTGCTCGTGGCGCTGGCGCTGCAGGCTTTCTTTTATTTCGTTTCCAGCGGCAAGGTGCTGCTGCGCCAGGATTTCACTTTTTCGCCGCAGATGGCCGAGGAAACGGTGGTCACGCGCGAATTCGAGGTGCGCGAGAGGCCGCGCAAGATCACCGTGCGCAACGCGACCTCGCTCGACAACAACTGGATCGGCCTCGACCTGATGCTGGTCAACAAGGCGACCGGCCAGGCCTGGCCGGCGGCGCGCGAGCTTTCCTACTACTACGGGCGCGACGGCGGCGAAAGCTGGTCGGAGGGGAACAGCAGTGACGAAGTGGTGTTCCTGAACATCCCGACCGGCACCTATTACCTGACGCTCGACCCGGACATTGCCCCGGAAAAACCGGTGCCGGTGCGCGACGTCGTCGAGGTCGTCGCCGGCGGCGCCGGCTGGTCCAACTTCGCGATGGTCATGGTCTTCCTGGTCTTTTTTCCCGATCTTCACCCGCCTGCGCCATGCCGCCTTCGAGGCCCGGCGCTGGGCCGAGAGCGACCACGCGCCGGCGGCGAGCAGCGATTCCTCCGACGGAGGTGACGACTGATGTTCGGCAAGTTCAACCTGGCCACCGGCGTCCTCGCCTTGCTGCTCTTCGCCTGGGCGCAGCACCAGGGCTGGAACCTCTTCGACAACGTCGCCAATCCCGGCAAGGGCGGCTCCGGCAGCAGCCGGATCTATCACAAGTAGGGCGTCAGTCGCCGCCGCACCCGCCGCCGCCATCTCCTCCCCCGTCGCCATCGGAACTGCCGGAATCACCCGAACAGCCACCGCCGCAGCCGATGTGGCTGGCGCAGAAGCCGGTGCCCGCCTTGCCGGCGGCCAGGCAATCGAGGTGGTAGATGAAGCCGCCGGCAATCAGCAGCGCCGCATCCAGCGCGAATAGCCGCGGCAGACGCTCGGGCTTCTTGGGGTCGATGCCCTCGTGGGTGCAGGACAGCCGCCAGGCGCGCTTGATCCCTTCGCTGGCCATGGTTGGCGAAGTCATTGCTGCGGCCGGTGTGTGGTGCAGGAAGCGGCCGAAGGCGCCGCGGCAGAAGCGGCCGTAGTAGCGGGTGAACAGGATGAACTCGTGCCAGGCGTCGTCGACCGCCTGCGACGGCATCGCCACCATGCGCCGCCCGGCCATCCGGCACAACTGGAAGTAGTCGCGCAGCCCGGCGAAGACCTCGCTGCGCTGTTCGGGCGTCAGTTCCGGCCGGCGGGCGGCGAGGCGCTGGTCGAGAAATTGCGCATAGGGAAACTCCTCGATGAACGCGGCCCGGCGCCGCCGCGCCCACCGCCGCCAGAGCAGCGCCAGCAGCACCAGGACGAGCAGGGCGGCGACGAGCTTGATCATCCGCCGATGTCGAAGCAGAGGTACTTGATCTCCAGATAGTCCTCGATGCCGTACTTCGAGCCTTCGCGGCCGAGGCCGGACTGCTTGACACCGCCGAACGGGGCCACTTCGTTCGAGATCAGCCCGGTATTGACACCGACCATGCCGTATTCGAGCGCCTCGCCGACGCGCCAGCAGCGGCCGATGTCGCGCGAATAGAAATAGGCGGCGAGGCCGAATTCGGTGTCGTTGGCCATCGCCACCGCCTCGGCCTCGGTTGCGAAGCGGAACAGCGGCGCCACCGGCCCGAAGGTCTCCTCGCGCGCGACGCGCATGGCCGGCGTCACGTCGGCCAGCACCGTCGGCTGGAAGAAATTGCCGCCGCGCGCATGGCGGGCGCCGCCGCACAGGACACGGGCGCCGTGGGCAAGCGCGTCGGCGACGTGCGCCTCGACCTTGGCCAGCCCGGCCGCGTCGATCAGCGGCCCCTGGACGACACCTTCCTCGTTGCCCGCGCCGACCTTCAGTCCGCCGACCCGCGCCGCCAGCTTGGTCGCGAATTCCTCGTAAACGCCCGCCTGCACGAGGATGCGGTTGGCGCACACGCAGGTCTGGCCGGTGTTGCGGTATTTGGCGATCAGCGCGCCGTCGACCGCGGCATCGACATCGGCGTCGTCGAAGACGATGAAGGGCGCATTGCCGCCCAGTTCGAGCGACAGCTTCTTGATCGTCGGCGCGCATCTGCGCCATCAGCAGGCGGCCGACTTCGGTCGAGCCGGTGAAGGAGAGCTTCCGCACGACCGGGCTGGCGGTCAGTTCGCCACCGATCGCCACCGGGTCGCCGGTCAGCACGTTGAAGACGCCGGCCGGGAAGCCGGCCTCCGCGGCCAGCACCGCCAGCGCCAGCGCCGTCAGCGGCGTCTGTTCGGCGGGCTTGACGACGACGGTACAGCCGGCGGCCAGCGCCGGTGCGACCTTGCGCGTGATCATCGCCAGCGGGAAATTCCACGGCGTGATCGCCGCGCAGACGCCGATCGCCTGCTTGATCACCACCAGCCGCTTGTCCGCCAGCGTCGCCGGGATGGTTTCGCCGTAGGCGCGCTTGCCTTCCTCGGCGAACCACTCGACGAACGACGCGCCGTAGGCCACCTCGCCCTTCGCTTCGGCCAGCGGCTTGCCGCACTCGGCGGTGATCATCTGCGCCAGGTCGTCGGCGTTGCGGTTGATCGCCGCGAACCAGCGTTGCAGCACCTGCGCCCGGCCCTTCGCCGGCAGCCCCCGCCATGCCGGCAGCGCCGCATCGGCGGCGGCGATCGCACGCTGCGTCTCCGCCGCGCCGCAATTGGGCACGTCGGCCAGCACGGCGCCGGTGGCCGGATCGCGCACGGCGAAGGTCGTCCCGCTGTCGGCAGTGATCCATTTTCCGTCGGAAAAGCACGTCGACCGCAACAATGACTGGTCCTGTATCTTCATGGCCTTGAAAAATCCTGTAAAAACGGTAAGTTATGAGTAGTTTGCAGAAAGCACGTTAATAGATGCGCGTTCCCGCCCTGCTCCCCCTCGTCCTCGCCGCGGCGCTGCTCGCCGCCTGCGGCAGCCCGGCGCCGCGCGCGCCCGCATCGTCGGGAACTATAGCGCAACCTCTGGCGATCAGCGAAAGGGGCAACGAGGTGGCGCTCTACGCGCTCGGCCTGATCGACACCGGCTACCGCTTCGGCGGCAAGAACCCGGAGGCCGGGCTCGATTGCAGCGGCATGGTCAGCTTCATCTACGGCCAGGCCGCCGGCCTGCGCGTGCAGGGCAGCGCCGCCGACCTCGCCCGGCGCAGCCGGCCGATCGAGCGCGACCTGCTGCGTCCCGGCGACCTCGTCTTCTTCAACACGCGCAACGCCCCGTTCTCGCACGTCGGCATCTACGTCGGCGACGCGCGCTTCGTGCATGCGCCGTCGGGCAACGGCCGCGTCCGCATCGACCGCCTCGGCGACCGCTACTACGCCCAGCGCTACGAGGCCGCCGGCACCTTCTTCGACTGACGTGCGCCGGCCGGGCCGATAGATTGGACGGCGGCGGGCACAGGCGTTAGAATCCCGGCTCCCGCGCGCCCGTAGCTCAGTTGGATAGAGTACTGCCCTCCGAAGGCAGGGGTCGGACGTTCGAATCGTCTCGGGCGCGCCATTCAGACATGAAACTGGGCACTTCTTTTGAAGTGTCCTTCTTGTATTCACGCCGGTCTCAGCCGCGCCGTCCCCTGTAACTCGAGGCGGCAGAATGGACGATCTCGGCGTAGGGAAGGTCGGCCAGATCACCCCAGCGCCGCAAGGAATTATCGAGGAGCCGGTCCACATCGGTGACCTCGGCGTTGCCATCGAGGGTGTGCTGCAATCCCTTGAGGCCGCCGCACTGGACGCGCATTTCCTGCCCGTGCGGCAGCGGGGAATCGATCCTCGGCTTGCCCAGCGCAAACATGAAACCTTGCAGTAGCCGGTCATGGAACTCGTTGCAGCGCGCGTGGCATGCCAGGTCCCGGCAGCCGACCAGTTCCCGTTCGGCGACTTGTATCCGGTCTGCGCGCGCGCAGGCGGCAAGGCGTTGCAGGATGGACCGGGCGAAGGGACAGGGCAGCGCAACGACGCCGGAGCGCACCTGGCGAAAGGCTTGTTCATCCATCCTGCCGGGATTCCGCGCGAGCCAGCCTAGTCGTCGCCCAGTTCCGGGCCGGGCTCACGGACCTGGTTGAGCAGATCCTCGGCATGCAATTCGGATTGGGCATGGATCATCCGGATGGTCGCGCTCGAGCCTTCCGGCAGCTCGCTGCGCAGCAGCCTGACCCGGGCCGATGCCTCGCGATAGGTGTCGTGCTGCCCGAGTTTTTCCAGTTGCCTGAAGGGCCGCTCGGTGATCCGGTAGATGAAGTAGTGCATGCTTGCCTCGAGGGACTCCGCGCCGGTGCGTCCTAGGACGCGGGGCGCTTCAGGAAGGTGATGACGTTGGCGTCGGGGGCGTTCTTGCTGCTGCAACTGCCTTCGCCGAGCCCGGCCAGTTGCTCCGCCTCGTGCAGCAGGTTGATGACGTCCACGTAGAATTTTTGCTTGACCATCATCAGTGCCGTGTAGCCGCCCTCGTTTTTGGCGAGGACGTCGGCGCCGGCGTTCAGCAGCACCTCGACCACCGCGGTCTCGCCGTAGCCGGCGGCCAGCATCAGGGGGCGGACGCCGTAGCCGATCGGGGCTTCGATGTTCGCGCCGGCGTCGACCAGGGCCTGGACGACATCGGCGAAACCGCGCTTGGCCTCGGCGTTGTAGACCGCCAGGCTGATCGCCGTCCAGCCGCCGTCGGCGCTGGCATCGACGTCCGCGCCAGCGGCCAGCAAGGCGGCCACCAGCGACCGGTTGCCGGCGTGCGCGGCGAGCATCAGCGGGGTCCTGCCGGTCTCGTCGCGAGTGTCGATCGCGGCGCCGGCGGTGAGCAGGCTGCGGGTCTTGTCGAGGTCTCCCGCGCGCGCCGCTTCGATCAGTTCACTGGACATGGTCGAGTCTCCTCGGGGTTGGCTAGTTTTCGACGGTCTTCTGCAGCGCCTTGCGGATCGCTTCCGGCGAATCCATGATGTTCATGAAGCTGTTGGAGCCCATCATGCTCAGGTCGGGGTAGTTGATCGCGATGCGGAAGCGGGCGTACAGGGCATAGACCTTGTTGCCGGAGACCAGGACTTCGTAGGGCAGGTGGGCGGTGGACTTGAGGTCGCGGAAGTCGATCTCCGACATGATGAAGCGGTCGTCCATGGCCTTGGCGTCGCCGCCGCCCTTCATGGCCGCGCCGAACACGCTTTCCTTCTTGCCCGGGACGTCCACGCGGTAGACCTTGGTGATGCCGTTCTTGTTGTTCGCCAGCTTCGCATCGACGGCCTTCACGGCCTCCTCGTAGCTGGGGTATTCGGCGAGCAGGCTGGGCTCGTCGAAATACTCCATGCCGACCATGTAGTGGTATTTGCGGGCCTGCGCCGCGGTCATGCCCTTGGCGCCGAATTCCTCGACCCGGCCCAGGGCGCTGGCCAGCGCGGTCGACGTGCCGCTGAGGTCGTTTTTCATGCGATAGACGGCGGCCATGTACACCGGGTTGGTGTAGCTGACTTGTACCTCGTCCTTGACTTTGGTTACCGCCACGCGCTGGATCGCGCCGTAGCCGCCATGTTCGGAAGCCGCCGCGTTCTTCTTCAGTTCGTCGCTGGTGACGATGAGGATCTGGGCATCCGCATAGGGCGAATAGTTGCCGACCACGGTGAATCCGGCGCCGGTCAGGGCGGATTTGGCCTGCTCGGTTTTTTCCGCAACGGTGCCGGCGCCCTTGGAGGCCAGCACGAAGGGTTTGAGGATGGCATCGGACGCCTGTGCGCTGACGGTGGCCAGCAAAAACAGTGCGGACAGTAATACGCGCTTGAATCTCATCGGGTGTCTCCTGACGATGGGTGGCACTGTGGGAACAGCTTTTTGTGGGTTATTGCGGGTGGAACCAGGACAGCTTGTCGTGCAGGGTGACGACGCCGCCAATGATGATGAGCGTGGGCGCCTGCGGCTTTTCGCGTGCGGCGATGCCGGGCAGGGTCGCCAGCGTGCCGGTGATGACGCGCTGGTTCTGCGTCGTGCCCTGCTGCACGATGGCGATCGGCGTCGTGTCGGGCATGCCGTGGCCGACGAGTTCGGCGCACAGGATATCCAGCCCGTGCAGGCCCATGTAGACCACGACGGTCTGGTTCGGCCGGGCCAGCGCATCCCAGTCGAGGTTCATCGTGCCGTCCTTCAGGTGGCCGGTGACGAACAGGCAGGACTGGGCGTGGTCGCGGTGGGTCAGCGGGATGCCGGCGTAGGAAGCGACGCCGGAGGCGGCGGTGATCCCGGGTACCACCTGGAAGGGAATGCCTTGTCCCGCGAGCGTCTCGATTTCCTCGCCGCCGCGTCCGAAGATGAAGGGGTCGCCGCCCTTGAGGCGCAGCACGCGCTTGCCTTCACTGGGCCAGGCGAACGAGCAGTTCGTTGATTTCCTCCTGGCGCATGGTGTGATTGTCGCGCTGCTTGCCGACGAAGATGCGCTGCGCATCGCGCCGGGTCATGTCGACGATGGTCTTGGACACCAGGTTGTCGTACACCACCACATCGGCCTTCTGCATCAGGCGCAGGGCGCGGAAGGTGAGCAGGTCGGGGTCGCCGGGGCCCGCGCCGACCAGGTAGACCTCGCCGCGCAGGATGTTGTCCTCGCCGTCGAGCATCTTCCTGAGCAGGGCTTCGGCGCTGTCCTCGTCGCCGGCCAGCACCTTCTCGGCGACCACGCCGTCGAGGGCGTTTTCCCAGAAGATGCGGCGCTTGGGCGGATTGGTGACGCGCTCCTTGACCAGTTCGCGGAAGCGCACCGCGAACCTGGCGAGGCGGCTGTAGTTCTGCGGGATGACCGTTTCCAGCTTGCCGCGCATCATCCGCGTCAGGACCGGGGAGCCGCCGCCGCTGGAGAAGGCGATCATCAGCGGCGAACGGTCGAGGATGGCGGGCATGATGAAGCTGCACAATTCCGGGTCGTCGACGACGTTGACCGGGAGATTGCGCGCCTGGGCCAATGCGGAGACCTGGCGATTGACCTCGCGGTCGTTGGTGGCGGCGATGACCAGCAGGGCGCCGTCCAGATGCTGCGGCTCGAAGCGGGCGACGATGGGCTCGACGCCCGGGTGGCCGGCCAGTTCCGGTTCGATCTCGGGGGCGATCACGCGTACCCTGGCGCCGGCGTCGAGCAGAACGCCGGCCTTGCGGGCGCCGACTTCGCCACCCCCGACCACCAGGCACAGCTTGCCCTTGACGTTGTGGAATGCGGGCAGGTAATCCATCAGCCTTGCACCGCCTTGACGATCAGCGGCACCAAAGCCTCGGGCAGCTTGACCCTGCCGGACAGCGCAAACTCATGGGCGCGCGGCGACATCTTCTGCCAGGTCTTGTTGATGATCTGCATCCATTTCTCTTCGCTGTACTCCGGGTGCTGGGCGGCAAAGGCGGACAGGTAGTGCTCGAGAAAGACGAGATCGCCCACGTCTTCCATCATCTGCGTTTCGGGATTGACCTTGAGCCCCTTCTTGCTGACGATGGTCATGACGCGCTCGATCATCTCGTCGTCGTAGCCGGCTTCCCGCATCAGGTCGCCGGCCGTCTGCGGCGTGGAACTTGTACAGCCGGGTGCGCCATTGCAGGTAGCCTTGCCTGTCCATCGGGAAGTCCTTGCGCGGGATTTTCCAGCGCTGGATGTGCTGGGCGCGCACGGCAAGCCTGACTGCCTCGGAGGCTTCCGGCGCGTAGCGTTCCTGCATCTCGCCCATGCGTAGCCCATAGAGGAGTTCCTTCGGGAAGTTCCTGTCCAGGCAAGATTCCGTGTTCGGGTCTTCCGCGTTGGCCTTGTCGAAGGCTGCGATGGCGGTCCGATAGCGAGGTTCTGTCATGTTGCTTTCCCGTTGGCTGAGTCTTGTCTTGCCTGCTGTTTCATCTGTTGCCGGATGAAGGCGACGAAGCGGGTCGCCCAGTAGCAGTTTCCGATGGTGCGCAGGTGTGTATACGAGGCAAGGAGGTTGTTGACCATGAGGCCATCGGCCTGGCCGGTGATGCCGCTGCCACGTTCGACCTGATAGGCGAAGCGTGCGTCTCCCGGCAGGTTCTCGAGGCTGGAATAGTGGAACTCGTGCGCCTTGACCTGGTTGGCCGGTGCGCTCGGGCGGGGCCACGGATGGTCCTCGCTCTCCTTCAGGTGGACATAGCCGCGACCCACCGGCCTGGCATGCATGACCACATCGCCGGGAATCGCGCCGACCATCTCGTAGGTGCGTCCTTCATAGGCGATGCCGCGCGAGAGGTACATCAATCCCCCGCATTCGGCGTAGGCCGGCATCCCGCTGGCGATGGCTTGCCTGATCCCGCTGCGCAGCGTGGTGTTCGCTTCGAGTTCGGCCGCACAGGCTTCGGGGAAGCCGCCGCCGATGTACAGCGCGTCGACTTCCGGCAGGCGGGCATCCGCCAGCGTGTCGAAGGGAACCAGTGTCGCGCCGGCGGCTTCCAGCGCATCGAGGTCGTCGGCGTAATAGAAGCCGAAGGCGCGGTCGCGGGCGATGCCGATGCGCACCTTGTCGGCCACCGGCGGCGGGCTGATTTCGGCGCTGGGCGGTACCGGCAGCGGATCCTTGCGCGACAGCGCCAGCAGCTTGTCGAGATCGACCTGCGCGGCAACGGCCTCGCCGATCTGGCGGATCGTCGCCGTTGCGGCGAGCGATTCGTTGCTCGGCATCAGGCCAAGGTGGCGCTCGATGATGCCGAGGCGCTCGTCGTACTGGATCGCGCCGACCACGGGCACGTCGGTGTAATGCTCGATGACCTCGCGCAGCTTGGCTTCGTGGCGGCTGCCGCCGAGCTTGTTGAGGATCACCCCGGCGATCTGGATGTCCTTGTCGAACGCCTGGTAGCCGAGAATCAGCGGCGCGATGCCACGCGTCATCCCGCGCGCATCGATGACGAGGAATACCGGCAGGTCGAGCAGCTTGGCCACGGCCGCATTGCTGTTGCTGCCGTCGAGCGACAGGCCGTCGTAAAGCCCCTTGTTGCCCTCGACCAGATTCACGTCGGAGGCATGGCGGGCGAAGGTCGCGACGACGTCGTCGTCGGTCATCAGGTAGAGGTCGAGGTTGCGGCAGGTGCGCCCGGCCGCCTGCGAAAGCCACATCGGATCGATGTAGTCGGGCCCCTTCTTGAACGGCTGCACGGCATGGCCGCGCGCCCGCAGGGCCGCGCACAGCCCGATGCTGACCATGGTCTTGCCGGACGACTTGTGAGCTGCCGAAATCAGCATGCGGTTCATGGCAGCCTGTTCAACTCGATCAGTCGGTGACGTACGGCTTGTCCTGCGGCATGAAGTTCAATACCCGCACGCTGACGGTGGTGGTGATGAAGGCAATCGCCAGTCCGCCGAAGCCGAGCATGAATTCGTAGATCGACGGGCGGTAGGAGGCGATCTGCCCGTCGCCAAAGCTGCTCGTGGCTTCATGCCCGGGGAAGATGTTGAGGGGGTAGGCCTGGCCGCCGATGATGAAGACGTAGAGCAGGGCGAATGCGCCGAGCACGACCAGAAGGGACGCGGCGAAGACGCAGCGCGTCCGCCCCAGGCCCGGCCAGTAGATCAGGGTCAGCGGCACCAGGTTGCCGATGCACGACGTAACCCCACCAGAAGAGATTCGGATAGATGCCGCCGTCGACCAGGATGAAACGCACGAAGCCGACCTGTTGCGCGAAATACAGGTTGGTCAGGTGGTAGACCGCAACCATGTAGAGCGAACCGACGACGAAGACGCCAAGCAGGTTCCGCTTGCGCTGCATGATCGCCGGATCGAGCGCCTTGTCGTTCCACGCGTAAAGGATGGTCTGTGTCAGGTGGAAGACGGCCAGTCCCCAGGCAAACGACAGCACGATGAACATCGGCGGCAGCAGCGCCGACCCATAGGCCTGGCGCGCGGTGAGGAAGGCGAAGATCAGGCCGGTGCCGGTCGTCAGGATGAAGCGCCAGGCGAATACCGCGAAGCCGACCGGCTTGGTCATCGGGTTCATGCGGCGTTCCATCATCGTCCACAGATAGACGAAGACCAGTGCGAACATGCCGGAATACAGCACCACGTTCCAGGCGAATACCGAGGTCAGGTTCATATTGGTCGCTGCGACGATGACGCGATCGGGCCGTCCCAGGTCGAGCATGAGAACCGTCAAGCCGCCGGCCAGCATGGCGATGGAAAGCAGGCCGGCCAGAGGTGCCCGCGCCTTGTACAGGGCTTTGCCGAAGACCGAGCCGATCGATGCGACGTTGAGTACGCCCGATGCCGCGACGATCATGAAAATGGCGAAGACATGGGGAACACCCCAGACGATCTGGTTGTTCATGCCGGTGATGACGTGGCCATGATCTTCCATCAGATGCACGGCATACATCCCGGCCAGCGCGACCAGTCCGCCTGCCGCCAGCAGCACGTAGTAGAGGCGATTCTTGAAATACATCGGCGGGTGGGCGCTCATCTATAACCCCTGATAACGGACACCGGTATTGAGCCCAAGGTCCGCACGCACCTGAACGCTTGCGACAGAACGTATCTTTCTTGAAATCTCGCTCTCCGGGTCGTTCAGGTCGCCGAAAAGGATTGCCTTGTTCGGGCAGGATTCGGCGCAGGCGGGCTGCTGGCCGTTGTCGACGCGGTGCACGCACAGGGTGCAGCTTTCGACGGTTCCCTTGCCCCTTGGCACATCCGGGTTCTGGCCGGTTACCGGTTCATGGACAAACGATCGCGCCTTGTACGGGACAGGCCATCATGCAGTAACGGCAGCCGATGCACAGGTGGCGGTCGACCAGGACGATGCCATCGACCCGCTTGAACGAGGCGCCGGTCGGGCAGACATCCACGCAGGGCGGCTTCTCGCAGTGCTGGCACATCATCGGCAGCGAGACCTTGCGGCCCGTGCTGATTTCCTTGATCTCCACCTTGCGGATCCACTGCGAATCGGTTGCACTGGTGCCGCCGGAGAGTCCGTTTTCCTTGTTGCAGGCGGTCACGCAATCGTTGCATCCCTCGCGGCATTGCGTGGTGTCGATCAGCATCCCCCAGCGCACCTTGCCACTGACCGCTTGCGGCTTGCCGTGGGCGATGTCGAAAAGGAGAATGCCCGGTGCGATGGCGACTGCCGCCGCACCCAGCGAGGTCTTGAAGAAGTTCCGGCGGCGCAGGTCGATGTCACTCATTTCGCATTCTTCTCCAGCCACGCGCTCTTGCGCTTGTCGGAATGACATTCGAAGCAATCGATCTTGACCGCTTGATAGCGATGGCAGCCGACACAGAAGCTGTCCGCCCGGGCGGTCACGCTGTGATCCTGGGTGCTGGCATGGCATTCGATGCAGCCCTTCAGGCTGCGCCTGGTGTCGCGCACGCCCTTGTGCACCGTTTCATCCCGCTGGTGCCTGAGCAGATTCATGTGGTTCTTGCGCATCCACTGAACGTCCTCCACGCACTGCCCGCCCTTGCCGATGTCCAGCTCGGGCGTCGACGTCCCGGCGGCCCAGGCTGCCGGGAGGCATAAGCAGAGCAGCAGGGATGCGAACAGCTTCATCACTCACCCAGGCCCATCTGGATATAGCCGGTCGGGCATACATCCGCGCAGATATGGCAGCCGATGCACTTGTTGTAGTCGGTGGCGACGTAGCGTCCCGTCGTCGATTCGCCCTTCTTGACGCGGTACACCGCGGTTTGCGGGCAATACACCACGCAGTTGTCGCACTCGAAGCACATGCCGCAGCTCATGCAGCGCTTGGCTTCGGCGACGGCCACCTTTCTCGTCCAGTACGCCCAGGCGATCCTGGTAGTTGTCGAGCGCGCTTTCCTTGTCGAGCGTGATCACGTCGCGCCGGTTGCGCGGGACGTAAGAGAAGTGCCCGAGGAACAGCTTGTCGTGCGGAATGATGTAGCGATCCGAGCGATTGTCGAAGTTATGTACCGCGATATTGGAATTGTTGGTGCCGCGCAAGGGTTCGTGCATTTCCTTGGGTTCCAGACCCTTCTCGGCCAGCTTGCGGATCAGGTCGAACTGGTGCGCGTCGATCTTGGGACGCTTCTCCAGGTCCTGGCCGAGCAAGTAGCTGTGAATGCCGTCGGCGGCGATCGAGCCGTGGCCGATCGCGGTGGTCAGCAGGTGCGGACGGATCACGTCACCCCCGGCGAAGACACCCGGCTTCCCGGCGACGACATAGTTGCGGTCGGTGCTGACGGCACCCTTGCCGTTGTTGAACTCTTCCAGTCCGGTGAAATCCACCGCCTGGCCGATCGCCGAGACGATCAGATCGGCCTCGATGTCCTGTTCGCTGCCCTCGACGGGGTTGAGTTCGAGCTTGCCGCCAACCAGTTTCGCTTCGCATTGCTGGACGCGCAGTGCGGTGGCGCGACCGTTCGCGTCGCGCACGACGCCGACCGGCATCAGGCTGCCCTTGATATGGATGCCTTCGGCCAGCGCCTGTTCGATCTCGTGCTTGTTGGCTTGCATCTTGTCGATGTTGAACACCGAGGTGAGGGTCACTTCCGCCCCTTCCTTGGCCGAGATCGTCGCCACGTCATGGGCCAGGTGGCCGGCAATGGCCGCCTCGGCGTCGGTCGGGTTGGCGTTGCTGATGTGGCCGAGACGACGGGCGACGGTCGCGACGTCGATCGAGGTGTCGCCACCGCCGACCACCACCACGCGCTTGCCGACGTGCTGCAGGCGGCCGTCGTTGAATGCCTTCAGGAAGGCGGTCGCCGTCACCACGTTCGGTGCGTCGCTGTCGGCGATCGGCAGCGCCCGTCCGGCCTGGGCGCCCATGCCGAGGAAAACGGCATCGAACTCCTTGCGGATCTGCTCCAGCGTGATATCCGTGCCGACGCGGGTACGCATGCGGGTCTTCACCCCGATGTCGAGAATGCGCTGGATCTCTGCGTCGAGTACCTCGCGCGGCGTGCGGAACCCCGGAATCCCGTAGCGCATCATGCCGCCGAGGAATTCGTGTTCGTCGAAGATCGTCACTTCATGGCCCTTGAGCACGAGCTGATAGGCGCACGACATGCCGGCCGGGCCACCGCCGAGGATGGCGACCTTTTTCCCGGAGGGCGCGACCGCCGGCGTGGCGAATTTCAGGTTGTTGGCGATCGCGTACTCGCCGAGGAAGTGTTCCACCGAATTGATGCCGACGTGATCTTCCACTTCGTTGCGGTTGCAGCCGGATTCGCACGGCGCCGGGCAGACGCGGCCCATGACCGACGGGAACGGGTTGGCTTCGGTCAGGCGGCGCCAGGCATATTCCTGCCACGGCATGACGGGCTTGCCGTCGGCGCCGACCGGCGGCTTTTCGGTGCCGCGCACGATGGCCAGGTAGCCGCGAATGTCTTCACCGGCGGGGCAGCTGCCCTGGCAGGGCGGCGTCGACTGGATGTAGGTCGGGCACTTGTAGGTGACCGAGGCCTTGAAGATCTTTTCATTCAGGCGGCGAATGCTGCTGTCGCCATCCTTGTAGCGGCGGAAGTTGATGGCTTGCGGGGCTTCGGTTGTTGCTGACATCGCTCGTCTCCAAATGATTGTTTATTTGTCGCCCAGGATGATCGCGTTGCTGACCAGTTGGTGCACTCCCCCAACCATCCGGCGATCGAATCCGTAGATGGGCATGACCTTGGTGAACTGCGCCTTGCAGATCGCGCAGATCGTCGCCATGAAATTGACGCCGTGTTCGTCCACGACCTGCTGCAATACTTCCATGCGCGGCAGGGCGCCCTTGACCCGCAGGTCGATCAGGTCATCGGTCAGCAGACCGCCGCCGCCGCCGCAGCAGAAAGTCTGCTCGCGGGTGGTTTCCGGCGACATCTCGACGAAATTGTTGGCAACCGCCTTGATGATGTTGCGCGGGATTTCGAACTGGCCGCCGGCAAAATCGCCCATGCGCGAACCGCGGGCGACGTTGCATGAATCGTGGAAGGTGATGATGTGCTTGTCGTTGGCTTCCTTGTTGAAGGAGAGCGCACCGCGCTCGATCAAGTCCCAGGTGAATTCGCAGATGTGCATCGGCTGCTTGTAGCGGTGGTCCAGTTGCTTCTGCAGCATCTGCGCGAAGCGGTCGGTCTCGTCGGCGCCGTCACCGACACCGGTCAGCGTATTCCAGAAGCTGTAGGCGACCCGCCAGGCGTGGCCGCACTCGCCAACGACGATGCGCTTGACGCCGAGTTCCAGGGCAACTTCGCGGATGCGCAGCGCGATCTTGCGCAACTGCTCGTAGTTGCCGATGAACATGCCGAAGTTGCCGGCTTCCGAAGCCATCGACGAAAGCGTCCAGCTGGTGCCGGTGGCATGGAAGACCTTGGCGTAGCCGATCAGGCTGTCGATGTGGGGCTCGGCGAAGAAATCGGCGGACGGCGTGATCAGCAGGACCTCCGCGCCCTTGACGTCGATCGGGAAGCGCACGTCGATGCCGGTTGCGTCCTTGACGTCCTCTTCCAGGCCTTCCAGCGTGTCGAGCAGCGCCGGACCGGGGAGCCCCAGGTTGTTGCCGATGCGATGCACCTTGCCGATGATCTCGTTGGAATATTTCTGCCCGTAGCCGACCGAGTCGAGAATTTCGCGCGCCGCCATGGTGACTTCGGCGGTGTCGATGCCGTAGGGGCAGAATACGGAGCAGCGGCGACATTCCGAACACTGGTGGAAATAGCTGTACCACTCGTCCAGCACTTCGCGCGTCAGGTCGCGCGCACCGACGAGTTTGGGAAAGAGTTTGCCGGGCAGGGTGAAGTAGCGGCGGTAGACGCTGCGCATCAGGTCCTGGCGGGCCACCGGCATGTTCTTCGGGTCCTGCGTGCCGATGAAGTAGTGGCACTTGTCCGAGCAGGCGCCGCAATGGACGCAGGAATCCATGTAGACCTTGAGCGACCGGTATTTCGAAAGCAGTTCGCCCATCCTGGCGATGGCACGGTCGTGCCAGTCTTCGACCAGTTGCCCGGGAAAGCCGATGGCTTCGTTGATCTTGTCGCTGGCGACGAAGGGCTTCAGACCCTCCGTCGCGCCCGCCTTCAGTGCGGGAATGATCGGTATGACACGGTAGGGCGGGGCGGCGACTTCAGCCATTTACTTCTCCAGCTCCGCCGCCCAGGGCGCGATATGGCGCTTTTCGCGGGGATTGTCAGCCTGATTGCGGGAGGGCGAGAAAAAGACGCCGGGTGCATGAAGGAGCTTGCTGATCGGGAAGATCGCCAGGAGCGCGGCCACCGACAGCAGATGAAAATAAAGGACGAGATCTGCGGGCAAGGGGCGGATGTCGAGTCGCATCCAGCCGAGGAAGAAGGTCTTCACGGTGACCACGTCGGTGTGCGTCACGAACGACATGAGCAATCCGGATGCCGCAATGCCGATCAGCAATACCAGCATCAGGTGATCGGAAGGCGTCGAGATGTAGCGGATGCGCTCGACGAACAGCCGGCGTATCCACAATCCGCACAGGCCGATGAGCATGGTCAGCCCGGCATACATGCCGAACGGTTGGGCGAGTGCGACCCACCCCCAGACCGGCTCGGTGAAATAGCGCAGATGGCGGACCAATACCAGGGCCAGGCTGGCATGGAACAGCCAGCCCATGCTCCAGGTCCACAGGTTCGCCTTGAACAGGCTCTCGAAGAAAACGACTTCGCGAGTCATGCGCAAGACCACGCCCGTCTGCGTGGTCGGTGCCGGTGTCGTCGGGATCAGCAGCGGCGCCGGAGTGCGCCAGTAGGTGTTGATCCGGTAGACCAATCCCACGACGAACATCAGTGTCGCGAAGTAGAACAGAATCCCGATCAGGATGCTGGCCATGGCGATTGGCTACCGGGGGCTTCGCTCAGACGCAGCCGGTCGGCTTCGGCAGGCCGGCGATCTTGCACGCCTGCTTGCCGGGGCCGTAGGGGTACAGGCCGTACAGATACTCGCTGGTGCCCTTGTCCGCGCCGAGCTTCTTGCCGATGGCCTTGGTCAGCACGCGCACCGCCGGGGCAATCTGGTATTCCTCGAAGTATTCGCGCAGGAAGTTGATCACTTCCCAGTGCTGGTCGGTCATGTCGATGCTTTCGGTCTTGGCGATGTAGTTCGCCACCTCGGTATCCCAATCGGCCAGATTGACCAGATAGCCTTCTTCGTCCGTCTCGTAGGACTTGCCGTTGACTTCGATGGTGGCCATTCAAGTTCTCCTTGTGTTGTTGAGTGTTACAGCCAGGATTGGCAGGTATTGCTGTTGACCGCAAGATCGACGAACCCGCCGTAATCCACGGGGGTCACGCCGGCGACGAGCTTGTCGCCCATGCCGCGTGCGTCCAGATCGGGTTGCAGGACGAAGACCTTGAAACGCTCCATCGCCTCGCGCAGCCTCGGCTCGAAAGCATTGCCCGCAGTTGCCGCGTAGACGGCATCCTCGATGAGCAGCAACTCGCCCGGGCCGGCGACGTTCAGGCAGCTTTCCAGCGAACTGCTGGCCAGCGGTGATTTGTTGACGATATGCAGCACGGTGATCTCCTCAGAAGCTCAAGACGCACGTCTTGCTCGTCCATCAGCGCACCCATCTCCGCACGGCTCAGCACGGTGACCGGGACCAGCAGGTCGTCTTCGCTCAGGCCGCGCGCATCCAGGGATTCCTTCATGACATACAGCTTCTCGACGTCATAGTCTTCGAGGGCGCGGTAGGTCGGCGAGAAATTCTTGGTCTCGATGCCCTTGGTCTGTTGCCCCTTTTTCAACTGATAGACGCCGTCGTCGAGGAAGGCCAGCGAGACATCCTGATCGAAGGCGGCGGTGATGAGCACCACCTCCAGCGATTCCAGGGCGTAGATCGTGCCGTAGGGCGCCTTGCGGTTGACGAACATGAATTTTTTCACATGCACTCATTGCGCGTTCCCTCAGTCGCCGAACGTGACCAGGCGGTCACACTTGATGCCCGCCTCGACGAGTTGCCCCAGGCCCGAAATGCGGAAACCGGGTGCCAGATTCTCGTCCTTGATGCCGCGACGCAAGGCGGCAGCGACGCAGACCACCAGATCCACCTGGTGCTCCTCGGCCAGCTTGGTCCAGCGGTTCACGATGTGGCGGTCGTCCTGCGGCGGCTCGGTGAGCCGGGAGGCATTATTGACGCCGTCGTGATAGAAGAACACCCGCCACACCTCGTGGCCCGCGGCGATCGCCGCCTTGGCGAACAGGTAGGCCGAGTCGCTGGCCTGGTGCTGGTAAGGCCCTTCGTTGACTACGATACCGAACTTCATTACCTGACCCTCGCGATCAGAAGCGGATGTGCGTCGAGGCGTTCAGGTTGGCACGCGAACCGGTCCAGTCGTCGATCAGGTACTTGGTGAACGGCAACCCGGTCTTCTCGAAGAAGCGCGGCCAGCCGATACGATCGATCCAGTCGGCCATGCGCTCCCAGGGGCGGCCGTCTTCCTTGTAGACGGTCAGGATGTTCTTGACCACCTCGGCAACTTCCGGCCAGCGCGGCGCGTTGTTCGGCAGGCCCGAGGCCACCATCTTCATGAAGGTCGGCTTGCCGCGTGCGTTGGAGTTCTTGCCGCCCACCCAGATGGCCAGCTTCGAGTACTCCGGATCGTTGATCTGCATCGGCGGGCACGGGGGGTAGCAGGCGCCGCAGCACATGCACTTGGACTCGTCGATTTCCAGCGAAGGCTTGCCGTTGACCATCGCCGGGCGGATGGCCGCAACCGGGCAACGCGCAACCACGGTCGGGCGTTCGCAGACGTTGGCGACCAGGTCATGGTTGATGACCGGCGGCTTGGTATGCTGGACGATGATGGCGAGGTCGGCCTGGCCGCCGCAGTTGATTTCGCAGCAGGAGGTTGAACAGGTGTACCCGATTCGGCATTTCCTCGCGCCTGAACTCGTCGTACAACTCGTCCATCAGGGCCTTGACCACGCCGGAAGCATCGGTGCCCGGGATGTCGCAGTGCAGCCAGCCCTGGGTATGCGCGATCATCGTCACCGAGTTGCCGGTGCCGCCGACCGGGAAGCCGTTGCGCTCCAGTTCGGCGATCAGCGGCGCGACCTTGCTTTCCTCGGACACCATGAATTCGATGTTGGAACGGATGGTGAAGCGCACCCGGCCTTCGGCGAAGGTGTCGGCGATGTCGCACAGCTTGCGGATGGTGTAGACATCCATCTGGCGCTGCGTGCCGGCGCGCACCGTCCACACCTCGTCGCCGCCGTGCGCAACGTGATGCAGCACGCCGGGGCGGGGACGGTCGTGATATTTCCAGTCGCCGTAGTTCTTGGCCAGCAGCGGATGCAGATACTTCTTGTTGTCCGGTACGCCGGTTTCTTTCGGCCGGCGCATCTGTACAGGTGCATTCATGTCGTGTCTCCTCAGGCGGCTTGTTTCTTGGCGTTGATCTTGGCAACTTCGTCGTCCCAGCCGTCGGTGCGGACGTAGGGGTTCATGCGCGGCGAATTGACCATCGCCGCATCGACGTCGATTTCCATCGCATCGAGGAAGGTGGCCAGGCCGATACGCTCGATCATCTCGCCGGTGCGCTCATGCTCCAGGGCATTCTCGGCAAAGAACTCGATGGTGCGCTGGGCAAAGTCGACCAGCTTCTCGGTATCCTCGTCGGTATCCAGTTTCATGAACGGGATGATCACGGTACCGAGCAGGCCGCCGATCTTCAGGTGGCTCTTGCCGCCGATCAGCACCGTGGCGCCCTTGTCCTTGCCCGGCGCCAGCGCGCCGGTCATCACGTTGATGCAGTGCATGCAGCGCACGCAGTCCTTGTTGTCGATTTCCAGGGCCTGGGTGTCGTCGAGTGCCACGGAAGAGATGTGCGCATCCTTGCGGACATTCTTGATCTCCTTGATCTGGATCGCCTTGGTCGGGCAGCGCGCCACGACATCGTTCACCAGTTCGTTCATGCCATGCTTGACGAACCACTTCTTGCCCAGCGCGTCGTCGGTACGAATGTTGTCGCGCCAGGTGCCGATCACCGCCATGTCCGAGCGCTGGATGGCATTCATGCAGTCGTTCGGGCAGCCGGAGAACTTGAACTTGAACTTGTAGGGCAGCGAGGGGCGATGGATGTCGTCGAGGAAGGTATTCAGGACGGCACGATGCGTCTTGGCTTCGTCGTAGCA
>CAVTQL010000029.1:0-17208 GCA_963736845.1 uncultured beta proteobacterium
ACGGCGAGCGCCTCGCCGATACCCGACGAGGCGCCCGTGATGAAGACCTTCAGCGACAGATTACTTCTTGCCGGGCTTCTCGCTGCGCGCCTTGGCGATCAGCTTGTCGGCGATTGGCCAGTGCCTCGCCGAAGTTGTTGCCGCCGACCGAGGTATTTGCCGTCGACCGATAGATCGCCGGCACACCGGAGATCTTGTAGGCCTGCGCCATCTGGTCGCCACGCTTGACCTTGCTCATGACGCCGAACGAGGTGAAGGCATCGGCGAATTTCTTCGGGTCAACACCCTTTCGGGCGACCCATTCCTTGATCGCGTTCTCCTCGAACAGGTTGACACGCTCGCTGTGGATGGCCTTGAACACCTCGCCGTCGAGCCGGGCAAGATCGCCGGTCGCTTCCAGCGCGTAGTAGAGGCGCGCGGCATTGGCCCAGGCCGCGCGACCGAAGGTGATCGGCACCTTGCGCACGACCACGTCGGACGGCAACTTGGCCGCCCAGGCCACGATCGGCGGATGGAAGTCGCTGCAATGCGGGCAGCCGTAGCTGAAGAACTCGATGACCTCGACCTTGGCGGGATCCTCGGTCGGCTGGGCCGGCACGATCGGCGTGTAGTCCTTGCCGGCCGTCTGGGCGGCGGCGGGCGTGCTGCGGTCAACGCGGCGGCGCAGGCGAAAATGGCAGCGAGGAAAAGACGGCGGGCAGTCGGCATGGGTTACTCCTTGTTCTTGGCGAGTTGCGCGTCGATGCCGTTTTTCGCCAGATCGGCGCGCGTCCTGTTGAGTTCGTCGATGCGCGTGAAGGGACCGACCCGCACGCGGTAATACGTCTTGTCCTGCACCATCACCTGCTGGACAACGGCCTCGACGCCGATGAAGGCGAGCTTGGCCTTCTGGTTGTCGGCGTCCTGCGGTGTACTGAACGAGCCAGCCTGGAGGAACAGCGGCGTCTTGCTCTCCTTCGGCTCCTCCTTCTTTTCTTCTTTCTTCTCTTCCTTCTTTCTCTTCCTTCTTCGCTTCCGGCTTGGCGGCCTTGTCCGGCACGGCGTCCGCCTTGCCCGGCAGGATGTCGTAGAACTGGAAGCGCTTCTCCGGAATCGGGTCGCCCGGCTTGCCCGGCAGCGCCAGCGGCTGGCCGTCCTGCGGCGCCGGCTTGGCGGCCGTTCCCGCGCTGTCCTGCCGGGCCGGCGGCTGGACCTTGCTGTTGAACGGCAGCGGCGACTTGTTCATGTACCAGACGACACCGGCGGCGACGGCGACGCCGAGCACCAGGCCGATGAACATGCCGATCAGCGTGCCGCCGCCGGATTTTCTTTTCGCCGGCTGGGTCCGGCCGGGTTTGGTGTCGCGACTCATCTTCCTTCCTTACATCGATTCCGGGCAGCTCACGCCGAGGATGCCCATGCCGTTGCGGATCACCTGGCGCACGGCGGCGGCCAGCGCGATTCGCGCGTCGCGCAGCGCGGCATCGTCGACCAGCATGCGCTCGGCGTTGTACCAGGCATGGAACTCGGCGGCCAGTTCCTTGAGGTAGAAGGCGATCAGGTGCGGCGCCAGGTCGCGGGCGGCGCTCTCGATCACCTCCGGAAACTCGGCCAGCCGGCTGGCGATCGCCAGTTCGCGCGGCTGACCGAGCGGGCTGCAATCGACCTCCGCCAGCCCGGCCGGATCGCCGCCCCACTGCGCCAGCACCGAGCAGATTCGGGCATGCGCGTACTGGATGTAATAGACCGGGTTCTCGTTGGTCTGGCTCTTGGCCAGGTCGAGGTCGAAATCGAGGTGCTGGTCGGATTTCCTGAGCGCGTAGAAGAAGCGGCAGGCATCGTTGCCGACCTCGTCGCGCAGCTCGCGCAGGGTGACGAAGTCGCCGGAACGCGTGGACATCGACGCCTTCTGGCCGTTGCGGTAGAGCACCGCGAACTGGACCAGCGCCACCTCCAGCTTGTCGGCGTCGAGGTCGAGCGCCCGGACGGCACCGGCGACGCGCGGGATGTAGCCATGGTGGTCGGCGCCCCAGATGTTGATGATGCGGTCGAAACCACGCTCGAACTTGTTCAGGTGGTAAGCGATGTCGGAAGCGAAATAGGTGTACAACCCGTTCTCGCGCTGGACGACGCGGTCCTTTTCGTCGCCGAACGCGGTCGACCGGAACCAGCGCGCGCCATCCTGCACATACAGGTGGCCTTTCCTGCCCAGCAGGTCGATGCAGCGGGTGACGAGGCCGGTGTCGAAGAGCGCCTTCTCGGAGAACCAGACCTCGAAATGGACGCCGAACTCTTCCAGGTCGACGCGGCAGTCGGCCAGTTGCTCGGACAGGGCATGCTGATGCACGTACGGCCAGTCCGGGCCGAGCAGTTCCTTGGCCCGGGCGATCAGCGCATCGAGATGCTGCTCGCGCTGCGCCGCCGCCTCGTCGTCGGCGCGTTCGTCATCCGGCAGGCCCGGCGTGTCGGCCAGCACGGTGGCGGCCGGGCGCACGTAGCGGGTGCCGTGGGCGACGGTCATCTGCTGCGCCATGTCGCGCACGTAGCCACCCTGGTAGGCATTGGGCGGGAACGGCACTGACACCCCGTGCTGTTCGAGGTAGCGCAGCCAGGTCGACAGGCCGAGGATGTCCATCTGGCGCCCGGCGTCGTTGACGTAGAACTCGCGGGTGACGTCCGAGCCGGCGAATTCGAGCAGGCTGGACAGCGACGCGCCGTAGGCGGCGCCGCGGCCGTGGCCGACGTGCAGCGGGCCGGTCGGGTTGGCCGAGACGAACTCGACCTGCACCTTCTGCCCGCCGCCGATCCACGAACGCCCGTAGCTGCCGCCGGCGGCCAGCACCGTGGGGACCACGCCGATCTTGGCGCGCGGGTCGAGGGTGAAATTGATGAATCCGGCGCCGGCCACCTCGGCCTTCGTCACCAGCAGCGAAACCGGCAACTCGCGGACCAGCCGCTTGGCGATTTCGCGCGGGTTCTTTTGCAGCGTCCGGGCCAGTTGCATCGCCAGGTTCGTCGCGAAGTCCCCGTGCGCCGGATCGCGCGGCCGCTCGAGGTGGATCGGCGTATCGTTCGCCGACGGGGCAACGCTGTCCAGCGCCTGCTGCAGCAGGAGGGTCAGCTCGGTTCTTGCATCGTCTGCCATCGAATGTCGGCGGGAATGGGGGAGCCGCGATTATACGCCGGGCGTGCTGCGGAGCGGCAAGAGATGCCGGCGCGGCAGGACCAATCGGCGGCTCGCGTGTTAGCATTTCCGTTTGCCGCCTTCGGCCTGCCTGCGCCCCGTCCCCACCGCCCATGCGTGTCTTCCGCCTGCTCAAGATCGCCACCGTCGCCAGCCGTTACGGGCTGGACGAGATGGTGCTCGAACAGGTGCCGGAGGAGAAGCCGTCTTCCACGCTGGATGCAAGGCTGCTGAAAGGCGGCAGCTAGCGTGGAAACGGTTGATACCGTCGTCGTCGGGGCCGGCGTTGTCGGGCTGGCAGTGGCGCGGGAGTTCGCACTGGCTGGACGCGAAGTGTTGATCCTCGAGGCGGAGGCGGCGTTCGGGACGCAAACCTCGGCGCGTAATTCCGAGGTGATCCACGCCGGCATCTACTACCCCACCGGATCGCTAAAGGGCACGCTGTGCGTGCGCGGCAAGGAACTACTCTACCGCTACTGCGCCGAGCGCGGCATCGGCCACCGCCGGATCGGCAAGATCCTGATCGCCAGCGAGGAGTCGGAACTGCCCGCGCTCGCCGGTTACGCTAAACGGGCGGCGGCGAACGGCGTGCCGCTGGCGCCGCTGACGGCCGCCGACGTCGCCCGGCTCGAACCGCTGGTGCAGGCGGTCGCCGGGCTGTTTTCGGAATCCACGGGCATCGTCGACAGCCATGGCCTAATGCTGGCGCTGCTCGGCGATGCGACCCAGGCCGGGGCGACGCTGGTCACCCGCACGCCGGTGACCGGGGGCGACATCGGCAGCGACGGCATCGTCGTGCGCACCAGCGGCGACGAGCCGTTCGAACTGCGCTGCCGGACGCTGGTCAACGCAGCCGGACTGCACGCGCAGCGCCTGGCGCGCAGCCTCCAAGGCTTTCCCGCCGGCTGCGTGCCGCCGGTCGCCTACGCCAAGGGCCATTACTTCACGCTGGGCGGGCGCAGCCCGTTCCGCCACCTCGTCTACCCGATGCCGGACCATGCCGGGCTGGGCATCCACGTCACGCTCGACCTCGGCGGCCAGTGCAAGTTCGGCCCGGACGTCAGCGGCTGGCCGGCGGCGCCGGATTACACCTTCGAGGCAGGGCTGGACGCGAAATTCTATGGGGCCATCCGCCGCTACTACCCCGACCTCGCCGACGGCGCGCTGCAGCCAGGTTACACCGGCGTGCGGCCGAAGGTGACCGGCCCAGGCGAGCCGGCCGGCGACTTCATCATCCAGGGGCCGTGCGACCATGGTATCCGCGGGCTGGTCAACCTGTTCGGGATCGAGTCGCCGGGGCTGACGGCCTCGTTGGCGATCGCCGAGCGCGTCGCCGCGAAGCTGGCTGCCGACTAGCTAGCGCGTTGGACGGGTCGGTACTCCTGCAGGGCGGGCCAGCGCAATCGCATCAATGCCAGGGTCCCTGACGGCCGAAAGAGTTGTTGTGGATCGACGGTTGCGATTGCCCTGCACGGGCCAAATCACCGCTCGCGTGTTAGCATTTCCGTTTGCCGCCTTCGGCCTGCCCGCGCCCCGTCCCCACCGCCCATGCGTGTCTTCCGCCTGCTCAAGATCGCCACCGTCGCCAGCCGTTACGGGCTGGACGAGATGGTGCTCGAACACGAGCCGAGCGGCCGCCTGGTCCGCCTGGCGAACGCCGTGCAGTTCTGGCGCGACCTGTCGGCGCCACGGGCGGTGCGGCTGCGCCTGGCGCTGGAGGAACTGGGACCGATCTTCGTCAAGTTCGGCCAGGTGCTGTCGACCCGGCGCGACCTGATACCGACCGACATCGCCGACGAACTGGCCAGGCTGCAGGATCGCGTGCCGCCCTTCGACTCGCATCTCGCCCTGGCCGAAATCGAGAAGGCCTACGGCCGCCCGGCGAACGAGGTGTTCGCCGAGTTCGACGCGGTGCCGGTCGCCTCGGCGTCGATCGCGCAGGTCCATTTCGCCCGCCTGAAGCCCGAGGACGGCGGCCACGAGGTGGCGGTCAAGATCCTGCGCCCGAACATGCTGCCAGTGATCAGGCATGACCTCGCCCTGCTCGACACCTTCGCCATGCTGCTCGAGAAACTCTGGTCGGACGGCAAGCGCCTGAAGCCGCGCGAGGTGGTCGCCGAGTTCGCCAAGTACCTTCACGACGAACTCGACCTCATGCGCGAGGCGGCGAACGCCTCGCAACTTCGGCGCAACTTCGCCGAATCGAAGCTGCTGATCGTGCCGGAAGTGCATTGGGATCTGTGCACCGGGACCGTGATGGTCATGGAGCGCATGCACGGTACGCCGATCTCGCAGATAGACCGGCTGCGCGCCGCTGGCATCGACTTGTCCCGCCTCTCCGCCGCCGGCGTCGAGATCTTCTTCACGCAGGTCTTCCGCGACGGCTTCTTCCATGCCGACATGCACCCCGGCAATATCTTCGTCGCCCCCGACGGGCGCTACATCGCCCTCGACTTCGGCATCGTCGGCACGCTGACCGACAGCGACAAGAACTATCTGGCGCAGAACTTCCTCGCCTTCTTCCGCCGCGACTACAAGCGCGTCGCCGAAGCCCACATCGAATCCGGCTGGGCACCCAAGGACACCCGCGTCGACGAGTTCGAGGCGGCCGTGCGCGCCGTCTGCGAGCCGATCTTCGACCGCCCGCTGAAGGACATCTCGTTCGGCAAGGTGCTGCTCCGCCTGTTCCAGACATCGCGTCGCTTCAACGTCGAGATCCAGCCGCAACTGGTCATGCTGCAGAAGACGCTGCTCAACATCGAGGGCCTCGGCCGCCAGCTCGACCCGGAACTCGACCTGTGGAAGACCGCCAAGCCCTTCCTCGAACGCTGGATGAGCGAGCAGGTCGGCCACCGCGGCTTCGAACGCGCCTTCCGCCAGGAAGCGCCCTACCTCGCCCGCATGCTGCCGCAGCTGCCGCGCCTCGTACATCAGGCGCTGGCGCGCGACCCAGCGCCCGACCTGCGGCCGCAGGTCGAACGCCTGATCGCCGTGCAGCGCCAGCAGAACGTCTGGCTGGCGGTCATCTCGATGCTGCTGGCGGCACTGCTCGGCCTCCTTCTCGTCCACTGATCCGGGCATGCCGCCAATTTCGCTCGACGCCTGCACCGAGAAGCAACTGCGCGAATGGCTCGGCCAGCGCGAGCTGGACAAGGCGCGCGCCTACGTCGACGTCGTCCGCGACCTCGAGATCGAGCCTGAATTCGTCCGCGCCGTGATCCCCGGCACCGCCCGCAAGCCCTACCTGGCGATGGCCAAGCTGGTCACCGACCGGAACGGCGGGCCGCTGCTGTTCAGCAGTTGCACCTGCCCGGTCGGCAGCCAGTGCAAGCACGTCGCCGCGATGCTGCTGCGCACCATCGAGGAGCGCAGCACACCGGAACGCGTCAGCCCGGGCGTCCTGTCGTGGGTCGAGGATCTGCGCCGCGCCTCGATCGCCGTGGCCAAGAAAAAGGCACGCCCGGCCAGCACCCGCCAGCAGTTGTACTATCTGCTCAAGTGGACGCCCGACCAGCGTCATTTCGGGATCGAGATCGGCAAGGGCAAGTTTGCCGACAGCACCGAGGAATGGTGGAACGTCGAACGTGCGTTGCTCAACCCGCCGCAGTTCGTCAACGAGGAGGATCTCGGCATCCTGCGGCTGCTGTGGGCCGACCGCCTGCATGAAACCGGCCTGCGCGCCTTCGGCCTCGCGCCCCGCCACGGCGCCGAGACGCTGCAGCGGCTGGTCGACAGCGGCCGCCTGTATACCGACAACGGCGATGGCCTGCCGTTGGCCGAGGGCGGCGCGCGCCCGGCGCAGGTCGGCTGGCGCGTCGATGCCCGCGGCCTGCAACGGCCGCTGCTGGCCGCGCGGCCGGTCGCCGAACTGATCGTTCCGGTGCAGCCGCCCTGGTATGTCGACCTCACCGAGGGTGAAGCCGGCCCGCTCGAGGTCGCCGGCAACCCGGCGGTGGTGACCCGGCTGTTCAGCCTGCCGCCGCTGTCGGCCAAGGAAGCCGCCGTCGTCGCCCAGACGCTGGCCGAGCTGGCGCCCGATCTGCCAAAGCCGGCGGAAGATGCGGCCGTTCACCTGCGCATGGTCAACGTTTCGCTGCAGCCGGTACTCCGTGTCGACACCATCGCGACGCACGGCAACCGTGCCTGGCGCGGCTATGGCAGCAACCTCGCCGGCGACTTCTTCGACGTCGCCCGACCGGTTTTCCGCTACGCCGACGTCAACGTCCGCCCTGACGAGGCCCACGAGTTCGTCACCCTGCCCGAGGGTGAAACAGTCCGCCTCAAGCGGCGGCCGGCGGCGGAAAACCGGGCCCTGGCGGCGTTGACCGCAGCCGGCTTCGAGAAGATTCCGTCGCATACGCTCGACACCTTCGGGCGCCGGCCGGAAGGTATCTACGGGCTGGCCGGCGAGAGCGCCTGGGTCGCCTTCATGCAGCAGGGTCGCGAAGCGCTGGGCGCCGCCGGCTGGCAGATCGAGTATCCCGATGACTTCCGCCACCACGTGCTGGAAGTCGAGGGCTGGGAAGCCGACCTCGTCGAATCCGAGGGCGGCTGGTTCGACCTTGACATGGGCATCATCGTCGAAGGCGAGCGGCTGGCGCTCGCCCCGCTGCTCGCCACGCTCTTCCGGCACGACGGCCGCTGGCTGGAAGGCGCACTGCTCGCGCAGATTGCCGACGACGAGCCGGTCGAGTTGCAGACGCCGCGACGCCAGCGCATCCGCGTGCCGGCTAGCCGCATCAAGCCGCTGGCCGCGACGCTGATCGATCTCTTCGACAACTTCACCGGCGGCAGCACGCTGCGCGTCTCGCGCTTCGACGCGCCGCGTCTGGCCGAACTCAACGACACCAGCCGCTGGCAGTTCAGAGGGCCAGCACGACATCCTGGTGCTCGCCGACCAGTTGCGCGCGGCGCAAGGCATCGCCCGCATCGAGTCGCCAGCCGGGCTGCGCCTCGAACTGCGCCCCTACCAGAAGGAAGGTCTCGCCTGGTTGCAGTTCCTGCGCCGCCACAACCTCTCCGGCATCCTCGCCGACGACATGGGCCTCGGCAAGACGGCGCAGGCACTGGCCCACCTGCTGCTCGAAAAGGAGGCCGGCCGCCTCGACAAGCCGGCGCTGATCGTCCTGCCGACCTCTCTGATCTTCAACTGGAAGAACGAGACGGCGCGCTTCGCTCCCGGCCTGTCGGTGCTGTCGCTACACGGCCCCGAGCGCAAGAGCCGCTTCGCCGAGATTCCCGCGCACGACGTCGTGCTGACCACCTACCCGCTGCTCTGGCGCGACGCCGACGAACTGATGCAGCACAGCTACCACCTGCTCATCCTCGACGAGGCGCAGACGGTCAAGAACGCGCAGAGCCAGGGCGCCGAGGCGGTGCGCAAGATCGACACACGCCATCGCCTGTGCCTGACCGGCACGCCGCTGGAAAACCATCTCGGCGAACTGTGGAGCCAGTTCGATTTCCTGCTGCCCGGCTTCCTGGGCGCCAGCCGGCAGTTCACCCGGCACTGGCGGACACCGATCGAGAAGCAGAACGACGCCGCCCGCCGCGACCTGCTGGCGCGCCGCATCCGCCCGTTCATCCTGCGCCGCAAGAAGGAGGATGTCGCGCAGGAACTGCCACCGAAGACCATCATCGTGCGCAGGGTCGAACTCGAGGGCGGCCAGCGCGACCTCTACGAAACCGTGCGCGCCGCGATGGATGTCAAGGTGCGCGAGGAAATCGCCAACCGGGGCTTCAGCCGCAGCCAGATCGTCATCCTCGACGCGCTGCTCAAGCTGCGCCAGGTCTGCTGCGACCCCCGTCTGGTCAAGGCGACCACGGCGCGCAAGGTCGCCGAACGCGCCAAGCTCGACCTGCTGATGGCGATGCTGCCCGAACTGGTCGACGAAGGCCGGCGCATCCTCGTCTTCTCGCAATTCACCAGCATGCTGGCGCTGATCGAGCAGGAACTTGCCGCCGCCGGCATCGACTACACGCTGCTGACCGGCAGCACGAGCGACCGCGAAGCGCCGGTCCGCCGCTTCCAGGCCGGCGAGGTGCCGGTCTTCCTGATCAGCCTGAAGGCCGGCGGCGTCGGCCTCAACCTGACCGCCGCCGACACCGTCATCCACTACGATCCGTGGTGGAACCCGGCGGTCGAAAACCAGGCCACCGACCGCGCCCATCGCATCGGACAGGACAAGCCGGTCTTCGTCTACAAGCTGATCGTCAGCGGCAGCATCGAGGAAAAGATCCTCGCGTTGCAGGAAAAGAAGGCCGAACTCGCCGCCGGCATCCTCTCGGAAGACCGCAACATCGAGGTCAAATTCGGCAGCGACGATCTCGCGGCATTGTTCGAGCCGCTGCCGGGGTAAGACATGCCCTCCCGGACCAGCGGATTGCGTCATGCAGGATGATTTTCGCGATCAATGACCATGGCATTGTTGCCACTGCCGGCAATTGTTAGAGAGACAAACCGGGATTTCGCTCCATAATGCGCGCTCGCTAACTGACTAAGGAGGGAAAAGAAGATGGCAACCAACAGCGAGGAAGCAACCCCGGAGGTCACCAAGGAGGAATCCGTAACCACGGCTGCGGAATCCCCGGCAGCCGCAGCAACGAAACCGGCGGCCGCACGCAAGCCGGCCGCGAAGCAAACGACGCCGGCCGCGAAGAAGGCGGCAGCGCCGGCAAAGGACAAGGCGGCGCTCGCGAAGTCGTCCGAAGGCGCGGTGAAGGCCAAGGTCGCGCTCACCAGGGCCGCCGAGGATGCCGTCAAGGCGATCAAGGCATCGCGCAAGGAGTCTTCACGCCTGCCCAGCCAGGGGCAGCGGCGAGGAGGTGACGGAAGAGTCCGCGCAGCCGCACAAGCGCATGAAGGCGGACGAATACGAGAGGGCGATCGCGGGCCTGCAGGTCGAGATGGTCAAGCTCCAGGAATGGATAAAGTTCAAGAAGCTCAAGGTGGTCGTGCTTTTCGAGGGACGCGACGCGGCCGGCAAGGGCGGCTGCATCAAGCGCATCACCGAGAGCCTGAGCCCGCGCGTCACCAAGGTCGTGGCGCTGCCGGCGCCGACCGAGCGCGAGCAGAGCCAGTGGTATTTCCAGCGCTACGTGCTGCATTTGCCGGCGGCCGGCGAAATGGTCCTCATGGACCGCAGCTGGTACAACCGCGCCGGCGTCGAGAAGGTGATGGGCTTCTGCACCCCCGAGGAGCACAGCGAGTTTCTGCGCAGCTGCCCGGAATTCGAGCGCATGCTCGTCCGTAGCGGCATCATCCTGATCAAGTACTGGTTCTCGATCAGCAACGATGAGCAGGAACGGCGGTTCAGGAAGCGCATCTACCACCCGACCAAGCACTGGAAGCTGAGCCCGATGGACCTGCAGTCGCGCGCGCGCTGGGTCGAGTATTCGAAGGCGAAGGACGAGATGTTCGCCCACACCGACATCAAGCAGGCGCCGTGGTACGTGGTGCACGGGGACGACAAGGAGCGCGCCCGCCTGAATGTCATGACCCACCTGCTGAGTCTGATCGACTACGAGGATCTCACGCCGGAACGCATCGAACTGCCGCCGCGCCAGGAAGACCACGGCTACGTGCGCCCGCCGATGTCGGACCAGACCTTCATACCGGAAATCTTCTGACCGGGTAACGCCACGACCGGAACCTGTCGCGTTCGGACAGACAACCAAGGGGGGCGAAATCGCCCCCCTTTTTGCGGTTGACCGCGACAGTCGATGCCGGCAGTCAGCCGCGCAGCCGGACGCCTTTCGCGGCGCCCCCAGCCGGTCTTCGCGGCACCCCCGGCCGCAGCGCGGCCAGCATCGCCTGCAGGCCTTGCCACTGCTGGCGCCAGAAGCCGGCGTGGGCCGCGTCGTCCGGCAGCGGGCCATCGCGCAGCCCGCTGGGGGGCATCTCGCGGGCGAGGTACTGGGTGCCGAACAGGCGGTCCCAGACCGGGAAAAGGATCGCGAAATTGCAGCCGTGCCGGTATTGCCACCCTTCCGGCAGGTCGATCGCGTGGTGCCAGCGGTGGTAGCGCGGGCTGACCAGCAACTGCTCGCCGAGACGGCCGAACGACAGCCGGGCGTTGACGTGCGAGAGGTTCTCGACGGTGCGCACGACGATCAGCAGGAAGACGAAATGGCCGGGCGGCACGCCGATCAGCAGCGCGATGACGGCGAACCAGAAACCGGCCGTGACGTCGTCGAGGAGATGGTTGCGGCTGTCGGTCCACAGCGTCATCTGCGCCTGGGTGTGGTGGATCGCGTGCAGCGCCCACCACCAGCGCAGGATGTGCGACAGGCGGTGGCGCCAGTATTCGGCGAAGTCGAGAATCACCAGGTAGATCAGGAAGCTGACGGCCGGATGCCGCTCCAGCACCGGCAGCAGGTCTTCGAGGTTGGCCGGGATGATGTCGTGGAAACGCAGCCAGCCATCGACCGACAGGAACAGCGGGGCGAGCAGCGCGAAGACGAAGAGCGGGATGATGCCGAGGCGGTCGAGCAGCGAATAGAGCACATCGACGCGCACCGGCTTGCGGTCGCGCCAGACCTCGATCGGGCGCAACGCCTCGAGCGGGCGCAGCAGCAGGACGGCAGCGGCGAGTTGGAGGACGCCGCAGAGGAAGAACTCGACGCCGTCGAAGGCCGTTTCCAGGTGGCTGCCGAGGCCGAGCGCGAGCAGCGGCGGCTGGACGACGCGATCGAGCAGCCAGGCCTGCACCTGGACGAAGAGGTCGAGAAACGCGGCGATCATGCCTTCGGCCGCAGCGTGGCGAAGCAGTAGCCCTTCTCCTTGAGCCCGCCGATCAGCGGGTCGAGCATCGGCGCGAAGGGTTCCTTGCGCGACCAGATGCCGAGGTGGGCCATGACGATGTCGCCGTCCTTGAGGCCGTCGAGGGCGCGGCGCAGCAGCAGCGGGTTGGGGTAGGTTTCCGACGGCAGTTCGTCGCCGAGGAAGCCGGCCGGCGCCCAGCCGACGTGGCGGTAGCCACAGCCTTTGGCGGCGGCCAGCGTGTTCGCCGTCGTGCGCCCGCCCGGGGCGCGCCAGAGCGCATCGAGCGGCCGCCCGGTAAGTTCGCGGAAGCGCGTGTCGGGCTGCTTCAGCTCGGCGCAGACCGCGGCGGCATCGAGGCTCTCGACGCGGCCATCGACACGGTAGCGGACCAGCCGGCCGCTGTCCTCGCGAAAGCTGCCGTGCCGCCAGGTGTGGCTGCCGAAGGCGTGGCCCTCGGCGACGCGCGCCTGCCAGTAGGGCGCCCAACTGTCATCGAGGGCGTGGTCGCCGCGCACCGTCTTTTCCTGGGCGAGGAAGAAAGTCGCCCGGACATCGTGTTTCGCCAGCGTCTCGGCGATCAGCTCGGCGTGACGCATGTTGCCGGTATCGAAGCTCAGGTACAGCGTTCCCTTGCAGGCGGCCAGCGCCGCAGCACTGACGGCCAGCAGGGACAGGCCGGCGACGAGACGGGCAGCGCGGACGCTCATCGCAGGCCGGCGTGGTTCAGGAAGAAGACACCGTGCGGCGAACTGCCGACCGGGATCGACAGCTTGAGCTTGCGCGTCGCCAGGTCGATGACCTGCACCTTGCGCGCGAAGCGCGCCGTCGCCCAGAGCTCCTTGCCGTCGGCGCGCACCATCATGTCGTCGGGGCCGCCGGGCACTTCGTATCTTTCGACGACGCTCATCGTCTGCGTGTCGAAGAGGACGATGCTGCCGTTGACGGTGCGGTTCGACACGTAGAAATGGCGCTTGTCGCCCTTCGGCTGCAGGTTGTGCGCGGCCGTCCCGGTCGCCACCTTCTTGACGCTCTTCTGCGCGCGCCAGTCGATCACCTCGACGACGCCCTCGCCCATGCAGGCGACCAGCAGGTGCTTGTTGTCGGGTGCCATCATGATGCCGGCCGGCGTCGCGGCGACCGGCATGACCCACGCCTTCTTCCGGGTGGCGAGGTCGATCGCCATGATCTCGTTGGAATCCTGCAGGGTCACGAAGACGAACTGGCTGGCATCGTCGAACGCCAGGTGCGACGGCGTCTTCGGCGCCGGCAGGCGGGCCTTCAGGCTGAAGTCGACGGGGTCGTAGAGATCGACGCGGTCGAGGCGCAGCGAGGTGGCGATGAACCACTTGCGGTCGGGCGAGAAGCCGAGCTGATAGGGGTCGGAAATGTTGCGGATGCGCTTCTGCTCGCGGCCGCTGGTCGGGTCGAAGAAGACGAGCTGGTTCGAGGCGGCGCAGGCGACGATGACCGACTTGTCGTCAGGCGTCGGCATCAGGTGATGCGGTTCCTTGCAGACCACCGCCTTGCCGGTGACGGTGTAGGTTTCGGTGTCGATCAGGCTGATCGTGCCGTCGGCGGAATTGAGCGCGATCGCCAGCCCGGCATGCGCGGCGATGCTCACGGCCAGCAACGGAACGGCCAGCAGCGAACGGAAAAGAAGGCGATTGGGAATCATGGCGCGGCGAGCCTTGGCGACGGAAGACGATAATGCGTGGAGTATATCGCCGCACCGGCTGCCGGGGTATCGCCTGTCATGCCGGAATCCGGCTTTTTCGGCGGTCAACCGCAACCGCCGCCGTCAGGCCATCAGCGTCGCCGCCATCACCCGCTTGAGGGTGCCACTCAGGGCCAGGCGCACGGACTGTTCGCGGATCTCGGCGCGGGTACCGGCGAACTGGCAGGTCAACGCCTCGCAACCGCCGTTGCGTTGGGACCAGGCGATGCAGACCATGCCGACTGGCTTCTGCGGCGTGCCGCCGCCCGGGCCGGCGATGCCGGTGATCGCGACCGCCCAGTCTCCCACGCTGCGCCGCAGCGCGCCCTGCGCCATCTGCCGGGCGGTCGCTTCGGAGACAGCGCCGTGCCGGGCCAGCGTGGTTTCGGGAACACCGAGCATGTCGATCTTGGCGGCATTGGAGTAGGTGACGAAACCGCGGTCGAACCAGTCCGAACTGCCGGCTACCGAAGTCACCACCTGCGCGACCCAGCCACCGGTGCAGGACTCGGCGGTCACCAGGCGTTCGCCGCGATTCAGCAGTTCGCGGCCCAAGCGTTCGGCGAGCGTATGGAGTTCGGACATAATGGGCGATCTTATATCACACCCGTCCGTCTTGCATGCCCCACCAACGCGAGAGCGGCCGCGATTTTCCCGGTCGCCGCTGGTTCAACCTGACCCTGCGCACGGCGCACCTCGCCGGCATCGTCCTGCTCGGTTCGGCGCTGCTCGGCGGCGGCGATCCGGCGGCCGGCGCCGGGCTGACCTTCGTCTCCGGGCTCGCCATGTTCGCCGGCGATGTCTGGGCGAACCCCGGCCATCTGCGCGAGGTCGCCGGCGCCGGCGTGCTGCTGAAGCTGGCGCTGGTCGCTGTCATGGCACTCGCCCCCGCACTTGCCTTGCCGCTGTTCTGGGGAATCCTCGTGCTCTCGGGCGTGTTGTCGCATGCGCCCGGGACGGTGCGCCACTGGCGGCTGTTCTAGCGCCGACGATCAGGCACCCGGCGCCGGGCGACGCAGCAGCAGATGGTTGACGATGAAGCCCGCCACGGCTTCACGGCGCTGGTTCAGCATCGTGTAGCGCAGGCGCGCGATGCCGCGGTCCGCCTTCGACTTCGACGGGGTCACCGCCAGCACCTCGACTTCGGCATGCAGCGTGTCGCCCGGGCGGGCCGGAGCGAACCAGCGCAGTTCGTCGATGCCGGGCGAACCCATGCTCGACCCGGCCAGCATGCCGCTCTGGATGAACAGGCGGAAGGCCAGCGCGACAACCTGGAAGCCGCTGGCGATCAGGCCGCCGTAGATCGATTCGGCGGCGGCCGCGGCATCGAGGTGGAACGGCTGCGGATCGTAGGTAAGCGCGAAGCCGATGATCCCGCTCTCGGTCAAGGTGATGCCGCCGCTGACGAATTTTTCGCCGGGGGGCAGGTCGTCGAGAAATTTTGCAGTCATGTCGTCTCCTCGTCATCCGGGAATCATCTAGACGCCGCTTCGCCCCGGGCAGCCAGCCGTCACGCAACCCCCACCAAAATGCCAGCACTGTCACACGCGCTGGGCTAACATGTTGCGGTGCAATTGTGCATTCCATCATCCTTGGGAGGGAATCGATCATGGGCATCGTCTGGACCATCATCCTCGGTTTCGTCATCGGCGTCATCGCCAAGCTGCTTCATCCGGGCCGGGACAACATGGGCTTCATCATGACCGTCGTGCTCGGCATCGCCGGCTCGTTCCTGGCTGGCGTCATCGGCCAGTACCTCGGCTGGTACCAGGCCGGCGAAGGGGCAGGCTTCATCGCCTCGGTCATCGTCGCCATCCTCCTGCTGTGGGCTTACGGCAAGATACGCAGCGGCAATTCCTGAAGCGAAGCAAGCCGTCATGACCACTATCGCTGCGGCCATGCCGGCCGACGCGCCACCGTCCGACCGTGCGCGCCTGCTGCGTGTCGAATGCCGTGCCGCCGCCCGGCGTCGCGCGTTGCTCGCCGCCGCGACGTCGCTGATCCCGATCCCCGGCATCGACCTCGCCACCGACGTCGCCGTGATGCTGCGCCTGATCGGCCGCATCAACGAGAGCTTCGGCCTGAGTGACGAGCAGGTCGCGCAACTGTCGCCCGCGCGGCAGGCCCTGGTCTACCGGCTGCTTTCGGCTGCCGGCGGCACCCTGGCGACGCGGCTGGCAACGCCGGCGCTGCTGGCGCGCATCGTGCGCATCGTCGGCGTCCGCCTGACGGCGATGGAAGCGGCGCGCTTCGTACCGGTCGCCGGCCAGATCGTCGCCGCCGGCATCGGCTACTGGTCGGTCAACACCGTGGCGATGCGCCACATTGCCCGCTGCGAGCGCCTGGTCGCCGAGATCGAGAGCAGCGGCGGCCCAGCCGAGCAACCGTCCTGATCGCCAAGTGCGATGAGGCGAGGGATCCCGGCTTGACCCGTGCCTGGCGATGGCCTTGAGTTTCGCCATGCGCAGCGGCGCGGCGGACAGCTCGGCGTTGGCGGCGCCTGACAACACCTCGGGCCGCGCGGCGGATCGCGCTATCATTCGCTCCCCGTCATCCGCCCCCAACCTGGAGATCACGCCATGGGATTCATCTGGACCATCGTTCTCGGCTTCGTCATCGGCGTTCTCGCCAAGCTGCTGCATCCGGGCAACGAGAACATGGGCTTGATCGCCACCGTGCTGCTCGGTATCGGCGGCGCGTTCGTCGCCGGCGCGGCCGGCCAGTACCTGGGCTGGTATCAGGCTGGCGAAGGTGCCGGCTTCATCGCCTCGGTGGTTGCAGCCATCTTGCTCCTGTGGGTTTACGGCAAGGTGCGCGGGAAATGAAGGCGCGCCGCATCCCCCTGGTCGGCGGCCTGCTTGCCCTGGCCTGCGCGGCGCCGGCACCCGCTGGCCCGACCGTCGAGCTGAGCGCCGAGGCGAGCCGGCCGGCCGCCAACGACGTGGTGCAGGCGACGGTCTATGCCGAGGCGACCGGCAGCAACCCGGCGGAACTTGCCCGCCGCATCAACCAGGAGGTCGCCGAGGGCATCCGTGTCGCCAAGGCGCGCAGCGGCATCTCGGTCAAGAGCGGGCGCCAGAACACGATGCCGGTCTACGCCAAGGATCGCCGCATCGAGGGCTGGCGCATGAGTTCCGAGTTCGTCCTCGAGTCGCGCGACGCCGCGGCCGTATCGGAAACGCTCGGCCAGTTGCAGCAGATGCGCTTGCTGGTGGCCAGCGTCACCCAGTTCCCGGCGCCGGAGACGCGGCGCAAGGCCGAGGACGAAGCGACGCGCGACGCGATCGCCAACTTCCGCGCCCGCGCGGCGGTGGTCGCCGACACCCTGGGCAAGCCCTACACCATCCGCCAGCTGAACGTGATGCAGGGCGGCCAGATGCCGATGCCGGTGATGCGCGCCCCGCGCATGGCGATGGAGGCGGCGGCCGCCCCCGCCACCGCCGCTCGAGGCCGGCGAAAGCCTGGTCACGACGACGATCAGCGGCAAGGTCGAGCTGGCCGACTGAATTCCGCGTGCGGCAGGCCTGCCACGACGGCGGGCGCGCCCGCGCGCATGCCCCGAGCAGC
>CAVTQL010000030.1:0-20700 GCA_963736845.1 uncultured beta proteobacterium
CCCTGATGTCGTCCCCAAGATATTCCTTTTCGCAAAATATCCGCTGCCTCGTGCGAGAGACCGACCATCCGGTTGTCGCCGGTGCCGATGATCTGGCGCTCGGCGTCCTTCTCGAAGATGGCCCCGGTTTCCGGCGGCGAGATGAGGCACGAGGTGCCGTAGATCGCCTTGGAAACGCATGGGAATTTACTATACTGCAATTAGAAGTTCGCTCTGATTTGCAAAATTCTTGTGAAGGAGAAAGCCATGTCCAAAGCAGCATTCGGGTCCTCTTGGCGGAGCATCGCCGCGTTGGTACTGGCGGCGACTGCCACTTCCGCCTGTTATGTGGTGCCCGTGGTAGCGCCCGACGGAAACGTTCACTACAACTATTACCCGTTGCCACCGGCGGGAACCCCGATGCCACCGGTGGGAACACCGCCCCATCCGGGACAACAGGGGGCGCGACCACCGCAGTCCGTCGCTCCGGCGCAGGCGACGCTTCCGGTCAGGCTCTATCCATCCAACGAGCGGGCGACACGGTCCGGTGTCATCACCGGGTCAGTCACCAACATGATGACCGGGAAGGGGCGCTTTGTGGTCGAGTACGAAGGTCAGGTATTGAGCGGTGAGGCGACTCGCGTCGTTGAAGATGAAAAGCGGGGCGTGGCGAGCGCCTACAGCCCGGGCGGCATGTTCATGTCCTGCGAATATCAGCTGAATACGCCTTATCAGGGAGCGGGAACCTGTACGTTTTCCAATGGCGCTAAGTACCAGATGCACATAGGTGGCTAAAGGCACGAATCTGAGCAGATGGTCCCATTGCGCTTTGTACTTCTGCAGGCGGGCGGGAATGCCGCGATGACTCCCGAACCGGGCGGCTAACTCTTCCCGACCGGCTCGATGCACTGTTCGCCCTCGATGTTGCCGCGGTTGATCGCCGGGCTGACCGGGTCGGCGTTCATCGAGGTGGCCGGACAAGGCTGGAGAAGTTCCTGCAGGGCGTCGGTGTCGCGATTTTCCGGGTCGAGCCAGGCATCGTGCTGCTCGGCTGGCAGGATCACCGGCATGCGGTCGTGGATCGGCGCCATCAATTCGTTCGCCGCGGTGGTGATGATGCAGGTCGACACGACGGTGTCGCCCCCGGGTGGCGTCCACGCGGCGAGCAGGCCGGCGAAGGCGAAGAACTCGCCGGCTTCTGCCGGGCGGATATACCAGGGCTGCTTCCGGACCCTGCCGTCGCTCGTGACTGCCTGCCACTCGTAGAAGCCGGTGGCCGGGATCAGGCAGCGGTGGCGCGCGAAGCTGCTGCGGAAGGAGGGCTTGTCGGCGACGGTTTCGCCGCGCGCGTTGATCAGCTTGTGGCCGATGGCCGGGTCGGTCGCCCAGCCGGGGATCAGTCCCCAGCGCACGAGTTGCCCGACGCGGCCGTTGCCGGGCTTGGCGCGGATGATCAGGATGTCGCTCTGCGGCGCGATGTTGTAGCGCTCGGCGTAATCGGGGCAGTGCGCCAGCAGGAATTTCTCCCACAGGCGGGATTGCGGGCCGTAGAGGGCGTAGCGGCCACACATGGCGATCAGCCTTGGCGGCGGCCGGCAAATCCGCCGCCCGATCCGGACGCACCGTGGCGTTGCCGGTTGCGGTCGACCGCCGGTTCGGGCGGAAATTGCCGGCGCGCCGGCGCGCGGATCAGCTCCGCGGCGTGATCAGGGGAACGGTTTCGCCCGCGTGCTTCTTCTCGCGCTTTGCCGATTTCTTTTCCTTCGGCGTCAGCGCGGCTTTCTTCTTGGTTTCCTTGGTGGCGTGATGGGACTTGGTCATGGCGCAAACCTCTTCGATGAAGTGACAGGCGCTTTTTTGGCACCGGACCACGCAAATCGCATGGTCATGCCTAGTATAGGCCGGCGGCGGCGCGCTTGCCGGACAATCGCCGCGGGCCGCGGTCAGGTCAGCGTCAGCAGGATGTCGGCGTACCAGGCGCAATTGAGGCCGAGGGCCTCGTCCAGCTTGAGATCCCGGGTGCCGACATCGAGCCGGGCCGAGTGGACGCCGAGCAGCATCCACGGCGGGCGTCCCGGCGTCAGGTCTTCCCTGGGCAGCCGCATGATGACCGGGGCGCCGCTGGTGCCGCGATGGGTGCGGGCATCGGTGAGGAAGTAGCCTTCCCCCTGGAAGCGCAGGCCGAACGACGATGCAACGATGGCGTGGCGGACCACCGGCATGTGGTGCAGGGTGTCGTGGAAGCCGAGGGGAAAGCCGACCACCAGCAGCGAGGTGCCGATCTCGACCTGGTCCTCGGCGGCGAGCAGGTTTTCCGGGGTAAATGTCTGGTAGACCGTCGATGGCGGCAGGGCCGCCTGTTCGATCTCGATCAACGCCACGTCGATCTCGCCGGCCGCATCGAGGCCCTGGTGCCACAGGCTGAGGCCATTCCGGTAGAGCGGTATCGAGAAGCCGGTGGACGCGGCCAGGTTGTTGGCATCGATGTGCAGTTCGATTTCGAGGTGGCTGGGAAAATGCTTGCTCGGCGCGTCGATCACCACGTGCCGGCTGGTCACCAGGAACAGCCGCCCGTTGCGGGCGAAGAAGAAGCCACTGGCGTTGGTCAGCGGCCGCCTGCCGTCGAAGGTGCCGATGCGGACCGAACTGAGCAGGATGGATTCGATCATGGCCGGTTCTCCTGTTGCGCGGCGGCGCCATCCGTCAGCAGCCGCCAGGCGGCGTGGTAGCGCTTCAGGCGGGCGAGGTCGCGGTCGGTCAGTTCGGCGATGCGGAGCAGGTTCATGTTGTCCTCGAGATCGGCGATTTTGACTTGGCGGGCGATCGGGTCGGTGGCGGCGCGGCGGACGAAATCCATGTACTTGCCTTCGCTGTCGCGTTCTTCCACCGCTGTCTTGGTGACGCAGCGCAGCGCGGCGATGACTTCGCCGGGGATGCCCTCGGCGGCGAGGAAGTCGAAGGTGTAGCCCTCGTGCGCGTGGTCCTCGACGACATCGTGCAGCACGGCGACCATGCGCGCCGTGTCGTTGTCCATGCGCAGCATCAGGCGCAGCGGATGCAGGATGTACGGTGCGCCGCCCTTGTCGGGGGCGTGCGCCAGGTGGGCGTTGGCAGCGATGGCGATGGCCTTGGCGAGCGGGTTCATGCAGCCTCCTTCGGGCGGAGCGGGTATTATGCGTTGGAACTGCGCACCGGCGTTATCGCACGCCGGACCTGAAAGCGTCCGTGCCGGCGAAGCACACCGGCTCGACGCTTGCCGCTCGGGACGGTGGCGACGTCGCCGTCGAGGAACTGGTGCCATCGGCGGATGCGGCGGAGATCGTTTCGCCCTGAATACGGCGACCGGGCCTGCCGCTCAGTTCTCGACCTTTCGCCAGCCCCGTGCTTCCATGCAGGCGTGCATGCGCCGGACGCTCTCGCCGGTGACCATGCCGTCGGTCGCCCAGGCGTAGGTCTGCGTCTTGCAGAACTTGACGTCGGCGTCGTACTCGCCGGTGACCGCGCCCGGCTTGTCCCAGTGCCAGCCGGGGCGCAGCGCGCAGCCGGCGAGGGCGACGAAGGCGCCGGCGGCGAGCAGGGTGCGCCGGGCGTTGGGGAGTGTGCTGATCGGCTTCAAGGGCTGCCTCGCGGGTTGGTTATCGGCCGCGATGATAGCCGATCTCTGCATCATTCCAGGGCGTTTGGCCTGTCCTGGTGCCCGCGGCCGCGCCTGAGCCAGTGCCAGATAGCCTCGGCGGCATAGGGAAAAATGGCCCCGCCACCAAGGATTGCTTAGATTTCGGGCGATAGCATCATCTTTGCCTCGTCGGAAATGTTGGATACGCGAATATTTCAGCGAATCGCGTGCCAGTCAGCGGTTGACCGCGACAATCGCTGCGCGCATCCGGCGCCAGTGCGAGCCACGCCAGTAGATGCGCCGGCAGCCGGGGCAGCGCCAGAATTCGGCGAAACCGGCGCGTGTGCCCGGCAGCAGGCTGGCGGCGACTTCCTCCCTGGCGACCGGCAGCGGCAGTGCGTTGCATTCGAGGCAGCGGCTGGCGCGTGCGCCGTCGAGGGCGAGCGCATAACGGCGGGCGACCTCGCCGAGCTGTGCCAGCGGCTGCCGACTGCGCAGCCAGCAGCCGGCGGGCAGCGCCCGGTGCATCAGCAGCGCGCGGTCACAGGTCAGCGCGACGCGGTCCTCGCGGGCGGCGATGGCGACCAGTTCGGCGTCGTCCCAGGCGTTGGCCCACAGCGTGTCGAAGCCGGCGAAGCGCAGGTAGCGGGCGAGCCGGCCAAGATGCGCGTCGGCGATGAAGCGCGGCGGTTCGCCGCCCGCCGGGGGCGGCACAGGGGGAAACACGTTGACGCGGTCGTCCGCCGCGAGCAGGCTGGAAATCGGCCTTGTTTCGCCGTTGACCGCGACCTGCCCGATTTCGCTATGCGGCACGCCGAGCGCCTCGATCGCGTGCTTGGCGCTCTGGTGTGGCGCCGTGGCGCAGAAAACCGGGCGCCCGCGCCACGCCTTGGGAAGCAGATCGGCCAGTCCGGCGTGGAAGACGAACTCGGGCACGGACGGTTCCCTGGACGGATCAGCGGCGGAAGCGGCCGCTCAGCCCGTCGGCCACAGGATCTTCTGCGTGCAGCGGAAGAGGGCGAGCTTGCGCCCGGTCGCCTCCTTGCTGACGACGGCATCCCAGACCTGCGTGGTGTAGCCGAGATGCTGGGCGACGGCGGTACAGGCGATGCTGCCGTCCTGCACCGTGCCGAGGTGGTTACTCTTGAGTTCGATGGTGGTGAACGAGCCGGCACCAGCGGGCAGGTGGGCGATGGTCGCGTAGCCGCAAGTGGTGTCGGCGAGCGCGACGATGCTGGCCGCGTGCAGGAAGTTGTTGGGGGCGAAGTGCAACTGGTGGACAGGCATGCGGCTGGTCGCCATGCCCTGCGCCATGGTAAGGATCTCGATGCCGAGGTAGCCGGGCAGGTATTCGCGGCCGTTTTCGTTGAGCAGGCCGAGGTTGACGTCGGGGCGGAGTGTGGTCATGGCGTTTCTCGCTTGGTTTCCGGCTTGGCCGGTTTCATGGTGTCTCTGGATTCGTCAGGATGGTCAGCAGCCGCGGCCGTCGGCCAGCCGCGTGAAGCCGAATCCGCCCCCGCTGCCGCTGCCGGGCTGGATGCAGATGGTGACGCCGAGCGAGCGGGCGGCCCGGTCGATGTCGGGGGGAAAGGGGGCGAAGGGAATGGCGCGCTCGACCACCGACCTGACGAAGGCGATTTCCTCCTGCTGGTCGCCGGCATTGAGGACGGTGAACGATTTCAGGCTGCCGTCGGGGTTGAGGCGGAACTGCACGGCGGCCGGGCGCACGCCCTTGGCGCGGGGGTCGTTGCGCACATAGGCGGCGCTGCGGTTGAGGCGCTTGATCACCCCGTTAACATAGTGGTCGAGGCTGAAGGGGTCGGGCGGCGGGGAATCGGGGCGGCGTTCGAGCAGCGCGGTTCCCGTATCTTCCCGGCGCGCCTGCTGGCGCGCGTCCTCACGCGCCATGGCCAGCGAACGCTGGGCCAGGGTCGGGCGCGGCGCCGCCCGTGGCTGCGCGGCCAGTTCTTCGAGGAAGCGGTCCATCTCCTGCTTCTCGGCGGGCGACCATTTCCGCGTCGCCGAGACCTTCGGGCCCTTGCCACTTTCGGCGAGCAGCATGCGCGGCCGCGGCGGGTTGACTGGCCTGGTCGCTGGTCTTGGCTTTGTTTCCGGTACCGGCGGCGGGGTCAGCTGCGGTTCGGCCTGCGCCCGCGGACGTTGCGCCAGGGTGGCTTCGAGGCGTTGCGCGGCGGGCCTGGCGGGCGGCGGCTCGGGCCGGGGAAAGAAGATCACCGCGCCGTGGATGACCAGCGAAACCGCCAGCGCCCATGCCGGAAATTGTCGTTCGAGATAGTTTTCCGGAAGCGCCATTGACAGCATTCTAGGCCAGATGCTGAGACGGCAGCGAGGCCATCCCTCGTCAGACTGGCGAAGTCAGGGTCTGGCGAGCGTTCCGATGCGGTAGCGGGCAAGCAACTCGTCGGCTTCGGGCGAATGCGGGCGCCCTTTCATCTTGGTCCGGTAGGCTTCGGTCGCTTCCTTGCCGCACCACGGCTCGACGATGCCCGACCGCGACGGATGCTCGGGCAGGTAGCGGGACACGTCATATACCGCAAGGTCGATCGCCATCCAGCAATTCTCGGGACTTGCATGACGGGCGACCTCGTCGATCGGCAATCGCCTCTCTGCGGCAACCGGCAGCCGCTCCACCGCGGGAGGCAACCAGCGGACGGCGGCCCACAGAACGAGGACGGCGATCCAGAAGAGGGCCGTACCGGGCAGGAAGAGGCGGTGCATCATCGGAAGTCGAAATGTTCGAAGTGGATATGCGCCAGGCGGACACCACGTTGCTGCAGGATCCGTACGGCGGCCGTGAGCAGGCCGGGCGGGCCGCACACGTAGCAGTCGTGCCCGGCAAGTGCCGTCGCCGCCGGCAGCACGGCTGCGAGATCCGGCAGGCGATCGCCGCAGGCCACGACGTGCAGTGCCAATCGTGGTTCCGCCGTGGCGAGTGCCGCCAGTTCATCACGGAATGCGGCGTCGGCGTCGTTGCGGTGAAGATAGACGAGGCGCGCGGGATAGCGCAGCGGCCCGCTGCGCAGGACACCGAGGAAGGGCGTGATGCCGATTCCCCCGGCGAGCCAAAGTTGTGGTCCGGCCGGGGGATCGCCCAGGAAATCGCCGAACGGCCCTTCGATGCGGACGGCGACGCCCGGCACGATCGCCTGCAGGTGACTGGTGCAGTCGCCCAGCGCCTTGATGCCCAGGGCAATTTCCCCGCCTGGCGCAATGCCGCTGATGGTGTAGGGATGATATTCGCCGCAGCCGTGAAAGCCGGATCCGTCGAGGAACGCGGCCAGCACGAACTGGCCGGAGCGAGCGGCAAGCGGGCGTGCCAGCGGCTGCAGGCGGACTTCGACGACCTCGGCTGACGGATGGTCAACCCGCGCCACGATATAAGGATGGGCGGCGAGTCCGAAGTCGGCACGTAAAAAGCGCCAGAGAATGAAGGTCAACGCGAGCAGCGGCGACCAGAGCAGCAGGTAGTCGAGCCCGAGCAACAGGAGGTGGCCGAGTGACAGGACGATCGCCAGCGCCAGCAGATTGTGCAGCCCCCGCCAGCGGGCGTAGGGCATGGCGGGCGACAGGGCCAGCGCCAATCCGGTCATGAGGCAGAGCAACGCCGCCCAGCCGAGCCAGACTGGCCAGCCCTGCTGCCACGGTGCCAGCATGGCCCAGGCGAGTGCCGGCGATTCGGCCCAACCGGCGGCGGCCAGCGCCAGCGGGTGGACCAGCAGGACGAGGTAGGCCGAGACGCCGAGCCGGTGATGCCAGCGGTACATGCTTTCCAGGCCACCCAGCCAGGCGGCCAGCCTTGCCTCGCGGATCATCAGCAGGAGGCTGGCCACCAGCAATCCGCAGCCGGCCCAGCCCGAGACGATGGCGACGCTGCGCCAGAAGCCCAGGCCTTCCGGGAAGGCCCAGAGGACGGTCAGGCCGACCAGCGTCGTCGAGATCAGCGGGATGGCAAGTGAGCGGGGGCGGTGCATCCGGGCGGTTTCCGGCCTAGCGCGGCGGGCGCAGGTGCTCGCAGATGTCGCGATGGCCGCCGGAGAGTTGGCGCCCCTGTTCACGCGCGCGGGCTTCCATCAGCTGGTGATGTTCCACCTGGTAGGCGTGGCATTCGTCGTAGGTCCTGAAGCTGCGTATGCGTGCCTGGTGTTCGATGCGCTCTTCGGGCGTCATCAGGTACCAGCCGCTGGTGTTCTGTTCGCTCGCCCGCCAAGGGCCCCGCGCGAAGGCCGATCCGGCGAGGGTGAGCGACAGTGCGGCAAGTGCCAGGAGCAGGATTCTTCGGTTCATGCCGTTCGCCGCTGAGGAGGCGTTTCCGGTGGTGACTTCAGCGAAGCTTAGCAGTTTGGCCGCGCCGCACCGTGATTTGGCGCAAACATACGGCCGGGTGCGGCCGCACGAAAAACGGGGCTTCGCCGGAAGCCCCGCATGCGGTCGCCCAAACCTTACTGCTTGATCGCCTCGATGGCGATGTCGATGCGCACGTCGTCGCCGACGTTCGGCGCGTACTTGCCCATGTTGAAGTCCGAGCGCTTGACGACGGTCCAGGCGTTGGCGCCGATCGCATCCTTCTTCAGCATCGGGTGCGGCATGGCCTGGAAGGAGGTGACGGTCAGCGTCACCGGCTTGGTCACGCCCTTGAGGGTCAGCTTGCCTTCGACGGCGACCGGCTTGTCGCCTTCGAAGACGACTTTCGTCGACTTGAAGGTGGCGGTGGGGTGCTTGCCGGTGTCGAGGAAATCCTCGCCCTGGATGTGCTCGTTGAAGGTGGCGTAGCCGGTATCGACCGATTTCGTGTCGATGACGATGTCGACCGCACCCGTCTTCGCCGCCTTGTCGAGAGTGACGGTGCCGCTGGTCTTGTCGAAGCGGCTGAGCTGGGTCGAATAGCCGAAGTGGCTGTACGAGAAGCGCGGATAGGTGTGGGTGCCGTTGACGCTGAAGGTTTCCGGGGCGGCCAGTGCCGGGGCGGCAGCAGCGAGGGCGAGGGCGAGGGTGACGAGTTGTCTTTGCATGGTGATTCTCCGGTCGGGGTTGCGGTGGCTTACTTTGCGGTTGCGGTGATGCGGAACTTGACCTGGACTTCGTTGGCGACGATGTCGAACTTGGCCCACGAGCCTTCGCCGATGGCGAAGTCGCCACGGCGGATCGTGAAGGCGCCGGCGAAGACGCCGGTATTGCCCTGGGTCGTGAAGGTGGCGGGAACGACGACATCCTGCGTCTTGCCCTTGATGCTCAACTGGCCGGCGATTTCGTAGCGGTTGCCGCCGAGCGCCTTGACGGTGCCCGAGACGAAGCGGGCGGTCGGGAATGCCTTCGTGTTGAACCACGGTTTGCCGGCGACTTCGTCGTCACCTTCGGGGGCGCCGGTGTCGACGCTGGCCAGTTCGACGTCGAAGGTCGCCTTCGCCGCGGTCGGCTTCGCGGGGTCGAAGCTCAACTGGCTGGAAAAGCGCTTGAATTTGCCGTTGACCGCGACACCCATCTGCTTGTAGGTGAAGTCGATGGCGCTCTTGTCGGGCTGGACCTGTCCGTATTCGACGCCGTGCGCGGAAAACGCGGCGGCGAGGACGAAGGCGAAGGCGATGCGTTTCATGTCACTTCTCCCTGGAATGGCCGGGCAGCATGCGGGTGAGGATGTCGTCCCGGTCGATGAAGTGGTGCTTGAGCGCGGCACCGACGTGGCCGGCGATGACGACGATGAAGAAGAAGTTGAGGCTCACGTGGACGTTCTGCAGTATGTCGCCGGCCTCCTTGTTCTTGCCGATCAGGTCGGGGATCGGCAGGATGCCGAACCAGACGGTCTGGAAGCCCTTGGCCGAGCTCATCAGCCAGCCCGACAGCGGGATGGCGATCATCAGCGCGTAGAGCAGGAAGTGGCCGGCGTGAACCGCCTTCTGCAGGTCCTCGGGCAGGCTGTCGGGCAGCGCCGGCGGCTGGTGTCCGGCGCGCCAGGCGAGGCGGAAGAGCACGAGCAGGAAGGCGGTGACGCCGGCCCACTTGTGCCAGGAATAGAGCTTGAGCTTTTCCGGCGAGAGCGGCAGGTCGTGCATGTAGAAGCCGAGCGCCAGCAGGCCGAAGAGCAGGATGGCCATCACCCAGTGCAAGGCCTTGGCGGTATTCGTGTAGCGGGTTGTCACGGTCGACCTCCTGGTCGGGGCAGAAATTCGTAGGCATCCATGGCGATCACGTAGTCGTCGATGCCGGCGTGCAGGCGGCGGGCCTGGGCATTGTCGCCGCCCGCACCGAATGCGACGAACAGCGGCAGCAGATGTTCCTCGCTCGGATGCGCCCGGACCCCGTCGGGCGCCTGGCGGCGATAGTCGAGCAGGGCGGCGGCGTCGCCGGCGGCGATGCGCTCGGCAATCCAGTCGGCGAATGCCCGCACGTAGGCGGGCGTGCCGCTGCCGTCGCGCGCCGCGCGCTGGTAGTCGCGCAGGTTGTGGGTGATGTTGCCCGAGGCGATGACGAGGAAGCCGCGCGCGGCCAGCGGCGCCAGCGCCTGACCGAGGCGGAAGGCGAGTTCCGGGCCGCCGTGGCTTTGCAGCGAGAGCGGGACGACGGGCACGTCGGCATCGGGGAACATCAGGCGCAGCGGCACCCAGGCGCCGTGGTCGAGGCCGCGTTGCTCGTCGCGGGCGACCGGCAGGCCGGCGCCGGCGATCGCCCGCACCACCTCGTCGGCGGCTTCGCGGCAGCCGGTGGCCGGGTAGCGGATGGCGTGGAGTTCATCCGGAAAGCCGGAGAAGTCGTGGATCGTCCGCGGACGGTCGGCAAAGCCGACGGTCGGGATGGCGGTGTCCCAGTGTGCGCTGACGATGACGATGGCGCGCGGCGCCGGCAGTTCGCGCGCCGCGGCGGCGAGCGCGGCGCCGGCGGCACCGGGGCGCAGCGCGAAGGTCGGCGCGCCGTGGGGAACGAAGAGGACGGGTTGGGAGTGTGGCACGGGAATCTTTCCGGAGGCGATGGGCGTACTGTACCGATACTTTGTGCCACGAAATAGGTGACAATATGCAAATGATTGGTGCGAAATAAGAAACAATGGACAGACTCGATGCGATGCACCTGTTCGTTCGCGTGGCGGAAACGGGCAGCTTTTCCGGCGTGGCGCAGCAGCTTGGCGTCGCCCGGTCGGTGGTAACGCGGCAAATCGCGGCGCTCGAAGCCCATCTCGGCGTCAAGCTGATGGCGCGCAGTACCCGCCGCCTGGCACTGACCGCGTCCGGTACCACCTACCTCGAAAAATGCCGCGTCATCCTCAACCTGGTCGAGGTGGCGGAAGCCGATGTCGCCGAGGAACGCGCGACGCCGCGTGGCCGGATCCGCGTCAGCGTGCCACTCAGCTTCGGGCTGAAGCGGGTGGCGCCGTTGCTTCTCGACTTCCTGCGGCGCTACCCCGAGGTCGGCCTCGACATGGATTACAGCGACCGCCGGGCCAACCTGATCGAGGAGGGTATCGACCTGTCGATCCGCATCGCCCGGCGGCTCGAGGCGGGTGACGTGGCGCGACGGATCGGCAGCGGCAGGATGCTGGTGGTCGCGGCGCCGGATTACCTCGCCCGCCATGGTCGACCGCAACATCCGGCGGAACTGGCGCATCACGAATGCCTGGGCTACACGGCGGGCAACGGTAGCCTCGCCTGGCAGTTCCTGGTCGATGGGCAGATCGAATCATTTCCGGTACGCAGCCGCATCAGCGCCAACAACGGCGACGTGCTCACCGAGGCTGCGGCGCAGGGTCTCGGCATCACCTGCCAGCCCGATTTCATTGCCGACATCTTCATCGCCGCCGGTCGGGTCGAGGCGATCCTCGCCGACTTCCCGCTGCCCGAACTCGGCATCTACGCCGTGCTGCCGAGCAACCGGCACATCCCGCACCGTGTCCGGGTGCTGATGGATTTCCTCGGCGAACGGCTCGCCGGCTAGGCGATCAGGCGGTCGGCGAAGAGGGCGACAAAGAGCAGGGTCAGGTAAAGGATGGAGTAGCGGAAGGTACTCCGGGCCAGTGCGTCGCTGTAGCTGCGCCAGAGGGCGATGGCATAGCCGAGGAAAACGAGGTCGAGCAGGCTGATCGCCACCAGGTAGAACCAGCCGCTCATGCCCAGCGAGACGGGGATCAGGCTGGCCCCGGCGAGCATAAGCGTGTACCACAGGATGTGCTGGCAGGTGAAGGCGATGCCGTGCGTGACGGGCAGCATCGGCAGGCCGGAGCGCGCATATTCGGCGCGCCGGTAGCAGGCGAGCGACCAGAAGTGCGGCGGCGTCCACAGGAAGATGATCAGGAACAGCACCAGCGGCTCGGCCGACACCTGGCCGGTCATCGCCGTCCACCCGAGCAGCGGTGGCATGGCGCCGGAAGCACCGCCGATGACGATGTTCATCGGCGTCGCCGGCTTGAGGATCAGCGTGTAGAGAATGGTGTAGCCGACGAAGGTGGCGAGCGTCAGCCACATCGTCAGGTCGTTGATGAAGGCGTGCAGCAGCCAGAGCCCGGTGGCGCCGAGCAGGGTGGCAAGGGTGACGGTTTCCAGCGGCGAGATGTCGCCGCGGGCGGTGGCGCGCCAGCTCGTGCGCGCCATCTTGGCGTCGATGGTGCGCTCGACCAGGCAATTGAGTGCAGCCGCGGCGAACGAGACCAGCGCGATGCCGAGCGTCGCGACGAGCAGGCGCAGCAGCGGCGGAAAGCCCGGGGTTGCGAGGAACATGCCGATCATCGCGGTGAACACGATCAGGCTGTTGACCCGCGGCTTGCACAGGTGCGAGAAGGCGACCAGGCGCTGGCCAAAGGAAAGGGTCGGTTCGGCAACGGTTTGCATGGCGTGTCTCCTAGCCGGTCCAGGCGAATTTGAGCAGGCGATCGAGGTCGGCACGGATGCCCTTGGCCTCGGCATCTTCCGGGTAGTCCAGGATCAATTTTCCTTGCGGGTCGACGATGTGCAGGCGATAACCGGTCCTGCTTCCGGCGCCAGGCAGCCAGCCGTCCGGCGCCGTGGCGAGAACGAGGTCGGGCTGGCGCTGGAGGGCGGCGGCGAGTTCCGGGTCGCTGGCGAGGTCGGTCAGCACAACACGGCGCACGCGTCCCATTTGCTTGTCAAGGGAAACCTGGATGCGGCGCATTTCATCGATGCGCCGGGCGCAGCTGGCATCGCAGGGGCCGCTGCCGCTCAGGACCAGCAGCCACTTGCCGTTCAGGTCGGCGGTGGCGAGTTTCTGGCCATCGGGCAAGCGCAATCCGTCGGCGGGGAGTGGCAGTGGCGGATTGAGCAGCTGCCCGTGATTGGCGGTGCGCGACGGCTGCCAGCCGACGAAGTAGAGCCCCGCCGCGATGACGAAGGGCAGTGCGAGGAGGGCGACCACCAGGAGCAGCATCGGCAGTCCGCTGCGACGCGGCGCGGGAGAGTCGAGGGTCACGGCGGTCACGGGCGGCGCAACAGGAACCAGGCCCAGATGCCAAGGCTCGAGGCGGCGAAGCCGAACCACTGCAGGGCGTAGCTGCGATGGCGCTCGGCACGCTCGTCGGGGCGCGGCCAGTCGCGCACATAGCCGCCCGGCGCGGCGGCATCGAGCTGGACGACGACGGGCTGCAGCGGGTAGGGCACGGCGCTCCCGAACCGCGCCAGATCGAGGTTCTGCCAGACGGCGTCCCAGCCGCTGGTGGGCTGCGGGGCGAGATTGAAGAAGCGCTGCGTCGGGACGACGGCGATGCCGGTCAGTTCGACGGTGCCGGGAGGCACCTCGGTCGCCGGAAGGATCCTGTGATCCGGCGGGGCGGCGACCCAGCCGCGGTTGACAAGGACATGCATTTCGGAGCCGGCGAGGCGCAGCGGGGTGATCACGTGATAGCCGGCCTGTTCGCGGTACAGCCGGTTGTCGATCAGGACCTGGCGCGAGGCATCGTAGGTTCCCCGCAGCGCGACGCGGCGATGGCGCAGCGAGTCCGCGTCGACCGGCACGGTCGGCATGGCCACGGCGAGATCGTTGCTGCGGCTGTCGAGTTCGGACTGCACCGCGGTCTTCGTCTCGGCCTTGCGCCATTGCCAGAGGCCGAGCGAGATGAAAAGCGGCAGCAGGATGGCCATCACCAGCCCGCCGATCAGCGCCGCCTGTCTCCGGCTGGCCCTTGCCGGACCGGTGTCCGCGCGCGCATACTGGCGCACGGAAAACTTGTCTGGAGACTCGTCGATGATCAAGGTGCTCGTGTTGTTGCTGATGTTGGCCATAGTGGGCAGCCTGTTTTCCGGGCTGTTCTTCCTCTATCGCGATCGCGGCGAGGGGGTGCGCACGGCACGCGCCCTCACCGTGCGCATCGGGCTGTCGATCTTCCTGTTCGCGATGCTGCTCGCCGGGTTCCGCTTCGGACTCATTCCCGGCTACACCCAGTAGACGAAGACGAAGAGGATCAGCCAGACCACGTCGACGAAGTGCCAGTACCAGGCCACGCCCTCGAAGGCGAAGTGGCGCTCGGCACTGAAATGGCCGCTCATGCTGCGCAACAGGATGACCAGCAGCATGATCGTGCCCAGCGTGACGTGGAAGCCGTGGAAGCCGGTCAGCATGAAGAAGGTCGCGCCGTAGGCGCCGGCGCCCATGGTCAGTCCCGAGTTCGGTGTAGGCGTGGAGGTACTCGTAGGCCTGCAGGAACGAGGAAGACTGAACCGAGCAGCACCGTGGCGGCGAGGCCGAGGATCAGACTGGCGCGGTTGTTGCGCAGCAGTCCCCAGTGCGCCCAGGTGACCGTGGCGCCGGAACTCAGCAGCAGGGCCGTGTTGATCGCCGGGATGCCCCAGGCGCCCATCGGCGTGAACTCGGCCCCCTTGGGGCCGCTGGTCGGCCAGGTGCCGGCGAACTCGGGCCACAGGCTGGTGCCGTGCTCGCTCATCATGTTGCCCAGTTCGGGAACCGAGATCACCCGCATGTAGAACAGCGCGCCGAAGAAGGCGGCGAAGAACATGACTTCGGTGGCAATGAACCAGATCATGCCGTAGCGGAAGGAGAGGTCTTCCCAGTCGCGGTAGGCGCCGGTCTGCGATTCGGTGATCACCTTGCCGAACCAGCCGAAGAGCACGTAGAGGATGACGCCGAAGCCGCCGAGCATGACCCACTTGCCGAGCGGAAAAGCGTTGATCATCTGGATGAAGCCAACCGCCAGCAGGAACATGCCGCCGGACAGGATGGCCGGATAGAGGCTGGGCTCGGGAACGAAGTAGTGATCCCTCGGGTGCAGTCTGGGCAGAGCTGGCTTTCATCGGGCCTCCCCCTTATTGGTTAGTGTCTGGCGTTGTCCGTCGATACTGAAGAATGCGTACGAAAGGGTGATGTGGGCGATGTCGCGGTCGATTTCCGGCTTGACGATGAAAGCCAGCGGCATCTCCTGCGCTTCGCCGGGGGCGAGCGTCTGCTGCTCGAAGCAAAAGCACTCGATCTTCTCGAAGTGCTGCGCTGCCTGCCCGGGCGTGACGCTGGGCACGGCCTGGCCGGTAATGGTACGGTCCGAGGTGTTGCGCACCAGGTAGGTGACCTGCTGCAGTTCCCCCGGGTGCAGATCGAGGCTCGTCGTCAGCGGACGCATGTCCCACGGCAGGCCGGGCATGACGGTGCCGGTGAATTCGACGCGCACGGTGCGGCTGGTATCGACGGCATTCTGCCGGCGCCGCTGCGTTCTGCAGCCCGCCGACAGCGAAGCCGTCGCGGACGATGGCCTTGCCGCCGGTCTTGCCGTTGAGTCCGGTCACCTCGCAGAGGACGTTGTAGAGCGGCACCATGGCGAAGGCGAAGACGGTCGCCGCGGCCACCAGCAGCAGCAGCCGGATGACCAGGCGGCTGTGACCGAGGGGAGCCGGGCGGACGTCGTCCATCGTCCTAGCGCTTGAAGAACAGGCCGATGATGTACAGGGCGAGGACGGCGATACCGATTGCCCAGCCGAGCCGGCGCGACGCGGCGCGACGGCGCGCCAGATCGTCGCCCGAAAAGGGTTCGCTCACGGCAGGCACCATCACTTGACCACCGGCTGGGTTTCCCAGCTATGGTGCGGCGGCGGCGACGACAGCTCCCATTCCAGCCCCTCGGCGCCTTCCCAGACGCGGGCTTCGGCCTTGCGGACCGCCACGCACGCAGAGCCAGATGTTCCAGGCGAAGAGCAGCTGGCTGATGCCGAGGATGAAGGCGCCGACGGTGGAGATCGCGTTGAATTCGGCGAACTGCAGCGCATAGTCGGGAATCCGCCGCGGCATGCCGGCCAGACCGAGGAAGAACTGCGGGATGAAGGTCAGGTTGAAGGAGACCACCGTCAGCCAGAAGTGCCACTTGCCGAGCTTCTCGCTGTACATGTGCCCGGTCCACTTCGGCAGCCAGTAGTAGACGCCGGTCATCACGCCCATGATGCCGCCGGCGAACAGCGCGTAGTGGAAGTGGGCGACGACGAAGTAGCTGTGGTGGTACTGGGCGTCGGCGGCGACGTCGGCGAGGATCAGCCCGGTCAGCCCGGCGATGCCGAAGAGCACGATGAAGCCGATGGCGAACAGCATCGGCGTCTCGAAGGTCATCGAGCCCTTCCACATGGTGGCGATCCAGCAGAAGAAGAGCACCGCCAGCGGCAGCGAGATCGGCCATGGTGCTGAACATGAAGTAGATCAGCGCCGGCACCGGCATGCCGACGGTGAAGAAGTGGTGCGCCCAGACGACGACCGAGAGCAGGCCGATGGCGATGAAACTATAGACCTGGGCCTTGTAGCCGTAGGTCGGCTTGCGCGTGAAGGTCGACAACACGTGCGGCATCAGGCCCCAGACCGGCAGCAGCAGGATATAGACCTCGGGGTGGCCGAAGAACCAGAACAGGTGCTGGAAGAGGATCGGGTCGCCGCCGCCGGCGGCGTCGAAGAAGTGGGTGCCGAAATGGCGGTCGGTGAGCAGCATGGTCACCGCCCCGGCCAGCACCGGCAGCGTCGCGATCAGCAGGAAGGCGGTGATCAGCCAGCCCCAGGCGAAGAGCGGCAGCTTCATCATGGTCATGCCGGGGGCGCGCATGTTGAAGATGGTGACGATGATGTTGATCGACCCCATGATCGACGAGATGCCGAGCATATGCACGGAAAGGATGGCGAAATCGACGCCCATGCCACCCTGCACCGAGAGCGGGGCGTAGAAGGTCCAGCCGGTGGCGATGGCGCCGTCGCCGATCGCCCATCAAGGCCAGCGTGAAGGGCAGGGTGAGCAGGATGGCGGCCGGCGGCAGGATCCAGAAGCCCCAGTTGTTGAGGCGGGGCAGGGCCATGTCCGGGGCGCCGATCATCAGCGGGATCATCCAGTTGGCGAAGCCGGTGGCGGCCGGCATCAGCGCCGCGAAGATCATCACCAGCGCATGCACGCCGATCAACTGGTTGAAGAACTCCGGCTTCATCAACTGCAGGCCGGGCTGGAACAGCTCGGCGCGCACAGCCAGGATCATCAGCCCGCCGACGAAGAACATGATCAGCGAGAAGGTCAGGTACATCGTGCCGATGTCCTTGTGGTTCGTCGTCGTCAGCCAGCGCAGCATCCCGCTCGGGTGATGCTCGGCATGGTGTTCAGCAGGGTGGGTGGTAGCGATACTCATGGCGGGTCTCCTAGCGCAGGGCTTTGATCTGGGCGGGCTGGATCATGTCGCCCGTCTTGTTGCCGAAACTGTTCCGTTCATAGGTGATGACCGCGGCCAGTTCGACGTCGGACAGGCTGTTGCGGAACGCCTGCATGGCGGTGCCCGGCCTTGCCGTTGAGCACGCGATCGACATGGCTGTCCTTGATGATCTTGCCGTCCTTGCCGAGCAGCGGGCCGGTGACGATCTTGCTGCCGGCCAGCGCCGGGAACGCGGGCGGCAGGCCCTGGCCTTCCGGCTGGTGGCAGGCGACGCACTGCTTCGCGTAGGCTTCCTTGCCGGCGGCCATCAGTTCGTCGCGGCTCCAGGTGCGGTCGGCGCCGCCGGCGGCGGCCTTGGCTTCGGCCTTCTTCTGCTCCAGCCAGGCGAGGTACTCGGGCTCCGGCACGGCATGGACGACCACCGGCATGAAGCCGTGGTCCTTGCCGCACAGTTCGGCGCACTGGCCGCGATAGGTGCCCGGCTTCTCGACTCTTGACCCAGGTTTCGCGCAGGAAGCCGGGGATGGCGTCGCGCTTGACGCCGAACTGCGGCACCCACCAGGTATGGATGACGTCGGTCGAGGTCAGCAGGATGCGCACTTTCTTGCCGACCGGCAGCACCACCGGGTTGTCGACCTCGAGCAGGTAGTTTTCGCCCTTGGCCTCGGCGTTGGCTGATCTGCTCGCGCGGGGTGGACATCGTGCTGATGAACTTGACGTCGGTGCCGGGGTATTCGTACTGCCACTTCCACTGCATGCCGGTGACCTTGAGCACCATGTCGGCGCGGGTCTTGGTGTCTTCCATCTCGATGATGGCTTGCACTGCGGGGATGCCCATCAGGATGAAGTCGATGAAGAGCAGGATGGCGAAGGGAACGAGCGCCCAGAACCACTGCACGGTGCCGGTCGGGCCGGTGAACTTGGCCGGCTGGTGGCCGACGCTCTTGCGGTGCTTGACCATCGAGTAGATCATGATCGCGAACACCACCACGAACAGGATGGTGATGATCAGCATGAACTCGTTGTGGATGTGCAGTGTTTCCCTGGCGATCGGCGTCACCGGTTCCGGGAAATTGAACTTGTACTCCGCGTGCGCGGCGCCGGACAGCAGCAAACCGGCAGAAGCGCAGAAACGCGCGAGCCACAGGCTGCGGCGCGTAGCGGACGTGTTCATGTGCTTCCCACCCTGGCAGACACAGTGGCTCATCTTGTTCCCTCCCCCTTGCGACGGCGAAGTTTAATGGTAAAAATTGATCTGTCGCAATTCTGTTGTGAAATATTTTTTGGTATGAGACGCCGCCTTTTCATCGCCCTTCCGTGCACCCTGCTGGCGGCGTGCAGCCGTGCGCCGGTCGCATTCCGCAATACCGACCTGACCGGGGCTACCTTCGGCCGCGGCTTCGAGTTGGAGCGATCATCACGGTCAACGACGTTCCCTGGCCGATTTTCGGGGCAAGGTCGTGGTGATTTTCTTCGGCTACACCTCGTGCCCGGATATCTGTCCGACCACGCTGGCGCGGCTGGCGGAAGTCATGAAAGCGCTGGGTCCGGCGGCCGGGGCGGTCCAGGTCCTGTTCGTCACCCTCGATCCGGAGCGCGACAGCGCCGAGCGCCTGAAGGAATTCGTGCCGTGGTTCCATCCCTCGTTTCTCGGGCTGCGCGGCGACCAGGCCCAGATCAAGGTGGTGACCGACGAATTTCGCGTGTTCAGCGCGCGCAAGGAGGTCGGTAGCGAACTCGGCTATGTCCTCGACCATTCGTCGGGCGCCTATGTTTTCGACCCGGTGGGCCGGCTTGCGCCTCTACGTCAAGGACACGGCCAGCGTCAACGACATCGTCGCCGATATCCGCCTGCTGCAGGAAGGGCGCTGATCAGGCGAGCAGTGCCACCGATTTGATCTGGGCGCGCAGCACCAGCCCCGGCCGGATGCCCAGGCGTTCCGCCGAGCGCCGGGTGATGCGGGCGAGCAGCGGGTTGCCGGCGACGTCCAGCTTGACCAGCACGTGTCCCGGCGTATCGGTCGGCTGCCAGATTCGACCACCGTGGCGCCGACGCAGTTGAGGATGCTCGCCTGCGTCTGCGGCACCAGCGCGAGGCTGACGTCACGGGCGTGGATGCGGCAGCGCAAGGGCGTGCCGATGGCTTCGCTGCGCCGCGAGACCCAGATGTGCCCGCCGGAAAACTCGAGCCGGGTCAGGTCGTCGGCCTCGTGTTCGGCGACGGTCGTTTCGACGACGACCCCGGCGTCGTCGGCGAACACGGCCGGCAGGTCGATGCGCCCGAGGACGTCGTGCAGTGACCCGCTGGCGACGCAACGACCGCCGTCGAGCAGCACGAGATGGTCGGCCAGGCGGGCGACCTCGTCCGGGGAATGGCTGACGTAGATGACCGGGATCGACAGTTCGCCGTGCAGACGTTCCAGATAGGGCAGGATTTCCTGCTTGCGGCGGGCGTCGAGCGCCGCCAGCGGCTCGTCGAGCAGCAGGATGTCGGGTGCCGCGAGGAGTGCGCGGGCGATCGCGACGCGCTGGCGCTCGCCGCCCGACAGCGCCGGCGGCATCCGTTCGAGCAGGGCCGCGATGCCGAGCAGTTCGGCGATTTCCGCGAGGCGGTGCGGGTCGGCGCCCGGCACCGTCCGCCGCTGGCCGAACGCCATGTTGCCGCGCACCGAAAGATGCGGGAACAGGCTGGCCTCCTGGAACACCATGCCGAGCGCGCGCCGGTGCGTCGGCAGCCACACGCCGCGCGCATCGTCCTGCCAGACCGTGTCGCCGATTGCGAAGAAGCCGCCCGGCGCCCGTTCGAGGCCGGCCATTGCCCGCAGGCAGGTGGTCTTGCCTGAACCGGAGGGGCCGAACAGCGCGCTGATGCCGCGTGCCGGCAGGGCAAGGTCGACATCGAGGGAGAAGTTGCCGCGGTCGACGCGGAATTTGCCCCGGATTTCAGCGCTCATGCCGGGTTCCGCCATCCCGCGTTGAAGGTATAGAGCGCCAGCAGGACGACGAAGCTGAACAGCAGCATGCCGCCCGCCAGCCAGTGCGCCTGGGCATACTCAAGCGCCTCGACATGGTCGTAGATCTGCACCGAGACGACGCGCGTCTTGTTCGGAATGTTGCCGCCGATCATCAGAACGACGCCGAACTCGCCGATCGTGTGGGCGAAGCCGAGGATGGCGCCACTGACGAAGCCGGGCCGGGCGAGCGGCACGGCGACCGACCAGAAGGCATCCCAAGGTCCGGCGCGCAGCGTCGCGGCGACCTCGAGCGGCCGTTCGCCGACCGCTGCGAAGGCGTTCTGGATCGGCTGCACGACGAAGGGCAGCGAGTAGAATACCGAGGCGATCACCAGGCCGGGAAACGTGAAGGGCAGCAGGCCGATGCCGAGCGCCTCGGTCAGGCGCCCGACCGGGCCGTCCGGGCCCATCGCCACCAGCAGGTAGAAGCCGATCACGGTCGGCGGCAGCACCAGCGGCAACG